>NZ_JAVDTO010000023.1:0-75208 GCF_031455875.1 Azospirillum sp. BE72
TTCACCGTCTTCGTCCAGCCGGGGAGCCCGGGGGGGGGGGGCGGGCGCGGCCCCGGGGGGGGGGGGGGGGGCGGGCGCCCCCCCCCCCCCCCCCCCCCCCCCCCCCCCCCCCCCCCCCCGGGGGGGGGGGGGGGGGGGGGGGCCCCCCCGCTTCGGAATTTATGCAACGGTCCCGCCGCGCCTCCCCCTCACCCCGACCCTCTCCCCGGGGGGGAGAGGGGGAATCGTGCGCGCGCCGTGACCCAGCCCCTCCAGCTTGGCCTGTCGGTCGCCATCGTTGCGGTGACCGGCGGGACGCCGCGCGTCGTGACGGTGCGCAGCGGCTTCGCCGTGCCGGAAGACCGCCGGCGCGGCGACGAGCCGTTGCCGCATCGCGACGCGCTGCCCGGCGCGCCCTTCGAACCCGACCGTTTCCGCACCCTGCAGGAGGGCGTGCGCGCGGTGGCGGAGGGGCTGTCGGGCCTCGCGTTGCGCTATGTCGAGCAGCTCTACACCTTCGGCGACCGCTACCGCGACCCGCACGAGCTGTTCGGCGGCCCGCGGTCGGTCGTGGTCGGCTATCTCGCCCTGGTCCGCGACGGCCCGCTGGGCGGCGACGCCTCGGCCGAATGGCGCGACCTCTACGACCATTTCCCGTGGGAGGACTGGCGCGACCAGCGCCCGCCGCTGCTGGACGGCGTGATCGTCCCGGCGCTCGGCGGCTGGATAGCTTCGGCCCCCGACGAGGAGACCCGCCTGCGCCGGGCTGAGCGCGCCCAGATGGCCTTCGGGCTGGACGGCGCGGACTGGGACATGGAACGGGTTCTGGAACGGTTCGAACTTCTCTACGAGGCCGGGCTGGTGGTGGAGTCCTTCCGCGACCGCGATCTCGCCGCGCGGGTCGATTCGTCGGTCGGTGTCGGCGGTCCGATGCCGCGGGCGCTCGGCCGGCCGATGGCGCGCGACGGCCGGCGCATCCTGGCCACCGCGCTGGAACGGCTGCGCGGCAAGCTGCGCTATCGCCCCATCGTTTTCGAACTGCTGCCGCCGACCTTCACCCTGCACCAGCTGCAGCTGGTGGTGGAGGCGCTGTCAGGCGAGCGGGTGCACAAGCAGAATTTCCGACGCCTGATGATCTCCGGCGGCTTCGTCGAGCCCACCGGGCGCTATGAAAGCCAGACCGGCGGCCGGCCGGCGGAGTTGTACCGCTTCCGGCGACAGGCCATCCACGAACGCACCAGCGCCGGGGCCATTCCGTCCGCGGACGGATAAGGGTAAAATCTCTCGGAAACGTCGACGCGCGGCATTGGGCGCAGTTGTCAACGGACGGCTGCAAGCGGATACTGCTGGAACGGTTTTAAACCCGGAATGTCCATACCCGGAAAGTCCAAGTAGGCCGATGTCGCACCGCATTCTGATCGCCGACGACCACCCGCTGATGCGAACCGCCCTGACCCAGACCATCGGGCAGGCGATCCCCGGCGCCGTGATCCTGGAGGCGTCGCGATTCGAGCAGATCAAGCCGCTGCTGGACACCGGGGAGCCGCCGGACATCATCCTGCTCGACCTGCACATGCCCGGCATGAGCGGCCTGATCGGGCTGATGATGCTGCGCTCCGAACATCCGGCGATTCCGGTGATCGTGGTGTCTGCGTCGGAGGATCCGGTGACGATCCAGCGCGCCATCGATTATGGCGCCTCCGGCTTCGTCCCGAAATCCGCCCCCAACACCCAGATCGTCGAGGCGATCCACGCCGTTCTCGATGGTGAGCTGTGGCTGCCGGAGATCAACGGCGGCCCCGAGACCGACGCCCCCGATCCCGCCCAGCGCGCCGCCACCCTGACCCCCCAGCAGCTCCGCGTCCTGGCCGGCATCGCCGAGGGCAAGCTGAACAAGCAGATCGCCTATGAGATGAACGTCGCCGAAACGACGGTGAAGGCCCACGTCACCACGATTCTGCGCAAACTGGGCGTGCTGACCCGCACCCAGGCCGCGGTGCTGGCGAGCCAGTTGGCGCTGTCCTCGGCACCGCCGCCGCCGGTGGAGTAGGCAACCCCTGCCCCCTCCCTGTCCCTCTCCCGCGTGAGCGGGGGAGGGACAGGGAGGGGGCACAGTGCGTCAATCGCCCGCCATCCGCTGCCCCTCCGCCAGCAACTGCCCCAGCAGCGCCCGTAGTGCGCCCGGACGCACCGGCTTGTAGAGCAGGCGGCAGCCCGCCGCTTCGATGTCCTCGCGGACGGCGGCGTCGCGGTCGGCGGTGACGACGGCGGCGGGGAGATCGCTGCCCAGCGCGGCCCGCAGGGTTGCCAAGGCCTCCACCCCCGTCAGGCTGCGGTCGAGGTGATAGTCGGTCAGGATCACGTCGGGCGTGCGTCCTCCCAGCTTCGCCAGGGCGAGGTCGGGGGCCGCCGCGGTGACGACGCGGCAGGACCAGCTCGACAGCAGATCCTCGGTGGCGCGGGCGATGGCGGGCTCGTTCTCCAGGCAGAGCACCAGGACGCCGCTCAGGTCGCGGCCGCGCGGGCGGACCACCACGGCACGGGCGGCGACCGGCTCATCGGTCAGCGGAACCAGGACGGAAAAGGCGCTGCCGCGCCCGACCCTGGAGCGCACCTGCACCGTGTGGCCGAGGATGCCGGCCAGACGCTCGACGATGGCGAGGCCGAGGCCAAGCCCCTTGCCGCGGTCGTCGGCATCGTTGTCGAGCTGGCGGAACTCCATGAAGATTTCCGGCACCTTGTGCTCGGGGATGCCGGGGCCGGTGTCCCACACCTCGATGGACAGGAAACTCCCGCGGCGGCGGCAACCCAGCAGGATGCGGCCGGTGCGGGTGTAGCGTACGGCGTTGGCGAGGTAGTTCTGCAGGATGCGCCGCAGCAGCGTCGGGTCGCTGTGCACGATGGCGGAGCAGTCGACCACCCGCAGTCCCAGACCATGGCGGCTCGCCAGGACGGTGAACTCCTCGCCCAGCGGCTTCAGCAGCTCCTCGATCCGCATCGGCACCGGGTTCGGCTTCACCACGCCACTGTCGATCTTGGACACGTCCAGCAGGTCGCCCAGGATCTGCTCCACCGACCGCAGCGAGGCGTCGATCTGGCGGATGGCGCTGTCGCCGTTGCGTTCGGCCAGGGCGGACAGGAACAGGCGGGCGGCGTGCAGCGGTTGCAGCAGGTCGTGGCTGGCGGCGGCGAGGAAGCGGGTCTTGCCGCGATTGGCGCGCTCGGCCTCCGCCTTCGCTTCGGACAGGGCGTGGGTGCGCTCCTCGATGCGGCGCTCCAGCGTCTCATTGGCTTCGCGCAGGGCGGCGGCGGCGCGGTGGCGCTCGGTGACGTCGGTATAGACGGCGACGAAGCCGCCGCCGCCGGGCTTCGGACCCGGCATCGGGTTGGTCGCGATCTCCAGCACCGTGCCGTCGGGACGCACCCGCTCGTAGACGTCGGGCTTGTTGCGTCGGCGCGGGTCGGAACGGCGCTCCAGCAGGGTTTCGATCTCGCCGTTGCGGCCATATTCGCCGCGCCGCGCGATCAGCCCGACGATCTCCTGCAGCGAGGTGCCGACCTGCACGAAGCCGTCGGGCAGGTCCAGCAGCACCAGGAACTGGTTGTTCCAGGTGGCGACGCGCCAATCCTCGTCGAACACGGCGATGCCCTGCGGCACATTCTCCACCGTGGCGCGCAGCAGCTCATGCTGTTTCAGGATGGCGCGCGACGCCTCGTCGATGATGGACCGCGCGTCGGTGCGCGACAGCCGGCGGTCGGACAGCAGCCCGGCCACCACCACGCGGGCGGAGGCGGAGCCGACGGCGCCGGCGAGCAGCCGCTCGGTCAGCTGGATCGCCTCGCCGTCGGTGCGGGTCAGCAGCGCGGTGCGCAGGTCGCCGTCCTCCACCCCGGTGAAGCGGCAGAAAGCGGCGTCGGCGCGGGCCTGCCCGACATAGCGCACCGCGAGATCGTGCAGGTCGGCCAGCGTGGCGCCGCGCGGCCCGGTGGCCTCTCCGTCGGCGGAGCGGCGCAGGCTGATGAAGCGCGCGGCCTGCTGGCGCTCCAGCGTCGACGGCCGGGTCAGCAGCGAGACCAGCACGAACAGCAGGATGTTCGGCCCCAGGCTCCACAGCGCGGCATTGGTCAGCGGATCGATGCCGGCGATGCCGGCCAGCGCCACCGGGCTGAGGCCGGTCAGGCCGAACGGTCCCTCCCGCAAGGCGCTGGAGGCGAGCCATCCCGCGTCGGCGAAGGACGGCAGCAGCATGGTGTAGGCCCAGCCGAGGAAGCCGGCGCAGATGCCGGCGAAGGCGCCGGCGCGGCTGGCGCGGCTCCAGATCAGGCCGCCGAGCAGGGCGGGGGCGAACTGCGCCACCGCGGTGAAGCTCATCATGCCGATGGTCGCCAGCGGGAAGGCCGGGCCGATCAGCCGGTAGCAGCCGTAGGACAGCAGAACCAGCACGATCACCGCCGACCGGCGGATCAGCAGCAGGATCCCCGCCGGGTCGTCGCGCAGCCGCCGGTCGTCGGGGCGCAAAGCCATCAGCAGCGGCACGGCGACGTCGTTGCAGATCATGGTGCTGAGCGCCACCATCTCCACCAGGATCATGCTGGTGGCCGCCGACAGGCCGCCGATGAAGGCGGCCAGCGCCAGCCACGGCCAGCCCTGGCTCAAGGGGATGGAGACCATGAAGGTGTCGGCATTGGTCGTGCCGTCCGGGAACAGCATCAGCCCGGCCAGCGCCACCGGCAGCACGAACAGGTTGATGGCGACCAGATAGGCGGGAAACAGCTTCGCCGACGACCGCACGTCGCCGCCATGGGTGTTCTCCACCACCGCGACATGGAACTGGCGCGGCAGGCACAGGATCGCCAGTGCCGACAGCAGGCAGGCCACCCACCAGTCCGCGCCGATGCTGTCCAGCCGGATCAGGTCGAGGAAGCCGGGATGGTTCGCCGCCGCTTCGAAGAAGGTGGCCGGATCGCCGAAGACCGAATAGGCGATGGCGCCGCCCACCGCCAGCGCCGCCGCCAGCTTCACCACCGATTCCGCGGCGATGGCCATCATCAGGCCGCGGTGGTGTTCGTTGGCCGACACGCTGCGCACGCCGAACAGGATGGCGAAGGCTGCCATCAGCAGCGCCGCCATCAGCGCGGTCCCGCCCGGCATCTGGTTCAGGTCGGTCCCCAGCGACGCCCCGGCCAGAATCTCGAAGCTGACGCTGATCGCCTTCAATTGCAGGGCGATGTAGGGCAGCAGCCCGATCACCGCGGCGACGGTGACGAGTGCCGCCAGGCTGCGGCTCTTGCCATAGCGGGCCGACAGGAAGTCGGAGATGGAGACGACGTTCTCCGATTTCGCCACCCGCACGATGCGGGCCAGCACCGGCCAGCCCAGTCCGATCATCAGGATCGGCCCGATGTAGATCGGCAGGAAGTAGAAGCCTCCGGTCGCCGCCCGCCCCACCGCGCCGTAAAAGGTCCAGGACGTGCAGTAGACGCCGAAGCTCAGCGCATAGAGCCAGGGCGTGCGCCGCTCGGTGCCTTGATCGCCGGTCCGGTCGCCGTACCACGCGATGGCGAACAGCGACAGCAGATAGGCCATCGACGCGGCCAGAATGAACCAGCTTTCCATGGGGCTTTTCGCATCCCGCTTTTGATTTTCTCTCCCTTGGGGCGGCAGCCTATCACAGTGCTCGTGCCGACGCCGCGTCCCCGTTCAGCGCCCACCTTTGGCCGGGCGAAAAAGAGTGGCATCGCCGACGGAGGGGGCAAAGGGGGCCGTCCGACCGCACGCCCGGAGATGCCGGGACACAAGCGGCCTTACGCTGTTCTCCGTGGCGGGCTGCAAAGCCATTGGTCGAACACGCAAGGTTAAGGAGAGTCCGAATGGTATCGGTCAGCGCCGGTTCCCAGACCAGCATCAACACCGACGATCTCGGGGTTACGGGCATCCGGGGCGGCACAGTTGCCGTGGCCACACCCAACCAACTCGTCATCAACTATGCCGACGGCCGCTCCACCGATTTCCGCGGCAATTTCACCTATGACGCCGCCGGCCAGACCTTGACCGGAGGCACCATCTCCAGCGTCACCAACTCCACGAACGGCGTTCCCGGCCTGTCGGTGTCGCAGCTGAACCTGCCGGTCGCGACGGCGCTTGGCTGGGAGGCCGCCGGCACCGATCCCGAAGCGATCCGCGCCGCGCTGCTGGGCGGCAACGACAGCCTCACCGGGTCGGACGTCAACGACACGATCCGCGCCTATGCCGGCGACGACACCATCAACGGCGGCATGGGCGACGATCTGCTTGATGGCGGCAGCGGTGTGAACATCATCGACGGCAGCGACGGGATCGACACGGTCGCCCGCAGCGCGTCGCTCGCCGACAGTGGCGCCGTCAAGCACAACGGCGAGATCTATGTGATCGACGCCGGCGGCTACGACCGGCTGACCAATGTCGAGTTCATCCAGTACACCGACCAGACGGTCGCCAGCGCCACCGCCCCGGTGTTCGACGCGCTGTCCTACCTCGCGGCCAACCCGGATCTCGCCGCCGTCTACAACACCGAAAGCGACTCCGCTTTCGACCATTACCGGTCCTTCGGCTGGAGCGAAGGGCGCGCCCTGACCTTCAACGCCGCCGGCTACCTGGCCGACAACCCCGACCTTGCCGTGGCCTTCGGCACCGACACGGCCGAGGCGACCCGCCACTACATCGAGGTCGGCCGCAACGAGAACCGTCAGGCCGACTTCGACGCCACCAGCTATCTGGCGGCCAATCCGGACCTGATCCAGGCCTTCGGCAACGATCCGACGGCGGCGGCGCTGCATTACGCCACCTATGGCCGGAACGAGGGGCGGAGCCTGGACTTCGACGCCTCCGCCTATCTGGCGCGCTATCCGGACCTGCAGGCCGCCTTCGGCGGCGACCTGCAGGCGGCGACCGCCCATTATGTCGCCCAGGGCTATGAGGAGGGCCGCAGCGCCGCACCGCTCGGCACCAGCACCGGCACGGCCTTCGCATCGGCCGATACCCTGCAGCAGCAGGCGACGCTGTCGATCGCCTGACGGCGGATTGCGGACGGCAAACGGGCGGAGGGTCATCCCCTCCGCCCGTTTCCTTTTGCCTGGCCCTTTTGCCTGACTATGACCTGCTCAGGCGGAACCCTGCTCAATCATGCTGGTAGATGTCCACGTCCTTGGTTTCGCGGACGAACAGCAGGCCGATCACCAGGGTCGCGGCGGCGATGATGATCGGGTACCAGAGGCCGGAGTAGATGTCGCCGGTCGCCGCCACGATGGCGAAGGAGGTGGTCGGCAGGAAGCCGCCGAACCAGCCGTTGCCGATGTGGTAGGGCAGCGACATCGAGGTGTAGCGGATGCGGGTCGGGAACATCTCCACCAGCATCGCGGCGATCGGGCCGTAGACCATCGTCACGTAGATGACCAGGACCGTCAGCAGGGCGACGACCATCACCGTGTCGATGCGGGCCGGATCGGCCTTCGGCGGATAGTTGGCGGTCTTCAGCGCATCGCCCAGCCCCTTGTCGAAGGCGGCGCCGGCGGCCTTGGCGTCGGTCGGCGCGTGCGAGGCGGTCGGGCCGTGGCTGAGCGATACGGTCGTGCTGGCCTGCGGGGCTGCGGTGTAGCTGGGGATGACCGTGCTGCCGACCTTGATCGACGCGACGGTGCCCGCCGGGGCCGCTTCGTTGGTGTAGGGGATGCCGCGCCGGACCAGCGCGCTCTTGGCGATGTCGCAGGAGCTGGTGAACTGGCTGGTGCCGACCGGGTTGAACTGGAACGAGCATTCGTTCGGATCGGCGACCACGACGACCGGCGAGGTCGCGATGGCTTCCTCCAGCGCCGGGTTGGCATAGTGGGTGATGCCCTTGAACAGCGGGAAGTAGGTCAGGCAGGCCAGCAGCAGACCGGCCATAATGATCGGCTTGCGGCCGATCCTGTCGGCCAGCGTGCCGAAGATCACGAAGAAGGGCGTGCCGATCAGCAGCGCCGCCGCGATCATCAGGTTGGCAGCCTGGGCATCGACCTTCAGCGTTTGGGTCAGGAAGAACAGGGCGTAGAACTGGCCCGTGTACCACACCACCGCCTGGCCGGCGACGAGGCCGAACAGGGCGAGCAGCACGATCTTCAGGTTCTTCCATTCACCGAAGGACTCGGTCAGCGGCGCCTTGGAGTGCTTGCCCTCGTCCTTCATCTTCTTGAAGGCGGGCGATTCGTTCAGCATCAGGCGGATCCACACCGAGATGCCGAGCAGCACGATGGAGATCAGGAACGGGATGCGCCAGCCCCAGGCGTTGAAATCCTCCGGCGACATCGACACGCGGCAGCCCAGGATGACCAGCAGCGACAGGAACAGGCCCAGCGTCGCGGTGGTCTGGATCCAGGAGGTGTAGTTGCCGCGGCGGCCGTGCGGCGCATGTTCGGCGACGTAGGTCGCGGCACCGCCATATTCACCGCCCAGCGCCAAGCCCTGCAGCAGGCGCAGGATGATCAGGATGATCGGGGCGGCGATGCCGATGGATGCGTAGTTGGGCAGGATGCCGACGATGAAGGTCGACACGCCCATGATCAGGATGGTGACCAGGAAGGTGTATTTGCGGCCGATCATGTCGCCGAGACGGCCGAAGACCAGGGCGCCGAAGGGCCGGACGGCGAAGCCGGCGGCAAAGGCCATCAGCGCGAAGATGAAGGCCGCGGTCGGGTTGACCCCGGAAAAGAACTGCGCGGCGATGACCGCGCTGAGCGAACCGTAGAGATAGAAGTCGTACCATTCGAAAACGGTCCCGAGCGAGGACGCGAAGATGACTTTCTTCTCCTCGCCCGTCATCGGTCGGACGGCATCGCCCGACGAAGCCGCATAGGCCATGGTCTTCACCCTCCCAAGTGAATAGTCATGCATATCGGTTGGTTTTTAGTGGGCGGCGCATTCCGGTCATATGGACCGATAACCGAGCCCGCTCCTTGGTTTTCCGACCGATAGTGTGCCTAGCAAATTATCCGCGTCACCCCCGACCATGGTCGGGGGTATCAGGTGTTGCGGTATTGGGTTACGTTAGTCCTTTGGACAGGTGCGATGTGTCCGCCCGAACGGTCACGCCTACTGGAATACCGGCGCGTAGAGCAGTCCGCCCTGTGTCCAGGGCCGGTTCGGTCCGCGGTCCAGTTTGTATGGCGACCGGCTGCCCAGATTGCGTTCGAA
This sequence comes from Azospirillum sp. BE72, assembly GCF_031455875.1. Taxonomy (NCBI): domain Bacteria; kingdom Pseudomonadati; phylum Pseudomonadota; class Alphaproteobacteria; order Rhodospirillales; family Azospirillaceae; genus Azospirillum; species Azospirillum sp. BE72. Next base: position 9,185 of record NZ_JAVDTO010000023.1, read on the forward strand.
GATCTCGCCGTAATTCCCGACCTGCACCACCGCCTGATAGGCCCAGTCCGGGCGCAGGCCCGCCTTCGCCGCGACCTCCGGCAGGCCGGACAGCAGGCGCCGCATCTCACTGCCGCCGGTGATCCGCTGGAAATTGGCGTTGGCGCCGGTAACGCCAGCATCCTCGGCCAGGAACAGCGCATAGATGGTCCAGCGCACCGCCGCCATCCACATGCGGTCGGCGTTCGGCGTCAGCGGAGCCAGCGGTTCGCGTGACGGGAGAGGGGCGTCGGCGATCTCCAGCGCCTCCTTCGGCGACTCCAGCATGTGCAGCGCGGTGGTCAGCAGGGCCCGATCGGCGCTGAGTGCCGTGCAGTCGCGGCTGAGGAAGGCCTCCAGCGCATCGGGCCAGCCGGGAAAGCTCCGCAGCTTCCAGGATCGTTTTCCGCCGGCCACGAGCGCCTCCAGTTCGGCCTGGGTGGTGGTTCCGGCCGGGACGCAGACCGTCAGCTCCGTTCCGTCCAACGCCGACCGGCCGTCGGGCAGGCGCCATGCGGCGATCCCCTGCACGTCGTGGAAGACCGGCGGACCGAAATCGACGGCGTAGGTCGCGTCGCGGGTCAGCGTCCAGGAGGTCTGGGCGAAGGAGACGTCGACCTCACCGGCGGCGACTGCGTCGAACTCCTGCGGCTTGGACAGGCGGCGGATCTCCACGGCGTCGGCCTTGCCCAGGACGGCGGCGGCCAGCGCCCGGCACAGATCGACCATGAAGCCGACCGGCCGCCCGTTGTCGTCGTTGGCAGCGAAGCCGGGATTGAAGGACACGCCGCAGCGAACCACCCCCCGCCTCTCGATCTCCGCCAGGACCGGGCGGTCGCCGTTCGGCACGGGCTGCGCGTCCGGCTGCGCCCCGGCGGCGGTTCCGCCAACCGCCGGGACGAGCGCCAGAATCAGTCCCAGCGCGACGGCAACAGGCTTCGGCCCCATCCTTCTCCCCTTATCCTACGGCGCCGCTATGATACGCTGCCCACGGCACCGCGCAAACGATTGGGGGTGTCGGGGCTGGGCGTCTGGACGGGACTGGCGGGATTGGGAATGGCGGGCGGCAGCAAGTCGGAGGCCGGCAGGTCCGAAGCCGGCAAGGCGGGCGTGGTGAGGATCGGCGTCGGCGCGCGTCTGTTCGGCGCGCTCGCCTTCAATGGTTTGGTCGCCTTCCTGATCGGGCTTGGCGCCTATATCGCCTTCGACGGCCTGCATGCCGGAATCACCAAGGTGACGTCGGAGCAGTTTCCGGCCGTGGTCGCCTCCGCCAAGCTGGAGCGCCAGCACCAGCGGATCATGCGGACCCTGGAACAACTGGCCCTGTCGGACGACAATTTCGGCCGCGAAACCATCAAGCAGGGGTTGGCGGACCAGCTGGACGGCTATGACCGGCTGCTGGCGGAGATGGACTCGTCCGATGCCCCCCAGGCAAGGCGGATCGCCGGGCTGAAGCAGCAACGCGACGAGATCCTGCGGCTGCGCGACGCTATCGACCGCGGCGTGACCGCCCGCGTCGCCGCCCGCCGCGCCTTGGCCGACCGGACGCGCGACGTGCGGCGGATGGCCGATGCCCTGGCGGAACCGGGACTGCGCGGGGTCGAGGACGTGGGCGTTCAGCGCTGGCTGGCGATGGCCGAGCGGCTTCTGTTCCTGATCGCGTCGGTCCATCAGGCGGAGAACAGCTTCGCCCTGGCCCGTCTGGCCGACGGCGCGGCGGCGCAACTGGAGAGTCTCGCCGCATCCGTACCGGGAGTGCCTGTCGATGGCGTATCGGACCGGTTGGCCCGGCTGGCCGAGGGCATGCGCGCGGTGGTGGAGGGCGACCGTTCCGTCTTTCGCCAGCGGCAGGCCGAGTTGCAGGCGTCGGAGGCGCTGAACGGGCTGGTCGACCGCGCCAATCAGGTGTCGCTGGTCAACACCGGCCTCAACACCGGCATCTTCGTCGAGCAGACCAAGGCGGCGGAGGAAAGCCGCCAGCAGGTGATCGAGGTATCGACCACCTACACCCGCCTGTTCTTCGCTTCGGTCGGCGTGGTGGTGCTGGGTATGGTGCTGTCGGTGCTGTATGTCCGGCGCAAGGTGCTGGCCCGTCTCTGGGCGGTCAGCGAGGCGATCCGCGACCGCACCGGGGGCGGCAGGGCGGAGGTGCCGGCGACCGGCGCCGACGAGATCGGCGAGCTGGCCCGCGCGCTGCGCTTCTACATCCAGGAGACCGAGGACAAGAGCGAGGCCCTGCGCCGAAACGAGCAATGGCTGCGCACGGTGCTGGAGGCGGCGCCGGTCCCGCTGGTGATCTCCGGCCGCGCCGACGGCCAGATCCGCTTCGTCAACCGCCGCGCCGCCGACCTGTTCGAGGCCGCCGATGCCGGCGAACTGCTGGGCCGGCCGGCCGCCACCGTCTGGTATGTGCCGGCGGTGCGGGAGGAATTTGTCCGCGACGTCTTCGCCAGCGGGCTGGCGCTGGACGTGGAGACGGAGCTGGTGACCCGGACCGGCCGCCGGCTGTGGGGCCTGCTGTCCGGCATCGCCTTCGAATTCCAGGGGGAGGAGGTGTTGCTGAGTTCGGTCGTCGACATCACCCGCCGCCGCGAGGCGGAGGAGCTGCTGCGCCGGACCCAAGCCTTCCTGGACGCCGTGATCGACAATGTGCCGAGCGTGCTCTACGTGCTGGAGGGTGATACCGGGCGGGTCGTGCTGTGGAACCGGGCGGCGGAGGATTGCTTCGGCACCCGCCGCGCCGACATCGAGGACCGCACCCTGGCCGAGGTGCTGGGTCCGGAGACCGGGCGGGCGTTGGCCGGCGGCGATCCCGGCTCCATGCGGTCGCTGGGCGTTGAAGAGCTGGCGTTGGCCCGCAACGGTGAAACTGCGGTCTTCGCCCTGCAGCGCCACCCCTTCGAATGGTCGGGCGACGGCCGCTGCCGCATCATCTGCGTCGCCAACGACGTCACCGCCTCGCGCCGGGCGCGGGAGGAGCTGCGGCAGGCCAAGGAGCGGGCGGAGCGGGCAGACGCCGCCAAGACCGAATTCCTCGCCACCGTCAGCCACGAGATGCGTACGCCGCTGAACGGCATCCTCGGCCTGTGCCGGCTTCTGCTGACCGGGCAGCTGCATGCGGGCGAGCGGCGCTATGCCATGTCGATCATGCGCTGCGGCCACGGGCTGCTCGATCAGGTCAACGACATCCTCGATCTGCGCAAGATCGAAGACGGCAAGCTCGACCTCGATCCTGCGCCCTGCGCCCTGCTGCCGGTGCTGGAAGAGGTCGTTGCGACCGTGGAAGGATTGGCGAACGAGAAGGGGATCGATCTCGACCTCGACATCGCGCCGGAGGTGCCGGAACTGGTGGTGGTGGACCGCCAGCGGCTGCGCCAGATCCTGGTGAACCTCGTCGGCAATGCGGTGAAGTTCACGGAACGCGGCGGGGTGGACTTGCGCGTCGATATCGAACCGGCACCGGAACGTTCCGGGAGCGGAGAGACCGGCGAAATGCTGCGGCTGGCCGTGCGCGACACCGGCATCGGCGTGCCGCCGGAACGCCGGGCCGCCATCTTCGAGAAGCTGGAACAGGCCGATCCCACCATCGCCCGGCGCTTCGGCGGCAGCGGCCTTGGGCTCGCCATCGTGCGGCACCTGCTGGACGCCATGCAGGGCAGCATCCGGGTCGACAGCGCGGTCGGGCTGGGCAGCGTCTTCACCGTCACCATCCCCCTGCAGCTGGTGGAGGAAACCGCCCTGCCGGCGCGGCGGCCCGGCCGGCTCCTGCCGATCAGCCGGGTGCGGTCGCTGGCCCTGCTGCTGGTGGAGGATGACGCAATCAACCGGGAGGTGGCGCTGGGCCTGCTGTCCGACGCCGGCCACCGCATCACCATCGCCGAGACGGGGGAGAAGGCGCTGGAACTGGCGGCCCGGCGGCGTTTCGACGCCGTACTGCTGGACATCCGGCTGCCCGACATCGACGGACCGGAGGTGGCGCGCCGCATCCGGGCCTTCGCGGATGCCGAACGGGCGGCGGTGCCGATCGTCGCGGTGACCGCCAACGTCTTCGCCGCCGACCGCGCCCGCTACATCACCGCCGGCATCGACGCGGTGATCGAAAAGCCGATCTTCCCGGAACGGTTGATGCATCTGCTGTCCAACGCCGTCGCCCCGCGCGGGGATGGCGATGGTGAGGATACAGGCGGCGACGAGGCCGCCGTCGCGATCCCTTCCCGCCCGCTGGTCGTGGAGGAGGACGTGAGCGACGAAATCCTGGAACGCTATATCCGCTCCCTCGGTCCGGCGCGCTTCGCCACCATCCGCGGGCTGCTGCTGGACTCGGCGCAGGAGGGGCTGCCCCGCCTGACCGCCGCCAATACACCCGACGACGAGATCGAAGACATCGCCCATCGTCTGGCCGGGGCCGCCAGCCATTTCGGCCTGACCCGCTTCGTCGGGCTGATGCGGGCGGTCGAGGACGGCATGCGCGAAGGCCGCCGTGTCGAGGCGCAGGAGCTTGCCGCGACCGCGGAATCGGTGTTCGGCCGCGGGCTTGCGGCAATGGATGCGGTGCAGGGGATGCTGCAAGGGGCGTAAACAGCCGGTCCCTAGACGATCGACAGCATCGCCGCCGCCGGTGCGTCCAGCGTATCGGCCAGCGCGCGCAAGCCGCGGGCTGCCTCGTCGCGGCTGCGCGGCATGCACAGCCCCACGCGCACCGCATGGGGCGCGCTGGCGCGGCCCACGGCGAAGGCGTCGGCGCCGGTGACGATCACGCCGCGGCGGCGCGCCTCGCCGACGAAATCCTCGCGCCGCCAGGGCTCCGGCAGCACCAGCCACAGATGCTGTGCCGCCGAACTGCCGTAGACGGTCCCGGCCGGCAGGATGGAGCGGGCAAGCCGCTGGCGCGCCAGATCCTCCTCCCGCTGGGTGGCGACGATGCGGTCGGCGGTGCCGTCCTGAATCCAGCGCGCCACCACCTCCGCCGGCAGGGCTGGGGCGGAATACTGCAGGGCGCGGATGGCCGTCTCGACGCGGGACCGCAACTCCGCCGGCGCGACGACGAAGCCCAGCCGCAGCCCGGCGGCAAGGCTCTTGGACACGCTCGACACATACAGGGTGATGTCGGGGGCCATGGTCTGGATCGGCCGGGCATCCGGCACCATGAAGCCGAACACGTCGTCCTCGATCAGGATCACGCCATAACGCCGGGCGATCTCGGCGATTTCGCGGCGGCGGGCGGCGGGCATCACCACCGCTGTCGGGTTCTGCAGGGTCGGCACCAGATAGACCGCCTTCGGCCCCAGCCGGCGGCAGGCGCTGTCGAAGGCGTCGGGCACCAGCCCATGCTCGTCGATGGCAACCCCTTCCAGGTGATAGCCCTGGGTGGCCGCCAGCGCCTTAGTGCCGATGTTGGTCAGCCGTTCCGCCAGGATGACGTCGCCGGGGCGGGCGACGGCGGCCAGCGCCACCGCCAGCGCGTTCTGCGCCCCGGTCGTCAGCAGCACCGAATCGGCCGTCGCCTGCACCCGGTGCTGGCGCTCCAGCCAGGCGGCGGCGGCGGTGCGGTGGTCGGGCAGCCCGGCATGCGGGCCGTAGCCGATCAGCGTCGCCGCGCGACCGGAACTGCCGATGGCCGCAAGCGTCTGGCCGAAGGCCTGCACCGCGACGGCATGTTCGGGATGGACCGTCGTCATGTTGACGATGGCGGAGCCGGCCCCTGTCTCACCCACGGACGCTTCCCCGGCCGGCGGCCAGCCGAGCGGCAGGGGTGTCGCCGGCGGGCGCTGGCCCTGCACGAAGGTCCCGCGTCCGACTTCGCCGCCGATCAGGCCGCGCTTTTCCGCCTCCGTATAGGCGCGCGTCACCGTGCCCACCGTAACGCCGAGGCGGAAGGCGAGGTCGCGGTGGGTGGGCAGGCGGGTGCCGACCGCCAGCGCGCCCTCCGCGATGTCGTCGGCCAGCGCGTCGGCGATGACGCGGTAGAGCGGGCCGGCGCGGCCCTCCAGGTTCGGGGTCCAATTTGTCATGAGTACAAATGTGGCATTGTCCCCTCGATCTGGCAAGTTCGGCGCGATTGTCCCCATTTGCGGACCCTCGGTGCGCCGCACAATCGGCGGATGCCGCTTGGGAGGACCCGTGTGCTCCACCTTGTATCCGGTTGGCGGAACCGATAGCTTTGGTATGAGGGGCCGGCAGACAATCCGCCGGCCATCGGACTCCGTCACGGGGGACAATGAACACCATCGCGGTGGTCGACGACGATCCCATCACCCGCGAGACCCTGAAGGCCTATCTGGAAGGCGAAGGGTATCGGGTGATGCTGGCGCGCGACGGCGATCAGCTGTCGGCGCTGCTGGCGCGCGGGCGGATCGACCTGCTGCTGCTGGACATCCGGCTTCCCGGCAAGGACGGGCTGGCGGTGACGCGGGAGCTGCGGGCCACCTCCAACATCGGCATCATCCTGATCACCGGCCGTTCCGACCGGATGGACCGGCTGATCGGGCTGGAGCTGGGTGCCGACGACTACATCACCAAGCCGTTCGAACCGCGGGAAATCCTGGCCCGCACCCGCAGCCTCCTGCGCCGCATCGCCAAGCCGACCCGGCCGGCGGGCGGACGGGTGAAGCGGTTCGACGGGTGGGAGCTGCATCTCGACAAGCGCCGACTGCGCGATCCCGGCGGCGAAGATGCGCGGCTGACCTCGGCCGAATTCGAACTGCTGACCGCCTTCGTCGAGAATCCGGGGCGGGTGCTGAGCCGCGACGATCTGCTGGACCTGACGCTGCGTGGCGACTCGGTGCCCTACGACCGCTCCATCGACCGGCTGGTCCGCCGCCTGCGCCGGGTGGTGGAGCCCGACCCCGCCGACCCGACGCGCATCGTCACCGTCCACGGCATGGGGTACATGTTCCAGGCTGTGGTCGACTGATTGCGTCCATCGCGCTCAAGTCAGGATTGGGCGGGCGAGGTCCGGCGCTGCGGACGGGCGGCTGCGGTTTCCTCCTCCGGCTTGCCGGGCTTGCGGAAGGTGCTGAGTTCGGAAATTCGGTTGACCGTCAGCCCGTTCAGGCGGCAGCCGGCGACCTCCAGGATCTCGAAGCCGGCCTTCCGGGGATAACGGGCGGCCACCCGCTCGCGCGCGTCACGTTCGCCGTCGGCGATCAGCAGGAAACGGCGGATGCCGGACCAGCCGCGATGACCGCGCTGGTCGGCAAAGCTGACCGCGGTCGGGTGGAAGCGCACCGCGACCTCCCAGAAGCGGCCGGAGCGGGGCTCGTTCCGGTCGAACACGAAGTAGCGCTGCATGGCGGCACCCTTCTTCTGGTCCAGTTCCAGGATGGCGGCCTGCATGTCGATTTCCGCCTTCTGGACGCGCTTTTCCATGTCCGCATGGTGGTGGGCCAGTTGGGCATAGTCGGAGGCGACGTCCGCGACCTCCCTGGTCACGTCGTCCACCTTCTCCTTCAGCTTGGACATGGCGACCCGGGTCAGGGTCAGCTGGCGGCGCCAGTAGCGGTTGGACAGGACGGTCAGCACCATCAGGCCAAGCGCGAAATACAGCATCATGCCGGTCATCAAGCCGTTCCCATCATGCTGCGGTCGCCTCGGCCTCGGGATCGGGGGCCAGCGCCAGCGGCACCACCGGCGAACTGATCAGGCCGTTGCGCTGGGAAAAGCTGGTCCGCACGGTGCCGTGCGCCTGTTCGGCCGACGGCGCCGTGATGTGCGCGACGTTGCGGTATTCCCAGATCTGGCGCGAGAAGACGATGTCCTTGCGATCCAGCTCGTTGAAATTGGGGCCGACCGCCAACTGCGCCCAGTAGACGTCGCCGTCGGAGTCCTGGTCGCCCAGTTCGTGCACCAGTTCGATCTTGGAGAATTCCAGCGCCCGCAACTCCGTCAGCGCCTTCTGGCGGCGGCCGTTGAATTCGGTCAGGCGGGCTTGCAGGGTGGTGACGTCGACGCGCTTGCGCTCCGTCTTCTGGCGCCATTCGGCCAGCGCGGCGCGCTTCTTGTCGTATTGTCTCTGGTTCATCGCCTCGCGCGCCTTTTCGGCGCTGACGCGGCCGACATCGACCACGATCGACAGACCAAGCGCGGCGGCGCTGGTGATCAGAAGCAGCATCCCCAGGAACTCGGCCGAAATGACCATTCGCCCTCCGCCAGCTGCACCGAATGCCCGCGCCGCTTCGACGACGCATGGTGCCATGGACGGCGGAGGGTCGCGATGCCCTCGCGACAACCCGCCGCACGGGGGCTGATCATACCATCGCGCTCTGTGCCAAGGTTGTCATTTTTAACTCAATTAGGGGTAAACCCGCCTTTTTTGGGAGGGTTTATGACCAGACGCCGATCAGGCAAAGGACTCCGGCGCCCGGTCATAGTTCCGTGGGTCAGCCGGACTTTTCCGAGGGCACGAAAGTCATGGCGACACCGTTCATGCAGTAGCGCTTCCCTGTCGGCTGCGGCCCGTCATCGAAGACATGGCCGAGATGGCCTTTGCAGCTGGCGCAATGAACCTCGGTCCGCGGATAGGCCAGCTTGTAGTCGGTGGAGGTCTCCACCGCTCCGGGAATCGGCTCCCAGAAGCTGGGCCAGCCGGACCCGCTCTCGTATTTGGTGTCGCTGGCATAAAGGGGTTGCCCGCAGCCGGCGCAGCGGTAGACGCCCCGGCGCTTCTCGTCGTTGAGCGGGCTGGTGCCGGGATACTCGGTCGCGTGTTCGCGCAGAACCTTGAACTGATTGGGCGACAGCTCCTGCTTCCAGTCCTGTTCGCTTTTGGCCGTGTTGGCCTTGTCCGATTCGGGCATGCCGCCGGTCTCCGCTGGTGGTGGTCGGTGTTCGAGACCCACTATATTGGTCGGATTTGCCGCCGGCCCAAGCGGGTCGGAAGAGCGATCACGCGGCTGTGACGGCGGCGGTTCTATATCGGACCGGATCTGAGGCTGCGACAAAAGATTCTTGCCGGTCTGGCGAAGGTTCGAGGGGACATGCCTTCCGAAACTAAATCGGTTTCGGTAACATCCCGGTTGCCAACAGTTCGGGACAGCGTGTCCGGGACGGCAATGCCGGGGCATCGACGCGCCGCATGACGGATGAACGCTACCTTCGGGCGGTTCGCGACGCGTTGGTGCGGCACCAGCAATGGCTGCTGCGCGACCCGGCCGGACGGGGGCGCCGCGCCAATCTCAGCTTTTACGATCTGGCCGGGCTGGGCCTCAACCGCGTCAACCTGTCGGGCGCCAAGCTGACGGGTGCCAGCCTGGCGCGGGCGCGGATGGTCGGCACCGTGCTGTCGAAGGCCGATCTCTACGGCGCCGACCTGTCGAAGGCCGATTTGACCGGCGCGCAGCTGCAGGGCGCCGATCTGCGCGGGGCCAGGGTCGATGGCGCGAAGCTGCAGAACGCCAACCTCCAGGGCGCCGACCTGCGCCGCGGCATGGTGCTGGACGCGGGCGAGTTCCGGGCGGCCGGCAACAGCGACGGCACCACGACCTTCGTCGGCTGCAGCCTGACCAAGGCGATCCTGACCGATTGCCGGATGGCGCAGTGCGATTTCAGCGGCAGCGACCTGTCCGGTGCCGATTTCAGCGGCAGCGACCTCAGCGGCGCCATCCTGATCGGGGCGGATCTCACCGGGGCCACCATGCGCAAGGCGACGCTGGACGGCGTGCTGATGTGCGGCGCCCGCCTGCATGAGGAGTTGCGGGTGGCGCTGGAGCGGCACGGCGTCGATGTGGACGGAACCGGCCTGACCACCACCGCGGCGCGGATGACCGACCTGATCGCCGAGCATCAGATCTGGGTGGAGAAGCTGGGCAAGGGCGGCGAGCGCATCCAACTGCAGCGCATCGACCTGCGCGGCTACAATTTCGCCAACCAGCTGCTGTGCGGGGCGGTGATGCGTTTCTCCGGGCTGCGCGGGGCGGACTTCTCCGGCGCAAAGCTGATGATGGCCGACCTGTCCTACAGCGACCTGCGCGATGCGGATTTCACCAGCGCCGACCTGTCCGGCTGCAACCTGGAAGGCGCCAATCTGGCCGGCGCCAAGCTGTGGCGGGCCAAGTTCCGCAAGGTCGACCTCAGCGGCGACGGCAGCCGCCTGTGGCCGACCAGCTTCGCCAAGGCGCGGCTGACCGGCGCCGACCTGCGCGACGCCAGCCTTGCCGGGGTGGTGCTGCGCGGCACCGACCTGACCGCGATCAAGACCAGTTTCGCCACGCTGAAGGGGGCCGACCTGTCCGCCGCCCTCGGTTGGCAGCCTTGCGAGGCGCCGGCCTGAGCCTGCCCCGACTTCGGATCGACCGCGGGTTCAACTGCCGTCCGCCACGGGAATCCAGCCGGCGACGATGGCCCGGCGGGCCGCCTCGGCCGCGTCCAGCATGGCGGGGGTCAGAAGCTCCCGGTTGTTTTCGTCCAGCGTGTAATCGACCGCTCCCTCCGCCAGCCCCAGCGCCACCGTGCCGGCGCTCCATCGCCCCTGGAGCGCCGCCTGGAAGGTCGAGTCCACCGCCAGATCCACCCGCTTCAGCATGGAGGTGAGGATGGAGCCGGGATACAGGTAGTTCTGGTTGCTGTCGACGCCGATGGCCAGCCGGCGCGCCTCGTTCGCCGCGGCGAAGATGCCGAAGTTCGACACGCCCGCCCCGGCGAAGACCACGTCGGCCCCGCGCTGGAACTGGCTGCGCGCCACTTCCGCGCCGGCGGTGGGGTCGTTGAAGGCGGCGGGCGTGGTGCCGACGAAGTTCACCACCACCCGGATGTCGCCGCGGGCATGGCGCGCCCCTTGTTCGAAGCCGGCGATGAATTTGCGGATCAGCGGGATGTCCAGCGCGCCGACGAAGCCGACGGTCCCGGTCTTGGACGCCAGCGCCGCCAGCACGCCGACCAAGAAGGCGCCCTCCTGCTCCTTGAAGGTGACGCAGCGGAGGTTCGGCGCCTCCGCCACCGCATCGACCAGGGTGAAGCGCACCGCCGGGTGTGCCGGGGCCAGCCGGGCCAGCGGCGTCGCATAGTAGAAGCCGATGGCGACAAGATCGGTCACGCCCCGCCGCAACAGCGAAGCCACACCCTGGTCGAACTGCGCCGGATTGGACGGCAGGTATTCGACCACCGGAATGCCGCTGGCCGCCTTGAACCGTTCCGCGCCGGCGAAGGCGCCCTCGTTGAAGCTCTTGTCGAACTTCTGGCCCGCCGCATAGACCAGCCCCGGCCGGATGGCGGCCGCCTGCGATTGCTGCGGCAGCAGGACCAGGGTGGCCCCGGCGGCGACGCGGGACAGGACCGACCGGCGGTTGGGGTGCTGCATGGCACAGCCTCCGACTGGGTGGAAAACCCGGTACTCGACCTCAATTCTAGCCATGGCTCCGTTGACGGAACCAGAATTTTGTTGCGCCGCAAGCCGCGGCTGAATGGTCGGATCCCTGGATCGGGCGACAAACCGGCGAAAGCCTGGATTGTCGCGGGTCAGGCTCATCGCACGCCCATCAGGGCAGCCATGACGAGACGGGACTTTGCGCAAGGCGGGTGACGGATCAGCTTAAAGGCTGCGGACTCCGTCCGGCCGATTCCCCACCCCTTCTTATTCGGATTTCCTGATGCTCGCGCGCCTTGCCGCCGTCCGTTCCCGTTTGCCTGCCGAAAGCCCCTTCTTCATCGCGGCGCTTGGCGTGCTGATGTCGTTCGGCCCGATGGGCACCGACATGTATCTGCCCGGCATGCCGCAAATCGGGCGCGATCTGCATGCGCCGCAGGATCAGGTGCAATGGACGCTGTCGGCCTTCTTCCTGGGCTTCGGCGTCGGGCAGCTGCTGTGGGGGGCATTGAGCGACCGGTTCGGCCGGCGGATCCCGGTGGCGACCGGCATCCTGCTTTATGCCGTGGGCTGCGTCGGCTGTTCGCTGACGACCGATGTCGGCCATCTGGCGGCCTGGCGGTTCGTGCAGGCGGTGGGGGCCTGCGCCGGGCCGGTGCTGGTCCGTGCGATGATCCGCGACGTGTTCGAACGCGACCGCGCCGCCAGCGTGCTGTCGATGATGATGCTGGTGATGGGCGCCGCCCCGATCATCGCCCCGCTGATCGGCGGGCAGATCCTGATCTGGGCGAACTGGCGCTGGATCTTCTGGGCGCAGGCGGCCTTCGGCATCATCGCCATGCTGGCGCTCGCCACCCTGCCGGAAACCCACCCCGAGACGCGGCGTACCAGCCTGCGCCCGATGGTGCTGGCGGAGTCCTATCGCACGCTGCTGACCAACCGCCGCTACCTCGGCTATGCCGTGGGATCGTCCTTCATCTATGCGGGGATGTTCGCCTTCATCTCCGGCTCGCCCTTCGTCTACATCGAGCTGTTCGGCGTGCAGCCGGAGAATTACGGTTTCCTGTTCGGACTGAACATCGTCGGCATGATCATCGTCAACACGCTGAACAGCCGCGCCGTGATGCGCTTCGGGTCTGACGTCATGCTGCGGACCGGCGTCTGGCTGTCGGCGGCGAGCGGCATTCTGCTGGTCGCTGTCGTGGCGAGCGGCTGGGGGGGCTTGTGGGGGCTGGTCGGCTGCCTGTTCCTGTTCATGTCGCTGACCGGGTTCTGTTTCGCCAACTCCATGGCCGGGGCGCTGCAGTCCTTCCCGCAGATGGCCGGTACCGCATCGGCGCTCGCGGGCATGCTGCAGTTCAGCATCGGCGCGGCATCGGGCTGGGCGGTCGGGCTGATGGCCAACGGCACCGCCTTGCCGATGGCAGCGGTGATCGGCGGCGCGGCCTTGGTCAGCCTTGCGCTGAACCTGTGGCTGATCCGGCCCGTCCGTCGCCGGCAGCATGGCGAACAGTAAAACAAGATATCGTTGTTGAATGCCGGAATGTGTCATCTGGGGATGTTGTGAATTGAGTTTCCCGGCCGGGCGGGCTAGCTTTGCCCGGCAAAGGGAGACAGCAATGCCGACGACCAGCCGTTCCAACACCACCCTTCCCATCGCCCGCCGCCGGCTGCTGGCCGGTGCCGCCGCATTGGGCGCGTTCGCCGCCGGTGCCGCCGCGTCGCTGCCGCTTCCGGCCTTCGCCGCGACCAGCTTGCGCGTCGGCTATATCCCGATCATCCCCATGACCCAGCTCTATGTGCTGACGGGGGAGGGATGGGCGAAGGATGCCGGACTGACCCTGCAGACCACCGGCTTCCAGTCGGGTCCGGCGATGATCCAGGCGCTGGCGTCGGGGACGCTGGACGTCGCCTATGTCGGAATCGGCCCGGCGATGATCGCCCGGTCGAAGGGCGTTAAGCTGAAGGTCGTCGCCGCCAACGTCATCGATCAGGTGGCGCTGATCGGCGGCGGTCCGCTGGCCAAGGCGATGGCCGGTGCCGCCAGCCCGGCGGAGGGGATCAAGGCCTTCCGCGCGGCCAACGGCCGGCGGCCCAAGATCGGCTCGCTGCCGGCCGGTTCGGTGCCCGACACGGTGCTGCGCTATTGGATGGCGGAAGTCGCCCGGATCGGTGCGGACGATGTCGAGATCGTCGGCATGGGCGAGCAGCCTCTGCAGCAGGCGCTGCTGACCGGCGCGATCGACGGCGCCTCGATCCTGGAGCCGATCCTGACGCTGGTGCAGTCGCGCCTGCAGGATGCCGCCATCATCGCCAAGGCCGGCACCATGTTCCCCAAGCAGCCGGGCGCCGTCCTGGCGGTGACGGAGGATGCCATCGCCAACAACCGCGCCGCCGTCGCCGATCTGGTCAAGCTGCACATCCGCGCCACCGCCTTCGCCAAGTCCAACCCCGACCGCACGGCGGAGCTGGTGACGGAGATCATCGGCAAGGGGCTGGTCGAGCGCGACGTGATGCGGGCGGCGCTGACCTCCGACGCGACGACCTTCGTCGACGACCCCAGGGTGATCCTGGACTCCACCAAGCGGATGCAGGCGTTTCAGCAGACGTTGGGCCAGATCACCGAGCCGGTCGACGTGGACGCGCTGTTCGACCTGTCCTTCCACGACGCCGCCATGGGGAAATGACCGCCATGACCCCGCACCCGAACGGCCCCCTGCGTCTGGTCATCCATGCTCCCACCCCGGCGGCGCTGGAGCGGGCACGGAACAATGCCCGCAACCTGCTGAAGGCGCGGGCGGACGCCGAGGTGCGGATCGCGGTGAATGCCGGTGCGGTGGCAGCGGCGCTGGATGCCCCGGATGCGGAGACCGACCGGCTTCTGCGCGTCTGCGGCAACACGCTGGCGAAGACCGGCCGGTCGGCGGAGGGGCTGACGGTGGTCCCCGCCGGCGTCCTCGACATCGCCGAGGCGCAGGCGGAGGGCTGGGGCTACATGCGGGCCTGAGCCGCATCGCCCCCGGTCAGCCGACTCCCCAGCCGCCGGTGTCGGGGAAGGGAGCGGTCGGCGGCGGGACGGCGGCAACGGGATCGGCGACGATGTCGCGCGGCAGGGCCGGGGCGTCGGGCGGGGTGGGGCGCAGACGTGTCGGTTTGACCCACCAGCCCTGCTCCGCCGCGGCGATGGCCTTCGCCGCGGCCTCCGCCTGCTGCGCCGTGGCATAGAGGCCGAAGCAGGTGGCGCCGCTGCCCGACAGGCGGGGGAGCAGGCAGCCGGCGCTGCGCTCCAGCGCCGCCAGCACGTCGGCGATCACCGGGGCGACCGTCAGGGCCGGGGCGGTGAGGTCGTTGGTCCGCTCCAGCAGCAGCGCTGCCAGATCACGGGCGTCCGCCGGCTTGCGGGTGAAGCGGGCAGGCGCGGAGAATCCGGCGCCATTCGCCGCCCTTGCGGCGGCCATCGCCTTGAACACCGCCGGCGTCGGCACCGGCACGTTCGGGTTGACCAGCACCACATGGGTTTCCGGCAACTCCGGCGCCTCGTCCAGCACGTCGCCGATGCCGCCGAAATAGCAGCTGCGCCCGGCGACGCAGACCGGCACGTCGGCGCCCAGCCCGGCGGCCACCGCGAACAGCGCCGGATCGTCGGCCGCCACCCCCCACAGGCGAGCCAACGCCCGCAGGCAGGCGGCGGCGTCGGCCGACCCGCCGCCGATGCCGGACGCCACCGGTAGCGCCTTGGTCAGCGCGATCATCACGTCGGCCTGGCGTCTTAGCCGGGCAGCCAGCGCATGGGCGGCGCGGATCACCAGATTATCGGCCGGGTTCTCGCCCATCAGCACCGGGCCGAAGGGGCCGGCGATGGCCAGCCGCGGCCCTGCCGGCGGCAGGTCGGCGCCACGCAGCGCCACCCGCGCGGCACCCGCGGTCAGGGTGATGACGTCGCCGAACTCGGCGAAGGCAACGAGGCTGTCCAGCTCGTGATAGCCGTCGGCGAGCCGGCCGGTGACGTGCAGGTACAGGTTCAGCTTGGCCGGGGCGGCCTCGACGATGGGAATGCCGGTCATAAGCTCCAATCCGCTGGCGGGCGCGCGACGACGCGCCCTGTGTCGCACCCTTGCCCCCGCAGCGGCAAGGGGTTGCTTCACAGCTGCGCCAGCAGGTCCTTCAGCAGAGTCTCGCCCATCGGCCAGGGGCCGTGGCCGCTGTCGTCGTTGATGTGGCCGACCTCGCCCGCATCGATGAAGTCGGCGCCCCACAGGGCGGCAAAGCCGCAGGCGCGGGCGGCGGCGCAGTAGGGATCGTTGCGGCTGCCGACCATGACCGCGGTGAAGGGCAGCGGGTCGGTCGGCACCGGCGCGAAGCGGCGGACCACCGCCGGCACGCGATCCGGCGACTCGACGTCGGGTGGGGCGACGAGCAGGGCCGCCGCCACCTTGTCGGCGGCGTCGGATGTCGCTGCCCAGCGCGCGACCAGGATGCAGGCCAGACTGTGCGCCACCAGAACCACCGGTCCCGGTGCTGCGAGGGCTGCGGCGCGGACCGCCGCGTCGAGCCGCTCCACCCACCGCTCCGGCTCCGGCGCGTCCCAGTGGCCGAGGTCGACGCGGTTCAGCGCCGGCAGCCTGCTTTCCAGCCATGTCTGCCAATGCCCCGGTCCGGAATTGCCCAGGCCGGGAAGAACCAGAACGGTCGGCTGCGTCATTCTTTCAACTCTGCGTTTGTAAATGTTGCGTGTAGTGTCGGAAGATAACCAAAAACATGGCAGATGCTCTCCGTCCGGTGGGCGGGGCAGGGCCGGGAAGCACCAACCGAAGATAGGGGAGAAGCGCCTTGGACATCAGCGCTACCATCGCACAGGATCTCTGCGATGCCATCGGCCGTGAGCTGGACGCCGTCGTGTCCTTCATCGGCAAGGGCGGCACCGTCGCCGCCTCCACCGCGCGGGAGCGGATCGGCACCGGCCACCCGGCCGCGGCCGACATCGTCGCGCGGCGGTTGGACGAGCGTGCCGTCAGCCGGGAGGAGGCGGCCAAGTCGGGCGGCACGATGCGCGAGGGATACGCCATCGCCATCGACCTGGACGGCGAGCGGGTGGGGGCGCTGGCCGTCGCCGGGCCGGCCGACCAGGCCCGCCGCTTCGCCCGCCTCGCCCGTCATTGGGCGGTGGCGACCCTGCGGGCCGAGACGGCGGAGACCCGGCGCGTCGCCCTGATGCGCGACCTGTCCGACCGGGTGGAGCGGGAGGTCGGCGGGCTGGCCGCCGATTTGGCGGATGCCGGGCGCCGGCTGGACGCGGCGGTCGCCTCCGTCCGCACCGCCGGGACCGAGGGGCTGCGCCAGACCGCCGATGCCGCCGGTGCCGCGCGGGCCGTCGACGGGTCGGTCGGCGCCATCGCCGGCATGCTCGACCGGCTGGCCTCCACCTCCGACCAGATCTCCGGCGACACCAGCAAGGCGCGGGAGATCAGCCTGGAGGCGGCGTCCGACAGCGACCGCGCCACCACCGTCATGAACTCCCTGCGTTCCGCGGCGGAGCAGATCGCCAGCGTGGTGAAGCTGATCAACGCCATCGCAAGCCAGACCAACCTGCTGGCGCTCAACGCCACCATTGAGGCGGCCCGCGCGGGCGAGGCCGGGCGTGGTTTCGCCGTCGTCGCCAACGAGGTGAAGGCCCTGTCGCGCCAGACCGCCGACGCCACCAAGCAGATTGCCGATCAGGTCGCCAACCTGCAGAAGGAGACTGCTGCGGTGGACGAGGCGCTGGGCCGCATCCATTCCACCATCGGCTCGATCCAAGCGATCAACGGCACCGTCGCCGCCGCCATCGACGAACAGGCGTCGCTGACCGCCGAGGTGGCCCGCTCGCTCGACCGCTCCCGCCAGGATGCCATGGCGGCGGAACAGCGGATCGGCGACGCCGAACAGACGCTGGGCGGGGTGACGCGCACGCTGGACGAACTGGCGACGCTGAGCCAGACCATCGCGGCGCGGGCGGGAAGCCTGGGCAGCGGGCTGGGCAGCCGGTTGTCCGACGCCCTGCGTCAGGTCCGCGAGTAGGGCTGCCCGTCCGCCGGGTCGCCGCCGGGGCCGGTGATGATGCGGGCGCTGCCGCTTCGCGCGGCGGGGGCCGCACCGCCCGGCAGGGGCACGATCAGCCGGCGCTTCACCGGCTGCTGCGCCGCCCGGCGCGACACGCCGGCGAAGATCTGCTTCGACGCCTCGATCATCGTCACCCCGGCGAAGGCCTTGAACCAGCGCACGCCGACCTCTTCCCAGGCCGGCGCCGTCTTTTGCAGGAAATGCGAGCGCAGCGGCGGGATGAACAGGGCGTGGCGGGTGCGTTCCGGCACGAACATGGTGTCGCGCAGCACCTGCTTCAGCTGCGAGGCCGAATAGGGGAAGCCGTGGCCGAAGGGCGTCCAGTCGGCGCGCGCCCACAGGCCGCGGCGGTTCGGCACCACGGCCAGAACCCGGCCGCCGCCGGCCAGCACGCGCCAGATCTCGCGCATCATCGGCCGCAGCTGTTCCGTGCCCTCCAGCCCATGGACCAGCAGGACGCGGTCGATGGTGTTGTCGCCGAAGGGCAGGTCGGCCTCGTCGCCCAGCGCCACCATGCCCGGCCCTTCCGCCGGCCAGAAGCTGACGCCCTGGCTGGCCGGCATCACGGCGACCACCCGGTCCGCCTCGCCCATGAAGGGACGCAAGTACGGAGTGGTATAGCCGACGCCCAGCACGATCTGGTCGCGCACGTCCGGCCAGATGGTGCGGATGCGGCGGCGGATCATCCGCTGGGCCGTCCTGCCCAATCCGGACTCGTAGAACTCCCTCAGATCGACGATATCTGTGTACATGGTATCCCAAGCGTAACACGGGTTTCGTATCGCAACAGCAGGGAGTCCGCTGCCGTGGAGGTCATTCTCGTTCCGGCTTTCGCCGACAATTACATCTATGTGCTGCGCGACGCGGCATCCGGCAAGGTCGGCGTTGTCGATCCCGGCGACGCCGCCCCGGTGCAGGCCGAGCTGGAGCGCCGCGGCTGGACCCTGAGCCACATCTTCCTGACCCACCACCACAACGACCATATCGGCGGCGTGGCGGAGTTGAAGGCCCGACACCGCGCCACGGTGATCGGCGCCCGTGCCGACGCCCACCGCATTCCCGACCTCGACGTGGCGCTGAGCGACGGCGACCGCACGGTGTTCGGGGAGCAGACGGCCCGCGTCATCGCCGTTCCCGGCCACACCAGCGGCCACATCGCCTTCTGGTTCGAGGCGGCGGAGACGCTGTTCAGCGGCGATACCCTGTTCTCGCTCGGCTGCGGACGCCTGTTCGAGGGCACGCCCGCCCAGATGTGGGAGTCGCTGCAAGGCCTGCGGTCGCTGACCGATTCGACCCGCGTCTATTGCGGCCACGAATACACCCAGTCCAACGGTCGCTTCGCCCTGACCGTCGACCCGGACAATTCAGCCCTGCGGCAGCGCATG
This sequence comes from Azospirillum sp. BE72, assembly GCF_031455875.1. Taxonomy (NCBI): domain Bacteria; kingdom Pseudomonadati; phylum Pseudomonadota; class Alphaproteobacteria; order Rhodospirillales; family Azospirillaceae; genus Azospirillum; species Azospirillum sp. BE72. The sequence goes on from NZ_JAVDTO010000023.1 coordinate 27,986, forward strand.
GAGGAGGTCGCGGCATTGCGCGAGCGCAACCAGCCGACAATTCCGACCACCATCGGCCTGGAACGCCGGACCAACCCCTTCCTGCGCGCCGACGACCCCGGCGTCCAGTCCGCCATCGGCCTGTCCGGCGCCCCGGCGGTGGAGGTCTTCACCGAACTCCGCCACCGCAAGGACCATTTCCGCGGGTAGGAGACGTCGTTCGGCCGCAGGTCCCGGTCAGAACTGCTTCAGCAGGCGGTCGATGTAGTTGCGTTCCTCCTGCGGGCGGCCGTACTGGCCGGAGCGGCGGCGGAGTTCGTCGAGGATTTCGCGGGCGCGCTGCAATTCCGACTGTTCCGGGATCTTCACGTCGTTGGAATCCTGCATGCCGTAACCGGACGGGCGGCGGCCCAGCGGGTCGCGGCCGCGGCCGTTCTGGCGCGGCATCTGGCCTTGCTGGCCCATCATGGCCGGACCCTGGCCCATCATCATCTGCTGGGCCATCTGTTCGGCCATGCCCTGCATGCCCTGCTGAAGCTGTTCCATCGCCTCGGTCTGCGACGGCACGGCGGCGCCGGGGGCGCCCCGCTGCAGGGCCTGGGCGGCGTCACGCATGGCGCGTTCGGCGCGGCCCAGCGGCTGGGGGATCTCGCCGCCCTGCTGCTCGCCCATGCGGCGCATCAGTTCGCCAAGCTGGCGGCGCAGGGCCTCCTGCTGTTCGGCCTGCTTCTGCAGGGTCGGGCTGCCAGGGTTTTGTTGGTTGTTCTGTTGGCCATTCTGCTGGCCGTTCTGATTGCGGCGCTGGTTGGGCTGGCGGTTGCGCGGTTGTTCGCCCTGCTGGCCCTGCTGCTGCTGGTCCATCGATTCCTGCGACTGGCGGAAGCTCTGGTCCAGAAGCTGCTGCTGCTGCTGCGCCAGCTTCTGCAACTGCTGCATCATCTCCCAGTTCTGGTTCTGCTGCTGGCCGTTCTGCTGGTTCATCTGGGCCATGGCGCCTGAGCGCATGTTCTCCAGCATCTGCTGCAGTTGGGACAGCATCTGGCGCGCGGCGTCGCGCGATCCCGTCTGCGCCATCTCGCGCATCTGGTCGAGCATCTGCTGCAGGTCGTTGCGGTCCGTCATCTGGTCGGCCATCTCTGGCGGAACCATGGGCAGCTGCTCGCCGCGCTGCAGCGCTTCCATCATCCGCTGTTCCATGGCGTCCAGGAACTTGTCGAGCGCCGCCTGCAACTCGTCCATCAGGCGGTTCAACTCCTCGTCCGACGCGTTCTTGTCCAGCGCTTCGGACAGCCGCTTCTCGGCGTCGCGCAGGTCCTTTTCGGCGAGAGACAGGCCGCCGTCCTCGATGCGCAGCGCGGTTTCCCACATCAGTTGCTGTAGCGGGGGGATGGCCTCGGCGCTCTCATCCAGCATCAGCCGGGCGATGGCGGTGCGCATCGACAGGAAGGCGACGATGTCGTCGCCATAGGTGCCGGGCCGGGCGGAGATCTCGGCCAGCGCGCGGGCGACCTGCACCCGCGAACCCTGCGGATTGCGGGTGAGGATCTTGCGCTGGTTCACGATGGCGCGGGCGACCGGGTGGTTGAAGGTCCGTTCCGGCAGGGTGATGGCCGCGTCCTCCGACCGGCCGGTCTGGCCGGCGCCGTCGGTGGCGGTCAGGCGCACGGTCACCGGCATGCCGGCCCAGGGGTGGGCGGTCAGGTCCTGGAAGGCGGTGCTGTGCGCCTCCTTCGGGCGGATGCCGGGCAGCGACAGCGCAAGCTCCAGCATCCCGGCGCTGTCCGCCTTCGCGTCCTCGGCCTTTTTCGTGTCCGCGTTCTTCCCGGTCCCGTCCGGTGCGATGGCGGTCGCCGGCGGAACGGCGGGGGCGAGGCGGATTTGCGCCTTCACCTCGGTCAAGCCGTAATCGTCGCGGGCGGCATAATCGAGCTTCAGGGCGCCGCGCTCCGCCGCCGAAGGCGGGCTGGCATGGGCGACGATGGGCGCACGGTCCGGCACCACCTGGATCGGCCAGGAACCGAGCGTGCGGCCACCCTGGGTGACGGAGATGCGGGTGCCGCCGGTCACCGGCCGTTGCACCTGGAAATTGGCGGAATCCACCGCCTCGAACGGGCCGGTCTGGTCGCCGGCCTCCAGGCTGGGAGTTCCGTTGCCGCCGGTGACGCGGGCCAGCACGAGGCTGCCCTGCGGAACCTGGACCGGCTGATCAGTCGGCTGCTGGCCGGGCGCCTGCCTGTTGGCTCCCTGCTGGCTGGCGTTCGCGTTTGCGGGGGTCGCAGTTGAGCCGGATTTCAGGAAGACCGGCGGCAACCCAGTGTACTCGGGCGGGTTGATCCAGAGATCGAGCGTCGCCGTGGCGATGGCGGTGCCGCCGTCCAGCCGCGGGGTCAGGGCGGCGGCCACCCGCGGGCGCCAATCGCCCCAGGCGGCGGCCCCCGCCACCACCAGCGCCAGGATCACAAGGGCGCGCAGGGCGTAGCGGTCATGCGACGGCACCTCGGTCCCCGGCCATGCGACGCGGAGGCTGCGCATCGCGGCGCGGGCGCGCTCCTGGTGCAGGCGCCACAGGGCCTGGGCCATCGGGTCGTTGCCGGCAGGACGGTCGCGCAGGGTGTGCAGCGGACGGTGGTCCAGTCCGCTGTCGCGCTCCAGCCGCCGTCGCGCCTCATCCTCCGCCGGGGCGTGGAAACGCCGGACCCCGATGACGAGCGACAGCAGGAAGGCCGCGGCGAGCGCCAGCAGCGCCAGCGCATGCAGCCACCCCGGCAACAGGATCAGCAGATTCAGCAGGGCCAGTGCCAGGAAGGCGCCCAGCACGGACAGCGGCGCCCACAGCGCCGGCCCAAGCCGTTCCCATAACAGCGCCGCGCGCGCCTGGGCCAGTCGGAAGCGCGGTTCCCGCACGCCATCGCCCTGCCGAATGCCGTCGGCAGGCCGGCTGTCGCCGGGTCCGGAGTCGCCGCGTCGCTCGTTCTGCTTCATGCCGCCCCCTCCGCGCCGAAATGCAGCCGGTCCGCCGCCGCCCACCGATACTGCTGCGCACGCCAATCATATAGGCGCCGCCGATGGATTTTGCCCACCGGCGCGATGGTACAGCCCATCATTGCGCAATGGCGAAACTATGGCGCGAAAATCCGTTGCCGGAACAGGCGCTTGGGTGGTCAGTCGCCGTCGCCGGGCGGCAGCGGCTGCGTCGGGGTGGCGCGGCGCCGGGTCTCGCGATGCAGGATGTACAGGCCGCTCGCCATCACCACCGCGGCCCCGATCACCATGGTGCCGGTCGGCACTTCCCCCCACATCAGCCAGCCGAAGCCGACCGCCAGCAGAAGCGAGGTGTAGTTCAGCGGCGCCACCACCGCGGCCGGCGCCAGCGAATAGGCTCGCGTCAGCGCCAGCTGCCCGCAGCCGCCCAGCAGGCCGGTCGCCACCAGCAGAAGCCAGTCCATCGGCTCCGGCGTGACCCAGGAAAAGGGGAGGGTCAACCCCAGCAGGACGGTGGTCAGCAGTGTGAAATAGAAGACGATGGTGTCCGGCGGCTCCGTCCGGCTCAACTGGCGGATGGCGATCATCGCCAGCGCGTTGGTCAGCGCGCCGGCTAGCGCGATGATGGCCCCCAGGTTCAGCACGTCGCCGCTGGGCTGCACGATGATCAGCACGCCGGCGAAGCCGACCAGCACCGCGCTCCAGCGGTGGATGCCGACCTTCTCGCTGAGCAGTGGGACGGAGAGCGCAGTGAGGAACAGCGGGGCGGCGAAGTTCAGCGCGATGGCATCGCCCAGCGGCAGCAGGTGGAACGACCAGAACATGGCGACCATGGTGGTCAGCCCGATCAGCGACCGTCCCATATGGCCCCAGGGGTGGCGCGTGTACAGCGTGGACGCGAAGCCCTTGCCCAGATGGATCGACAGGCAGACCGGGATCAGCGCGAACAGGCTGCGGAAGAACATCACTTCGGTCACCGGGAAGCGATCCATCAGGAGCTTCGCCAGGACGTTCATCAGCGAGAAGAACAGCACCGACGCCAGCATCGAACCGATGCCGAGCGGGGTGTTGTCGATGCGCTTGTGCGGTTTGGAGAGGGTTTGCGGCGGGACTGTCACGGTGCCCCGAGCCTACCAAGCGAAACCGCCCGCGTCACGGTGTCGCGACGCGGGCGGTCATGTCCGCGGGGTATGGCGGCGTTGCGAAAACCCGCCCGACCCGCCGTCTAACTGGCTGAGGAGCTTAAACTTTGAACAGGCCGGTGATCTCGGCCTCGGCGCGCAGCCAGTGCTCCTGCTCGCATCCTTCCGGGCGGCCGTCCTCTTCCCAGATCTGATAGGCGCGTTCCTGGATCATCCGGTTGCGCTGGCCGCTCAGCAGGCCCTCGGCGATGTTCATGTTCAGGCGGGCCAGCGAGACCAGCTTGCTCGTCTCGATGGCGCCCTGGGTCGCCAGCATGGTGGTGGAGACGACATACTGCGCCAGATTGCGCAGGTTGGCCTTCACCTCAGGCTCGACCGGGCAGTCGTCGTTCAGCAGGACGGTCTTGATCGCGATCCACAGCTTCAGGTTCTGGTCCAGCGCGATGTTGACCTTGTCCGGATCCGGCGAATCCGATTCCAGAAGGCTGCTGGCCGCCTGCAGCAGGACGATGCTGTCCTGTTCCACCGACGCGAAGTTGGTCCGCAGAATGGTGTCGGCCCAGCTTTCCACCGGCGCTTCGAACACGGGTGCGGCAGCGGAAGGAGCGGTTGCGGGAGCAGCGGAGGCGGCGGTCTTGCGCTTGGTGGCCATGGTGGGTTCCCCGGGGAGCGTTCGGTCCGAACCCACTTGAGCCAACCATGTTTAAAATGCAGTTAAGACGCTACTGCCGCGCGCGTTTTCCCACCGCCAGACGCCGCGACACGATGTCCTGTCGCGCCGGCGGGGTCAGGGGCCGCCGAAAGGCAAACGGTAATAAAAGCCAAAGACGTTGTTGGTTCCCGCCGCCGGATCCCCTGCGGCGGCATCATTGACGATGCGGCTGTAGCCCAGGCTGAAGCGGGAGTTGTTGTCGAATTGATATCCCAGTTCCAGCTGCGAGCGGAATTCGGTGGTGGGCGCGCCGTCCCGCCGCACGGTGGGCAGGGTGCCGGCGCCGACACTGGGCGTGAAGACGAAGGAGCCGAGCGGGATGTCGATCAGCACGCCGCCCATGATGCCGGCCAGCCCGCCGGAAACACCTGCGCTTCCCGTGCCGGGCAGCCCGCCGGCCAGCCCGGTCACGGCGCCACGCGGGGTCAGGCTGCTTCCAGTGCCCGGCCCGATCCAGGGCTGCACGCTGGCGTAGCCCTCGATCTGCGGGATCAGCGAGGTGCCGATCCTCATCTTGCTGTTGAGGACGGTGAGGCTGCTGTCTGCCGGCGGCTGCAGGCTGTAGGCGAGGCCGCCCAGCGCCCAATTGCCGAATCGCCCGTCGGCGTCGATGATCTCCGCGGCAACTGGTCCCGCAAGGATGCAGACGAGCGCACCGGCGACCGCGCCGGTCCGGGCCGCGGCGGGCATGCTGTGCGTCAGGCGGCTGAACAGGCGGTTCACGGGCACCCTCCGGTGACGCGTCGGCTCAAATAAGCAGTCCCGACCATGCGGTCCGGCCACTATAACGATGGGGCGTGGCCCTCGTCCCATGGTGTATCGGCGCTACCCCTAGGATGTCGTGACTGGCATCGGCGTTTCAACCATGAAAGCAGGAGCGGGGCGGGGCGCGGCTCTGTTACCATCACGTCATGACCGCACATCCCGTCGATCGGCGCCCGAGCCCGCGGCAGGGCCATGGCCAGCAGGAAGAGGCGATCGCCTTCCTGGGCGATCCGCACAGCCATGGCGGTCAGGCGGTGGAGCGGATCGACACCCATGCCGCCCTGGTTTTCCTGGCCGGTGACCGCGCGTTGAAGCTGAAGCGCGCGGTGCGCTATCCCTATCTCGATTACTCGACGGTGGAGAAGCGCCACGCCGCCTGTCTTGCTGAACTGGCGATCAACCGCCGCACCGCGCCTGCGCTCTATCGGGACGTGGTGGCACTCCGCCGCGGCGCCGACGGGCGGCTGTTCCTGGATGCCGGCGACGGCGCAGGCGAGGCGGTCGATTGGCTGGTGTCGATGACGCGTTTCCCGGACGACGCGCTGCTCGACCGCATGGCGGAGCGGCACCTGCTGACCCCCGACCTGATGCGCCGGCTGGCCGAACGGATCGCCGCCTTCCATCGCGAGGCCGCCCCCAGGCCGGATGGCGGCGGCGCGGAGGCGATGCGGGCGGTCGCCGACGGCAATCTGGAGGATCTGCGCGCCTCCCCCGACCTGTTCCCCGAAGCCCTGGTGGCACGGCTGGCGGGGCACACCGCCGCGGCGCTCGACCGGCTGGCGCCGCTGCTGGAGGAGCGGCGGCGGACCGGCTTCGTCCGGCACGGGCATGGCGACCTGCATCTGCGCAACATCGTCCTGCTGGACGGCGAGCCGACCCTGTTCGACGCCATCGAGTTCGACGAGGCGCTGGCGGTCGCCGACGTCTTCTACGACCTCGCCTTTCTCTTGATGGATCTCGACCACCGGGGGTTGCGGCCGCTCGGCAACGTGGTGCTGAACCGATATCTGGAGGAGACGGGGGATTATGGTGGGCTGGCGGCGCTGCCGCTGTTCCTGTCGCTTCGCGCAGCTGTGCGGGCCAAGGTGCTGGCCGCCGCACTGCGGCTGGGTGGCACCGCTTCCGGTCTGGCGGAGGTGGCGCGGCGGTATCTGGATCATGCGCTTGCGGCGCTCGACCCGGCACCGGCGCGGCTGGTCGCTGTCGGCGGCCTGTCCGGCACCGGCAAGACGCGCCTTGCCGAAGGGCTCGCCCCCGGCCTGGGACCGGCGCCCGGTGCGGTGGTCCTGCGCACGGACGTGCTGCGCAAGCGGCTGTGCGGCGTGTCCGACACCGACCGGCTGCCGGAGGGCGGCTATGCCCCGGCCGTGACGGAGCGGGTCTATGCCGAACTGTACCGGCGGGCCGCCGCCGTGTTGGCCGCCGGGCATGCGGTGCTGGTCGATGCGGTCAGCGCCCGGCCGGAGGAGCGCTGCCGCCTCGCCTCGGTCGCCGCGGATGCCGGCGTGCGATTCGACGGGATTTGGCTGGAGGCGCCGTTGACCGCACGGGTGGAGCGTGTGGCCAATCGTCGCAACGACGCGTCAGACGCCACCGCCGACGTGGTGGAACGGCAGGAAAGCTATGATTTGGGCACAATCGATTGGACGCGCCTGGATGCTGGCAGGGTTGCAGCGGATGTGCTGGACGACGCCCGCGCAAGCTTGGCCTAATTCCAGGACGGACAACATGTTAAGGGCCGAATGTCGAAAGTCGACGGCTCCGCCCCGGGCCGTGGACCGTTACGACCATACCGGTATGATGATGGGGCGAACGACGGCACGGTGAATGCCCCGCCGCACCGGCGGGCGGACCGGAGCCGTCCGGGAAGGGCCGCTCGAACCGGTCCGGGAGGAGTCCATGACCTACAAGACCATCCTTGTGCCGCTGTGCGGCAGTGACAACGATCCGGTGGCCCTCAAAGGCGCGGTCGCGGTTGCGAAGGATTTCGACGCGCATATCGTCGCCCTGTTCGTGCGCCTCGACCCGCGCGATGCCGTGCCGATGCTGGGCGAGGGCATGTCCGGCGCCATGGTGGACGAGATCATGCGCGCGGCGGAGTCGGAGTCGAACAACCATCGCGCCGCCGCGCGCCGGCATTTCGACACGGTGATCGCCGAAGCCGGGATCGAGCTGCGCGACGTCCCCGGCGGGGTGGAGGCGCCGTCCGCCGCCTGGCGCGAGGTCGTCGGGCGGGTTGAGGATTTGGTGCCGGCGGAAGGCCGCCTGTCCGACCTGATCGTCTGCGCCCACACCTCCATCGAGGCCGATACCCAGGGCTACACCACCATGGAAACGGCGCTGCTGGGCTCCGCCCGGCCGGTGTTGCTGGTGCCGAAGGATCTGCCGGCGGAGATCGGCCGCACCGTCGCCGTCGCCTGGAACGGCAAGGCGGAGGCGACCCGCGCCGTCGCCGCGGCACTGCCCTTCCTGCGCAGCGCCGAGCGCGCGGTGGTGCTGACCGCCGAGACCTCGGTGACGGAGGCCGCGACAGGACGCCGCATTACCGATTATCTCGCTTGGCAAGGCGTTAACCCTGAGTTAACTATATTGCATCCGGGATCGGAACCCGTTGGGGAGACGGTCACCAAGAAAGCCGTGGAGCTGGGCGCCGACCTGCTTGTTATGGGCGGCTATGGCCACAGCCGGATGCGGGAAATGATCCTGGGCGGTGTCACGCGCTACGTGCTGAACCACGCCGGGCTGCCGGTTCTGATGGCTCACTGATCTTTGCCGGTCTTCGGCCGCGCGGCATCCCCGCCGCCCAATCGGGCGGGGATGCCCTGCGGCGACGGCCGTTTCAAGGCGGGCGTTCCAGCCGAACCGATCCGCCCCTGTCCGCAGGGAGGCCCGGCCGTTCCTGGGAGGAACGCGCCATGTTGACGATCAAGGACTGCATCGCGCTGAGCGATCTCACCGAAGCCGAGATCGACGCGATTGCCGAACACGAACATCTGCCGGAAATGGTTGCGGTGGAGATGGGCCATTGCCTTGCCCACTGCCCCGGCGGGCCCGACCGCATCGCCCATATCATCGCCGACGACATCGCGGAGGCCTGTGCCCACGGGCAGGTCGCCCATGCGGTAGAGCTGATGCACACACTGCGGGAATTCGTGGAAACGCATCCGCAGGGCTGAAAGGGCCGCAGGGCTGAAAGGGCGGCGCCGGTCGCCGGGAACAGTCCGGCCGCGGCGGGGTTCTATTGGCAAGCTTTTTCGCGACCGCTCTCAGGCGGCCGCCCCCGACAATTGCCAAGGACCCCGACGATGGCCAGCAAGACCACCGGTACCCAGGCCGATATCTTCGCCCGCATCAAGACCGATCACGACACCATCCGCAGCCTTCTCGATCAGACCGAGAAGGCCAACGGCAGCGGTCGCGCCGTGTTCGAGGAGCTGCAGCGCGAGCTGTGGGCCCACTCCAAGGTCGAGGAAGGCGTGTTCTACGCCTCGCTGAAGAAGGCCAAGGAGGCGAAGTCTGAAACCATCGAGGGGCTGAACGAGCATCACCTGATCAACGGCCTGCTGGACGAGTTGAACGCGATGAAGACCAGCGACAGCGGCTGGAAGGAAAAGCTCCAGGTTCTGGGCGAACTGGTCCGCCACCACCTGGACGAGGAGGAGGAGGAGCTGTTCGAGGAGGCCAAGGACGTCCTCGACGACTCCCGCGCCGCAGAGTTGGGCAGCGTCTACGCCGACCGCAAGAAGCACATGATGGCGGGGCTGGCGCCGCTGTAAAGGCGGGCTTCCACTCCCGTTCGGTTGCCGCCGGTCGGTAAAAGGGCCATATCTGGACCTTTCTGGAACTGGCCGGCGGTGTCGATGTCAAAGCGTATCTGCGTCAAGCGAGTGCTCCCGTTGCGGGCCGGACGGTTTCGCAGCGCCGCACTGGCGGCGGTCGTCTTCGGGATTTCCGCCGTCATGACCCTTCCCGCCTCTGCCGCTCCCGTCCCTCCGGCGAAGGACCTGGCTCAGAAGACCTGCGCCACGCTCGCGTCGCGGGTCGATGAGGTCTCGGGGCGCGGGCCGCTGTTTCTGCGCAGCTACGACAATTCCTACGCCCCCGGCCCCACTTCGGAGCCGGCGCTGTCCAACGCCGCCTTCACCTACGACAACGCGCTGGCGATCATGGCGCTGACCGCCTGCGGCCGGCAGGACCGTGCCTTGCGCATCGGCGAGGCGCTGCTGGATGCGGTGTCGCTCGATCGCGCCGGCTGGAAGGGACGGCTGCGCAATACCTACAGGGCGGGCGCGCAGAAACAGCGGCCGATCCCGCCCAACGGCTGGTGGGATGCCGTCGGCAACCATTGGGGCGAGGACCCCTATCAGGTCGGCACCGCGACCGGCAACGTCGCCTGGGCCGGGCTGGCTCTGCTGACGCTGGCGGAGTCGACCGGCCAAACCCGGTTCCGCGACGGTGCGGGCGAACTGGCGCGCTGGGTGGTCGAGCACACCCGCGATCCGCGCGGCCCCGGCGGCTTCAACGGCGGCCTGCAGGGGTTCGACGACGCGCCGCAGCCGCTGACCTGGAAATCGACGGAGCACAACACCGACCTCGTTGCCCTGTTCGGCTGGCTCGGCGGCGATTTTGCCGGTCCGGAGCGCGAGGCGCGCGCCTTCCTCGACACGCTGTGGACGGCCGGCGGCGACCATTTCCCCATCGGCACCGGGCCGGACGGCGTGACGGTCAGCACCTCCACCTCCGGTCTCGACGCCCAGCTCTGGCCGCTGCTGCTGCCGAAGGCGCCGGAGCCCTGGCGTGCCGCGCTGTCCTATGCCGAGCGCGCCCATGGCGCCGATGGCGGCTTTGACTTCAACGACGACCGCGACGGCATGTGGGTGGAGGGCACGGCGCAGGCGGCGCTCGCCTACCGCGTCGTCGGCCGCCGTGCCGATGCGGACCGGCTGTTCGGCGAATTGCTGAAGGAGATCAGCCCCGGCGGCTATCTCTACGCCACCCGGCCGCAGGTGCTGTCGACCGGCCTTGCCATCGGACCGGACAGCAAGACCGACGACTTCCTCTATTACCGCCGCCCGCATCTGGGCGCCACCGCCTGGGCGGCGCTGGCGGCGCTGGGCTGGAACCCGTTCACGGGGAAGGCGGTGCCGTAACTCCTATCCGTGGAAATGCTCGTAGAGCTTCCGCGCAATGGCCTCGCTGATGCCCGGGGCGGCTTCCAGATCCTTCAATCCGGCGGATGCCACGGCGGTGGCGCTGCCGAAATGGTGGAGCAGCGCCTTCTTGCGGGTCGGACCGATGCCGGGAATGCCATCGATGCGCGTGTGCGACATCGCCTTCATGCGGCGGGCGCGGTGGCTGTCGATGGCGGTACGGTGGGCCTCGTCGCGCAGCCTTTGCAGGAAATGCAGCACCGGGTCATTGGGCGCCAGGGTCAGCGGCGGCTGGCCGGGGCGGAAGAATCGCTCGCGCCCGGCATTGCGGTCCGGCCCCTTGGCGATGGCGACCAGCGGGATATCGGTGATCTGCAGCATCGCCAGTTCGTCCTTCACCGCATTCAACTGCCCCAGCCCGCCGTCGATCAGGACGAGGTCGGGCCATTGCCCGGAATCGCGGCCGGCCTCGCTGCTGCGGTGGAAACGGCGGGTGAAGGTCTCGCGCAGCATGGCGTAATCGTCGCCGGCGGCCTCAGGATCGCGGATGTGGAAGCGGCGGTAGGCGTTGCGCTGGAACCCCTCCGGCCCGGCCACCACCATCGCGCCGACCGGGAACGAGCCCTGGATGTGAGAGGTGTCGTAGATCTCGATGCGGCGCGGGGCGGCGGGCAGGCCGAAGACGCGCGCCACCCCCTCCAGCAGCGTTGCCTGGGTGGACCGTTCGGCCAGCCGGCGGCCTAGAGCGTCGCGGGCGTTGGTCTGCGCGTGTTCGACCGCGCGGCGCTTCGCCCCGCGCTTCGGGCATTCCACGGCGACGCGGTGGCCGGCTGACAGGCTCAGTGCTTCCTCCAGCAACTCCGGTGACTCGACCGGGTCGCTCAGCAGCAGCAAGGCCGGCGGCGGGGTGTCGGCATAGAGTTGGGCGGCGAAGGCGGCCAGGATGTCGCCGGGTTCCTCCTCCGCGTCGATGCGGGGGAAGAAGGCACGGGTGCCCTGGTTGCGCCCGCCGCGGAAGAAGAAGGCCTGGACGCAGGCCGCGCCTCCTTCGCGGTGCAGGGCCAGAACGTCGGCATCGCCCAGCGTGTCCTCCAGATTGATGTCCTGGCGGCTCTGCAGCGCGGTCAGGGCGCGGATGCGGTCGCGCCAGCGGGCGGCGTCCTCATATTCCAGCCGGTCGGAACAGTCGGTCATGTGGCGGGCGAATTCCGCCTGCACCTCCGCACTGCGGCCGGACAGCACATCGCGCACGCCCTGCACCTGATCAGCGTATTCCTCCTCGCTGACGCGGCCGACGCAGGGGGCGGAGCAGCGCTTGATCTGGTGTTGCAGGCAGGGGCGGGTGCGCGAGGCGAATACCCCGTCGTCGCAGGTCCGCAGCAGGAAAGCGCGCTGCAGGGCGGCGATGGTCATGCCGACCAGATGCGGCGAGGCGTAGGGGCCGAACAGGTCGGAGTCCCGGCGGTTGCCCTTGCCTGTCGTGCCGCGGCGCTCGGCGCTGCCGCGATGTTGCATCAGGCGGGGGAAGTCGTGTCCTTTTCCGATGACGATATAGGAGAAGGAGCGGTCGTCCTTCACCAGGATGTTGAAGGGCGGCAGCAGGCTGCGGATCAGGTTCGCTTCCAGCAGCAGCGCCTCGGCCTCGGTGTGGGTGGTGACGAATTCCATGGACCGGGTCAGCGACACCATCCGCCGGGTGCGGTTGGGCAGCCCGTCGGTCCGGGTGTAGCTGGCCACCCGCCGCTTCAGGTTCTTCGCCTTGCCGACATAAAGGACCGACCCGTCGGCCGCCAGCATCCGATAGACGCCGGGCGTGTCCGGCAGGGTCGGCAATTGGGCGCGGATGACGTCCGCTCCGCTGCCGGGCACCCCGTCCATAAGCACTCTCGTTCCCGCAAAGTCCGATTCGCCGCTCACCCAATCAGTAGAACGGAACGGGACCAAGAGACAAGAATCGGACGACGTGTCCGGCAGGGATCAGCCATGCGGCACCGGCGCGGATCAGCCCCCGAACACGGTGTTCAACTGGGCGCCGACGCGGACGAAGGTGGTGCGTTTCGGCACCTCCTTCAGCCGGGTGGCGCCGATGTAGGTCATCATGCTGCGCACGCCGCCCATGATCTCCTGCATCGTGTTCTCCACCGGGCCGCGATAGGGGACATCCACCGTCTTGCCTTCCGAGGCACGGTAGGAGGCGACGCCGCCGGAATATTTGTGCATCGCCGTGTCCGACGACATGCCGTAGAAGGTCATGGCGACGGGCACGCGGTTGCCGTCGCGGTCCTCGTAGCGGACCTCGCCCTCGCACTCGTCATGGCCGGCCAGCATGCCGCCCAGCATGACGAAGTCGGCGCCGGCGCCATAGGCCTTGGAGATGTCGCCCGGCACCGTGCAGCCGCCGTCGCCGCAGACCTGTCCCTTCAGCCCGTGCGCGGCGTCGGCGCATTCGATGATGGCCGACAGCTGGGGATAGCCGACGCCGGTCATCTTGCGGGTGGTGCAGACCGACCCCGGCCCGATGCCGACCTTGACGATGTCGGCGCCGGCCAGCAGCAGCGCCTCCGTCATGTCGCCGGTGACGACGTTGCCGGCCATGATGACAGTGTCCGGATTCTCCTCGCGCAGGCGGGCGATCACCTCGACGAAGCGCTCGGTATAGCCGTTGGCGACGTCCAGGCAGATCTTCCCCACCGGCGCCTTGGCCTTCACCGCCTGGAACTTGTCGTGGTCGGCGTCGGCGATGCCCATCGAATAGAAGACGTTCGACTGCACGGTGGACTCCGCCTCCTCGCGGAAGAAGGCGGCCAACTCGTCAGCCTTGTAGTGCTTGTGCAGGGCGGTCATGGCGCCGAAGCGCGACAGCGCACGCGCCATGCCCATGCTGCCGGTGACGTCCATGTTTGCGGCGATCAGCGGGAAGCCGGTCCAGTCGCGCTGGGTGTGCAGGAAGGTGAAGGTCCGGTTGACGTCCACGTCATTGCGGCTCTGCAGCGTGCTGCGTTTCGGCCGGATCAGCACATCCTTGAAGTCGAGCTTGAGGTCGCTTTCGATGATCACCGCACACCTACTCATCTCTGTTTGCCGGGCCAACCGCTTGCACAAGGCCCAACATCACAGAGTGGAGGCGATGCCCCGCTTCGGCAAGCGGCATCGGGGTCGCAGACGGGGCATGGATGCTTGAGTTCAGGGCGACGGCTTTGCGTTTCGGATGCCCTTCTCCCCTTGTGGGAGAAGGGTTGGGATGAGGGGTGCAGGCGACTGGAAGTCAAAGGGAGTCAACGGTTTGCTACCCCTCACCCCAACCCCTCTCCCACAAGGGGAGAGGGGCTTTGTCAGCGGGCAAACATCAATCCAATGGCTGTGGGGCCAGGATCGGTCTGATTCTTTTGAAGCTGTTTCAACGAAACGGAGGCTTCCGCGTCAGTCCTCGGAGTCTTCGCTGTCCCCGTTGGACGCCTCGGTGCCGTCGGCGACGTGGACCTGGCAGTCGGCGTTGCCCAGCACTTCCATCAGTTCCGGCGGCGGCAGGCGGTCGGTGAACAGGGCGTCGAGCACGCTGACGTCGGCCATGCGGATCATGGCGTTGCGGCCGAACTTGGTGTGGTCGGTGACCAGGAAGACGCGGCGCGAGCTTTCGATGATGGCGCGGGCGACGCGGACCTCCTGCTCGTCGTAGTCCAGCAGGTCGCCTTCGGAATCGATGCCGCTGATGCCGATGATGCCGATGTCGACCTTGTAGCGGCGGATGAACTCCACCGTCGCCTCGCCGATGATGCCGCCGTCGCGCTCGCGCACGAGACCGCCGGCGATCGACAGGGCGAAGCTGGTGTTCTTGTGCAGGATGGTGGCGACGTTCAGGTTGTTGGTCAGAACCCGCAGCCGCTTGTGGCCGAGCAGCGCCTGGGCCACCGCCTCCGTCGTCGTGCCGATGTTGAGGAACAGCGAGGCGTCCTCCGGCACATGGCGGGCGACCAGTTCGGCGATGCGGCGCTTTTCCTCCGCCATCAGGGTCTGGCGGGTGGAATAGGCGATGTTCTCCACGCTCGACGGCACGGTGACGCCGCCGCGGAAGCGCCGGACGGCGGACTGGCCGGCCAGATGTTCGATATCGCGGCGGATGGTCTGCGGCGTAACGTCGAAATGTTCGGCCAGCCACTGAATCTGAACCATGCCCTTGGCATGGACCAGGGTCACGATCTCCTGCTGGCGGCGTTCGGCGTCCAGGCGCGCGTCCATCGGGGGGCTGTCTCCGGTCTTTGAAGGGGCGTCAGTGAATCAGATGTGCGGAATGGGTCAAAGCGAAAAGCGGGTGACTGCGCCGCCGCCGGTCGATCCGCCGCAGAGCGCGAGCCTCACCGTAAGGGCAAGACTGTTTGCTAGACAAGCATATTCGGTAACGAAAGCGCACCGCCATTCGAAGGTAGTCCGACGACCTGCCGCGCTCATCGTCCCGCTCACGTCCCCCCTCCATTTCCCCGTAGCCAGCGGGAGCAAACCGGCGTAGCGTCAAAGCATGGTCCGCTGAACAAACATTTTCCTTTTCAACCGCGAACGAACATCATATGTTCCGAAACGAAAGCAGCCGGGTTCGCGAGGAACCGGCGCGGTACGGAGAGGAACTCATGGCAAACGAGTCCGCAGTTACCGACCTTCTGATCGTCGGCGGCGGCGTGAACGGGGCGGGCATCGCCCGCGACGCGGTCGGGCGCGGGATGTCGGTGGTGCTGTGCGAACAGGGCGACCTTGCGGGCGCCACCTCGTCGGCCAGCACCAAGCTGATCCATGGCGGCCTGCGCTATCTCGAATATTACGAATTCCGTCTGGTGCGCGAAGCGCTGCAGGAGCGCGAGGTGCTTTTGCGCGCCGCTCCGCACATCATCTGGCCGATGCGCTTTGTCCTGCCCCATGACAGCAGCATGCGCCCGGCCTGGATGGTGCGCATCGGCCTGTTCCTTTACGATCATTTGGGAAAGCGCAAGCTGCTGCCGGGCTCGCACGGTGTCGACCTGACCAGTTCGCCGGCCGGAAGGCCGCTGTCGGGCGGCTTCACCAAGGCGTTCGAATATTCGGACTGCTGGGTGGAGGACAGCCGGCTGGTCGTGCTGAACGCGATGGACGCGAAGACCCGTGGGGCGGAGATCCTGACCCGCACCCGCTGCGACAAGGCCGAACGCCGCAATGGCTTGTGGGAAGCGACGTTGGTCGACGTGAACACGGGCGCCGCCCGCGTGGTCCGCGCCCGCGCGCTGGTCAATGCCGCCGGCCCCTGGGTGCGGGAGATGATCGCCAAGCGCACCGGCGTCACCGTCGACAAGTCGGTGCGACTGGTGAAGGGCAGCCACATCGTCGTTCGCAAGATGTTCGAAGGCGAACACGCCTACATCTTCCAGAACGACGACCGCCGCATCGTCTTCGCCATCCCGTACGAACGTGATTTCACCCTGATCGGCACCACGGACCTCGATTATTCGGGCGATCCCGGTGCGGTGGCGATCGCCCCTGAGGAAATCACCTACATGTGCCGGGCGGTGTCGCGCTATTTCGCGAATCCCGTGCGCGAAAGCGATGTGGTTTGGACCTACAGCGGTGTCCGCCCGCTGTTCGACGACGCCAGCGGCAACGCCTCGGCGGTCACCCGCGATTATGTGCTGGAGATGGACGAGCCGGCCGGCGAGGCGCCGATGCTGTCGATTTTCGGCGGCAAGATCACCACCTTCCGACGGCTGGCGGAGGAGGCGACGGAGAAGCTGGGCCGGGCGCTGGGCAAGGAGGGCGTTACTTGGACGGCTGACGCGCCGCTTCCGGGCGGCGACATCGCCGACGCCGATTTCGCCGGCTTCCTGGCCGGTCTGAAGCGGCGCCGGCCCTGGCTACCGGAGGCGCTGGCCAACCGGCTGGCGCGGGCCTACGGCACGCGGGTCGACCGGCTGCTGGGCGACGCCAAGGGGCTGGACGGCCTGGGCATCGATTTCGGGGGCGGCGTCTTTGAAGCCGAACTCGACTACGCCATGCGGGAGGAATTCGCCATGTCCGGCGACGACTTCCTGTGGCGGCGCTCCAAACTTGGGCTGCACCTGGACGCAAATGTCCGGGAAGCCATCGGCGGCTGGTTCGACCGGCGCCGCGAAGCAACGGCCAACAGGGACACGGGGGAAAGCTCCGGCCTGCGGTCGATGGGAGGATTGCGGTGACACTCACACTGGAAGGCGTGGCGAAGCGCGTCGGCGCCGAGCAGCATCTCCACCCCCTGTCGCTGGAACTGCAACCCGGCAGCTTCAACGTCCTGCTGGGGCGGACGCTGGCCGGCAAGACGACGCTGATGCGGCTGATGGCCGGGCTGGACAAGCCGACCGCCGGGCGCGTGCTGGAGAACGGCAAGGACGTGACCGGCGCGTCGGTGCGCCATCGCGACGTGGCGATGGTCTATCAGCAGTTCATCAACTACCCGGCGATGACGGTCTACGAGAACATCGCCTCGCCGCTGCGCCGCCAGGGCAAGGACAAGGCGGAGATCGACGCCAAGGTGCGCGGCACCGCCGCCATGCTGCGGATCGACCCTTACCTTGATCGGCTTCCGGCCGAACTGTCGGGCGGCCAGCAACAGCGCTGCGCCATCGCCCGCGCGTTGGTCAAGGGCGCCGGCCTGCTTCTGCTGGACGAACCGCTGGTCAACCTGGACTACAAGCTGCGCGAGGAGCTGCGCGCCGAGTTGCGGGACATCTTCGCCGACGGCAAGACCACGGTGGTCTACGCCACCACCGAACCGCAGGAGGCGCTGATCCTCGGTGGCAGCGTCACGGTCCTGCATGAGGGGCGGATGCTGCAGACCGGGCTGACCGGCACCGTGTTCCATGCCCCCGTCTCGCTGGAATGCGCCGCGGTGTTCAGCGACCCGCCGATGAACGTGGTGGACGCGATCCTGACCAACGACCGGGTTGCGCTGTCCGACGGCACCAGCCTGCCGCTGTCGGCCCATGACCGCAACCTGCCGGCCGGACCCTGCAAGGTCGGCATCCGCGCCAACCACCTGACGGTCCTGCGCCGGAACGAGCGGCTGGTGCCGATCAAGGGGCGGGTGGAACTGTCGGAGATCAGCGGGTCGGAGACCTTCATCCACCTGCACCATGGCGGCACCACGCTGATCGCGCGTGAGGACGGGGTGCACAGCCATCCCATCGGCAGCGAGATTCAGGTCTATGCCGATCCCGACCGCATCTTCGTCTTCTCCACCGCCGGGCAACTGGTGGCGGCACCCAACTGGCGGCGCGGCGCGCTGCGCAACATCGCTTAAGGGAGGCGGGAGCGATGGCGACCATCCAATTCGACAATCTCGGCCACTCCTACCACCCGCACCCCACCCGGCCTGAGGACTACGCGCTGCGCCGGCTGTCGCAGGAATGGGAGGACGGCAAGGCCTATGCGCTGCTGGGGCCGTCGGGCTGCGGCAAGTCCACGCTGCTGAACATCATCTCCGGCCTGCTGGTGCCCAGCGAGGGGCGGGTGCTGTTCGACGGGCTGGACGTGACCCGCTGTACCCCCGAAGAGCGCAACATCGCCCAGGTGTTCCAGTTCCCGGTGATCTACGACACCATGACGGTGTACGAGAATCTCGCCTTCCCCCTGCGCAACCGCAAGGTTCCGGCCGCGGATGTCGACCGCCGGGTTCGGCAGGTGGCGGAGGCGCTGGACCTGACCGCCGACCTGAAGAAACGCGCCCAGCGCCTGACGCCGGACGCCAAGCAGAAGATCTCCATGGGCCGCGGTCTGGTACGCTCAGACGTTGCGGCGATCCTGTTCGACGAGCCGCTGACCGTCATCGACCCGCACACCAAGTGGATCCTGCGGCGCAAGCTGCGCCAGATCCATGAGGAATACCGGCTGACCATGATCTACGTGACCCACGACCAGGTGGAGGCGCTGACCTTCGCCGACAAGGTCGCGGTGATGTACGAAGGCGCCATGGTCCAGCTCGGCACCCCGCAGGAGCTGTTCGAGAACCCGCTGCACACCTTCGTCGGCTATTTCATCGGCAGTCCCGGCATCAACCTGATGCCCTGCACACTGGGCAACGATCACGCGCTGGTCGATGGAATCTCCATCCCGCTGCCGGACCGTGCCGTTCCGGCGGTCGGCGGCAAGTTCGAGCTGGGCATCCGCCCGGAATTCCTGGAGTTGACGCGCAGTGGCAGCGCCGGCGCCATTCCGGTGCAGGTCACCGGAGTGGACGACCTCGGCACCTCCAAGCTGGCGACGGTGCGTCTGGGCTGCCACACGTTGAAGGCCCGGCTGAGCGAGGAGCAGGAAATCCCGGCGCTCGACGCCGCCATCCGTTTCCCCACCCGGTGGACCAAGCTCTACCGCGACAGCCATCTGGTCGGTTAAGGAGCCAAGAGCCATGGATAAGGTCCAGGACAACCGGGCTTGGTTCCTCATCATCCCGGTCTTTCTGATCGTCGCCTTCAGCGCGGTGATTCCGCTGATGACGGTGGTCAATTATTCGGTGCAGGAGATCTTCGGCCCCGGCCAGACCTTCTTCGTCGGCACCGAATGGTTCTCCGCGGTGCTGGCCGACGAGCGGCTGCACGACGCGCTGATCCGCCAGATCATCTATTCGCTGGCGGTGCTGGCGATCGAGATCCCGCTGGGCATCCTGATCGCGCTCGGCATGCCCGGCGGTCGCAGCGCCAAGACGTCGTTGACGCTGGTGCTGCTGGCCCTACCGCTGCTGATCCCGTTCAACGTGGTCGGCACCATCTGGCAGATCTTCGGCCGCGGCGACATCGGCCTCCTGGGCGCCACCTTCCGCGCCATCGGCATCGACTACAACTACACCAACAACTCGGTCCACGCCTGGCTGACCGTGCTGGTCATGGACGTCTGGCACTGGACCAGCCTGGTGGCGCTGCTGTGCTACGCCGGCCTGCAGTCGATCCCGCCGGCCTTCTATCAGGCCGCCAAGATCGACGGCGCCTCCAAATGGGCGGTGTTCCGCTACATCCAGCTGCCGAAGATGCGCGGCGTCCTGATCATCGCGGTGCTGCTGCGCTTCATGGACAGCTTCATGATCTACACGGAGCCCTTCGTGCTGACCGGCGGCGGTCCCGGCAACTCCACCACCTTCCTCAGCCAGTATCTGACGCAGATGGCGGTGGGTCAGTTCGACATCGGCAAGGCCGCGGCCTTCTCCATCGTCTACTTCCTGATCGTGCTGCTGTTCAGCTTCATCTTCTACACCATCATCACCCGCACCGGCGAGGGAGAGAAGAAATGAGCAAGGCCGCGGTTCTCGCTCCCGGTTCGCTGAGTGCGCCGGCAAACATCCGCCGATCCTCGGCACGGGTGTCGAACAGGACGATCATTCTCGTCTGCTACATCGTCTTTCTCATGCTGCCCATCTATTGGATGGTCAACATGTCCTTCAAGACGAACGAGGAGATCCTGTCGGGGCTGACGCTGTACCCGCACAACCCGACGCTGCGCAATTACGCCGTCATCTTCACCGATCCCAGCTGGTACAGCGGCTACATCAACTCGATCTACTATGTGACGCTGAACACCATCATCTCGCTGACGGTGGCCCTGCCGGCGGCCTATGCCTTCTCGCGCTACCGCTTCATCGGCGACAAGCACGTCTTCTTCTGGCTGCTGACCAACAAGATGGCGCCGCCGGCCGTGTTCCTGCTGCCCTTCTTCCAGCTCTACCAGACGGTCGGGCTGTTCGACACGCACATCGCGGTGGCGCTGGCCCACTGCCTGTTCAACGTGCCGCTGGCGGTCTGGATCCTGGAAGGCTTCATGTCAGGCGTGCCGCGCGAGATCGACGAGATGGCCTACATCGACGGCTACAGCTTCCCGCGTTTCTTCGGCACGGTGTTCCTGCCGATGATCCGGGCCGGCGTCGGCGTCACCGCCTTCTTCTGCTTCATGTTCAGCTGGGTCGAGCTTCTGCTGGCCCGCACGCTGACCTCGGTCGACGCCAAGCCGATCGCCGCCACCATGACCCGCACCGTCAGCGCGTCGGGCATGGACTGGGGCCTGCTGGCCGCCGCCGGCGTGCTGACCATCCTGCCGGGCGCGCTCGTGATCTGGTTCGTCCGCAACTACATCGCCAAGGGCTTCGCCCTGGGTCGCGTCTGAGGGAGGCCCCGCGTCATGGATATGGAATGGATGGCGTGGACCACGCCGACCGCAATCTTCTTCGTCTGCATCGCCCTGATGCTGGCCGGCATGACGGTGTGGGAGGTGGTGTCGCCGACGGTGGAGGCCAAGGGCTTCCTGCCGATGCGCACCACCCGCGGCGACCGCCTGTTCATCGGCCTGCTCAGCAGCGCCTTCATCCATCTGGGATGGCTCGCCGCGACCGACGTGTCGCTGTGGGGAGCCTTCGCCGTCTCGCTCGCGTGGATCGCAATCGTGATCCGCTTCGGCTGAGGGAACAGGGTTTTCAAGGGATCCGCCGTCCCTGCTGAGGCCGGGGCGCGAGGGTAAGAGCAAAACGAAACGTCAACCCGACATCAAGTCGATCATGTGGGAGGAACCATGCTTCAGCACCAGACTCTGCGGCGCCGTCTGACCGGCGCGGTGATGGCCGGCGGCATCGGCGTTCTGCTGGCGATGGGATCGGCCGCGCCGTCCGCCGCCATGACGCCGGAACAGGAAACCGTCGCCAAGCGCATCATCGAGGAACTCCAGCCCTCCACGCTGTCCAAGGACGAGCAGATGAAGGAGCTGGAATGGTTCGTGAAGGCGGCCGAGCCCTTCAAGGGCATGGAGATCAACGTCGTCTCCGAAACCATCACCACGCACGAATATGAATCGAAGACGCTGGCCCGCCTGTTCAGCGAGCTGACCGGCATCCGGCTGAAGCATGACCTGATCCAGGAAGGCGACGTCATCGAGAAGCTGCAGACGCAGATGCAGTCGGGACGCAACGTCTACGACGCCTACGTCAACGACAGCGACCTGATCGGCACCCATGTCCGCTACGGCCAGGCGGTCGCCCTGTCCGACTTCATGGCGGGCGAGGGCAAGGACGTCACCCTGCCGACGCTGGACCTCAAGGACTTCATCGGCACCAGCTTCACCACCGGTCCGGACGGCAAGCTCTACCAGCTGCCCGACCAGCAGTTCGCCAACCTCTACTGGTTCCGCGCCGACTGGTTCGCCCGCCCCGACTTGAAGGAGAAGTTCAAGGCCAAGTACGGCTACGAACTGGGCGTCCCGCTGGACTGGTCGGCCTATGAGGACATCGCCGAGTTCTTCACCAACGACGTGAAGGAGATCGACGGCGTCCGCGTCTACGGTCACATGGACTACGGCAAGAAGGACCCGTCGCTCGGCTGGCGCTTCACCGACGCGTGGCTGTCGATGGCCGGCGCCGGCGACAAGGGCCTGCCGAACGGCAAGCCGGTGGACGAGTGGGGTCTCCGCGTCGAGGGCTGCCGGCCGGCCGGCGCCTCCGTCAAGCGCGGCGGCGACACCAACGGCCCGGCCTCGGTCTACGCCCTGACCAAGTATATCGACTGGCTGAAGAAATACGCGCCGCCGCAAGCCTCGGGCATGACCTTCTCCGAATCCGGCCCGGTGCCGGCCCAGGGCAACGTCGCGCAGCAGATCTTCTGGTACACCGCCTTCACCGCCGACATGACCAAGCCGGGCCTGCCGGTGGTCAACGCCGACGGCACGCCGAAGTGGCGCATGGCCCCCTCGCCGCACGGCCCTTACTGGGAAGAGGGCATGAAGCTGGGCTACCAGGACGTCGGCTCCTGGACGCTGCTGAAGTCCACCCCGCTGGAACGCCGCAAGGCCGCCTGGCTCTATGCCCAGTTCACCGTGTCGAAGACCGCGTCGCTGAAGAAGACGCTGGTCGGCCTGACGCCGATCCGCGAGAGCGACATCAACTCGGAGCCGATGACCGCCGCCGCCCCGAAGCTGGGCGGCCTGGTCGAGTTCTACCGCAGCCCGGCCCGTGTTTCGTGGTCGCCGACCGGCACCAACGTGCCGGACTACCCGAAGCTGGCGCCGCTGTGGTGGCAGAACATCGCCGAGGCGGTCACGGGTGAGCGTACCCCGCAGCAGGCGATGGACAACCTCGCCAGCCAGATGGAGCAGGTGCTGTCCCGCATGGAGCGCGCCAAGATCGGCGGCGAGTGCGCCCCACAGCTGAACAAGGAAGAGGACGCCAAGGTCTGGTTCGACAAGCCGGGCGCTCCGAAGGCCAAGCTGGACAACGAGAAGCCCAAGGGCGAGACCATTGCCTATGACGACCTGCTGAAGGCCTGGAAGGAAGGCCGCGCCCGCTGATAGCGGCTGCGGCGACGGGTTCTCACCCCGGCATTCGTCCTGGTTGAGCCGGAGGTGACCCTGGGGCGGCGGCATTCCTTCGAAAGGCTGTCGCCGCCCCTTTCTTATCAAGCACAAGAAATCACGAGGGAACGCATCCATGAGCAAGGCCGGCCATATCCTCGCCATCGACCAGGGCACCACCTCGTCGCGGGCGATCCTGTTCGACGGCCGTGGGACTCCGCTGGCCGAGGCGCGGCGCGAGTTTCCGCAGCATTACCCCGGCGATGGTTGGGTGGAGCATGACCCGGCCGACATCCTGCGCGACGTCCGCGCGGTGGCGCGCGGGGCGGTGGAGAAGGCGGGGGTCGATGTCGCGTCCATCGCCGCCATCGGCATCACCAACCAGCGCGAGACCGCCGTGGTGTGGGACCGCGCGACCGGCGAACCGATCCACCGCGCCATCGTCTGGCAGGACCGCCGCACCGCGTCGCTCTGCCACGATCTGGTGGCCGCCGGCCATGCCGAACTGGTGCGCTCCAAGACCGGCCTGCTGATCGACGCCTATTTCTCCGCCACCAAGATCGCCTGGATCCTCGACCATGTTCCGGGCGCCCGTGCGCGGGCCGAGCGTGGCGAACTGTGCTTCGGCACCATCGACAGTTTCCTGATCTACCACCTGACCGGCCGCCGCGTGCATGCGACCGATGCGACCAACGCCTCGCGCACCATGCTGTTCGACATCCACGCCCAGGATTGGGACGACGAACTGCTGGCGCTGTTCCGCGTGCCGCGCGCCATGCTGCCGCGGGTGCTCGACAGCTCCGACGATTTCGGCGAGACCGACCCTGAACTGTTCGGCCGGCCGATCCCGATCGCCGGCGTGGCGGGCGATCAGCAGGCCGCAGCCTTCGGGCAGGCCTGCCTGACGCCGGGCATGGCGAAATCGACCTACGGCACTGGCTGCTTCGCGCTGATCAACACCGGTCAGACGCCGGTGGTGTCCAAGAACCGGCTGCTGACCACCGTCGCCTACCGGCTGAACGGGAAGACCGCTTATGCGCAGGAGGGCTCGATCTTCGTTGCCGGCGCCGCGATCAAATGGCTGCGCGACGGCATCGGCATCATCACCCATGCCAGCCAGACCGACGACATGGCCACCCGCGTGCCCGATAGCCACGGCGTCTATTTCGTCCCCGCCTTCGTCGGGTTGGGCGCGCCGCACTGGGATTCGGATGCCCGTGCCGCGATCTTCGGCATGACGCTGGATGTCGGCCCGGCCCACATCGCCCGCGCGGCACTGGAAGCGGTCGCCTTCCAGACCCGCGACCTGATGGAGGCGATGGCTGGCGACTGGGGCGGCACCATCAACGCGCTCCGCGTCGACGGCGGCATGGCGGCCAACGACTGGCTTTGCCAGTTCCTGGCCGACCTGCTGAACATGCCGGTCGAACGCCCGAAGGTGATCGAGACCACGGCGCTGGGCGCCGCCTGCCTCGCGGCCTTGCGGGTGGGCGTGTTCGACGGGCTGAATTCGGTCTCCGACGCCTGGGGCAGCGAGCGCCGCTTCGACCCCCGCATGGAGCAGGGCAAGCGCGACCGTCTCTATGGCGGCTGGCGCGACGCCGTGGCGCGGGTGCGGTCGGACCGCTGAGGACGGAACAGACGCACACTCCTCCCTCGGGTGCGTCCCCCCGCTTGCCGGCGGGGCACTGGGCCGGACGGTTCACGCCGTCCGGCCCGTTTTCTTCGCGGCTCACACCCCTTCAGGGTCGGTCAGCATGTGGCGGATCTCGCTCTTCAGCAGCTTGCCGGTGGCGGTGTGGGGCAGGCTGTCGACGAAGCGGACGTCGTCGGGGATGCACCATTTCGCGACCTTGCCATCGAAGACCGCCAGCAGTTCTTCGCGGGTGACGGCGGAGTCCGGCTTGCGCACCACCACCAGGACCGGGCGCTCGCCCCACTTCTCGTCAGGAACGGCGACGGCGGCGGCTTCCTGAACGCCGGCATGGCCGACGGCGATGTTCTCCAGGTCGATGGAGCTGATCCACTCGCCGCCCGACTTGATGACGTCCTTGGTTCGATCGACGATCTGGACATAGCCGTCGGCGTCCATCGTCACCACGTCGCCGGTCTCGAACCAGCCCGGAACCATCTGGTGGGCCGGGCTTTCGGTCACGCCGAAATAGCCGGAGCAGACGGTGGAGCCGCGCACCAGCAGCCGGCCGAAGCTGGTCCCGTCGCGGGCCACGTCGTTGCCGGAGCCGTCGACGACGCGGAACTGCACGCCGCAGATCGGCCGCCCCTGCTTGGAGGCCAGCGCCAGCGCATCGTCGGCGCTCAGCCCCGCATGCTTGCCCTTGGGCATGTTGGCGAGGCCGAGCGGGCTGGTTTCCGTCATGCCCCAGGCATGCAGAACCTCGACCCCCATCTCGCGGAAGCGCTGGATCATCACCGGCGGGCAGGCGGAGCCGCCGATGGCGATGCGGCGCATGGTCGTCAATTTCTTCTTGTTGGCGTCCAGCCAGTTCAGCAGGGCGAGCCAGACCGTCGGCACGCCGGCGGTGTTGGTGACCTTCTCGCTCTCGAACAACTCGTACAGGCTGGCGCCGTCCAGCTTGCCGCCGGGGAAGACCAGCTTGGCGCCGACCATCGGCGCGGCATATGGAACGCCCCAGGCGTTGACGTGGAACATCGGCACCACCGGCAGCACCACGTCCGCCGCCGACAGGCCGAACACGTCGGGCATGCAGGCGGCCATCGCGTGAAGGTAGGAGGAGCGGTGGCTGTACAGCACGCCCTTCGGGTTGCCGGTGGTGCCGGAGGTGTAGCACATGCCGCAGGCGGTGTTCTCGTCCAGCTCCGGCCAGTCGAAGCTGCCGGGCTGGTCGGCCAGCAGATCCTCGTAGCACAGCAGGTTGGGCAGGCTGGAGGTCGGCATGTTGGCCCGGTCGGTCATCACGACGATGCCCTTCAGCCCGCTCAACTCATGGGCGATGCCCTCCAGCAGCGGCACGAAGGTCAGGTCGGTGAAAAGCAGCCGGTCTTCGGCGTGGTTGACGATGTAGGCGATCTGCTCCGGGAACAGGCGCGGGTTGATGGTGTGGCAGACCATGCCCGAGCCGCCGATGCCGTAATAGCATTCCAGATGGCGGTAGCCGTTCCAGGCCAGCGTGCCGATGCGGTCGCCCGGCTTCATCCCCAGCGCCGCCAGGGCGTTCGCCAGCTTCTGCGCGCGGACCCAGGCGTCGGCATAGGTGTAGCGGTGGATCGGCCCCTCGGTGGTGCGCGACACGATCTCGGTGTCGGCGTGGTAGAGCGCCGCATGACGCAGGATCGAGGTCACCAGCAGCGGCTCGTTCATCATCATTCCACGCAGCATCGTTTCACTCCCGGTTCGTTTCTCTTCTGTGTGGGCATATTCTGCATCGGGTCTTCGTCAGGCATGCAGGTGGCGAGCCGCCCCTCGGCGTCGGCCTCCATCGCCTTCAGTTCGACGATCACCTCGGCGATTTCCGACTGCATCCGTTCAAGCTCGGCCAACCGGGTGCGGATCTTCCGCAACCCGTCGCGATACTGCCCGGCACTGGGCCGCCCCGAGCGGTAATGGGCGAGATAATCGGCGATCTGCTCCAGCGAGAATCCCACCCGCCGGAACTTCAGGATCAGGATCAGCCGCGCGCGGTCGCGGTAGGTGAAGACACGGCGTCCCCCCGCCCGCTGCGGCGTCAGCAGCCCCTTTTCCTCGTAAAAGCGCAACGCCTGCGGCGTGAGATCGAACTCCGCCGCCAGTTCCGTCACGCCGTAAACCCGATCCCGTTCGGACATTGACAATCCCCCGCGCCAGCGGATTTCGCCACGGGCGCAGGGGGAAGTCAACGTCAATGAACTAAAGCGCGCTTTAGGCGAGCGGGATCGTCACCCGGCGCGGACCTGGGTCAGGAAGCGGTCCACCTCGTGGCTCAGCGTGTCCGTGTGGCTGGACAGCTGGCGGACGGAGGTCAGGACTTCGTAGGCGACCTTGCCGCTCTGGCTGGCGGCCTGGTTGACGCCGCCGATGCTGTCGGAAACGGTCTGCGTGCCCTGGGCTGCCTGCTGGATGTTGCGGCTGATCTCGCGGGTCGCGGCCCCCTGTTCCTCGACCGCCGACGCGATGGAGGTGGCGACCTCGTTGATGTGGCCGATGACGCGGACCACCTCCTGCAACTCTCCCACCGCCTCGCCGGTCATCGACTGGATGTCGGCGACCTGGACCGCGATGTCGTCGGTCGCCTTCGCCGTCTGGTTGGCGAGCGCCTTCACCTCGCTGGCGACCACGGCGAAGCCCTTGCCGGCCTCCCCGGCACGCGCGGCTTCGATGGTGGCGTTGAGTGCCAGCAGGTTGGTCTGGCTGGCGATGGAGTTGATCAGTTCCACCACTGCGCCGATTCGCTGCACCGCCTGGGCCAGCCCATCGACCTTGCCGTTGGCGCGCTCCGCGATACCGACGGCCTCGCGGGCGATTTCCGAGGATTGGCCGACCTGCCGGCTGATCTCGCCGATCGAACTGGTCAGTTCCTCCGTCGCGGCGGCGACGGTCTGGACATTGGCGGAGGTCTGTTCCGTCGTCACGGCGACGTCGCTGGCCAGCCGGCCGGTCTGATCCGCCGCCTGTGTCACGGCGCTGGCGCGGCTTTCCATCCCGGCGGCTTCCTCGACCACCGCATGGATGACGCCGCCCACCGCCTGTTCGAACCGGTCGGCCAGTTCGGCGACGGCCCGCTGCTTGTCGGCTTCTGCGCGGCGGGCCTGCTCGGCCTGTTCGGATTCGAGCCGCTGCTTGGCCAGGGCATTCTCCTTGAACACCTGCGTGGCGCGGCTCATGTCGCCAAGCTCGTCGCCGCGGCTGGTTTCGGGGAAGGCGACGGTCAGGTCGCCATCGGCCATGGCATGCATGCGGTCGGCCAGCGAGCGGATGGTGGTGCTGATGTTGTGCCCGACCAGTGCCAGCAGCACGATGGCCGGCAGGGCGAGGCCTGCGATGACGCCGAGCAGTGTCCAGAGCTGCGACAGGAACGCGGTCCACAGATCGTCGATGAAGACGCCGGTGCCGATGAAGATCCGCCAGGGTTCGAACCCCTTCACATAGGCCAGCTTCACCGCCGTCTCGGTGCCGCCGACCGTGCGCGGCCAATCATAGGCGTAGGTCCCTTCGCCCCTGGTCTTGACGATGCCGATCAGCGCCGGGATGACCGGCACCCCGGCCGCATCCTTGATGCCGGAGACATCCTTGCCCATCAGGGCCTTGTTGACATGGGCGAAGCCGACATTGTCGTAGTTGTGCGCGAAAAGATACTCCTCCCCGCTGTAGCGGATGGCGAGGAAGGCATCCTTGAAGCGGGCCTGCGCCTCGTCGCGGGACAGGCGTCCGGCCACGACGTCGCCTTCGAAGCGGGCCGCCATGCTGTGTCCCGCCTCGACCATGAAACGCAGGGCTTCCACGCGGTCCTGATACATGCGGTTGTAGCTGAGATAAAGTCCGGCGCCCGCGATCGCCATGCAGGCGAGGCTGGCAGTTGCCACCAGCATCAGCAGCTTCGCGCGGATGGAAAGAGAAGATTTGGTCATTGACCACCACCTTTCGGCGTATTGCAGTCGCCTTGTCGTGCAGAGTGTCGTTCGGGAAATTGTTGCCTGAATATTGAACGGAATGCTTATCGAGGGGCCGCGATACGGTGTCGCATAGGGATATGGTACGCAGGCAACATCGAATTTCAGGTATTTGATTCGATTTGTAGAGATGCTCTGCTCGTGCTTGCACTGGTTTTCGCTTCTGCTCGCCCGTCGCGAAAGTTGGCACAACCCTTGGTCTCTGGCGGAGATTGCGCATCTTGCCGCTGAGAATAGCCCCTCTCCTCTCGAGGGAGAGGGGTTGGGGTGAGGGGGAAAAAGCGACCTTCCGCTCGCCGCCGGCGCCAACCCCTTGCGGTCCACCACATGGAGCGCCGCCGCCCCGGCGGTAAGCGCCCCAACAAGCCAATGCCGTGACCGCAGCCAGTGCCGCGACGAGAAACGCCAGCCTGCGGCGGCGCAGCGGACAGGTGGAGACGGTGGCGGCCATCCTCCGTCTAGGGGACTGCAGAGGCGATGCTATCCAGTGCCGTTTCCCGTCGGGAAGGAACACTGGGAGCAGGAGAATTGCCTTCGAGCAATCGGGCGATTTTCCTTGAATGAACGATCAATCAAAAACGGCAAGAGCAATCGACCAAATGGATAGGCCAAATGAATGGGCCGTCGCGTGGCGACATTGAGCTGGTTTTGTTGTTTGCGTCACTTTCATGAAGCTCCAAACACGGCTATGGTGCGCTCCTGCCGGCTTGGGCTTGACCTTTGAAAATTACCCGGCATCGGGATCGAGAGAGGGGAAACAGGATCATGGACGCCGATTCCATTCGTGCCGCCTACCGCCGCTATGCGGGTTTCTACGACAAGGTATTCGGGGTGCTTCTGGCGTCCGGCCGGCATGCGGCGGTGGAGTGGCTGAACCGGCGCGGGAACCTGCGGATCCTGGAGGTCGGCGTCGGCACCGGCCTGTCGCTTTCCGACTACCGCAAGGATAACCGCGTCGTCGGCATCGACCTGTCCACCGACATGCTGAAGGTCGCGCAGGAGCGGGTGGAGCGCGAGAAGCTCGACAATGTCGAAGGGCTGCTGGAGATGGATGCCGGCAAGCTGGCCTTCGCCGACGGCAGCTTCGACGTGGTGGTCGCCATGTATGTCATGACCGTCGTCCCCGACCCCCAGGGCACGATGGCGGAGTTGGAGCGCGTCTGCAAACCGGGCGGCGACATCGTGATCGTCAACCACTTCGCCGCTCCCCGCCCGGGTGTCCGCCGTGCGGTGGAGGGCTGGCTGTCGCCGCTGTCGAAGAAGCTGGGCTGGCGGCCCGACTTCACTCTGGACGCAATGATGAACGGATCGCGGCTGGCCGTGGAAAGCATCCGCACCCTGCCGCCCTTCGGGCTGTTCAGCCTGCTGCATTGCCGGCGGGGGTAGAGGGCGCCGTCGGCAGTGGTGGTGGCCGTGGCGGTCCAACCTGCGTGACCGCCCCCGTCGCCTGCTGTTAGTCTCGCCGTGACCACACCGGCGATCAGGGGAGCAGTGCCATGGCCGAACAGGGCGGAGATCTGGCGGGGAAGCGGATTCTGGTGCCGGAAAGCCGGGATCTCGACCTGTTCGCCGGCATGATGGAACAGCATGGGGCGGAGGCCATCCGCTGCCCGATGGTCAAGATCCTGGATCTCGACGACCCGGCGCCGGCCCGTGCCTGGCTGGACCGGCTGCTGACCGAAGGCTTCGACGACATCGTGCTGCTGACCGGCGAAGGGCTGCGGCGGCTGATGACGGTCGCCCGCGCCATGGACCGCGAGGCCGACGTGGTCGCCGCCATCGGCCGGGCGCGTGTCTTCGTCCGTGGGCCGAAGCCGGTCAAGGCGCTGCGGGAGATTGGCTGCAGCCCGTTCAAATCCGCCCCCGCCCCGACCACGGACGGCGTCATCGCCATGCTGTCGGAGGAGGACCTGACCGGCCGCCGCGTCGGCATCCAGCTCTACCCCGACAACCCGAACGAGCCGCTGCTGGAGGCTGTGCGGGCGCGCGGCGGCACGCCGGTGGCGGTCACGCCCTACCGCTATGCCAATGATTCAGAGACCGGAGCGGTGCAGACCGCCATCCGTGACATGGCGGCCGGGCGGATCGACTTCGTCGCCTTCACCGCCTCGCCCCAGGTGCGGCGCCTGCACGAGGTGGCGGAGGCCTGCGGCCTTGCCGACGAGTTCCGCCAGGGCTTCGCCAGAACCCGGATCGCCGCCGTCGGCCCGGTGGTTGCCGAGGCGGTGGAGACGGCGGGCGGGACCGTCGCGGTGTCCCCGGAATCGACCTTCCACATGAAACCGCTGGTCAATGCCATCCGCCGTCTGCTGACGGACGGGGCGGGGGCCAGATAGGTCCGGCGGGAGGGGGGCAGGGGGCGGGCAGGGGGGTGGCAGGACAGCGACCTTTCGCCCCACCCTCCCTATGCGCGGTCTTATTGATAACAATTCTCACTCTCGCTTAACCTTTGACGCGCAGTGTTGGCGCCGACCGCCGGGGTATTCCCCGTGGCCGGCCCCGTGGCCGGCCGTTGCCAGGAGCGTCGTCATGTCCGTCACCATTCTTCCCCTGCCTCGTCGCGCGCTCGCGCTGGTGCTTCTGTCGGCCGGAATCGCCGGGGGTGGGGCCGCGTTCGCGACGGATCTGCCGACGAAGGAAAAGCTGGGGGAGGCGCTGTTTTCCGACCACAATTTGTCGGCCAACCGCACCCAGGCCTGCGCCGACTGCCACAATCCCGATTTCGGCTTCGCCGATCCGCGCACCGGCGGCGCAGGCGGGGCGGCATCGGTCGGCGACAACGGCAAGTCGGTGGGCGACCGCAATGCGCCGACGGCAAGCTATGCGGCCTTCACGCCGGCCTTCCACATCACCGCGGACGGCAAGGCAGTCGGCGGACAGTTCTGGGACGGCCGCGCCGCGACCTTGAAGGATCAGGCCGGCGGTCCGCCGCTGAACCCGGCCGAGATGGGGCTGACCTCCAAGGTGCAGGCGCGCGAAAGGCTGGCCGAGAATCCCGATTACGCCCGCGCCTTCGTGGCGCTCTATGGTGCCGGCGTGCTCGACGATGCGGAGCGGGCCTATGATGCGATGAGGGACAGCCTCGCCGCCTTCGAGAAGACCGACCGCTTCGCGCCTTTCGATTCGAAATACGACCGCCATCTGCGCGGCGAATACAAGATGACGGCTGAGGAGGATTTGGGCATGACCCTGTTCTTCTCCACCCAGTTTACCAACTGCAACCAGTGCCACAAGCTGAAACCGATGCCGGCCGCGGCCGGGGAGATGTTCACCAACTACGAACACCACAACATCGGCGTGCCGGCGAACCCGGCCCTGCGCGAGGCGTCGGGCAAGCCGGCGAACTTCGCCGACCGCGGCTTGCGCGACAACCCTGGGGCGGCCAAACCTGCTTTCGAGGGAAAGTTCAAGACCCCGAGCCTGCGCAACGTGGCCGTGACCGGTCCCTACATGCACAACGGCGTCTTCAAGGATCTGGAGACGGTGGTCCGCTTCTACGACCACTACAACAACCGCACGGAAAAGGCGGCGATCAACCCGGAGACCGGCAAGCCCTGGGGTCCGCCCGAGGTGGCGGCGAACCTGTCGAAAAAGGAACTGGAATCGGGCCCGGCGCTCGATACCCGCCGCGTCAAGGCGCTGGTCGCCTTCATGAAGACGCTGACCGACGCCAGGTACGAGCATCTGCTGAAGTGACGTGTCGGGGAGAGGCTGGGGTGGGCCTCTCCCAGCCGCCCTTTCAGCCGCCCCTTCAGCCGCCGATGTCGATCCGGTAAAGCTCCAGATCCAGCAGTTCCATCGTCATCCGGCGGCGACCGGCCGTCTTGCGGGCGCTCAGCTTGCGGGCCAGTGGCCGGCTGAGCCAGGCTGTGCGGGCGCGGTCGATCAGGGCGGTGCAGCGATGGGACAGTCTGGCGTTCATGGCTGGTCAGCTTTCTCGCACGGGATGTCGGGATCGGCGGTTCGATAGGGTAGCGGCAGGCTCCTGTGAGCGGTTGCAGTAAGAATGTCGTGGCACTGTGACGGTTTCTATCGCCCGAAGGTTTGGTCCATAGGCCATAGGGCAGGGTTTTCGCCCATTTTTCCCTTATCTTCGACCAAAGAAGGAGGGGTAAAGAAGGAGGGGATCACATCACCACGCCGACCAGCCGCCGCAGCGCGTCGCGCGCGTCGCCGTCCAGAACCGGCATCCCGCCGCGGGCGTCCAGCATGTAGGCGCCGGGATCGGACAGCGTGCGCATGGCGAATCCGACCACGGCCGGCGGATCGGTACCGAGCGGCTGCGATTCGTAGACGGGGGTGAAGCTGCAGCCGGCGAGCAGCGCGCGGATCATCAGCGCCTCGTCGGAGGATGCGCCGGCTGCCGGGGTGTTGATGCCGAACAGCAGCCGTTCCGCCTCCGCCTCCGTCACCAGCCCGCGTTCCAGAAGGATGTCCACCATGGCGGAACTGGTCATCACCGGCGCGGCACGTCCCTTCCAGCAGAAGCGGCCGTCGTCCCAGCCGACGTCGAGGCTGCGGAAGATCATGTGCGGTTCGCCGCCGCCCGGCGCGCCGGCGACGATGTAATTGACCCGCAGCAGGCCGTTCCAGCCACCCGCCGGGGCGACGATGCTGGACACGCCGCCCCGCGTCAGGCGCAGGTAGGTGTCGTTGATCCCCGATGGTTCGAAATCGAAAAGCATGGCCTGTTCACCTCGCTGCCGGCAGGCGGGCCCGGATTCCCGATTGCCCAGCCCTCGTTCGCTGAGTCAGGTGAGTGGCGGCTTGGCTTGCGCAAACTGCCCATGCGGGTGCACTCCCTTTGCGCAGAAATGCGAAAGGCGGTAGGCCGATCCGCCGGCCACCGCCTTTCGACTCCGCGCCAAGGGAGAGTTTCCGTGACGGACTACTGGTTGGCCGGCCCCATGAACACGCTGTCGCGGCTGTTCTTTTCAGCGGTCACGGTGTCGGACAGTTGGAAGGTCAGCGGCAGCGAGGTGGCGGTGACTTCCCCGCGGGGGGCCGTCACATAGACGCGGTAGGTGGCGACGCTGTCCGGCTCCGCCGAGATGGTGGCGGTATGGGCGGCGGTCTCCGGTTCCGCTTCGCCGATCACCTTGATGTCGGCAGCGGACAGGCCGACGACGCTGAGGGTGTAGGACCGGTTCTGGCGGGTCTTGTTGGCGACCTTGAAGGTGTAGGCGTTGCGGATCGACCCGTCCGACAACGTCACGAACAGGGGGGCGCGGTCGCGCAGGACGGTGATGTTCAGGCTGGGACGCAGCGCGAAGCTCCAGGCCATGGCGCCGCCGATGACCAGCATCAGCAGGGCGTAGACGATCACGCGGGGACGGATCAGGCGCCATTGATAGGTCTTGCCGGACGCGCGGGTGTCCTGCGCCGCCAGCGAATCAAAGGCGATCAGGCGGGTGGGAAGGCCCTGCTGGATCATGATGGTGTCGCAGGCGTCGACGCACAGGCCGCAATTGATGCAGTCGGCCTGTTCCCCGGTGCGCACGTCGATCCCCATCGGGCAGACCTGGACGCATTGGCCGCAGTCGATGCAGTCGCCGAAGCCCTGGGTGCGCCGCTCGTCCCAGCTCTGCGACTTGCGCTTGGGACCACGGTTGTCGCCGCGGTCGGCCTGATAGGTGACGACCAGCGAATGTTCGTCCAGCATCGCGGTCTGGATGCGCGGCCACGGGCACATGTACATGCACATCTGCTCGCGCGTCCAGCCGGCCATGACGTAGGTCATGCCGACGAAGATGCCGAAGAAGGACGTCGCCTCGTAGCTGGCCTGGAAGGTAGCCAAGTCGTGCAGCAGGGTCGGGGCGTCGGTGAAGTAGGCGAGGAAGCCGAAACCGGTGACGAGGCTGAGCGCCATCCAGCCTGCATGCTTGCCCGCCTTGCGCAGGATTTTGCGCATGGTCCAGGGCTGCTTTTCCATACGGATGCGTTCCGCCCGGTCGCCTTCGAAGACACGCTCGATCCAGACGAACAGGTCGGTCCACACCGTATGCGGACAGGCGAAGCCGCACCAGACACGCCCTGCCAGCGCAGTCGTCAGGAACAGGCCCAGCGCCGCCACGATCAGGATGCCGGTGAGATAGTAGATCTCCTGCGGCCAGATCTCGATCCAGAACAGGAAGAAGCGCGGCGCCGTCAGATCGAACAGGACCGCCTGGGCCGGAGCTTCGGGCCCGCGTTCCCACCGGATCCAGGGGGCGATGAAGAACAGCACCAGAAGAACGGAGAAGGTCACGGTTTTCAGGCGGCGATAGAGGCCCTTGACCGATTTGGGGTGAATCGTCTTATGGCTTTCGTACAGCGGAACCTTGGCTGGTTGGGCTGATCCCTGCTGAACGATGCTTCCGTCTGGCATGTCGATGCGCCTGATTTCCGATTCCACGTTGGCGCGGAGCATAGTCGACCACCAGTACGGCGCGTTTGACCTCTGTCAAACTGCACCGATATTTTGAAAAGCCCCTGCTTTCCTGAGGCCTTCCGCCGGTTCGAAGGATCCGCGGTCCGGGTTCCGTTAATACTGTGCAGCCACCGTCGCCGACAAGCCCATTATTGCGCCTGATATGGGGGCATGATATACAATACTAATACTATACTGTATTAAAAAGCGACTATCAGTGCAACGTACCGACCGAGCTTGCCGATCGTGACCAGCAGCAGGAACACGCGCAGGTCGACGCGCAGGATGCCGGCGACCAGGGTCAGCGGGTCGCCGATGAAGGGGACCCAGGCCAGCAGAAGCGACCAGACGCCGAAGCGCTGGTACCATCCGGTGGCCCGTTCCACCAGACGGCGCGACACCGGGAACCAGCGGCGGTCCTGGAAGTGCATCAGATAACGGCCGAGAGCCCAGTTGACCGTCGATCCCGCCACGTTCCCGGTGGTCGCCACCAGAATCAGGAGTCCGTCGTGATAGTTGCCCGAAGAATGCAACCCGGCCAACAGAAGCTCCGACTGGGCGGGAAAAATCGTCGCGGCCGCCAGCGCCACAAGGAACAGACTGCCGTAGGCCGCGACGTCCGACATCGTGCAATTCCTTTCCCGGCCAACGGTTTGCCTGTTACGCTTCGCTGTCTGGCGCAGGATTAGGCGTCGGGTGGACGTAAAATCAAGGGGTTCATCGGCGGCGTCCGGCGGGTGCGGCTGCGTGATGGCCCTTGCCCGGCAACCGTCAAGGGACAAGAATGGGGCCGCGAACCGCGCCGCGTGTTCGGCCGGCGGCTTTTGCTCGCCGGCTATCGCGATGGTCATCGCATGCAGGCCGAATTGGCGGTGGGAGAAGGCACGCGCATGGGGGAAACCGGGTTCGCCCGCTTCGACGCCGACGAACGTCTGGTCTGGACCAATGCCGCCTTCGCGGCCCGGTTCGCCGTGCCTCCCGCTGGAACGCCCGATGCGCCGTTCCATGCGACGCTCGACGCGCTTCTCGCCGGTCTTCTCGGGCTGTCCGGGATCGACGACCTGCGCCGCGGCCATGCCGTGACGCGGGTGTTCCCTGACGGCGCCACGGTCACTCTGGCGCTTGGTGCGGGCGCGCCGGGGGAAAGCCTGCTGACGGCCATCGAGACTGCCGGCCGGGCGGAAATCCCGTCGGAGCGGGAACCCTGGGCGAAGACCAGCCTCGTCCTCGACTGTCTCAGCCAGGGCGTGATGGCCTTCGACCACGACCTGCGGCTGGTCGCGTGGAACCGGCGCGTGCTGGAGCTGCTTTTCATCGACCCGGATTTCCCGCGCTATGCCCAGCCCTACGAGACCGTGGTGCGCCACATCGCGGAGCAGGGCGGCTATGGCCGCGGCGACGTGGACGATCTGGTGGCGCAGCGGCTGGACTACATCCGCAACGCGTCCTGGCCCTTCTACAACGAGCGGGTGCGGCCCGACGGCGTGGTCATCGAAACGGTGACCCTGCCGCTGCCGGACGGCGGCTTCGTCACCACCTACACCGACATCACCCAGCGCAAGCAGGCCGAACGGGAACTGGCCGCCAGCCGCGAACTGTTCGAACTGGCGATCCGCGCCGCGCGGGAGGGCATCTCGCAATGGGACCTGCGCACGGGCGAGGTGTGGTTCTCCCCGCAATGGTGGGGCCTGCTGGGCTATGGCGAGACCGAGATGGAGAACGGCCGCCGCCGCTGGGAAGAGCTGATCCACGCCGACGACCGCGCCGCCGCGCTGGAAATGGTGACGGAACTGGCATCCGGCCGGCGTTCTGAAAGCCGGTTGCTGCAGCGGTTCCGCCACCGGTCGGGCGCGACGGTCTTCCTTGAGACCCGCGCACTGGCCGTGGCGGGCAGCGACGGCCGGACTTTCCGCATCGTCGGCTCCCACACCGACGTGACCGAGAGTGTCCGCGCGGCGGAAGCCGTCCGCGCCGCCAAGGAGGAGGCCGAGCGCGCCCTCCAGGATTTGAAGGACGCGCAGGTCCAGTTGATCCAGGCGGAGAAGATGGCCGCACTCGGCTCCCTCGTGGCCGGCGTGACGCACGAGATCAACACGCCGGTCGGCATCGCCCTGACCGGCGCCTCGCTGCTGGCGGAAAAGACGCGGAGCCTGCGCCGCCTGTTCGAAGCCGGTTCGCTGCGGCGCGGCGACTTCGCCGAATTCATCGACATTGCGGACGAAGCGACGCAGCTGATGCTGCTGAATGTCGAGCGCGCCACCCGCCTGATCCAGAGCTTCAAACAGATCGCCGTCGATCAGGCCAGCGAGGAACGCCGCGTTTTCGAACTGAATCACTATATTCACGAGGTCCTGCGCAGCCTGGGAATGCGCATCCGCCGCAGCGGACATGCCGTCGCCGTCCATTGCCCGGAAGACCTGATGCTGGACAGTTATCCCGGCGTCATCAGCCAGATCCTGACCAACTTCGTTATCAACTCCATCCTGCACGGCTACGATCCGGGCGTGCGCGGTCGGCTGACCGTAACGGTCACGCTGTCGGACGGGGAGGTGGAATTGGTCTTTGCCGACGACGGCCGAGGCATCCCGGCCGATTTGCACGGCCGGGTGTTCGAGCCCTTCTTCACCACCAGCCGCGACCGCGGCGGCAGCGGGCTGGGGCTGAACATCGTCTACACGCTGGTCACGCGCAGCCTGCGCGGGCGTTTGCGGCTGGACAGCGCACCGGGGGCCGGAACGGCCTTCACGCTGCGTTTCCCGCGCGTCACGCCGCCAGACCCACTGCCGCTGTAGCGGCGCGCGTCAGGCTTTTCAAAGTTCGGGATTTGAAAAGCTGGTAGTTGAACGCGGCACCGCCATGACGTTCTCGTCTGCTGGGGGCGGTCTGCTGCGGCGCACGCCATGGTGCGATGGTGGAAGGGGCTGGATTCGAACCAGCGTACGCGTACGCGGGCAGATTTACAGTCTGCTGCCTTTAACCACTCGGCCACCCTTCCATCGGGGCGCAGAGGATTAGCCTTTCGATCGGGTGGGCGTCAAGCCCCTTTTCGCGGATTTTTTCTCCAACAAAAAACCTCCGCCCCACGAACGGGACGGAGGTTTTTTGAAACGCGGGATTCAAAGAGGGCGTGGAGACCCGCTTTTCAAAATCCGCTCAGTTCGGGCGACGCGACGCCCGGTGCGCGGGGATCGGAATCGGGCGAATCGCCTGTTCCTCGCGCCGGCTGGCCGACATGTCGATTTCCACGCGGGCCAGGGCCTTGCGCAGTTCGTGCACGCTTTCGGACAGCGACTGGATCGTCGCTTCGCTCGGCTGCTGGCGCCAGCCACGGTAGGCGGAGATGCAGGCCTTGGCCGTGTCGCGCAGGCGGCCTTCGATCGCATCCACCGGCGGGGTCGGCTGTCCGGCCGTCCGCGGAGCATCCGCCGTCGCCGGGGCTGCCGCGACCGGAGCCGCCGGGGCGGGGGCTGCCGCGGGGGCAGGAGCCGGTGCGGGTTCCTGACGGTTCAGGCGCAGCGTTTCCGTCGGTGCCGGCGCCGCCGGGGCAGCAGTCGCCGTCGGGGCCGGGGAAGCGGCAGGCGTCTCGACCGGGGTCTGATCGGCCGCCGGTTCCGTCCGCGGGGTACGGGTCAGCGTGCCGCGGACCGTGCGACCGGCACGGCGCGGCTCTGCGGGAGCTTCGGCTTCCGCAGGAGCGGCGGGGGCGGGTTCGGCCGCGGGGGAAGCCGGAGCCGCGGTCACCGGTGCGGACGTCTCCTCGGCCGGTGCGGCCGGTGCGGAAGACTGGCCGTCGTCCGCCTGGGCATCGCCCTGGTCGTCATCAGCGTGGGCGGCGTCGCCCTGGCCGCTTGCGGCCTCCGCCTTCTTGATGATGTAGGAGATGGCGCTGGGCGTGCATTCGAATTCGCGCGCGATGGCCGAAAGCGTTGCACCGCTGCGGTAACGTTCAAGAATTTGGGGCCACGCCGACTGCGGAATGCGCCCACGCTTCTTGGGAGACTCCGGTTCGCTCCCGGTTTCTGCGTTCATTATATCGCTCGGTTGCCAAAGTGAATTTTCAGTCAT
Source organism: Azospirillum sp. BE72 (assembly GCF_031455875.1). Classification (NCBI taxonomy): domain Bacteria; kingdom Pseudomonadati; phylum Pseudomonadota; class Alphaproteobacteria; order Rhodospirillales; family Azospirillaceae; genus Azospirillum; species Azospirillum sp. BE72. The sequence goes on from NZ_JAVDTO010000023.1 coordinate 67,121, forward strand.
TCGTCAGCATGTCCACCCGAACCGCACGCTTCCGACGCGGGACCACGCGGGCGCGTGCGTCGGCAGCATCGTGGCTTCACGCTGGCGGGCGATGTTTTCGGTATGGATGACTATCGGAAACTCTTCTCAAAAATGCCAGCATAACTTTGCACGGAATCGTGATTTTGTGTTCGGCGTCACAACGGGGCACGACGATTGGTGGATGGCGGAGCTTTTAAAATCCGTTGACGGATGAAAAGCGCGTACCGGAAACCGCCGGTGGTGGCATCTTTTGAAAAGTGCGATGGACCCCGGACGGGGGGTGGCGTGTTTTGACTTCAGGAATTTCCCTGAACGGGGTGTTCCGACCGTCACCGGGACTTGTCGGCTCGGCGGGCGGTGGCTGTCGGCCCCAACTGTTTCGCCCCACCGATTTTGCGGAGACCGTCCATGCCGCATGCGTCCCTTCCGCGTTCGCCCCACACCTCCCGCCATCTTCCGGCTGCGGCGCTGCGCGCGCTGCTGGCCGGTGCCGTCCTGTTGCCGGCGCTTCCCGTGGGTCCCGCCGCCGCGCAGGAGGCGCCCGCCGCGAACACCGTCAATGCTGCGCCCAACGCCAGCCGGACCTACGCGCCGCCATCCTTCCGCGACCTCGCCCGGACGCAGGTCGACACCGTGGTCAACATCTCCAGCACCCAGGCGCCGCAGGCATCCGGCGGCGGCCGCCTGCCGGAGGGGATGGACGTGCCCCCCGGCTCGCCGCTGGAGGAATTCTTCCGCGAGTTCCGCAACCGCCAGCGCGGCGGTCAGCCCAACGGCACGCCCGAAGGCGGGCCCAATGGCGGGCCGGGCGGCGGTCCTAATGGTGGGCCGGGGGGTGGCCCGGGCGGCTTGCCCAGCATGGCGCTCGGTTCCGGCTTCATCATCGATCCGGCCGGACTGATCGTCACCAACAGCCATGTCGTCGCCGATGCGGCGGAAATCTCCGTCACCTTGCATGACGGGACCCGGCTGCCGGCCAAGCTGGTGGGGTCCGATGCGCCGACCGATCTGGCGCTCCTGAAGGTCGAAAGCGACAAGCCGCTGGCCGCCGCCCATTGGGGCGACAGCGAGACGGTGGAGGTCGGCGATTGGGTGGTCGCCATCGGCAACCCGTTCGGGCTCGGCGGGTCGGTGACCGCCGGCATCCTGTCGGCCCGCGCCCGCGACATCCAGCAGGGCCCCTACGACGAGTATCTGCAGACCGACGCCGCCATCAACCGCGGGAATTCCGGCGGTCCACTCTATGATGCCGGCGGTGCGGTGATCGGCATCAACACCGCGATCTATTCGCCCACCGGCGGGTCGGTGGGCATCGGCTTCGCCATTCCGTCCTCGCTCGCCAAGCCGATCATCGACCAGCTGAAGGACGGCGGCAAGGTGCGGCGCGGCTGGCTGGGCGTCCAGGTCCAGCGGGTAACGCCGGACATCGCCGAGAGCCTGGGCATGGACGGCACCGGCGGCGCGCTGGTCACCAGCGTTTCGCCCGACAGTCCTGCCGCCACCGCCGGCATCCGCCAGGGTGACGTCATCACCGCCTTCAACGGCAAGCCGTTGGAGCAGATGCGCGAACTGCCGCGCCTCGTCGCCTCGACCGAGATCGGCCGCGACGTGCCGTTGAGCGTGCTGCGCGGCGGCAAGCAGGAATCGGTGCAGGTGACGCTCGGCGAACTGCGCAACGAGCCGCAGCAGCTGGCGATGTCCGGATCGAGCGGCGCGCCGCGCTCCGCCCAGCCGGAAGAGAGCAAATCGGCGCTCGGCCTCAAGCTCGCCCCGCTCACCCCCGGCCTGCGCGAGACCTTCTCCATCGGCGAGGACGTTGCCGGGGTGGTGGTGACGGAGGTGGAGGGCGACAGCGTCGCCTCGCAGCGCGGGCTGGACCTGGGCGACGTGATCGTCGAGGCGGGGCAGGAGCCGGTGTCGACCCCCGCCGACCTGGAAAGCCGCATCGCCAAGGCCAAGGAACAGGGACGCAAAACCTTGCTGATGCTGGTCAGCCGCGGCGGCGACCTGCGCTATGTCCCGCTTCCGCTGGACGGCAACAAGGGGTAATCCGGACCAAATCCCGGCTGATAGGACCGGTGCGGGGATCTGCCCCGCTCCGGTCTCATCCTTTTCCGCTACCGTTCGCCGCGCCGCGAGAGTAATTTGCGGCCCGTTTGGCGAATGGGATGGCAAACCGTGAGCATTTATCCGGAGAGCGGCCAGCCGGTGCGGCTGTCGGTCGTTGTCCCCGTCTTCAACGAGGCCGACAACGTGCTGCCGCTGCTCGAAGAGATCGAGCGGGCGCTGGCGCCGGTCGGCGGCTTCGAGATCATCTTCGTCGACGACCAGTCCGACGACGACACCCAGGCACGGCTTGCCCCGGCGGTCGAGGCCGGCCGGTTGCGCGTGCTGCGCCATGTCCGCCGCTCCGGCCAGAGCGCCGCGGTGCGCAGCGGCGTCAAGGCGGCGCGCGGCGAATTCGTCGTCACCCTCGACGGCGACGGGCAGAACGACCCGGCCGACATACCGGCGCTCTTCGCCCTGGTGTCGACGGGGGAGGCCGGTGCCCCGGTGCTGGTCGGCGGCCTGCGCAAGAAACGGCAGGACACCCTGTCGAAGCGCTGGGCCTCGAAGGTCGCCAACGCCGTCCGCCAGTCCTTCCTGCAGGACGGCTGCACCGACAGCGGCTGCGGGCTGAAGCTGTTCCGCCGCGATGCCTTCCTCGACCTGCCCTTCTTCGGGGCGATGCACCGGTTCCTGCCGGCCCTGTTCCGCGCCCACGGCCATCCGGTGGCTTATGTGCCGGTGAACCATCGCCCGCGCGAACGCGGCGTGTCAAAATACAACAACTGGCGGCGCGGGCTGATCGGCGTGGTCGATCTGCTGGGCGTCTATTGGCTGAAGCGGCGGACGAAGCTGTCGCCCATCTCCGAACGCCTCTGACCGACCTTCGCTGCGACCATAAGACCCTTTCGGGACAGGATTTCTACGATGCTAGAGCGCGCCGCGGCCTGGTTCCATGAGCAGAGCACGACCGACCTGATCTGGGTCGGCATCGGCTTCTTCGCCCAGCTGATGTTCACCATGCGCTTCATCGTGCAATGGATCGCCAGCGAAAAGGCGCGGCGCAGCGTGGTGCCGGAGCTGTTCTGGTACTTCTCGCTGGGCGGCGGCGTGATGCTGTTCGCCTACGCCTTCTACCGCTTCGACCCGGTCTTCATGCTGGGGCAGGGCATGGGGCTGGTGATCTACGCCCGCAACGTCTATTTCGTCTGGACCCACAAGAAGTCGCTGGCCTCCGGCGATGCGGTGCCGAGCAAATCGTGACCGCATCCACCCTGCCGCGCGCCGCCCTGCCGGTCTGGGCCTATGCGCTGCTGGCGCTGATCGCCGCCGCGCTCTTCCTGCCGGGCTTCACCGTGCTGCCGCCCTTCGACCGGGACGAGGCGCGCTTCGCGCAGGCGTCATCCCAGATGCTGGACAGCGGCAATTTCGTCGATATCCGCTTCCAGGACGAGACGCGCTACAAGAAGCCGGTCGGCATCTATTGGCTGCAGACCGCGGCGACCACGCTGGCCGAGGCGGTGCGCGGCGTTCCCGTGGGCAGCGAAAAGCTGATCTGGACCTACCGCATCCCGTCCTTCCTGGGCGCGATTTTGGCGGTGCTCGGCAGCGCCTGGACGGCGGCGCGGCTGTTCGGCGGTCCGGCCGGCTTCATCGCCGGGCTGATGATGGCGTCCTGCGTCGTGCTGGGTGTCGAGGCGCGGATGGCCAAGACAGACGCCGTCCTGCTCGCCACCGTGGTGGTCGGGCAGGCGGTGTTGGCGCATCTGTATCTCACCCGCCGCGATCCGGCTCCCGCCGGGCGGGGGGCCTGGACCGCGCCGCTGGTATTCTGGATCGCCGCCGGCGTCGGCGTTCTGGTCAAGGGGCCGCTGGTCCTGCTGGTGTCCGGCAGCACGGCGCTGGTGCTGGCCCTGTGGGACCGCGAGGCCGGCTGGCTGAAGCGGCTGAAGCCGCTGGCCGGGCTCGGCATCGTCGTCGCCATCGCCGCGCCCTGGCTGGTCGCCATCGCCATCAAGAGCAAGGGCGCCTTCTTCGCCGAATCCGTCGGCCACGACATGCTGGGCAAGGTGTCCGGCGGGCAGGAGGGCAAGGGCCTGCCGCCGGGCTATTATCTCGGCACCTTCTGGGTCACCTTCGCCCCCTGGTCGCTGTTGGCCCTGCTGGCGGTTCCCTGGACCTGGGCGCGCCGCCGGCTGGACGCCGTGCGCTTCTGCATCGCCTGGATCGTCCCGAGCTGGCTGGTGTTCGAGGCGGTGCCGACCAAGCTGCTGCATTACACGCTGCCGGTGTTCCCGGCCATCGCCGCCCTGGCCGCGGCGGCCCTGCTCGACAATTTCGACCGCAGCCGCGAACGGCCGCGCCGTTGGCTGACGGCCGCCGCCGTGGCGCTCGGCGTCATCGGCTTCGGCGCCCTGACCCTGGCGGTCGCGGTGATCCCCTGGCTGGTCGGCCAGCGGATCGATCCGATCGCGGTGTCGCTGGTGCCGGCGATGGGCGGGCTTTTCGCGCTCGCCCTGCATCTCCTGCTTCGGGGTGAACGGCGGATGGGCCTCGCGGCGGGGGTGGCGGCTGCCGCCCTGCTCTATGTGGGGACCTACGCCGCGGTGCTGCCGAGCATCGACGGCGTCTGGGTCAGCCGGCAGGCCGCCCGCGCGGTCGCCCAGGTCCGGCCTTGCCCCGACAGTGTCGTCGCGTCCGCCGGCTATTCCGAGCCGAGCCTCGTCTTCCTGCTGGGTACGCCGACCAAGCTGGTCCATGGCGCCGGTGCGGCAACGCATCTGCTGTCGGACCGCGCCTGCGGTCTGGCCCTTGTGGAGGACCGGGAGGCCGCCGCCTTCCTCGACAGCCTGGGCACCGCAACGCCGCTGCCGCTGGCGGAATTGGCCGGGTTCAACTACAACACGGGCAAGCGCCTGCACCTCACGCTCTACCGCCTGCCTGCACCGTAAGGGCAGGGGAGCCCCCCGGTTGGGGATGAGCCTGCCGGGATGGGTAACGCGCCTCCGCATTGGACGGCGCGGGCGCTTTCCGCTCGACTGCACCTTCGGATCCGTTTTTTCCGGACGAAAGGTGCTTGTTCGATGACCCGCGTTGCATCCGCTGCCAGTGCCGCCGCCAGGACCGCCGCCATAGTCGCCGTGTCCCTCCTGGGGATGGCGGCGCTGTCGCTGCCGGCCAATGCCCAGAAGCAGGACTATGCGCCCTGGGTTTACGACCAGATGGTGCCGACCGGTCCCTTCATGCGCAACATGGATCAGGCGCAGCCGCTCCCCGGCCCGGCGCCGTCGCATTGGGGCGCCACGAAATCGGGCGAACACCGTGCCGGCATGACGCGCTACGGCACCGACGTGAAGCGGACGAACCGCCACTATTCCAACACTCACTCGCTGACGCCGCCGCCGGTGGATCCCGCCGCCGCCCGGCGCGTGATGGCGCCGCCGCGCAGTGCCGACGCCCCGCCGACCCCGCGTACGGCCCAGCCTCAGTAATCCGCGTCCGGCATCTCGCCCGGCCGCCACAACCATGCAGCGCCGCGCACGCCACTGGAATCGCCATGGCGGGCGCGGCGCAGCGGCGTATCCAGCCGGTCGGTGAAGGCCCACGGCTCCATCGCCGCCGGCAGCCGGTCATACAGCAGGTCCGCATTCGACAGGCCGCCGCCCAGCACGATCACGTCCGGGTCCAGCAGGTTGGCCACCGCGGCCAGCCCGCGGCCAAGCCGCCCGACCAGCCGGTCCGCCGTCGCGGCGCATCCGGGGTCGATTCCGGCGCGTGAGAGGATCGTTGCGGCGTCCAGCGCCTCGCCGGTGGCCGCCAGATGGTCCGCCGCCACCGCCGGCCCGGAAACGAAGGTCTCCAGGCAACCGTGCTTGCCGCAGTAGCAGGCGGGCCCGGGCCGCTCCGTGTCGGTCGGCCAGGGCAGCGGATTGTGCCCCCACTCGCCGGCGATGGCGTTGCGCCCGCCCAGCGGCCGGCCATGAACGACGATGCCGGCGCCGCAGCCGGTGCCGAGGATCGCCGCGAACACAACGCCGCAGCCTGCCCCGGCGCCGTCGGTCGCCTCCGACACCGCAAGGCAGTTGGCGTCGTTCTCGATCCGCACCGGCCGGCCGAGCGCCTGGACGAGGTCGTGGTTGAAGTCCTTCCCGATCAGCCAGGTGGAGTTGGCGTTCTTCACCAGCCCGGTGACCGGGGAAATGGCGCCCGGAATGCCCAGCCCGACCATCGCCTTGCCGCCGGCGGGGATCCCGCCCTCCAGCCTTGCGACCAGATCGCGGATTGTCCTGACCGTCCCGTCATAATCGCCCTTGGGCGTGGGAACCCTGTGGCGGGCCAATTCGTTTCCCTGACGGTCGAGCAGGATGCCCTCCGTCTTCGTGCCGCCCAGATCGATGCCGATGCGGTGCCCGCTCGCAAAACCCGATCCGCCCGATTTTGATCCGGTGGCTGCCATGCCGCGTGACCCGTCTGACCGTGGAAAGCCCATCCATACCGTCGCCGCCACCGCGGCGTCCAGTGACGGCGACTGCCAAAAAGAACAGGTACCGAAGGAACAGGGCGCGGTCGCGACTCGGCGTGTCGACTCCGCCGCGGTCGTGGGACAAAACGCAAGCGCCCGGCAAATACCATTGACCGCCCCCCGCGTTCGGGTAGAAGGTCGCCGACTGTCGGGCGGTCGCCTATCCCGCCCCAACCCGTCCTGTCGTACCGCGCCACCGGAGCCCCTGATGAGTCGCCAGCGCGCTGCCCTTCGCCTCTCCCTGAAAGCCCTGACCGGCGCCGCCGTCCTCGGCGCGCTGCTTGCCCTGCCTGCCGCGCCCGCCAGCGCTGCCGCCGCCAAGGAGGCTGCGAAGCCGCCGGCGAAGACGGCCGCCGCCAAGGCGCGCCCGACCAAGGCCAGCACCCCGGCCGCGCCCGCCTGCTACAACCGCGCCGAACATGCGGCCGAGCAGATGATGCGCCTGCACACCGAGATGATGGTGGTCGGGCTGACCTGCCGCACCGTGGTGCCGGACAAGAAGCCGTTCGACCTCTACCAGGACTTCTCGGTCAAGAACCGTGCCCTGCTGTCCAATTCCGAAGCGTCGCTCATCAGCTATTACAAGCGTTCGGGAGCCGGCGGCAACGCCACCCGCCAGTTCGACATGTTCCGCACCGAGCTGGCGAACGAGGTCAGCCGCCGTGCCGCCACCATCGGCATCCCGCAGTACTGCGCCAACTTCGTCGACCGGTCGGCCGCCGCCAAGGACCTGACCCCCGATGACCTGCGCACCCTGACCTCGGACGAAAAGAACGCCGGCCTGATGCATCTGGCCAGCCGCCCGCTCTGCGACGTGAAGGTGGTCAGCAATCCGGACCCCGTCTTCGCCGTCGCCCAGGCCGCCCCGGCTCCGGCCGCTCCGAAGGCGGCCGCTGCCAAGGCGAAGGCCCCGGCCAAGGCCGCCGCTCCGGCCAAGCCGAAGCAGAAGGTCGCCGCCGTTCCGGCCAAGCAGTCCGTCGCCGTCCGCTGACGCCGCAACGTCCGGTTTAGGACGCGCAATTGCAACGCCCCGCCAGGCAGCCGCCGGCGGGGCGTTTTGCGTTTTTCGCCTCTCCCGACCGAAGCCCACAGCAGACGACGCATGCGAGCAGCACAAATCTGTCTTGCAAAAATCCGTCAGGCTGGTACTACCGAAAAGGTCAGGGGGAGCGCTCGCCGAACGGCCCGGCCAAGGCGGAATCGCATCCTCCGAACAGGAAAAATCATGGTCCGTCAGACCGATAGACGGAACTCCGGATGATACGGCATTCCGTTTGGTGAATAGACGGGCTGCACCAGACAGGGGGCTGCTGTTGCGTGACCGGTGTGCCGAGTGTGCCCGTGCCGCCGCACCCTGCCTTTGCGCCGTGCTGAAGGTGGGGTGAGGACATGGAATATTTTCTCCAGCAATTGATCAACGGCTTGTCGCTTGGGGCGATTTACGGCCTGATCGCGATCGGCTACACGATGGTGTACGGCATCATCGGTATGATCAACTT
>NZ_JAVDTO010000024.1:0-75002 GCF_031455875.1 Azospirillum sp. BE72
GCGCCAACCAGCCGCTCACGCTGAACAACAACACCGCCTACAACAACGGCCAGTACAACTACCGCTTCTGGGACGGCGCCCACACCTTCCGCAACGATGTCTCGTTCGGCACCGGGAAGGTGCAGACCTCGGGCACCAGCGATCACAACTCCTGGACCATGGCCGCGGCGCCAAAGGCTTCCGACTTTCTGTCGCTCAACGGCAGCGGCGCGTTCGGCGCGCGCGGTGCCGACGGTGCGCTGCCCACGCTGGACTTCCTGCGTCTGTCGTCGGGCAGCAGCCTGATCGACAAGGGCGTGAACGTCGGTCTCTCCTTCAACGGTTCCGCTCCGGACCTCGGCGCCCATGAGACCGGCGCCACCAACGTCCCCGCGCCGCCGGCCTCGACTCCGGTCCCGACGCCGACGCTCGGGACGTCCTCCATCACCGTCAACATCTCCGGCTCCCCGGCGGGTGGCACGAACGCGCACTTCAAGGTGCTGATGGACGGCAAGGCGATCGGCCAGGCTTACAGCACGCAGACGGCCAAGGACTACACCTTCACCACCTCCGCGACTCTTGATGCGGCCCACAAGGTGCAGGTGCAGTACGACAACGACACCGTGATCAACGGCCAGGACCGCACCCTGTACGTCAACAAGATCACCATCAACGGCAAGGCCGTGCTGCCGACCGACAGCACCGTCACCTACGACAAGGGCGCGCTGGACGGCAAGCACGTGGTCAATGGCCAGGCCGGCCTGTGGTGGAACGGCACGCTCGTCGTCAACGCCGACAAGTCGTTCTTCCCGGCCGCCAAGGTCGCCGCTTTGTCGGTCGAGCCGGCCGACGCGCAGACGGACGTGTGGGCGCACGTGGCCTCCAGCCAGGACGCGACCCCGGCGACCAATGTCACGGACCAGGTCGCGCACATGCCGGTGAGCGATGACCTGTCCGGCATGAACCTGGACGCCGTCCACACGCTGGCGGACCACATCGATCCGCACCTCCTGGCGGCGTAACGCTGCACGGGCAGGCAGCCCGCTCCGTTGCCGTGGCACACACGGCAGCGGAGCGGGCTATTTTTGTGCCAGTACGGGCGCCCCGGTGATCCAAGTTTACCCGACGGTCCGGGCGACCCCTCCGCCGAGTGCCGCCTTGCGACGGCCCTGGGAAGCTGAATCATGGGGCCTGTCCCTATGGGGTAAGCATCCGGTGAGTGCCGGGGTCAGGCTGCCTTCCAGTTCCAGGGCAGCAGTTCGGGCAGGCGGTTCTGCGGCATGTCGGCGATGCGCGCCAGCACGTCGACCAGCCACGCCTGCGGGTCAACGTCTATTTCCTTTAACTGCATACAATTTGGGACTACAATGCCGCATTGTATGTAGATGAGGTTGATGCGTGTCGCACTCCGCTGACGATCTGGTTTGGGTGCCGACAATCGATCGCTCGGCAGGCCCGGTGTACCGCTCCATCGCCGATGCCCTGGAAGAGGGCATTCGGGCAGGGCACGTCACACCGGGTACTCGCCTACCGCCGCAGCGTCTCCTTGCCAGGAAGCTGGGCGTCGATTTCACGACCGTTACGCGCGCCTATGCCGAGGCGGCCCGACGCGGTCTGGTGGAAGGGTGCGTCGGCCGGGGCACTTTCGTGTGCGCAAACCGAGCCGCACCGCCGATGCCGCCCGACCCCCGGCATGCGGCGCATCCCGCCGATCTCCAGATGAACGCGCCGCCTCTGCCCATGGGGCGGGGCTTGCAGGACGACCTGCGGCACGACATGGGCGCCTTCGCAGCTGAGTTGGACCTGGATCTGCTGCTTCGCTACCAGCAGGTCGGCGGCAGCCAAGCCGACCGTCAGGCCGGAGCGCGTTGGCTGGAAGGCCGCTTAGCCGTGCCTGCGGAGCGGGTGCTGGTCTGCGCGGGCGCACAGGGCGCCTTGCTGGCCTCGCTCAGCGTCCTGTGCGAGCCGGGCGACGTGGTGTGCTGCGAAGCACTGACCTATCCGGGCTTCCGCAGCTTGGCGGCGCATCTGCGGCTGCGGCTCGCGCCACTGGCCATGGACGGCGACGGCCTGCTGCCCGAGGCCTTCGAGGAGGCCTGCCGGACCCATCGCCCCAAGGCGCTGTATTGCACCCCGACCTTGCACAATCCCACCACAGCGACACAGCCGCTGGACCGACGCAAGGCGTTGGTGGCCATTGCGCGCCAGTATGACGTGCGCATCATCGAGGATGACGCTTATGGCGCCTTGGCACCCGATGCGCCACCTCCCTTGGCGGCGCTGGCGCCCGAGTCCGTCTTCCACGTCTCTGGCTTGGCCAAATCCGTCTCACCGGCACTCCGCATCGCCTACCTCGCCGTGGCCGAGCCCCGCCAGGTTTCCCGGCTGGCCGCGGCTGTGCGGGCCACGACGGGCATGGCGTCGCCGCTGACCACGGCGCTGGCGACACGCTGGATCGACAATGGCAAGGCAGCGAGCATCATTGCGGGCATCAGGCAGGAGACGGCGGCGCGGCACGCGATTGCGAGGGAAACGCTGCCGTCAGGGGCCGTCGAGGCCAGCCCTTGTGCATTCCACCTATGGCTAAGGCTGCTCAACGAGTGGACCCGCGGCGAGTTCATCATGCGGCTGCGTGGGACGGGGATTGGTATCGTCGGCAGCGATGCCTTTGCCGTGTCGACGCCGCCGGAGGCTGTCCGTGTCGCGCTCGGCGCCCCGAAGGACCGCCAGGGTGTGCGCGAGGCATTGCGGCAAGTGGCCGACCTTCTTGCCGAGGCACCTGCCATGTCTTCCATGGTTGTATGAATTCCGCCGGCATATTGCATGCATTTGGGTTGACATTGTAGGCTTCCATGGAGCATACGATTTTCCATTGCATGCAGACATTGTCTGCGATTGCCTCCCGAAGGAACACGCGATGTCATCCGACCAGGAATGGCCGCCTCTTCCGCCTTTCAGCACCGGCCTGCGTGGTCGCTGCCCACGCTGCGGCCAGGGTCATCTGTTCAGCGGCTTCCTGACGCTACGCTCCCACTGCGAGGTCTGTGGCCTGGACTACTCCTACGCCGATCCGGCTGACGGCCCCGCCTTCTTCGTCATCTGCTTCGCCTGCATTCCCACGGTCATCCTGGCGCTCTGGATCGAGGCCAAGTTCGAGGCCCCTTACTGGGTGCACCTCGTCACGACCCTGCCGTTCCTGTTGCTGACCTGTATTCCACCCTTGCGGCCGTTGAAGGGTTGGCTGGTGGCCAGCCAGTACTTCTACAAGGCCGAGGAAGCCCGTTTCGGTACAGCCACGCCAACCCAGCCGCCTGTGGTCTCGCCCGCAGGCAAAAACTCGCGCTCGACCTGACTGCCGTCAGGTTCTCCTGACGATAGCTGGCGTCATAGCTTGGAGATATTCAAAATGTATGATTGGTTCCCTTTAGTCTTCTTTCCGTTCAAGATTATTGTGTTAGGCACAGGCATGTTCTTCGCCATCAAGTGGCATCACGATCAAGCGAAGAAGGATCGAGCGAAGAAGAATAACGAAACCAGCAGACCATAAGCGCCTGCCGAACACACCCCTGAGCTATGGTCGAGACCTCGGATATCGACGCCTTGTTGCCATGGAGGCCAGTCGAGGGATGCCCGATTGTGGAGAGGATCGCGAAGGTCCGCCGTACCGCGTCGTGCCGACCACCTGGGCGACACGTCCTTACCAGTTCTACGGAATCCCTTTTCCGCGCCGACCCAGGGTCCCAATCTCGAGCAGATTGACACTGGATTGCCGCGACCGTTGCGCTTCGCACATTCTCGAGGCGCCGCAGACGGTGGCCAAAGCACAGGCCGTGACGTGCCCGACCGCCGCCAACGCCGCCGGAACGCTGGCGACATGGGACAGCACCCAGAAGGCGGGATAGGTCGGCAGCGCACTCGCCAGGGCGGTCCAGACGACGAAGGGACGGCGCCGGTCCAGGCGATCCGACAGAAGTGCGCCCAGCGGCCGGACGACGAAGCCGATGCCGAAGGTCAGCAGCGCCAGCAGCAGCGGACCGAACTCCGATTGGACCGGAAAGAACAGTTTGCCGATGGTCAGGGCGAAGAAGCTGTAGATGGTGAAGTCGTAAAGCTCCACCGCATTGCCGATCGATAGTGCCAGGATGGCGGTGGGACGCGACGGCGCGGGCGGATTTCGACGATGCCATAACCCTTCCCCTTATTTCGACCATCCGGAACGCACGAAGAATTTTATGAGAATTCCGTCATTTAGACTCCGCAAACCAAGGTAAACGGCATATCCGGGATATCGAATGGAGGAGGTTGCGTCCCTTTTTTGCGAGATAACCGCAAATAAAGATACAAAACAATCTATACCAACCCCTTTGTGCACCCCGGCTATTTCCCTAAAAATATTGTCAATACCTAGGGATAGCTTTGAAAAGTGCCCAATTCCGGTACCCATTGGAGCACTGGCGAACCGCGGCGCCAATCAGCCGAACCGTCGACGCATACATATGAGGACTTGAACCATGCGATCCGAGGATTCGACGTCGGCGCAGGATGCCACGCGCCGCAGCTTCATCGTTGGAACCGTCGGCACCGTGATCGCCGGGACCGCCATCGCGACCACCGCCGCGGCGGCCGAACGCCAGCCCGCCGGAAACGGCTCTGTTCAGCAAGGGGAAGGGAAACGGACGATGACCAACGGCAAGACCGAAGACGGGTTCGTCACCGCCAAGGACGGCGTATCGATCTATTACAAAGATTGGGGACCGCACGACGCCCAGACAGTCATGTTCCACCATGGCTGGCCGCTGACCGCCGACGACTGGGACGCCCAGATGCTGTTCTTCCTGAACCAGGGCTACCGCGTCGTCGCCCATGACCGGCGGGGACATGGCCGCTCCACCCAGACGGCGACCGGCAACGAGATGGACACCTACGCCGACGACGTGCTGGCCGTCGTCACCGGGCTGGAATTGAAGAACGTCTTCCATGTCGGCCATTCCACCGGCGGCGGCGAGGTCGCGCGCTATCTCGGCCGTCACGGCACCTCGCGGGCCGGCAAGGCGGCGCTGCTGGGGGCCGTCCCGCCGATCATGGTCAAGACCGAGGCCAATCCCGGCGGCCTGCCGCTGGAGGTGTTCGACGGCTTCCGCGCCGCGCTGGCCGCCAACCGCGCCCAGTTCTTCCGTGACATCCCGTCGGGGCCCTTCTACGGCTTCAACCGCGACGGCGCCCAGGTCTCTCAGGGCATCATCGACAACTGGTGGCGGCAAGGGATGATGGGCGGCACCAAGGCCCATTACGACTGCATCAAGGCCTTCTCGGAAACCGACTTCACCGAGGATCTGAAGAAGATCGACGTCCCGGTCCTGGTGATGCACGGCGACGACGACCAGATCGTACCGATCGCCGATTCCGCCCTGCTGTCGTCCAAGCTGCTGCCGAAGGGCACGCTGAAGGTCTACAAGGGCTTTCCGCACGGCATGGCGACCACGCATGCGGAAACCATCAACGCCGACCTGCTGGCCTTCTTCAAGGCCTGAAGGATGTTTCGCCCCCAACACGGGCGGGACGACACGGTGCGCGGACACTACGCCCCTCACCAGCGACAGGCGCCCGGCATGGCTGAGATTGGCCTGGGCCTCCATCAGCGCTTTCTGCACCCGCTTGATCACCGGGCCGCAGCATGCGCCGATCATCCTGTCGGTCAATGCCTCCTTCCATTATTCCGGCTTCTCGCTAGGAGTCGCTCTGGGATGGCTGGTGCTGAGCGTCGGCAGCGTGCGCGAGCTGGGCTGGGTCGGCGCGTTCTGCGTCGTGCTGGCCTGCCTGCCGGAATTCGCCCCGGCCAAGGCGCCGCGGATGGTCGAGGCCCCGGCCGAATGAAGCACACGCAATGGAAAGGGCCGCCGAACCTTCGTCCGGCGGCCCTTTCCTGCGTCGTATCCGATCAGACCGGAATCGGATTCTCGGCGATGTAGCTGTTGAAGCCCATCACCAGCGCATGTTCGTTCGGACCGGCGTTATTGATCAGGACATTCAGCGTCGGGTTCTCGGCGATCAGACGCTCGGCCGCGGCCTGGATGCTGACCGGATCGGCGATGTCCAGCTCGACGGCCTTCATGCCGGGGTTGGCGGCGGTCACCTGCTCCAGCAGGGATTTGCGCCGGCCGGCGACGATGACCTGATTGCCCAGCTTGTGAAACGCCTCGGCCAGCCCGCGGCCGATTCCCGCCCTGCCCTGTCAGCCTTGTCTTGCCCGCAAGCCGCAAGCCTGTGGATGCGGCGGCAGGACTCAGATTATGACGCAGCCGCCTTGTCTGAAATGCCAAAGACACCACGATTCCGGCAGAGGTGGCGGATTGACCGGATGGCCCGCTCCGGGCTCAGGGCTTGGTCAGGCTGGTGCGTGCCGCCTCCAGGATCTCGTCCGACAACGCGGGGTCGTCGACGGCACGGGCGAGGATGAGGGCGCCGACCATGCCCGACAGGGTGGCGAGCGCCGCCTTGCGCTTCGCCTCCTCCGAGCGGCCCGGCACCAGCCCCTGCAGCAGGTCGATGAAGGGGCGCAATCCCCGGGTGAAGGCACTGCGCGCCACCCCGCCTTGCCGGGCCACGTCGACGCCAAGCGCCGCGATGGGACAGCCGGCGGCACTGTGGTCGCGGTGACGCGGCGACAGATAGCTTTCGAGCATCGCGGCCAGCCCGTCATCGCCTTTCGTTCCCGGCCCCTCGGCCCAGCGCCGTGCCGTGATCGCCATCGCGCTGGCGCAGGCCTCAGCAGCCAAATCCTCCTTGGACGCGAACTGCCCATAGAAGCCGCCATGGGTCAGTCCGGCCTCCTTCATCAGGTCGGCGACGCCGATGCCGTTGAAGCCGCGTTCGCGGAACAGGGCGCTTGCCACCTCCACGACCCGGCGCCGGTTCTCCGCCGCCTGTTCCTTGCTCACCCGCATGATGCACCTTCCGTAGCCGGAGCCCGACCGGCGTCTCTCGCGAAAAACTCTCCGAGGTCCGTTGACAAATTATATGACGGTCATCATCAATTATGCAAACATGACGTTCATCATTTAAATGCCCCGTCCACAGGGCGTGACCGATCCGGAGAGCGCGACCATGCAGAACGACCTCAACCGAGCCCTTTCCATCCAGGACCCCGTCGTCATCGTGTCCGCCGTTCGCACGCCGCTCGGGCGTTTCCAGGGGGACTTGGCGGCGCTGCCGGCAACAGAGCTCGGCGCCCGCGCGATTGCTGCGGCGGTGGAACGCGCAGGGATCCCGTCCACCGGCATCGACGAGGTGCTGATGGGCTGCGTGCTGCCCGCCGGACAGGGGCAGGCGCCGGCCCGGCAGGCGGCCCGCGGCGCCGGACTGCCCGATGCGACGGGTGCCACGACGATCAACAAGGTCTGCGGGTCGGGCATGAAGGCCACCATGCTGGCCCATGACTTGATCCGTGCCGGATCGGCCGACATCGTGGTTGCCGGCGGCATGGAATCGATGACCAACGCCCCCTATCTGCTGGCGAAGGCGCGCGGCGGCTACCGCATCGGCCATGACCGGCTGCTGGACCACATGATGCTGGACGGGCTGGAGGACGCCTATGAGGGCGGCCGGGCCATGGGTGATTTCGGCGAGGCGACGGCCGAAGCCTACGGATTCACCCGCGCCGAACAGGACGCCTATGCGGCCGAGACGCTGACCCGCGCCCGCAAGGCGGTGGAGAGCGGCGCCTTCGCAGCCGAGATCGTGCCGGTCGCCGTCCCGGCCAAGGGCGGGGAGCGGATCGTCGGGCAGGACGAGAACCCGCTGAAGGTCTCCCCCGACAAGATCCCGGCGCTGAAGCCGGCCTTCCGCCGCGATGGAACGATCACCGCCGCCAGTTCGTCCACCAATGCTGACGGCGCCGCCGCGCTGGTGCTGACCCGGCGGTCGGTTGCCGAAGCGGCCGGCCTGCCGATCCTGGCGGAAATCCGCGGCCATGCCACCCACAGCCAGGACCCGGCCTGGTTCACCACCGCCCCGATCCCGGCGATCGCCAAGCTGCTGGACAAGGTCGGCTGGTCGGTGGGCGATGTCGACCTGTTCGAGATCAACGAAGCCTTCGCAGTCGTCGCCATGGCGGCCCAGCGTGACCTGGGCATCGCCCCCGACCGCCTGAACGTCAATGGCGGCGCCTGTGCGCTCGGCCATCCGATCGGTGCGACCGGGGGGCGGCTGATCGTGACTCTGCTGCACGCGCTGGCCGCGCGCGGGTTGACCCGGGGTGTCGCGTCGCTGTGCATCGGCGGCGGAGAAGCCACGGCCATCGCCATCGAAAGGGTCGGATGAGGCGCCCGGAATGGGAACTGATCGCGATGGGCGTTGTCGTCGCACTGAACGCCGGGGCGGCGCTGGTCTATTCCACCCGCCTGATGGACGCATACGCCGTGCATGGCTGAAACGAAGGTGGCCAGGATTGGCGGCGATGCGCGCGCCGCCGTGCTGCGCCGCCGTGCTGGACACCCGCGACTTGCAGGCCATCGAGAGCTATTTCACTGACGGGACCACGTCGTCGTCTCCGCGGCGCAAACCTCCGGCGGCCCGGTGCGGGTCAACACCGTGTCGCCCGGCCTGATCGAAACACCGCTGTGGTCGGGCTTGTCCGAAGAGAAACGGGAAGCGATGTTCGCCAGCGCGGCCTAGCGCCTGCCATCCCGCCGGGTTGGACAGCCCGAGGACATCGCGAATGCCTTGCTGTTCCTCGCCACCACGCCCTTCGCGACCGGTTCCACCGTGCGCGTGGAGGGCGGCGGCGCCATCGCTTGACCCGCCTTGCCCGCCCATTGCACCCCATGTTCCGGAGATCACGATGACTGCTGCGATCCACAATTTCGCCCGCGCCGCTCTGTTCGCGGCGGTCCTGGGCTCCATCCCCGCCGGTGCCGCCCTGGCTGCGGACGGCCTCATGATCCGTGATCTGGTCATGTCGGCGCCGCAGCCCGATGCCCGATGCCCGATGCCCGCAGCGATGCGACCGTCGGGTCGGTGCGCGCCTTCTATGATTTCTGGAACACCGGAGACGAGGCCTATCTGAAGCAGGCAATTTCCGACCGCTTCACCGACCGTACCCTGCCTGCCGGACGGCCACAGGGACCGGAGGGACCGGCCTTCGCCACCCGCGCATTCCGCATCGCCGTGCCGGATTTGGGCGTCACCGTCCACATGACCTTCACCGGCCATTTCAGTGGCAGGTTCGGCGACACGGCCGGCAAGGGACAGCCATTCCATTTCATCGCTTCCGACCTGCTGAAGGTCGAGGATGCTCGGCTGTAGTAATAGTCGAGAAACCCGGCACGCGCCGGCGCCGTGAAGAAGCGGCAACCGGGGCGGGCTTAGTCGTGCCGCCGCGCTCTACCGCGGTACCCAGCGATACCGTGCAGAGCGCACCGACACCGCGGGATCGGCATCTGCAGACTATCGTCGCAGGTGGCCGCATGGCGTGGCAGGCGACGTCCGGCAACAACTTGCGGGCGCTCGTGGAGGCCTTCTTTAGCCGCTACAAACACGTCATCGGGGATGGTCTACGGTTCCAAACCGACGACCGGCAACAGACCGAGATCGGCGTCGCCATCCTAATCCTGAATCGCATGCTCGATCTCGGACGCCCGGACTCCGTCAGCGTTGTGTGATCAGGGATCGCCAGCCCGCCGGCATCAGCCTTTGCTGCCTCGGTGCAACAGCGTCGAGCTATGGCAGAATTTGTCAATTCGCCGGCCGGCCGCGTCCTCAGGCTGACGCGATCACATGCGGGACGAAACGGCTGGTGTTGCCGGTGATGAGCGCGCGGTCCTCTCTAATTCCTAGGCCGCAAGCCTTGTCGCCGGCCATCCAGACGCCGAAGACGGCGTGGTTGCCGTCGGTCTCCGCCAGCGGCGTGAAGGCCTGGTACACCCATCCCTCGTCGACATAGGGTCCCTCGGTCTGGGCGATCGGCTGACCGACCGGAAAGCCGGCGGCGTCGAGGGTGGCGATGCTGACGTTGCTGCCCTCGCGGCCGAGCAGCGGCTTCGCCACCACGATGCTGCCGGCGGAAAAACCGGTGCGGTCGAGGGCCGTCGGCAGCAGGTTGGGATGGCCGGGGTTCAGTTCCCACAGCAGGGCGAACAGCCCTTTCGACGCCATCACCATCTTCCAGGCCGGCTCGATCATCCGGATCCGCCCTTGAGCCGCGGCGGTCACCAGCTCGCGGCCGGTCTCTTCCCGGATCATCCAATCCCAGGGATACAGCTTCATCAGCTGCCGGATCGGCAGGCCGGCATCGTCCAGGAAACATCCGGAGACATCGTCGTAGCGAATCGCCTGGATCGGCATCGCCTTGGTGGTCATGCCGGCGCGCAAGGCCAGGGTCTGGAGATAGGCGACGGTCGCCTCGTCCTCCGGATGCGGCATCAGGCAGGCGAAATGAACCGCCTCCCCCTGCGACGCCAGGGCAGGAAAGGCCTGCATCCGCGCCTGCCAGCGCCCGACCAGAGCCTCCTCCAGGCTGTTGAACTGGTCGGCGTCCGGATGTGTGTCCTGAAGCCAGCACCATTGGGCGACGGCGGTCTCGTAGAGCGAGGTCGGCGTCTCGGCGTTCAGCTCCAGCGCCTTCGGCGGCCCGCCCTTGCCGTCCCAGGCGAAATCGAAGCGGGCGTAGAGCGCCATGTCCCGGCCGTCACGCTCCGCCCAGCTCCCCTCGATGGCCGGGGCCGCCCAGCGGGGAAGTCCGACCGCCTCGTACAAACCGCGCTCCACGACATGGCCGACCGCCTGCTCGCACAGCCGGTAGACCTCCTCGGCGGCGGCCTCCAGCGTCTCGATCTCGGCGAGGGAGAAGCGCCAATGGGCGCTTTCGTCCCAATAGGCCGTGCCGTCGGCGTCGGTATGGAACGGAAAGCCGATCTCCTCGAGCCTGGCCTGCCACTGCGGGCGGGGCGGCGTCGGCACGCGCTCCATGGCTTCAGCTCCCCGAAAAGCCGCGCGACGAACCGGTCGAACCGAAGCCGGCGCTGCGCCCGGTCGTGGTGACCGTGAAGGACTTGCCGGCGTTGCCCGCGCCCGGCCGGTAGTAGGAGCCGGAACTGGAGGCCGTGCCCCCGGAACCCGGACGGACCTCCTCCCGGCGCTGCGGCGGGAGCGGCATCTGGCTGATCCGGGCGTTGCCGCTGCGGGCATAGCCCTGGCGGTCGAAATAGACCGGCTGGGCGTAACCGCCCGTCAGGCTGCGGCCGATCATGAAGCCGACCAGCGCCGGGACGAAAACGTTCCCCATGCCGACGCCCCCGCCTCCGTTCGCCCCTTCATTGGCCGGGGTGCAGGCTCCCTCGCCCATCTCCGCCTCGCAGGCCTCCCGGCTGGCGAAGCGGGGGGCGCCCGACCGATGCTCCTCGCGGGCGGCGGCGAAGGCCGCGGCACAGTCGCCCGCCGGCATCTCGGCGGTGCAGGCTTCGACAGAGGGATAGACGGTCGCCTCTTCGGGGCTGTCCTCGCCGCAGGCGACCAGGATCGGGCTGATGCCGCCCAGCAGCAGGGCCGCCACGGTGCGCGAGCGCTTCATCGGAAAACCATCCTTCGATCAATAGGTCAGCGAGCCGTAGTTCAACAGCCCGACCGCTATGGACAGGCTGGCGAGCAGGATGCCGTAAGCGGTGCGGTCGGCTTCGACGCCGGCACGGAATTCCGGCAATAGCACGCGCGAACCAATGACATAGGCCAGGAGCTGCGACACCAGCGCGATCACTCCCCACACCGCGAGATCGACGATGCTGCTGGTGTTGGACGCGACACTCGTCAACGGCAGGGCGAAGCCGATCATGGCGCCGCCCAGGGTGAGGGCCGCGGTCGTGTTCCCCTGACGGACCAGGACCAGGTCGCGATAGGGGGTGACGGCGGTGTAGGCCAGGATGAACAGCAGCAGGAACCCCAGCATCACCAAGGCGAAGAGCAGGTATGACGGCAGGGTGGTCAGAGATTGGAGAACCGACGGCATACCTTTATCCAACGTTGCATCGCCACCCCACAGCGTTGCACCGTTTGCAGACGTCCGACAAGGCCGGACGGGCCGGTGTGGGTCGAGCCGCGCCGGATCATAAGCGGTAAGCCTCCGGGCCGCAGGGCGGAGGCAGCGACCTATCCTTTTTCGCTGTTGCGCAGATGAAATGGCATCGCCACCGTGTGAGTGAACATTCATTCACATAGGGGCGCCATGTCCACCGATGTCCGCCAAAAGGTCCGCGATGCCGCCATCTCGCTGTTCGCCCAGAAGGGGGTGAAGGCGACGACGGTCCGCGACATCGCCCGCGCCGCCGGGGTGTCGGAGGGGGCGCTCTACCGCCACTGGCCGAGCAAGGAGGAGCTGGCGGCCGACCTGTTCGCGGCGGAATACACGGCCATGTCGCAAAGCCTGCGCGACGCGGCCGGCCAGGGTCCGGCGCCGGATCGGCTGCGGCGGGTCATCCACCATGCCTTCCATCTGGCGGAGGCGGCCCCCGACCGCACCCGCTTCCTTCTGCTGTCGCAGCATGAATCGCTGCCGCTGGTGCCCAGGAGCCAGGAGACGCCGGTGGACGTGATCTGCGGCATCGTCGCCGACGGCATCGCCGAGGGCAGCATCGTTCCGGCCGACCGGGACGCGCTGTCCTACATCGTCATCGGCGCCATCGTGCTGAACGTCCAGTCGCAGGTCTATGGCCGGCAGACGGCGCCGCTCTCCACGCTGGCCGGCGCAATCGCCGACGCGATCCTCACCGGCATCGCAACCGCCACCGCCAGGACCGGAGCCGGACGATGAACGCTTCCGCGCTTCTCGCCTCGCCGCACTTCCTGCCGCCGTTCCTCGCCGACATCATCACCGGGGCCTTTCCCAAGGAGACCGCATGATGGAGAACACCGCAGCCGCCGCCAAGCCGGCCGCCGACCGGCGCCCCATCGCCACCCGCTCCGCCCGCTGGGCGCAACGGCTGGCGGCGTGGCTGACCACGACGCCGGTGACGCCGAACCAGATCTCGCTGCTGTCGGCGGTGTGGGCGGGGATCGGCGGCGCGCTGCTGCTGCATGGCGGCGTGCTGGGCTGGGTTCTCGCCGCGCTCTGCGTCCAGCTGCGCCTGCTGTGCAACCTGCTCGACGGCATGGTCGCGGTGGAGGGCGGCAAGGGATCGCCGGTCGGCGCGCTCTACAACGAGATCCCCGACCGCATTGCCGACACCGCCTTCCTGGTGCCGCTGGGATACGCCGCTGGCCTGCCCTGGCTCGGCTGGGCGGCGGCGCTGGCCGCCATGATGACCGCCTATGTCCGGACCTTCGGCGGCGCACTGGGTCTGGCGCAGGATTTCGGCGGCGTGATGGCCAAGCAGCGCCGCATGGCCGCCCTCACAATTGCCCTGCTGGCCCAGGCGGTCGAGCATGCGCTGTGGAGGACGAGATACAGCCTGCTGGCGGCGGCCTGGATCATCACGGGCGGCAGCCTGCTCACCGTCGCGACGCGCACGCTCGGCATCGCCTGCCGGTTGAAGAACCAGCATTTGGAAGCCCAACATCAAGAAGCCCGTCAGCCGGAGGCCCGGTCATGATCCCTCTTCTCCAACCGGCGCTCCGCCGCGGTCTGCTGGGGCTGACCCGCCTGCTGGTCGGCGCCCGCGCGAGCTGGGAAGGCAGCGCGCCTGTGGACATTCCCCGCATCTATTTCGCCAACCACACCAGCCACCTCGACACGCTCGCTGTCATGGCGGCCCTGCCGGCGGAGCTGCGGGAGCGCACCCATCCGGTAGCTGCACTCGATTACTGGGGCGGATCGGCCCTGCGGCGCGCGGTGGCGGTGGGCTGCCTGAACGCGCTCCTGGTCGACCGCACTGGCAAGGCGACGGCGGAGGTGATGGACGCCATGGCGGCGGTGCTGGAAAGCGGCCGGTCGCTGATCCTCTTCCCCGAGGGCACGCGCGGCGACGGCACCGTGGCTCCGTTCAAGAGCGGCCTTTACCACCTCTCCCGCCGGGTGCCGGACGCCGAGCTGGTGCCCGTCTTCATCGAGAACCTGCACCGCGTGATGCCGAAGGGCATGCCGCTGCTGGTGCCGCTGATCTGCACCATGCGCTTCGGCACACCGCTGGAAGGGATCGAGGGCGAGGACAAGGCGGCGTTCCTGGAGCGGGCGCGCGAGGCGCTGGTGTCGCTGTCCCGGCCCAAATCGCAATCCGCCTCCCAGACCGATTCCAAACCCGACTCCCAGTCCTCCGGCCAACGGACCGTCCGATGAGCAGCATGATGAACGCCGTGACGAGTTTCCTCACGACCACCGAGCCGCTGTTCCTCTGGCTGTCGAGCGCCGCCCTGGGCCTGCTGGTCGTCTCCACCCTGATCGGCGCCGTCCTCGCCTACCGCGTGCGGACGCCGGCCGGGCGCGACACCGTGCGCAACCTGAACGCCCGCATCCGCTCCTGGTGGGTGATGGTGGCGCTGTTCGCCGCGGCCATGCTGCTGGGCAGCGTGGTGACGCTGGTGCTGTTCGCCATTCTGTCCTATCTGGCGCTGCGCGAGTTCATCACGCTGACGCCGACCCGGCGCGGCGACCATGCCGGGCTGTTCCTGTCGTTCTTCGTGGTCGTTCCGCTGCAATACTGGCTGATCGGCATCGGCTGGTACGGGCTGTTCTCGATCTTCATCCCCGTCTACGTGTTCATGGCGCTGCCGTCGCTGTCGGTTCTGGGCGCCGACGCCACCGACTTCCTGACCCGCACCGCCAAGGCGCAGTGGGGGCTGATGGTGGCGGTCTACTGCACCAGCCACGCGCCGGCGCTGCTGTGGCTCGACATCCCCGGCTACCAATTGCCCAGCGCCCTGCTGCTGCTGTACCTGATGACGGTGGCGCAGTTGAGCGACGTCTTCCAGTACGTGTTCGGCAAGCTGTGGGGGAAGACCCGGCTGTCGCCCGGCATCAGCCCGTCCAAGACGGTGGAGGGGCTGGTCGGCGGCGGGCTGACCGCCGTCGCCATCGGCACCGGGCTGCACGTCATCACGCCCTTCTCGCCGCTCCAGGCGGCGGGCATGTCGCTGCTCATCGTGATCGCCGGCTTCTTCGGCGGCTTCGTCCTGTCGGCGATCAAGCGCGACCTCGGGGTCAAGGATTGGGGCACCATGATCGAGGGCCATGGCGGCGTCCTCGACCGCCTCGACTCCATCGTGTTCTCGGCGCCGCTGTTCTTCCACCTCACCCGCTACTGGTTCACCTGACCGGGGTGTCCCTCAGCGCAATCGGCCTCACAGGCCGTGGCAACGGCTGCATCGTCGAACTGCTCTTCAAAACGTTCGATGCGGCCGTTGTTCACGCGCAAATGGTGGTGGGTCACCGTCTCGATCCGCTTGCCGGTCTTGCGGTAGGTGGCACCGACCAGATTCTGCACCCGGACATCATCGCCCTCGACCGTCATGTCGAGCATCTCGTGCCGGTCGATGATCCACTCCTGCATCAGTCCGTCAAAGTAGCGGCGCACGCCGTCCGCCCCCCGGAATGTCCCGGAAAAGGACGCGAAGGCCGGAGACCCCCGGCTGGACACCCATTCGACGTCGGGAGACAGGTGATCGAACACCGCCTGGACCTCGCCGGCTCCATAGCGGTCGTAAAGGGTCCGCAGCCACGCCAAATCCGCTTGCACCATGACGCCCTCCCTGCCCTGCTCCGAAGATGTCCACTTCGGAAATGACCAGGGGCGGATCCTACGCCGCCTCTCTTCCTGGACAAGCAAGGCAGTCGGCGTGCCGCGGAGGAGGCTGTTGCCCGTCCGTCCGTGCACAGGCGGCAATCGGACGGAGAGCGGCCGATCGACGGGTTACAGAAACACGGAGGCCAGCTCCGTCGTTGCCCGCAGGAAGGCGGACAGCTGTGCCAGACATGGCGCGCCTCGGGAACCACCGGATAGGCGATGCGCAGGCCGGCCCCGAGGATCTTCGCCACGCCGGCGATGTGGAAGACGATGTCCGGCGCCAGGGCCGCCATCGGAACCGGCCCGCCGGCCGGCAGCGCGCCATAGGCGTCATCCTCGACGATGGCGTCGCCGTGCCGGCGGGGATCACCCCCGCCGCTGCTCCAGCGCCTTGACGGCAAGGCACAGGATCTCGAACAGCATCTGCGCACCGGCCTGGGCGGTGGTGGTGTTGGCATCATACTGCGGTGCCACTTCCACCACGTCGCCGCCGATGACGTCGAGCCCGGCCAGCCCGCGCAGAAGCTCGATCGCCTCCCGCGTGGTCAGCCCGCCGACCTCCGGCGTGCCGGTGCCCGGAGCGAACACCGGGTCGAGGCAGTCCACGTCGAAGGAGACATAGACCGGCCCGTCGCCGACCACCCGGCGGGCCTGCTCGATGACCGCGGGAATGCCGCGCTGCGCCACCTCCTCGGCATGGATCACCGTCATGCCGGATTCGTAGGAGAACTCCCAAAGGAACTCGGTGCTGCCGCGGATGCCGATCTGCACCGTGCGCTCCGGATCGAGCACGCCGTCCAGCACCGCTTGGCGGAACGGACCGCCATGGTGGAACTTGGACCCCTCGTAAGGGCCGCCGGTGTCGCAATGGGCGTCGAAATGGATCATGCCGACCGGCCGGTCCCGACCCAGCGCCTTCAGGATCGACTGGCTGATCGAATGGTCGCCGCCGACCGACAGCGGGATCACCCCGGCATCCACCACCTTGTTGTAGAAGCTCTCGATGTCGTGGTGGCAGGCTTCCAGGCTGAAGCGGCTGGACAGCGGCACATCGCCGACATCGGCCAGCCGGCAGGCCGCCGACGGCACCATCCTCAGCACATATTCGTAGGGACCGATCCGCTCGATGGTCCGCACCGCCCGCGGACCGAAGCGGGCGCCGGCACGGTTGGTCACCCCCAGATCCATCGGCACGCCGATCAGCGCGACCTCCAGCCCGCCGAAATCGGGCAGTTCGGGCGCATCCGGACGGTATGGCGCGTCGAGCAGGGTGGAGACCCCGGCGAAGGGCTGGGTCCGCCGCCCCCCGGCGGAGAATTGCAGGGCGGCGACGCGCTGGAATTCCGGCGAGTGGATGTCGGCGCCGCCGCTGCCGCTGTACTTCTCGCGCAGGCGGTTGAGCTTGTCCGGATCGATCATTTTGAAAGGTCTCCTGTCGGAAGGTCGGTCGGGCCGGTCGGTCGGAACCAGTCAGTCGGCTTTGATCCAGGCGCCCAGCAGGCGCGGCAGGTCGCCGAAGCGGGCGATCAGCCCGAAGACGGCCGCGGTCAGCAGCACGAACAGCACGGTGACGGCGGCCATGGTCGGCGTGTAGCCGTAGCGCAGGGCGTTGAAGATCTTGATCGGCAGCGTTTCCAGCGTGAAGCCGGCGACCATGTAGGCGACGATGTATTCGTTGAGCGACAGCACGAAGGCGAAGGCGAAACCGGAAATCATGTAGGGCCGCACCAGCGGCATCACCACCGTCCGCAGCACGGTGCGGTCGTCGGCCCCCATGGTCGAGGCGGCCTCGACATAGCTGCGGTCCACGGCACCGAAGCCCAGCGACAGCGTGACCAGCGGCAGCGTGACGAAGAAGATGGCGTGACTGACCACCACCGTCCACGGCTCGCCATACTGCCCGAAGGTGGACCAGAAGCTGAGGAATCCGAGCGCGGTAATGACCGGCGGCAGGATGAAGGGGGCCATGCCGAGCACCTCGAACGCCCGCGCCCAGGGCGCACGCCAGCGCCAGATGAACCACGCCAGCGGAAAGGCGATGGCGACCGCCAGCGCTGCCGACGCTGCCGCCACCACGAGGCTGGCGACCAGCGCGCCGCGCCAGCCGGGATCGGTGAAGATCTCGGCATACCAGGCAGCCGACAGTCCTTTGGGCGGGAAGTCGAGCGAGCGTTTGGCGTTCAGCGACACCCCCGCCACCACCAGGATGGGTGCTGCCAGGACGAGGCCGATCAGGCCGGCCATCAGGCTGTTGAGCCAGCGCAGCATCACGCCTCCTCCTTGCGTCCGAACAGCAGGGACA
This sequence comes from Azospirillum sp. BE72, assembly GCF_031455875.1. Classification (NCBI taxonomy): domain Bacteria; kingdom Pseudomonadati; phylum Pseudomonadota; class Alphaproteobacteria; order Rhodospirillales; family Azospirillaceae; genus Azospirillum; species Azospirillum sp. BE72. The sequence continues at coordinate 17,986 of NZ_JAVDTO010000024.1, forward strand.
ACCCGACCAGCGCCAGACTGACCAGCACCAGGAAGACCGCCATCGCCGCCGCGAACGGCATGTTGGACTGGTAGATCGCCTGATCGGTGATCAGCACCGACAGGGTCCAGTGCTGCGGCCGTCCCAGAAGCTGCGGCAGCAGGTAGCTGCCCAGCGCGAAGACGAAGGCCATGATCAGGGTGGCCACGATGGTGTTGCGCTGGGCCGGCACCACCACGGTGAAGAAGGCCCTGAGCGGCGAGGCGCCCAGCGTCCGCGACGCCTCCACCAGCGCCGGGTCGAGCCGGGCGAGCGCCGGATAGAGCACCAGCACGGTGTAGGGGAAGGCCTGATAGACCATGCCGGCCAGCAGCGCGCCGAAGCTGGGCGACAGCGATTGCGGCTCCGTCATCAGCCCGACCGCCACCAGCAGGTTGGTGATACCCGCGGTGCGCGACAGCAGGGTCGACCAGGCGAAGCCGATGATCACCTCCGACAGCGACAGGATCGACAGCAGGAAGACCAGCCAGCGCACCTGGGCCGCCCGCGGCAGCCGCGCCAGCCGGTAGGTGAAGGGAAATCCGATGCCGACGGCCACCACGGCGACCAGCGCCGCCAGCTCCAGCGAGAAGGACAGGACCCCGCCGAAGAAGGCGCTGAGGAACCGTTCGTAATTGGCCAGCACCAGATCGGGCTCGTAGAAGCCGCCGGGAATGCGACGGGCGACGCTGACCGCGATCATCAGGCCGAAGGGAATGACGAAGAAGACGACCAGCATCAGCGCCGGAAACAGGATCGGCGCATGTTCGCCCAGGCTACGGGGGGCGCGGCGGATCATGATGGCCGCTCCCCGGCGGTTCCGCCTTCCGGCGGAAGGACGACGCAGGCTTCGGCCGGAATCTCGACGATGACGGCACCCCCCGGTTCGACAGCCGGGCGGTCCTGCGGCCGGGTCAGCGCCACGATCTCCCGCCCGGCGACGTCGATGCGGAACTCGACGCTGGCGCCGAGATCGCGGACGAAGGACAGGGTTCCGGTGAGCCGGTTCGCCCGGCCCTCCTGCCCGGTGCCCATGGCGGGATGCAGCAGCACCTCCTCCGGCCTGACCGACAGCAGGGCGCACCCATGCGGCGGCAGGCCTTCGAGGATCAGTTCGCCTCCCGGCACGCTGGCGCGGCCGGGGGCCGTCACCACCCCCTCCAGCAGGTTGGTCATGCCGATGAAATCGGCGACGAAGGCGTCGGCCGGCCGACGGTAGACCTCCATCGGCGGGGCGGCCTGACGGATCCGCCCCTCCGACATCACCACCACCAGATCGGCCATGGTCATCGCCTCGCGCTGGTCGTGGGTGACGACGATGGTGGTGATACCCAGCCGCCGCTGCAGCTGCTTCAGTTCGATCTGCATCGCCTCGCGCAGCTTGGCGTCGAGCGCCGACAGCGGTTCGTCGAGCAGGAACAGTTTCGGCTCAAGCGCCAGGGCGCGGGCGATGGCGATGCGCTGGCGCTGGCCGCCCGACAGCCGCGAGACCGGCCGGTCGGCCATGCCGGGCAGGCGTACCAGCTCCAGCAGGCTTTCCGCCCTGCGGCGGCGCTCATCGGCGGGAACACCGCGGATGCGCAGGGGATAGGCGATGTTCTCCCCGGCGCTGAGATGGGGGAACAATGCCAGCGACTGGAACACCATGCCGAAATCCCGCTTGTGGGCAGGGGTCGTGGTGATGTCGCGGTCGTCGATCAGCAGCTGGCCGCCGGAGGGTTCCTCCAGCCCGGCGATCATACGCAGAAGCGTGGTCTTGCCGCAGCCGGAGGGCCCCAGCAGGCAGACGAACTGACCGTGCGGGATGCGCAAGCTCGCCCCGTGTACCGCGGTGAAGCTGCCGTAACGCTTGGTGAGACCGTCGAGAACGAGGGCGGACATGGGCGGGCCTTCGGATCGTTCGGAAAGGACGGAGCCCTTCCCCCGCATCCCGGGGAAGGGCGCTCGCGGGTCAGCCCACGATCATTTCCGTCCATTTCTGGTTCAGCCAGTCGGCCTTCGACACATAGAGGTCATAGCGCGGAACGATGGGCGCCAGATCGGAGGATACCGCGGCGAATTCCTTGTCCGTCAGGTCGGTGGCCGACCGGTCGATGGTCGGCGAGGTGCCGACCTTGCGCGACAGCAGCGCCTGGATTTGCGGCTGGCACATATAGTCGATGAAGACATGGGCCAGATCGCCGGCCTTGGACGCCTTGGACACCGCCCAGCTGCCGGAATCGAGGATGCCCCCCTCCTTGGGGAAGGTGGAGCGCACCGGATGGCCGTCGGCGGCGGCAAGCCCGGTGACGTCGTGGTAATATTGCCCCATCGGGACTTCGCCCGACTTCAGCGCCGCCTCGAACTGCGCCTCGTCGCGGTACCACAGCTTCACATTGTTCTTCAGCTCGGCCAGCTTCTTGAAGCACTCCAGCTGGCCCTGTTCGCTGTCGAGATGCTTGGCCCCGCCGAAGAAGGTGGCGGCGGTCACGTCCAGCAGGAAGGAGTTGGAGACCAGCGCCAGCAGGCCAAGCCTGTCCTTGTTGGCCGGGTTCCACAGCGCCGCCCAGCTCTCCGGAGCCTGCGGGAAGGCCTTGGTGTTGGTCACCAGGGTGATGTACCAGGACACCGCGCCGACGCCCGACAGCCGGCCGTCGGGATACTTGTTGATCAGCGCCGGCTTGACCTTCGCGGCATTCGGCAGCCTGGCGGGATCGAGCGGCGCCCACAGCTCGGCGGCCATCCCCTTCAGCATCGCCACCTGGGACATCATCGACACGTCGGCCGGAGCCTGCCTGGCACGGGCCGCCTGCTCAAGCTGGATCAGCCAAGCCTCGCCCGTCGGTTCGGCCACCGCCTCCACCGCGATGCCGGTCGCCTTGGTGAAGTCCGGGAAGATGTGCTTGTCGAAGCTGTCCTTGAAATAGCCGCCATACACCCCGACCTTGAGCGACTTCGATTGGGCCCGGACGATGGAGGGAAACCCCACAGCCCCCACAGCCGCAGCAGCGGCCGCCACGCCCGCCCCCGCCAGCACCGCCCGTCTGTCCAGTCCTGCGCCGATCTTCATAGCGTATCTCCGTCTCGTCGTTGGTCAGCCCCGATGGAGGGCGGGCGAAGCAGGCAGTCCGACTGCCGGCGGGGAGAGGGCCGGGCGTCACCCCGCCCTGCCCCGCCCGGCTGGAATTGCATGCTGGAATTAGACGGCGACTTTGCGTTCTCACACATCCCGAATTTTTTGTATCTTACTTCGACAGGAGCCGAAGTATGGCCGGCCCCGCCCCCATTCAGGCCGGAGGATTGCCGATCGCATGAGCCGGATGACCATCGAGACCGCCGATCTGCGGCTCTTTCGCCTATTCATGACGGTGGTCGAAGCCGGAGGGTTTACTGCGGCGCAAAGCGAACTGAACCTGTCGCTTTCCACCATCTCCACCCATTTCGCCGAACTTGAAGGGCGGCTGGGGGTGCGGCTGTGCCGGCGCGGCCGCTCCGGCTTCAAGCTGACGGAGGAGGGGCAGGCGGTCTATGACGAGCTGCGGCGGGTGTTCGATACGCTGGACCGGTTCGGCGCCCGGGTTCGGGGGCTGCGCGACCGCCTGACCGGCACCCTCAGCATCGGGCTGGTGGACAACACGCTGACCGATGCAAATTTCCCGCTGGAGCGCGTGATCACCCGCTTCGCCGACGCCGCCCCCGAGGTCAATCTCGCCATCGCCACCCGGCCACCGAACGAGTTGCTGCGCGACGTGATCGGCGGTGAGCTGCATCTTGCCATCGCCAGCTTTCCGCGGATCGTGCCGGGCCTTTCCTACATCGACCTCTACACGGAAACCAACCTGTTCTACTGCGGGGCCGGCCATCCGCTGTTCGACCGTCCGGACGACATGGTCGATCTGGACGAGGTGCGCAGTCACCGGCTGGTGGCCCGCAGCTATTGGGGGGCGCGCGACATCAAGATCTTCGCCATCAGCGCGCCGCATGCGACCGTCAGCGACATGGAAGGGGCCGCCCGGCTGATCCTGTCCGGCCGCTATCTCGGCTATCTTCCCGACCATTACGCCGCTCCATTCATCCAGGCCGGACGGCTGCGCGCCCTGCTGCCACGGGTGCTGTCCTATCACTCGCCGTTCCAGATCGCGGTCCACAGCGACCGGGCCAGGACGCCGGTGGTCGATCTGTTCATGACCCTGACACGGGAGGAGATCGCCGGCCGGTAATCCCGCTTCAGATCTGCTTGCTACGGTGGGATTTGGTATACCATATCGGTGGCGTGGTGGAGGACGCCGTCGCACTCGGCCCTTCACCGCAAAGACCAATATCGGGGAGTCGACGGAGACCATGCGCAACTTCGAAGAACCGGGCCGGTCGCTCGCCATGGGGCGCAACGGCATGGCAGCCACCTCGCACCCGGCGGCCACCCTGACGGCGGTCGAGATTCTCAAGGCCGGCGGCACGGCGATGGATGCCGCCGTGGCGGCCTGCGCGGTCCAGAGCGTGGTCGAAGCCGGCTCGACCGGGATCGGCGGAGACTGCTTCGCCATGGTCGCTCCGCAGGGCGGGACCGACATCCGCGCCTACAACGGCTCCGGCCGCACTCCGGCGGCGATGACGCTGGAGCGTCTGCGGGCGGCGGGCGTCACCGCCATCGACCGCCACTCCCCCCACGCGGTCACGGTGCCGGGCGCGGTGGATGCCTGGGCGCGGCTGGTCGCCGACCATGGCCGCCTCCCCCCGAGCGAGATCTTCGCCCCGGCCATCGCCATGGCGCGCGAAGGCTATGTCATCACGCCGCGGGTGTCGCACGACCTCGCCCAGCAAAGCGACCTGCTGCGCCAGAACCCGGCCGCCGCAGCAACCTTCCTGGTAGACGGAGAGGCCCCCGCGGCCGGCACCGTCCAGACCCAGCCGCTGCTGGCCGACACGCTGGAGGCCATCGGACACGAGGGGCCGGACGCCTTCTACCGCGGTACTGTCGCCGAGGACATGGTGGAGGTCCTGCGGGCGGCGGGGGGCTTTCACAGCCTGGAGGATTTCGCAGGCGCCGGGGGCGAGTATGTGACGCCGATCCGGACGGAGTATCGCGGGCGCACAATCCATGAATGCCCGCCGAACGGACAGGGCATCATCACCCTGATGATTCTGAACATCCTGAAGCGCTTCCGGCCCGCCGGCGATCCGCTCGACCCCGACAGCCTGCATGTGGAGATCGAGGCGACGCGGCTCGCCTATGCCGCGCGCGACGCCTTCCTGGCCGATCCGGCACAGACCGGACCGTCGATGGTGGATCATCTGCTGTCCGATGCGCTGGCCGACGAACTGGCCGGCCGCATCGACACCGCCCGCGCGCTGGAGATCGGCGGGGTGTTCGACGGCGTCGAGCACAAGGACACGGTCTACATCGCCGTGGTCGACAAGCAGCGTACGGCGGTCAGCTTCATCAGTTCGATCTTCCATCCCTATGGCAGCGGGCTGATGGCACCGCGCTCCGGCGTGCTGTTCCACAACCGTGGCCAGAGCTTTTCCCTGGTCGACGGGCATCCCAACATGGTGGCGCCGCGCAAGCGGCCGATGCACACCATCATTCCGGGCATGGTCACAGAGAACGGGCGCGTCAGACTGACCTTCGGCGTCATGGGCGGGCATTACCAGGCGATGGGCCATGCCCATTTCCTGTCGAAGCTGTTCGACCACGGCCTGAATATCCAAAGCGCCATCGACCTGCCGCGCCTGTTCCCCCTGCCCGGCACCCTCACCGTGGAGGCGGAAACGGCAATCCGTACCAAAGCGGGGGCGGAACTGACCCGCCGGGGCTTCACCGTGACGACGCCCAGCTGGGCCATCGGCGGTGCCCAGGCCATCGCCATCGACTGGGAGCGCGGAACCCTGCTGGGCGGCTCCGACCACCGAAAGGACGGGTGCGCGCTTGGCTATTGACGGGGTGCCGCTTCCGGTGTCGTGAAGGGCCATGGCCGTCGCACCATGGTCCTTCGACCACAAAGCGATGTCGGTTGACAGGTCCATCCTTGCGGCTCACATTGTTAACAATCGACTGTCTACGGCGAGATCGCATGTCCGAGGGAGCGAAGGCAAAGGCTGCGGGATCTGTCCTGGGGCGCGTGCCGAAATCGACCTTCCGCGCCCACATCGCGGAAGGGTTGCGGGCCGCGATCCTGAACGGCGACATCGAGCCCGGTGCACAGCTTGTCGAGACCGCGCTTGCCGACCAGTTCGGAGTCAGCCGCGGGCCTTTGCGCGAAGCCATGCGGCAGCTGATCGACGAGGGGCTGCTGGTTGCCGTGCCCTACACCGGCACCCACGTCGTCGGCCTGTCGGTCGATGACGTGCGCGAGATCTATTCGATGCGCGTCACCCTGGAGATTTTCGCCTTCGAGCAGATCTGGGCGCGGCGCGACCAGTCCTTCCGCCAGGGCCTCGTCGCCCGGCGCGACGCGCTCACCGCCTGCATCGATGCCGAGGACGATGCCGCCAGCATCGTCGCCGAACTGCAACTGCACGGCTTCGTCTATGAGGCGACCGGTCACAAGCTGCTGCTCCGGACCTGGGACAGCATCCGCGGGCGTCTGCAGCTCTATTGGGCAGCGCACCACCGCGCGCACGGCATCCGCGGTCCGCGCCGCGACGGCCACGACCGTTATGTGGAGATGGCGCTCTCCGACGATTTCGACGCGCTGAAGTCCGAAATCACCGACCACATGGCGCGTGGCGGCCGGCAGACCGAAGACTTCCTGCGGGGCCGCGAGGCCCGCGCCGTCCAGGGTCTCTGACGGAACGCCGCTGACCCGACCCGCAAAAAGACGACGAACAGACAGAGGAGGCTTTGAGATGACCATCGACCAGGGGAAAATGGGCCGCAGGACCCTGCTCGGCCTTGCCGCCGGCGCCGCTGTCGGACTGTCGGCTTTGCCGGCGCTCGCCGCCTCGCCCTCCACCCTGGACAGGGTCAAGGAGAGCAAGCGCCTGCGCATCGGCGTGACATCGGCCGAGCCCTGGTTCTTTAAGGATCCGATGACCGAAACCTGGACCGGCGTCGGCGTGGCGATGGGTCAGCGGCTGGCCGCCAGCCTCGGCGCCACCCTCGTTCCGGTGGAGACGACCTGGGCCAACGCGGTGGGAGCGCTCCAGGCCGACCAGATCGACCTGATGTTCGTCCTCGACCCGACCGAGGAGCGGCGCAAGGCCATCGACTTCCCCGACGCCCCGCTCTTCTACTATGCCATGGGGGCGCTGGTCGCCGGCGATTCCACCATCAAGAACTGGTCGGACATCGACAAGCCGGGACTGCGGATCGGCGTGACGCTCGGCACCTCGCTCGACAAGAACGTGACCGCGATGGTGAAGCAGGCCGCGATCAACCGCTTCTCCAACAACGACGAGACCATCGCCGCCTTCGCCGCCAAGCGCATCGACGTCGCCGTGCAGTTCCATCCGGCGCTCGTCGTCCAGCAGACCCGCCTGCGGCTGGGCAAGGTCATCCTGCCCGAACCGGTGGAGCCGGTGGCCACCAGCGTCGGCCTGCGCAAGGAGGAGAACCCGGCCTTCCGCGACTGGCTGGACGGTCAGCTCAAGACGCTCTACGCCGACGGCGTTCCCGACCAGCTGTTCGCCGGCTATCTGAAGTCGAAGAACGTCGACGCATCGAAGATCCCGGGCCTGATCAAGGAAGCCTGGCGCTGAACGGCGGCAAGCCCGCAAGGTCTCGGACGGTCCTTTTCGGCCGTCATCCCCGCTTTCGCGGGAATGACGGCCGAGGGGCGCATCGTCTGTCACCGCAAGAAGACATCGACGGGGCCATCCACAAGGACGCCGCATGAGCTATCAATGGGATTTCTCGCCGGTCCTGACGCGATGGCCGATGCTGCTCGACGGTCTGCTCAACACGGTGAAGATTGCTGCAATCGCCATCGTCTTCGGCGTTCTCGTCGGGCTGGTCCTGGCTCTGCTGCGGCTGTCGCCGCGCCGGATTCTGCGTCTGCCGGCGGCGGTCTTTGTCGAGTTCTACCGGAACACGCCGCCCATCGTGCATTTCTTCTGGTTCTTCTACGCCCTGCCGGTGGTTCTGAACATCAGCCTCGATCCGCTGGTCGCCGCGGTGCTCGCCCTGTCCACCCAGTCCGGCGCTTTCTATGCCGAGGTGTTCCGCGGCGGCATCCGCTCCATCGAGCGCGGCCAGTGGGAGGGAGCCAAGGCGCTGGGCATGCCCCACACTCAGCTGATGCGGCGCATCGTGGTGCCGCAGGCGGCGACGCGCATGGTCGCCCCCTTCGTCGAACGCTCCTTCGAGCTGATCAAGACCACGGCGCTCGCCTCCACGCTGGCCTATGGAGAGCTTCTCTATCAGGCGATGATGGTGAACAGCGAAACCTTCCGGCCGCTGGAGGTCTACACCGCCGTCGCCCTGCTCTATCTCGTGCTGCTGGTCTCGTGCAGCGCGCTGGCCCGGGTCGCCGAAGCGCGGCTCACCGCCTACCGCTGAGGAGAACGGGAGATGGACTACGCCTTCGACTTCGCCCTGGTGGTGGAGACCTTCCCGATCCTGATGCGCGGCTTCCTGGTGACGCTGCAGCTTTGGCTGCCCAGCCTTGCCATCGGGCTGGCCGCGGGCCTCGTCCTGGCGCTCGCCCGGCTGTCGCGCAGCCGGCTGCTGCGCGGCGGCAGCCTCGTCTACATCGAGCTGTTCCGCGACACGCCGGTGCTGATCCAGCTGATCTGGTTCTACTACGCCTTCCCCATCCTGATCGGGGTGCAGCTGTCGCCCTTCACGGCGGCGCTGCTCGGGCTGGCGCTGAACACCTCGGCCTATGGGGCGGAGATCTTCCGCGGCGGAATCCAGTCGATTGCCCGCGGCCAATGGGAAGGGGCGAAGGCGCTGGGCATGCGGCACGCCGACGTGCTGCGCCGGATCATCCTGCCGCAGGTCTTCAAGCTGATGCTGCCGGCCTTCACCAACCGCGCGGTGGAGGTAGCGAAGATGTCGTCGCTGGCTTCCGTGCTGTCGGTGCATGAGCTGATGTATCAGGGCCGGCTGCTGAGTTCGACCTACTACCGTCCCTTCGAAATCCTCACGACCGTTGCAGTCGTCTATTTCGTCCTGATCTATCCGGCCACCCTCCTGTCGATGACCCTCGAACGCCGCATGGCCGGCAAGGGCTGAGCGTCATGCAAGCGGAGTCTCCGTCCATGCCAGATCCCATAACGCCGCCGCCGATCCTCCAGGTGTCCGGCCTCCACAAATGGTTCGGGGCGCTGCATGTGCTGCAGGGGATCGATTTCTCCGTGGCAGCCGGCGAACGCGTCGCCATCATCGGCGGCAGCGGATCGGGGAAGAGCACCTTCCTGCGCTGCCTCAATTTCATGGAGATGCCGACCTCCGGCCGGATCGCGCTCGACGGCAGGCCGCTGGGCCGCACGCCCGCCGGCAAGCCCGACGAAGTGCGCTATCCCGAAAGCGAGCTGTGCCGGGTCCGCGAGCGCGTCGGCATGGTGTTCCAGCAGTTCAACCTGTTCCCGCACATGACCGTGCTGGAGAACGCCATGGAAGGGCTGGTCACGGTCAAGCGGATGAAGAAGGCGGAGGCGCGCGAGCGGGCACTGCGCGAACTGGACAAGGTCGGGTTGGGCGGCAAGACCGACGTCTATCCCGGACGGCTGTCGGGCGGCCAGCAGCAGCGGGTGGCCATCGCCCGCGCGCTCGCCATGGAGCCGGAAATCCTGTTGTTCGACGAGCCGACCTCCTCGCTCGACCCCGAGCTGGTGGGCGAGGTGCTGCGCGTCATCCGGCAACTGGCGGAGGAGGGGCGGACCATGCTGCTCGTCACCCACGAGCTTGGCTTCGCCTACCATTTCGCCACCAAGGTGATCTTCCTCGCCGATGGCGTCTTCCACGAGGTCGGGACGCCGGACGAGGTGCTGAAGCATCCCAAACAGGAGCGCACGCGCGCCTTCCTGGAGCGTTTCACCGAATTTTCCTTCTGATCCGATCTTCCTTCTGGGCATCCGAGAAACAGGCGGCGCAGTGCCGGCCGGAATGGCCGGCCGCCGCCGGGAAAGGGCAATGTGATGGTTTCGAACAGCACGGTCAGCCGGACGAGTTCGCAGGGCTATGTCGACGACAGCCGCAACGACGAGGTGCTGATCTATGTGAATGGCGAGTTCTTCAAGCGCGACGAGGCAAAGGTCTCGGTCTTCGACGCCGGCTTCGTGCTGGGCGACGGGGTGTGGGAGGGGCTGCGGCTGGTCAAGGGCCGGATCCTGGCGCTGGACGACCATATGGATCGCCTCTACGAGGGCGCCAACGCCATCCAGCTCGACATCGGAATGACGCGGCAGGAGCTGGTCGCGGCGATCCAGGCCACGCTGGACCGCAACGGGATGACCGACGGCGCCCACATCCGCCTGATGATCACCCGCGGCCGCAAGAAGACGCCCAACCAGGATCCGCGCTTCGCGCTGGGACAGGCGACCATCGTCATCATCGCCGAATACAAGACGCCGAAGCCGGAATCGAAGGCCACCGGGTTGGCGCTGTTCACCTCGACCATCCGGTGCAGCGGCCCCGACGTCTTCGACCTGCGCCTCAACTCGCACAGCCGGCTCAACTTCATCCAGGCGCTGATCCAGGCGATCAACGCCGGGGCCGACGAGGCGCTGATGCTCGACCCGCATGGTTTCGTGGCGAGCTGCAACTCGACAAACTTCTTCATCGTCCGCAAGGGCGAACTCTGGACCTCCACCGGCCGCTTCAATTTCAAGGGCATCACCCGCGCCAAGACGATCGATCTCTACCGCAAGGACGGCGGCACGGTGCGCGAGCATGATTTCACCCTGGCGGAGGTCTATGGCGCCGACGAGTCCTTCGTCACCGGCACGCTGGGCGGCATCACGCCGGTGGTGCGGATCGACGGCCGGCAGATCGGCGACGGAAAGCCGGGGCCGGTCACCGCGCACGTCGCCGACCTCTATGCCCGGGCAATGCTCGGCTGACGGCGGGGCCGTCCACATCCCCCAACGCCGGAGCCGGCGCGCCGGCGCATGCTCCGATCGCTGAAAGCCAGGCTGTTCCCTCCGGACCACCTTCCGGACAATGGCACGGGCATCAGGGCCCCGGCCTGGCTGCACGCCATCGTGCGCGCCATCGTGCGCAGCGACGAGGTCTGGCTGGCGGTGCTGGCGGCCGGGATCGGGATCGGCGCCGCCTGCCTCGTCGCCGGCATCGTCACGGCGGTGCAGTCGCTCCATCACCTGCTGTTCGCGGTGGAGGGCACGACGTCAGCGGGGCCGCCGCCGTCGATCCCTGGCGGGCGGCGCTGGTCCCGGTCGCCGAGGGCGGTCTGATGGCGGCGCTCGGCTGGCTGCTCGGGCGGCTTCCGCGCCTGTTCAATGCGCAAGGACGTCCGCACCGTCCACGGCGACCAGACGCTCGCCCGGTTCCGCCGCAACTCCTGAAGGTGGTGAGAAAGCGATGACGTGCTTCGTCCCCGCCTCTCCACCCATTAGTTAGCACAGCGAATCATCGGCTGACAAAGCGTATTGCGCAGAAATGTACGAACTGGTACGTTTGTTGAGGTGTACGAACCATGCCGCTGCCGAAAGGGCTCCCATGCCGTCCAGCGCCTTTACCTTCAAAAAGTCGATCGCCACCGTCTCGCTGAGCGGCACCCTGCCGGAGAAGCTCGAGGCGGCGGCCACCATCGGCTTTGACGGTGTCGAGATTTTCGAGAACGATCTGCTGACCTTCGACGGGTCCCCGGCCGATGTGCGCCGCATTGCCGAGGCATTGGGTCTTGAGATCACCTTGTTCCAGCCTTTCCGCGACTTCGAGGCGATGCCGGACCCGATCCGCGCCCGCAACCTCGACCGGGCGGAGCGCAAGTTCGACGTGATGCAGGAATTGGGCACCGACCTCGTTCTGGTCTGCTCCAACGTCCAGCCCACCGCCATCGACGACCCGACCCGTGCCGCCGCCGACCTCGCCGAAATGGCGGAGCGGGCACAGCGCCACGGCCTGCGTGTCGGCTACGAGGCTCTTGCCTGGGGCCGGCACGTCAACCGCTGGCGCCAAGCCTGGGACATCGTCGAGCGGGCCAGCCACCCGGCGCTGGGGCTGATCGTCGACAGCTTCCACACGCTGGCCCTGGACGACGATCCGTCCGGCATCGCCGATCTGCCGGGCGAGCGCATCTTCTTCGTGCAGTTGGCCGACGCCCCCAAGCTGTCGATGGACGTGCTGTCCTGGAGCCGCCATTTCCGCAGTTTCCCGGGCCAGGGCCAGTTGCCGGTCCGGCGCTTTCTGGACGCCGTTCTGGCGTCCGGCTACCGCGGCCCGCTGTCGCTGGAGATCTTCAATGACGAGTTCCGCGCCGCCCCTGCCCGCCTGACCGCTCTCGACGGGCTGCGCTCGCTGATCCATGCGGAGGCCGAATCCGGTTTCGGTCCCGGCCTGCCGGCGCCGCCGGTCTGCCGTGGCGTGGAGTTCCTCGAATTCGCCGTCGACGCAGCCGCGCGGGATAAGCTGTCGGCCCTGCTCGGCAACCTGGGCTTCCGCCATGCCGGGCGCCACCGCTCCAAGGATGTCGATCTCTACCGTCAGGGTGGGGTCAATCTGGTGCTGAACAGCGAGGAGGATTCCGCGGCGTCGGAGCATTTCCAGATGCACGGCCCGTCGGTCTGCGCCATGGCCTTCACGGTGGACGATGCCGCCCGCACCATCGCCCGTGCCGAGGCGCTGCAATGCGTGCTGTGGCGCGAGCGGGTCGGCGACGGCGAACGCCGCATCCCGGCACTGCGGGCACCCGACGGCACGCTGATCTATCTGGTCGACGACAAGGAGGCCCGTCGCAGCATCTGGGAGGACGATTTCCACCTGTTTGCGGAAGAGCCCCCCGGACATACCGCCAGCCCAACGCCGCTACGCGGCCCGCTGCTTGGGATTGATCATGTCGCGCAGGCCCTGCCCTTCGGGCGGATGGACAGCTTCGTGCTGTTCTACCGCACGGTCTTCGGCTTCGTGCCGGAAAGCCTGTGGGAGTTGCCGGACCCCTACGGCCTGATCCGCAGCCGGGCGCTGGTCAGCCCCGATGCGGAACCCGGCCGGGGCGTGCGGCTGCCTCTGAACATCTCGGAAAGCCGGCGGACCGCCACGGGCCGTTTCGTCAGCGCCACCTCCGGCGCCGGCGTCCACCATATCGCCTTCGCCACTGCGGACGCCGCCGCGCTTGTGAAGGACCGTCTCGCCGCCGGTGCCCCCTTCCTGCCGATCCCTGCCAACTATTACGACGACCTCGCGGTCAAGCACCCGCTGGACGATGCGGCACTGGCGATGCTGAAGAAACACGAACTGCTGTATGACCGCGACGCCCAGGGGGAGGGGGACGGGGAGTTTCTTCACGCTTACACCGACAGCTTCGACGACCGCTTCTTCTTCGAGGTGGTGGAGCGGCGTGGCGGTTACCGGCAGTTCGGTGCGGTGAATGCCGCCGTGCGCATGGCGGTGCAGGCACAGCTGCGCGAAGGCGCACGGCCCGAACTTTATCTCGACTAGAAATGAACGAAATAGTGCGTTTGTTTGGAGATGCCCCACCATGAGCCGCCCGATCCTGGTCCTGAACGGACCCAACCTCAATCTGCTGGGCAAGCGCGAGCCGCACATCTACGGCTTCGAGACCCTGGCCGACGTCGAAGCCGACTGCCGCAGCACCGGCGAAAGTCTGGGGCTTGCCGTCGATTTCCGGCAGTCCAACGCCGAACATGTGCTGATCGACTGGATTCACGAGGCGCGCGAGACGGTCGACGGGCTGGTCATCAATCCGGCCGGCCTGACCCATACCTCGGTGTCGCTGATGGACGCGCTGTCGGCCTGCGCCTTCCCCATCCTGGAGGTCCACATCTCCAACATCCACAGGCGCGAGGAATTCCGCCACTTCTCCTATGTGTCACGCGTCGCGGCCGGGGTGATCTGCGGCTTCGGCACACAGGGCTACACGCTGGCCCTCCAGCGCATGGCCCGGCTGCTTGAGAGCGCCGCGAAATGAACGCCATTTCCCGGCCGACCGCCGTCCCCGCCCCCGCCCCCATCCCCGGAAACTCGATCCTCGTCGGGTTGATCGGCGCCGGCATTCAGGCTTCGCGAACCCCGGCGATGCATGAGCGGGAGGCCGATGCGCTCGGCCTGCGCTGCATCTACCGGCTGATCGACCTCGACCGTCTCGGCATCGGTGCCGACGCCCTGCCGGAGTTGCTGTCGGGTGCCGAACGCATGGGCTACACCGGCCTGAACGTCACCTTTCCCTGCAAGCAGGCGATCATCCCGCTGCTGGACGAGCTGTCGGACGATGCCCGCGCCATCGGGGCGGTCAACACCGTCGTGCTGAAGGATGGCCGGCGGGTCGGCTACAATACCGACTGTTCCGGCTTCACCGAAGGCTTCCGCCGCGGCCTCGGCAGCGTGCCGATGGACCGGGTGGTGCTTCTGGGCGCCGGTGGGGCCGGTGCGGCAGTCGGTCATGCCGCCTTCCATCTCGGGACGGGCCGGCTGGACATCGTCGACGCCGACCCGGCGCGGGCCGTGCTGCTGGCCGATCAGCTCAACGATCGGTTCGGCGCCGGGCGGGCCGCGGCGATCGCCGATCGGAACGAGTTGCGGGCCGCCGCGGCGGCGGCGGACGGGCTGATCCACGCCACCCCCACGGGAATGGCGAAATTCCCCGGCCTGCCACTGCCGGCGGACATGCTGCATCCGCGGCTGTGGGTGGCGGAGATCGTCTATTTCCCGCTGGAGACCGAGTTGCTGCGCACTGCCCGCGCCATCGGCTGCCGGACCCTGGACGGCGGTGGCATGGCGGTGTTCCAGGCGGTGGACGCCTTCCGCCTGTTCACCGGAGTTTCGCCGGATGCCGAGCGCGTCCGCGCGCATTTCGCGTCGATGGACGCCGGCACGCCGGCAGCCTGATACTCGGCCGCAATCGACACCAAGAATCCGGCCCGGAAGGCCGGCACCGGGAGGACCGCATGAGACAGCTGGTCGAGGCCTATTTCACCCTCATCAAGATCCTGATGGCGCTGTGCATGGCCGGCATGGTCGTGCTGGTGTTCGGCAATGTGGTGCTGCGCTATGCCTTCAACAGCGGCATCACCGTGTCGGAGGAGATGTCGCGCCTGTTCTTCGTCTGGATGTGCTTCCTCGGCGCCATCCTCGGCCTGCGCGAGCGGGCGCATCTGGGGGTCGACGTCCTGGTGGCGCGCCTGCCAAGATCCGGCAGGATTGCCTGCGCCGTCGCCAGCTGCGGCCTGATGCTGTGGGTCACCTGGCTGGTGCTGCAGGGAAGCTGGACCCAGACCCTGATCAACTGGAGTGCCCAGGCGCCGGCCACCGGCCTGTCGATGGGGCTGCTCTACGGCATCGGCGTGGTGTTCGGACTGTCGACCGGTGCCATCCTGCTGCATGAGATGTATCTGCTGCTGACCGGCAAAATCTCCGACGCCGACCTCGTGATGGTCGCGGAATCGGAAGATCTGCCGGAAGCAACCGCCCATGGCGTCCATACCGGAGGCCACCGCACGCACCAGGGCACCAATCGGGAAGAGGTGTTGCCGATGCCTCCCCGCACCGCCCCCAGCCGCTGAGGACGCGGACCATGACCATCACCATCTTCCTCGGCTCCCTGCTGGGCGCCATGGCCATCGGCATGCCCATCGCCTATGCCCTGCTGCTGTGCGGCGTGGCGCTGATGATCCATCTCGACCTGTTCGACGCGCAGATCGTGGCTCAGAACCTGATCAACGGCGCCGACAGCTTTCCGCTGATGGCCGTGCCCTTCTTCATGCTGGCCGGCGAGATCATGAACACCGGCGGGCTGGCCAAGCGCATCGTCAATCTCGCCATGGCTCTGGTCGGCCATATCCGCGGCGGGCTCGGCTATGTCGCGATCCTGGCGGCGACGGTGATGGCGAGCTTGTCCGGGTCCGCCGTGGCGGATGCGGCGGCGCTCGCCACCCTGCTGGTGCCGATGATGGTGGCGGCCGGGCACGACCGCAGCCAGTCGGCGGGTCTGATCTCAGCCGGATCGATCATCGCGCCGATCATTCCGCCCTCCATCGGTTTCGTCATCTACGGCGTGGCCGGCAACGTCTCCGTCACCAAGCTGTTCCTGGCCGGCCTCTTCCCCGGAATCCTGCTGGCCGTCGGGCTTTGCGCCGCCTGGTGGTACGTATCGCGCAAGGAAAATCTGGTTCCGCCGCCGCGCCGTCCGCTGCGCGAGGTGCTGTCGGTGATGCGCGAGGGCGTGTGGGCGCTGATGCTGCCGGTGATCATCGTCGGGCTGAAGTTCGGCGTGTTCACGCCCACCGAAGCCGCCGTGGTCGCCGCCGTCTATTCGCTGTTCGTCGCCGTCTGCGTCTATCGCGAGATGAGCGTCGCCGACATCTACCCGGCCCTGCTGGGGGCGGCGAAGACGACCAGCATCGTTATGTTCCTGGTCGCCGCGGCGCTGGTGTCGTCCTGGCTGATCACGGTCGCCAACCTGCCGGGCATGGTGTCCGACCTGCTGGAACCGCTGATGGACAACCCGACCCTGCTTCTGCTGGCGATGATGGCGCTGGTGGTGGCGATCGGCACGGCGATGGACATGACCCCGACCATCCTGATCCTGACGCCGATCCTGGTCCCGGTGTGCAAGCAGGCCGGCATCGACCCCGTCTATTTCGGCGTGCTGTTCATCATGAACTGCGCCATCGGGCTGATCACGCCGCCGGTCGGCACCGTGCTGAACGTCGTCTGCGGCGTGTCGAAGCTTCGCATGGAAGCGCTCGTCAAGGGGGTCTGGCCCTTCCTGCTCGTCCAGCTTTTCGTGCTGGTCCTGCTGACCCTGTTCCCGTCGCTGGTAATGGTGCCGGCGTCCTGGCTCACGCGCTGATCCGCTCATTCTTCAAGAACAAACCCGGAGGAAACCCATGAAGACGTCTATGAAATCACTGCTGGCCGGACTGATCCTGCCGGGCCTGCTGTTCGTCGGCAGCGCCGCCGCCGCGGAGTACAAGGAGCGTTCGGTCAAGTTCGCCTTCCAGAACGTCAAGGAGCACCCGCAGGGCCAGGGCGCCCAGAAGTTCGCCGACATCGTCGAGGCCAAGAGCGGCGGCAAGATCAAGGTGAAGCTGTTCCCCGGCGGTACGCTGGGCGGTGACGTGCAGACCGTGTCGGCACTGCAGGGCGGCATCGTCGAGATGTCGGTGATGAACGCCGGCATCCTGGTTTCCCAGGCCAAGGAATTCGCACTGGTCGACCTGCCCTTCCTGTTCAACAGCGGGGCGGAGGTCGACGCGCTGCTGGACGGTCCGGTGGGCGAGCAGCTGATGGCGAAGCTGCCGGAAAAGGGGCTGGTCGGGTTGGGCTTCTGGGATCTGGGCTTCCGCAACCTGACCAACAACCGCCGGCCGGTGAAGACCGCCGCCGACATCGCCGGCCTGAAGATCCGCGTCATCCAGACGCCGATCTACATCGACATCTTCAAGTCGCTGGGCGCCAACCCGGTGCCGCTGGCATTCCCCGAACTGTACGGCGCCCTGGAGACCGGCACCGTCGACGGGCAGGAGAACCCGGCCAAGACCATCGAACTGACCAAGTTCAACGAAGTCCAGAAATACATGACGATCACGCGGCATATCTACAATCCGCAGTCACTGCTCATTTCGAAGAAGTTCTGGGATACCCTGAACGCCGACGAGAAGGCCCTGTTCCAGAGCGCCGCCGCCGAGGCCACCGTCTTCCAGCGCAAGCTGTCGCGCGACCAGGAAACCGACGCGCTGGCGTCGCTGAAGGCGAAGGGCATGACCATCAACGAACTGCCGGCCGATGAGCTCACCAAAATCCGCGAGAAAGTCAAGCCAGTGGTCGACAAGTACAAGGCCGATATCGGCGAGGCGCTGGTATCCCAGGCCTATGCGACAATCGAGAAGAAGCGCGCGTCGAACTGAGCCGGCCTGCCGGGTGGAGCGGGTTCGCCCGCTCCGCCACTCCGGGATTGAGCTTTTGGTCCGGTTCGTTCATTACCTCCGTTGTGGGCGCTGGCGCGCCATATCAGCATGGGGCGGGGCATGACCGCGGACGACGCGACCGAGACGAACCGCAAGGCCAAGCCGAGCCGCAAGAACGACCCCGAAGGCACCCGCCAGGACATCCTCGAGGTGGCGACGGAGGAGTTCTCCTCGCTGGGCTTCAGCGGCGGCCGGGTCGACGCCATCGCCGCCCGCACCCGCACCACCAAGCGCATGATCTATTATTACTTCGGCGGCAAGGAGGAGCTGTATCTTGCCGTGCTGGAGAAGGTCTACGGCGATATCCGCGCCATCGAGAATCGCCTGAACCTCCAGGATCTGGAACCGGAGGCGGCGATCCGCGCGCTGATCGACTTCACCTTCGACTATCAGGAGCAGCACGAGGATTTCATCCGACTGGTCAGCATCGAGAATATCCACCGTGCCGAACATATGAAGAAGTCGAAGGCGATCGCCAACCTGAACATCACGGTCATCGATACGCTGGCCCGCATTCTGGAGCGCGGCCGCGCAACGAGCGTGTTCAAGGCCGACATCCAGCCGATCGACCTGCACTTGATGATCAGTGCCTTCTGTTTCTTCAGGGTATCGAACCGCCACACTTTCAACCTCATCTTTCACCAGAATCTCGCCGCCGCCGACACCCGCACCCGTCACAAGCGGATGATCGCCGACGCCATCGTCAGCCTTCTCAAAACCGAGGCAGCGGGCGCCTGAGGCTCACGTCGGCGGGTTGCAGCGGGGTCGAGAAGGGTAGAATCCGCCCCGGCGCCGTCGATGATCAGGCGATGCGGACCGAGTGCGGGCGTCCGCGATCCAGCATGCGGGCGGGAGGGTTCCGTTCCAAAGTTTGACGGTAGGCGCGGAGAGTCGCGGCGCCCGTGTCGTCAGGCAGCCAACCCGAACAGGTGGGCGATGAAGGTCACCTGGGCGGGCATGTCGTTGGCGGGAATGGCGGGGACCTGCCCCTTGCGCACCATCGCCATGATTTCGTAGCCGGCGACCGTCCGGCGCGCCGTGTGGAAGCTCTTGAAGCAGAGCCCTGGCCGGACCAGCCGTTTGATCCGCCGGTGATCCTTTTCAACGATGTCGTTGAGGTATTTGTTTTGTCGGAGCTCGGTGAAACGCCACAGTTCGCCGGCCTTCTTCATTGCCGTGGCCGCGCATGGGCAGGCAGAGTTCTTGTCCACGGCGAGGGCGCGCGGGTCGACGATGCAGGTCTGCTTCAGCGCCTTGCGGAAGAAGCGCCGGGCCGCGGCCGCATCGCGCTTGGCGCTGAGCAGGAAGTCGATGGTCTGCCCGCGCGCATCGACGGCATGGTACAGGTACATCCACCGCCCCTTCACCTTCACATACGTCTCGTCCACTCGCCAGGAGCCATTCGTCATGCTCAGGAGCGAGCGGAGGCGCTTGTCCAAATCCAGTGCGTAAACCTGGATCCAGCGAAAGATGGTCGTATGGTCCACCGCCATGCTACGATCGGCCAGCATCCGTTCGAGATCACGGTAGCTGATCGGGAACGGCAGGCACCAGCGCACCGCCCACAGGATCAGCTCCGTCGTGAACCGCCGACCCTTGAACGGGCTCTTCCTGCTGCGCATCACCGTGTCACCCCAGCCGCCGAGAAGGCCGGGTTCTATCCGATCTCCGCATGCCGGCAGACTTTGCAACGGAACCCGGGCCGCTGCCTGGATCGGCCGGGCGCACGAGCGCGCCATTCCGGTGCTGGAGGTTCCGAGCGTGGCTGGCGGCATCCAGGCAGTGGGTGCCGCGCCCGGTGACTAAGCCCCGCGCGAACCAGTCAACGTCGTTGCCCTGCTGCTGTCGCGCATCGGCAATTCGGCCACTCGGCCGACCGGGGCGAAGTTGCGGTCGAAGAAATCCACCGCGTTCAGCCCCAGGATCCGGCTCTTTTCGGCGGCGGACAGGCTGGTGGCCTCGCGCACCAGCGAGCCCATTCGCTGCTCGCCCAGCGGGAAGGGGTAGTCGGTGCCGAACATCACCCGGTCGTCGCCAATCGTGTTCACCAGATAGCGCAACGCGTTCTCGTCGAACACGGCGGAATCCACCCAGAAGCGCTTCAAGTAGCTGGAAGGCAGGCTGGGGCACTTCTCGCGCACGATGTCGCGGTGTCTCCAGGCATTGTCCACCCGGCCCAACGTGAAGGCGAAGTTGCCACCGCCATGGGAGAAACAGATGCGCAGGCTCTGCGGCAGCCGCTCCAGCGCCCCCGACAGGATCAGGTACAGCATCGACAGGTGGGTTTCCGCCGGCATGGCGACCAGCCATTGCATCATGTAGCGGTTCATCCGCTCCCGCCCCATCATGTCCCACGGGTGTTCCAGGATCGGGCAGCCGATGTCGGCGCAGTGATGCAGGAAGGTCAAGATCCCCTCGTCGTCGAAATCCTTCTCGCCGACATGGTTGCCGATCTGCACGCCGATGTGGCCGTTGGCCATCGCCCGCTCGATCTCGAGGCAGGAGGCGTCGATGTCCTGCAACGGCACCTGCGCCATTGCATGGATCCGCCCGCCGGAGCGCGCGCACATCTCGAGCGCCATGTCGTTGAACAGGCGGGCGCAGTCCAGCGCGTGCCGCGGCTGGCGCAGATAGGCGAAGAGAACGGGGGTGGCGCACATCACCTGATGGTCGATGCCGTCGCGGTCCATCTCCTCCAGCCGCTTGGCGACGTCCCAGGAGGCGGAATAGACCGGGCGGAACGGCGTGTCGCCGATCATCACCATGGCCTGTCCGCCACCATGGTGCTTCATCCACGGCCAGTCCGGCTCGCCGAACCGCTCGGCAAGATCCGGCCAGGATTCGGGCAGGAAGTGGCTGTGCATGTCGATCACGAGGGACATGTCGGGTCCTTGCATCGGGTGGATTTGCAAACCCTCTCCCAGGGCGGAAGAGGGCAGGAAGCTACAGCGTCACCCAGCCGGCCGGCGGTTCCTTGCCGGGGTGGACAGTGCCGCAGTGCGGGCAGACGCGCCTGTCGTGGCTCTCGTAGAACGCCTTGTAGAGCGGCGGCAGGTCGCGAACGATCGAGACCAGGCTGACCTCCACCCGCTGGACGAGGTGGCGGCACTCGAAGCAGTACCATTCGAAGGCGTCGAGCGCGCCAGGCGGGCGCTTGGGCTCCACCACCAGCCCGATGGACCCCTCCATCGGCCGCTGCGGCGAGTGGCGGACGTGCGGCGGCAGCAGGAAGATGTCCCCCTCACGCAGCGGCACGTCGTAGAACTCGCCGTTGTCCACCACCTTCAGCACCATGTTGCCCCTTAACTGGTAGAAGAACTCCTCCACCGGATCGTCATGGTAGTCGGTGCGGCGGTTGGGACCGCCGACCACCGTCACCATCAGGTCGGCGTTCTCCCAGATCTGCTGGTTGCCGACCGGCGGCTTCAGCAGGTGCTGGTGCTCGTCGATCCATCTCTGGAAGTTGAAGCCCTGAAGACGCGCCATCGTCTGGTTCCCCCCGGTTACGGCCGCGGCAGCGGCTTGTAGGCCACGGCCTTGATTTCGATCAGCAGGTGCGGGTGCGGCAGTTGGTGAACCGCAACCGTGGTGCGGGTCGGGCCGGTCTCGTCGAAATGCTCGGCGTAGACCTCGTTGTAACCCTTGAAGTCGTTCATGTTGACCAGGAATGCGATGACTTCCACCAGATCGCCGAGAGTGGCGCCCTCGGCCCGCAGGATGTCGGCAATGTTGTCGATCACCGCCCGGGTCTGGGCGCGGATGTCCAGGTCGGTGGTGCCCATGGCGTCCACCGCCACCCCGGCGAAGCTGTTGTCCGGCCGGCGCGACGAGGTGCCGGAGACGTAGAGGAAGTCCCCCGCCCGCTTGATGTGGGGAAAGCGGCCGCGCGGCGTCGCCTTGCCCGCGACCAGGGTCGCCTTGACCGTCATGGTGCCTCTCCCCGCACGGTGAAGGAGACCGATCCCAGCCCCTGGATGTCGGTGCGAACGTGCAGGCCCGGGCGCAGGGCCACCGCCTCGGTCGCCGCACCGGCCAGCACGATGTCGCCGGGCGACAGAATCTCCCCAGCCTCCGCCACCAGCCGCGCGGCGGCGACCAGCGAGCGCAGCGGGTGACCGAGGATGGCGGCGGAGGAACCGATCTGCACCGGCTGCCCGGCGAACCGCATCACCATGCCGAGATTGGCCCAGGAATTGGCGAAGTCGGTCCCCACCGGCCGCGGTGCTCCCAGGATCAGGCCGGAGGAGGAGGCATTGTCCGCCACCACGTCGGCCAGATTGAATTTGAAGTCGCGGTAGCGGCTGTCGATGATCTCCATCGCCGGGGCGACCGCCTCCACCGCCGCCAGCGCCTCCGCCGGGCTGACCCGGCCGGACAGCGGCTTCTTCAGCAGGAAGGCGATTTCCGGCTCGACCCGCGGATGGATGCGGCCGGACAGCGCGATCTCCCCGCCATCCTCGATGCGCATAGCGTCGGTCAGGCGGCCCCAGATCACCTCGTTGACACCGACCTGCCGCATCTTGGCGCGCGAGGTCAGCCCCATCTTGATGCCGATTTGCCGTTCCCCCCGATTCAGCCGGCGCTGGATCGACAGCCGCTGCACCGCATAGCCGGTGACGGAGTCGAGATCGGGATGAGCGTCGGTGAGTTGCGCGATGGCGGTGCCGGTGCGCGCCGCTTCGTCCACCGCTTCGGCCAGTTGCTCCAGGTTGATGGTCATGCCGCTGCCTCCTTGCGGGAGAGCAGGTCGAGCGCCACGTCGACGATCATGTCCTCCTGCCCGCCGACCATGCCGCGGCGGCCGAGTTCGACCAGAATCTCGCGCGTCTCCACCCCATAGGTCTGCGAGGCGCGCTCGACATGGCGCAGGAAGCTGGAATAGACGCCGGCATAGCCCAGCGTCAGCGTCTCGCGATCCACCCGCACCGGGCGGTCCTGGAGCGGGCGGACCAGTTCCTCCGCCGCGTCCTGCAACTTGAACAGGTCGCAGCCGTGGCTCCAGCCATAGCGGTCAGCGACGGCGATGAACACCTCCAGCGGCGCATTGCCGGCCCCGGCCCCCATGCCGGTCAGCGAGGCGTCCACCCGTTGCGCCCCGCCCTCCACCGCGGCGACCGAGTTGGCGACGCCGAGCGACAGGTTGTGATGGCCGTGGATGCCACGCTCGGTGGTGGGTTTCAGCGCCTCGTCATAAGCGCCGAAGCGCTCGGCCACCGTGCGCATGGTGAGCGCCCCGCCGCTGTCGGTGACGTAGACGCAGTGGGCGCCGTAGCTCTCCATCTTCTTCGCCTGGGCGGCCAGGGCCGCGGGCGGCGTCATGTGGCTCATCATCAGAAAGCCGGAGACGTCCATGCCGAGGTCGCGGGCAGCGGCGATGTGCTGGGCCGAAACGTCTGCCTCGGTGCAATGGGTCGCCACCCGGACGGAAAGGACGCCGAGGTCGCGCGCCCGCTTCAGATCCTCGATGGTGCCGATGCCCGGCAGCAGCAGCGTGGTCAGCTTCGCCCGGCGGCAGACCTTGCCCGCCGCTTCGATCCAGGCCCAGTCGGTGCAGGCGCCGAAGCCGTAGTTGATGGAGGAGCCGGACAGCCCGTCGCCGTGCGCCACCTCGATGGCATCGACGCCGGCGTCGTCCAGCGCCTCGGCGATGGCGCGGACATGGCCCAGATCGTAGCGGTGACGGATGGCATGCATGCCGTCGCGCAGCGTGACGTCCTGGATATAGAGTCGGTTGGGGATCGCGGACATCTCAGTTGGCCTTTCCGCCCCAGTCGCGCCGGTCGGCCAGACGTTCCGCCGTCTTCAGCGCCGCCGAGGTCATGATGTCGAGGTTGCCGGCATAGGCCGGCAGGTAATGGGCCGCACCCTCCACCTCCAAAAAGACGGTGACCTTCAGCCCGGTGAAGGCACGGTCGAGTTCGGCGATGTGCAGAGGGTCGTTGTTGCCGATCCGTTCGAACTGCACCGCCTGCTTCAGCCGGTAGCCGGGGACATAGCCACGCACCGTCTCCACCATCTCCTCGACCGAGGCGCGGATGGCGTCGGTGTCGGCGTCGTCGCACAGGCAATAGACGGTGTCGCGCATGATCAGCGGCGGTTCGGCCGGGTTCAGGATGATGACGGCCTTGCCGCGGGCGGCCCCACCCACCGTCTCGATGGCTCGGGCCGTGGTCTCGGTGAACTCGTCGATGTTGGCCCGCGTGCCGGGTCCGGCCGACTTCGAGGCGATGGAGGCGACGATCTCGCCCCAATGCACCTTGGCGACCCGGTTGACGGCATGGACGATCGGGATGGTCGCCTGCCCGCCGCAGGTCACCATGTTGAGGTTGCCGGCGGCCAGATGCTGGTCGAGGTTGACCGGCGGCACGACGTAGGGGCCGACAGCCGCCGGGGTCAGGTCGATCACCTGCTTGCCGTCGGCGCGCAGAACCTCGTCATGGCGGGCATGCGCCTTGGCCGAAGTGGCGTCGAAGACGATGCGGATCTCCGGATACGCCGCCATCGCCCGCAGCCCGTCGACACCGTCCGCAGTGATCGCCACCCCCATGCGGGCGGCGCGGGCGAGGCCGTCGGAGTCCGGATCGACGCCGACCAGGGCGGCCAACTCCAGCGTCTGCGACAGGCGCAGGATCTTGATCATCAGGTCGGTGCCGATGTTGCCCGACCCGATGATGGCGCATTTCACCTTGCTCATTGCGACGAACCTTCCTTGCCGAAGCCGACCCGGACGGTGCCGAGCCCTTCGATGCGCGCCTCGAACGCCGCTCCCGGCGTCGCCGGGACCATCGGCCCCAGCGCCCCCGACAGCACCACGTCGCCGGCCTTCAGCGGCCGGCCGGCGCGCGCCATCACCCGCGCCAGCCACAGGGCGGCGTTGACCGGCGATCCCAGGCAGGCGGCCCCTGCGCCGGAAGAGACCAGCTCCCCGTCACGCTCCAGCGCCATGCCGCAGCCGATCAGGTCCAGGGCGTCGAGCCGGCGCATCTCGTGACCCAGCACGAACAGGCCGGAGGAGGCGTTGTCGGCCACGGTGTCGGCGATCCGGATGTTCCAACCCTCCACCCGGCTGTCCACGATCTCCAGCGCCGGCACCGCCCAGGCGATGGCGGACAGCAGGTCGGCGGTGGTCAGCCGGTCGTCGTCGAGGTCGCGGCCCAGGATGAAGGCGATCTCCGCCTCTACCTTCGGCTGGATCAGCCGGCCCCAGGGGATCTCACCGCCGTTGGCGACGTCCATGTCGTGGAACAGCATGCCGTAGTCGGGCTGATCGACGCCGAGCTGCGCCTGCACCGACTTGGCAGTCAGGCCGATCTTGCGCCCGACCAGCCGCGCGCCCTCGGCCAGACGCCGCTCGGTGTTGCGCTCCTGGACGGCATAGGCAGCCTCGACGCCGCTCTCGCCCAGCAGAAGGCGGACCGGGGCGCAGGCCCGGCCGGTTCGAGCGGCTTCCCAAAGGGAATTGGCCGCTTTGGTGATAGGGTCGCTCATGCGGCTCCTCACAGCTTGATGCAGATGTTGGAGGGTTCGGAATAGAAGTTCAGGGAATGGATGCCGCCCTCGCGCCCGATGCCGGACAGCTTGACTCCACCGAACGGGGTGCGCAGGTCGCGCAGGAACCAGCTGTTGACCCAGACCAGCCCGGCGGTGATCCGCTTGGCGACGCGGTGGCCGCGCGACAGGTTCTGCGTCCACACCGAGGCGCACAGGCCGTAATCGGTGTCGTTGGCCCGGCGGACCGCCTCCTCCTCGGTATCGAAGGGGGCGACGTGGCAGACGGGGCCGAAGATCTCCTCGCGGCAGACGCGGGCCTCGTCGGACAGGCCGGTCCACACCGTGGGCTGGATGAAGAAGCCCTCGTCGCGCTCGTCGCCGAAGCGGGGAACCCCGCCGCCGGTGACGACCGTGGCTCCTTCCTCCACCGCCAGCCGGTAATAGGACAGCACCTTGTCGCGGTGGCCGGCGGAGATAAGCGGGCCGGTATCGACGCCGGTATCGGCGGGGCGGCCGAGAGTCAACGCCTCCGCCTTTTCCTTCAAGCCGCGGACGAAGCGGTCGAAGATCGGGCGCTCGACATAGACCCGTTCGGTGCACATGCAGACCTGGCCGCAGTTGGTGAACACCGCCCGCGCCACGCCGGCGATCGCGGCATCCAGGTTGCAGTCGGCGAACACCACCGCCGGGTTCTTGCCGCCGAGTTCGAACGAGATCGGCTTCACCCGCTCCGCCGCCGCCTTCATGATCGCGGTGCCGGTTCGGCTTTCCCCGGTGAAGGTGATGGCGTCCACATCGGGATGACGGGTCAGGAACTCGCCTGCCGAATCCGGGCCGAAGCCGTGGACGAGGTTGAAGGCGCCGGCCGGCACGCCGACCTCGTCCATCACCTCGGCCAGCAGGGTGGCGGTGGAGGGGGTCTCTTCGGACGGCTTGGCGATCACCGCATTGCCGGCGGCCATCGCCGGGGCGACCTTCCAGCTCAGCAGAAGCAGCGGCAGGTTCCATGGCGCGATCACCGCCACCACCCCCAGAGGCCGGCGGATGGAATAGTTCAGCGCGCCCGCCCCGTCGGGGGTCGTCATCTCGTAGGATTCGTTGGGGTAGGCCTTGATCAAGTCGGCGAAGATGCGGAAGTTCGCCGCCCCGCGTGGGATGTCGATGGTGCGCGCCTGCGGATAGGATTTGCCGGTGTCGGCGACCTCCGCCTCCAGGAAATCGTCGAAGCGCGCCTCGATCCGGTCGGCAACGCGGCGCAGCAGGGCGGCGCGCTCCTCGTCGCCCATCCGGCCCCAGTCGCCGTCGCGCGCCCGGCTGGCGGCCTCGACGGCGCGGGCGACAGTGGCGGCGTCGGCCTCCGACACGTCGCAGACCTTGGCGCCGTTGACCGGATTGATGTTGGCGAAGGTCCGGCCGGTCTCGACCCAGGCGCCGCCGACGTAATTGCGAAGCAAAGCCCTCATGGCCTGTCCATCTCTCAAAGGAACGCGGGTGGTCTTGCGGGGCCGCGGTGAGGCGGCTCCGTCCAAGCGGCGGATGCTGTCGGGGTGGGGCGGCCGTCGCTGCGGCGGCCCGGTGACAGGCAGGATGGCCGGCCCCGGCATTCCGATCAAATGAGATTTATCGAATTGGCTATTCACAATAGGAATAGCGGCGACATAGCATGGCAGCATGTCTCTCGCCCGCCGCTTGTCCATGCGCCAGCTCAACGTCGTCGTCGCGGTCGATCAGTACCGCAGCATCGTGCGTGCCGCGCAGCACCTGAACCTGACCCAGCCGACCGTCACCAAGACCCTGCAGGATGCGGAGGCGGCGGTGGGATCGCCGCTGTTCGACCGCACCAACCGTGGGGTGGAGCCGACCGCCGCCGGCACCGCGCTGGCCCGTCACGCCCGCCTCGTGCTTGCCCAGCTCACCCATGCGGAGGAGGAACTGACGGATCTGCGCGACGGGGCAGGCGGTCGGGTTGCGGTCGGTTCGCTGATCGCCGCCTCGGTCCGGCTGCTGCCGGAAGCGATCATCCGGCTGAAGAAGGCGCGCCCGCGCGTCTCGGTCGCGGTGCGCGAGGGGGCAAACGACATCCTGGTGCCGGCGCTGCGCCGGGGCGAGCTGGACGTGGTGGTCGGCCGCCTGCCGGAATACCGCGAGCGTGAGGGGATCGAGCAGGAACCGCTCTACCGCGAGATCGCCTGTCTGACGGTGCGGGCGGAACATCCGCTGGCCGGACGCGACAAACCTTCTCTCGCCGAGTTGGCGGCCTGGGAGTGGATCCTGCCGTCACCGGAGACCACCCTGCGCCGACAGGTGGAGAAGGTGTTCTACGACGTCGGCGTCGCCACTCCGGTGCAGGTGATCGAAAGCGTGTCGCTGGTCAACAATCTGCGCCTGCTGCTCGACGCCAACTTCATCGGCATCATGCCGTTCCAGGCCATCCGCACCCTGGCCAAGAGCGGGCAGGTGCGCATTTTGCCGGTCCCGCTGACCGAGACGCTGGGACCGGTCGGCATCTCCCGCCGCGCCGGCAGCGAGCTGTCGCCGGTCTGCGAAGCCCTGCTGGCCGAGATGCGCATCGTCGCAGAGACGCTGCGCCGGGAAGAGGCGGAGTGGCGTTCGCTATTCAATCTTTGAATAGCCAATTCGAGAAAACTCATTTGATCGGAATGTGAGGCGGGGGGAAGCTGTCCCCGCACTCCAATTTCCAAATCCGGCCGGTTTCCCGTCCGCCGCCCCGACCGTGGGCGCGGCGCGGACGGCCGCGCAAGAAAATCCAACCAGATCGCAGAAGAGGGAGAAGGGACATGACGGCAGGCAAGACGCTCGCTGCAAGCCTGGTGGCGCTGTCGCTGACGGCGTCCGCAGCCGGGCCGGCACTGGCGGAGGACGCGGTGAAGATCGGCTTCATCACCACGCTGTCCACCACCGCCGGCTATCTGGGCGAGGACGTGCGCGACGGCTTCCTGCTGGCGGTCAAGGAGGGTGGCGGCAAGCTGGGCTACGTCCCGGTGGAGGTGTTGGTGGAGGACGACAACCTCAAGCCGGCCACCACCCGTCAGATCGCCGAGAAGATGATGCAGCGCGACGGCGTCAGGCTGTTCACCGGCATGATCTTCTCCAACGCGGTCCTCGCCGCGGTGCCTGCGATCCTGGAGAAGAACGCGCTGTTCGTCGGGCTGAACGGCGCGCCGTCGCAATATGCCGGGGCGGGTTGCCACAAGAACTACTTCCAGACCGCGTGGCAGAACGATTCCCTGCACGAGGCGACCGGGCAGCTCGCCACCAACCTGCGCTACAAGCGCGCCGTGGTGCTCGCCGCCAACTACCCCGCCGGCAAGGACGCCATCGCCGGCTTCAAGCGCTTCTTCAAGGGCGAGGTGACGGAGGAGATCTACACCCGCCTCGATCAGACGGACTTCTCGGCGGAGATCGCCAAGGTCCGCTCGCTGAAGCCCGACGTGGTGTTCCAGGCTCATTCCGGCGGCCAGGGCATCGCCTTCCTCAAGCAGTACGCCCAGGCCGGCCTGAAGGACGAGATCCCGATGGTGCTGTCGGAACCGTCGCTGGAGCAGCGCACCGTCGCCGCCACCGGCCCGGCCGCAGCCGGTCTGCTCGGCTCCACCCATTGGAACACCGACTTCGACAATCCGGTGAACCAGAAGTTCGTCAAAGCCTTTACCGAGACCTATGGGCGCGGCCCCAGCGTCTACGCCAGCCAGGGCTACGACGCCGCCCTGCTGATCGGCGCCGCCCTGCGCAAGACGGAGGGTAAGCTGGAACCGGAAGCCTTCCGCGGCGCCATGCTGTCGTCGGTGGTCAAGCTAACCCGCGGCAGCTTCCGCTTCGGCCCCAACCAGCATCCGGTCCAGGCTTGGTATCAGGTCAAGGCGGTGGCAGGATCCGATGGGCAGGTGGCGCTGAAGACCGGCGAACTGATCTTCGGCTCCCACGGCGATTCGCACGCGGAAGCGTGCAAGTTGTAAAGCCCATTCTCCCTGAACATGCTTTCAGCAGCCCCCCTTGCATCGTCATCCCCACGTAGGCGGGGATCCAGTGCGAGCGCCCGCGAGCCTTATGGGTCTCGTACCGGGACACCGACTTACGTCGCCGCAGACGCGGCTCTTGCTGGATTCCCGCCTTCGCGGGAATGACGACGGACAGGTGGTTGGAGTTCTGCAAAGCGTCGTGGAGGGGAGAGGGCACGAACCAAGCCCACTCACTGGGAGGCCGTTCCCGTGCAACTTCTCGTCGAACAGTCGCTGAACGCCGTTCAGCTCGGCTTCACCCTGTTCCTGCTGGCGACCGGGATGACGTTGATCTTCGGCATCATGGGGCTGATCAATCTGGCCCACGGGTCACTCTACATGATCGGGGCCTTCGTCGGCACCACGGTCGGCGCCCGCACCGGGTCGCTGCCGCTGGGCATCCTCGCCGGCATGGCCGGGGCGGCCGCGGTCGGGCTGGCGGTTGAGATGGCGATCTTCCGCCGGCTCTACCACCGCGACCATCTCTATCAGGTGCTGGCGACCTTCGGCCTGATCCTGACCGCCAACGAATTGGCCACCATCCTGTGGGGCCGCGCCCCGCTGCTGGTCTCGGTGCCGGACTGGCTCAACGGCTCGGTCCAGCTGATGCCGGGGCTGTCCTATCCGGTCTACCGGCTGGCGGTGGTGGGTGTGGGAGCCGCGGTGGCGGTCGTGCTGCACCTGCTGGTGGAGCGCACGCGGCTGGGCATGCTGGTGCGGGCCGGGGCCAGCGACCGCGACATGGTGGCGGTGCTGGGCGTCGACATCGCCTGGCTTTACACCATCGTCTTCGCGCTGGGCGCCGGGCTGGCCGGGCTGGCCGGCATCCTCGCCGCCCCGATCCAGTCCACCCAGATCGGCATGGGCGAGCAGATCCTGATCCTGACCTTCGTCGTCGTCGTGGTCGGCGGGGTCGGCTCGGTCAAGGGGGCCTTCGCCGGCTCGATGCTGATAGCACTGGTCGATACGCTGGGCCGCGCCTTCGTGCCCGGCCTGTTCAAGCTGCTGTTCAGCAGCTCGGTCGCCGACGCGCTCGGCATGTCGGTGGCCTCGGTCGCGATCTATCTGGTCATGGCGGTGGTGCTGATCCTGCACCCGCAGGGCCTGTTTCCGGAGCAACGCTGATGGCACTCGTCGCAAGCACCGCCGCACCGGCCGGCATCCGCCGTCCATCCCAGCGGCCGTTGATGGAGGCGGCGGCCCTGTTCGCCGTCCTCGTTCTGATCCCGCCGCTGTCGCAGTTGCTGAACGACAGCTATCTGGTCACTCTCGCCACCCGCATCGTCATCATGGCGATGCTGGCGCTCAGCCTCGACCTCGTGCTCGGCTACGGCGGGCTGGTCAGCTTCGGTCACGCCGCCTTCTTCGGGCTGGGCGGCTACACCGTGGCGGTCCTGGGCTTCCACTTGGACGAGGGCGTGCCGATCCTGGGTTTCGCCGGGAGCCGGTCGGGACTGGTCACGCTGCCGCTGGCGATGGCGGTGTCGGGGCTGGCCGCCTTGGCGATCGGGCTCCTCAGCCTGCGGACCCGCGGCGTCCATTTCATCATGATCACGCTCGCCTTCGCCCAGATGATCTTCTACGTCATGGTCGGGCTGAAGTATTACGGCGGCGACGACGGCCTCATCATGTCCGCCCGCAACAGCATGCCGGGGCTGGCGCTGTCGGAACCGGCGGTCTTCTACTACGCCTGCCTCGCCATGCTGCTGCTGGTCTTCTTCGGATTGAAGCGGCTGACCAACGCCCGCTTCGGCATGGTGCTGAGGGGAGCCCGCGTGTCGGAGCGGCGAATGCGCGCGCTGGGCTACGACGTCACCCGCTACCGTCTGGCCGCCTTCGTGCTGTCCGGCGCCATCGCCGGTCTGGCCGGCGCCCTCGCCGCCAACGAGGCCCGCTTCGTCAGTCCGGAGATGCTGAGCTGGATCCGCTCCGGCGAGGTGATCGTCATGGTGGTGCTGGGCGGGGTCGGCACCCTTATCGGCCCGGTGATCGGCGCCGCCGCCTTCGTCCTGCTGGAGGTCTGGCTGGCCGACCTGACCGAGCACTGGATGCTGATCCTGGGGCCGATCCTGGTGCTGGTCGTGCTGCTTCTCGAAGGGGGACTGCTGAGCATGTTCGGAAAGGTGCGGCGATGAGCCCGGCCCTGTCCTTGCGCGAGCTGCGCAAGAGCTTCGGCAGCCTGATCGCCACCGACGGGCTGTCGCTTGACCTCGCGGCGGGGGAGGTGCATGCGGTCATCGGCCCGAACGGGGCCGGCAAATCGACCCTGATCGGGCAGATCACCGGAGAGCTGCGCCCCGACACCGGCATGGTCCTGCTGAACGGGCGCGACGTCACCGGCTGGCCGGTGGAACGCCGCGCCCTGGCCGGTCTCGGCCGCTCCTTCCAGATCACGCAGCTGGTCCACGGCTTCACGGTGGAGGACAATGTTGCGCTGGCGGTGCAGGCACGCGCCGGCCATTCCTTCCGCTTCTGGACCGACGCCCGCAGCGACACCCGGCTGCGCAACCCGGCGCGCCACGCGCTTGCCACCACCGGCCTGACCGCTCGGGCCGACACGCTGGTAGAGGATCTGTCGCATGGCGAGATGCGCCAGCTCGAACTGGCGGTGGCGTTGGCGCTCCAGCCGCAGGTGCTGATCCTGGACGAGCCGATGGCCGGCATGGGTGCTTCGGACTCGCGGCAGGTGGTTTCCATCCTACGCCAGCTGAAGGGATGGGTAACCATCCTGCTGGTGGAACACGACATGGACGCGGTGTTCGCGTTGGCCGACCGCATCTCGGTCCTGGTCGCCGGTCGGATCGTCGCGTCGGGCACCGCCGGGGAGATCCGCAACGACCCCCGTGTGCGCGCCGCCTATCTGGGGGAGGAGAAGATCCATGCTTGAGGTCGCCGGACTTGAGAGCGGCTACGGCCGCAGCAAGGTGCTGTTCGGTGTCGATCTGGCGGTGGCACCGGGGGAGATGGTGACGCTGATGGGCCGCAACGGCATGGGCAAGACCACGCTGGTCAAGTCGGTGACCGGGCTGGTCCGTCCGTCGGGCGGGCGGATCAGCTTGCGCGGGCAGGCGATCCACGGGCTGGCGGCGCACCGCATCGGCGCGCTCGGCCTCGGGCTGGTGCCGGAGGGGCGGCACGTCTTCCCGACCCTGACGGTTGAGGAGAATCTGGTCGCCACCGCCGCCAACCGCACCGGCCACGCCGCCCCCTGGACCCTGCAGCGGGTGTT
This sequence comes from Azospirillum sp. BE72, assembly GCF_031455875.1. Classification (NCBI taxonomy): domain Bacteria; kingdom Pseudomonadati; phylum Pseudomonadota; class Alphaproteobacteria; order Rhodospirillales; family Azospirillaceae; genus Azospirillum; species Azospirillum sp. BE72. The sequence continues at coordinate 50,770 of NZ_JAVDTO010000024.1, forward strand.
TGCGCTGTTCCCCCGCCTGCACGAGCGGCGGCGGCAGAAGGCGCGCACTCTGTCGGGCGGCGAGCAGCAGATGGTCGCCATCGGGCGCGCCCTGATGATCAACCCGCACCTGCTGATCCTGGACGAGGCGACGGAGGGGCTGGCTCCGCTGATCCGGCTGGAAATCTGGAATTGCCTGGAGCGGCTGAAGGCGGAGGGACAGGCGATCCTGGTGATCGACAAGAACATCGACCATCTGATGCGCATCGCCGACCGCCATTACGTGATGGAGAAGGGCCGCATCGTCTGGTCCGGCCGCTCCGACGATCTGTCGCGCGACAAGTTGCGGGTGGAAGCCTATGTCGGCGTCTGATTCAGAGGCGTGGCGTGGCTTCGACCGGGTGCGGCTGGACCGGGAATACGACGCCCGAGGCACGGTGGACGACATCTGGCCGATCCTGGCTCGCTACCGCCGCCTGACCGACGAGGCCAAGGCGGCGCTGCCCTGCGAGACCGGGGTACCCTATGGCCCGAGCGAGCCGGAGCGGTTGGACATCTACCGCGTTCCGGGAGCCGACCGGCCGGTGCCGGTCTTCGTCTTCGTCCACGGCGGCTATTGGCGTCTGCTCGACGCGGCGGACAGCGGTTTCATGGCGCCGCTGATCACGGCGGAGGGCGTGATGGTGGTGACGGTGAACTACGCGCTGCTGCCCAACGTCGAGTTGGCGGAGACGGTGCGCCAGTGCCGCGCCGCGCTGGCCTGGGTCCATGCCAACATCGCCCGCTACGGCGGCGACCCGGCGCGGATCCATGTCGGCGGCAATTCGGCCGGCGGACATCTCGGCGCCATGCTGGCCGCGGACAGCTGGCAGGACGGTTCCGGCCTGCCGCGCGATGCGGTGAGGAGCGCCACCCTGATCAGCGGCCTCTACGACCTGGAGCCGCTGCGCCATTGCCATGTCAACGAGTGGGCACGCCTAACGGCGGAGAGCGCCGCCGCCAACAGCCCGCTCCGCCGGCTGCCGCGCCCCGACCTGCCGGTGCTACTGAGCTACGCCCCCAGCGACACCGGCGAGTTCAAGCGGCAGACGGCACTCTACCGGGCGGCACTCGAATGCCAGGGGAACCCGACCGGCTTCGTCGAAGTCCCCGGCCGCAACCATTTCGACATCATCCTGGGCATGACCTGCCGGGACGATCCGCTGACCCGGGGCATCCTGCGGTTGATCCGCGGCTCCGGGTGACCGTCCGCATCAGCCTCGGAGATCACGTGCTGCATCACCGCGCCGTCCTCGCCCGTCACTTCCACCATGACCCGCCACGTCAATGCCCCCCGTTCGGGGGCGTCCAGCGCCCTTTACTATCCTCCCCCCAGAGACGCAGGCCGCAGGGATCGGTAAGGCGACGGCCTTGGTGGGGCTGGCCTGCCTGGTCGTGGTCGGCTTGGCCGCCCTGTCCTATTCACGAGGGGTGGTGGATCCGATCCGGCGCATTGCCGGACAGTTCCGGCGGCTGCGGGAGGGCCGGAACAGCCTGCGGACCCGTCTCCCGGCCCACGGCGACGACCAAATCGCCGAACTGACGCGCGGCCTTAACGCTTTCCTGGACGACCTGGAAGAGCGGGAACGCGCGGAGAAGCGCCAGAAGCTTCTGACCGACGAACTCAATCACCGTGTGTAGAGCATCCTGGCCATCGTGCAGGCAATGGCCACGCAGACCTTCCATTATTCCGACAGCCTGGACGATTTTCACAAGGGCTTCATCGAACGTCTGATGGCGCTGTCGAAGCCCCACAATCTCCTCACCCGCACCGTCTAGCACGACTTCAACCTTCACGACGTGGTGCTTCCCGAGTTGCCACCGCGTGGTAGCGCACGGAAGACCGCTTCAGCATCGATGGCGACGACGTTTCCGTCAGCCCTAAAGCGGCAGTGACGCTCGCGCTGGCCTTCCACGAATTGGCGACGAATGCCGCCAAGTACGGAGCCTTCTCCATCCCGTCGGGAAAGGTTGCCGTCAGCTGGGAGCGGAAGAAGTCTGTGGACCGGCGCCTATGCCTGGAATGGCGCGAGACGGAGGGGCCGGGGGTTGAGGCGCCCCACCGGCAGGGTTTCGGATCCCTCCTGATCGAGTGCGGCTTGGCGGGCGAACTCGACGGCACCGTTCACCTCGATTTCCGGCGGCAGGGGGTGCAGTGCGTGATGGAATTGCCGCTGGATCGGATATCGACCTCATGACGACTTCAGCCATAGCGCAATCCGACGTGCAGGGGCTGCGCCTGCTCATCGTGGAGGACGAGGTGCTGGTGGGTATGGCGCTCGAACGTGCGCTGAAGATGGCGGACATCCTGAGCGAGCGCAGTTTCCTCTATCTCTTCGCCACCGGCTACGGGATAGAGGGCCTGCGTGAGAGCGACAAGGACAAGCCGGTGCTCCAGAAGTCGTATAATTTTGCGGATTTGATCCGGATCGTGGCCCGTTGGAGGCCGCTGGGCGTTTAGTACTATAGCCGGGATTAATTTCTGTTTTGGCTTTTGAAGGATCTGGGTGAACTTTGGTGCGCAAATGGGTGTGCCGGCGGATCCCTCCCCAGAGCAGAGGTAATCAGGCGACCTTGCGGGTGACCGGCATGCCCAAGCCAGTCATGACGTTCATGACCTTGCAGCCGATGGCCGCTTCGACTTTCTGCACGTGCAGAGTTCGAGCGCAGAGGCTGCGTCCGTTGAGAACCTTGTAGCGGAGCATCGCCACTTCGACGAGAGCGCGCCGTCCATACTGGACCGCGCGTCGCCAGCCAAGACGCCCGCGCTCCTTGATGATTCGGATGTGGCGGTCGCGCTGGGTGGGGGCGGTCTCGGCTCTGTCGCTCACCACCGCGGTGGCGCGCGACGGGATGATCACCTCGGCGTCCGGCGCACGCTCGGCAACGTCGCGATAGACGGGCTCGGCGTCGTACACGCCGTCTGCGGTGACTGCGTCCATCGGGCGGGTGATCTGGTCGAGCAACGGCCGGACCAGAGAGGCGTCGCTGTCCTCGTTGCTCGTCAGCTCCAAGGCGATGATCTCCCCGGTGTCGGGGCTGACAGCCAAGTGCAGCTTGCGCCAGGTCCGGCGCGCTTTGCCGCCGTGCTTCTCCAGGTGCCACTCGCCAGCCCCGAACACCTTCAGCCCCGTGGAGTCGGTTATCACGGTGACTGGCCCATCCGTCGCAACCAGGGTCGACGCCATCTCCAGACCGGCGCTGCGCGGGGAAAACGCCGTAGGATCCGGAACCGGCAGCTCCAGGCCGAGCAGGCGCATGAGCGAGCCCAGCAGGCCTTCGGTCTGCCGCCCCGCCCCGTGGCCGGCGGAGTCCAGGCGGCGATTGGACGCCTCGAAAAACTGTAGTGTGTTCGGCCTTCTGGTGATTCCCTTGTCCTGAAGGCGGGGGGCGGAAGCATGGCCGGTCAAGTGAAGCGGGGACGCGTCAAGGCGAAGCCGGGGTCAACGCTCGACGGGTCGGAGATGCGTATGGCGGAAGGGCTGCTGATCCCGGCCTTCGGCTACAAATCGCACATCAACATCGACCGGCGGTTCCGCCTGATCCGGCGCTTCATCGTGACCGACGCCGCGCGGCACGACGGTGCGCCGTTGCCGGGCCTGCTCAACCCGGTGGCCTTCGACAGTCGGGTGTGGGCGGACAGCGCCTACCGTTCGAAAGCCAACGAAGCGGCCATCACGGCGGCGGGCCGCCGCAGCATGGTGGACCTCCGCAACCCGCAGGGGCGGCCGATGCCGTGGCCGCACCAGCGCGCCAACCGCGCCCGCTCGGCTGTGCGATCCGCCGTCGAGCATGTCTTCGCCGACCAGAAGCAGCACATGGCGCTGTTCATCCGCACCATCGGCCCCGGACGCGCCACGGTGAAGACCGGGATCGCCAACCTCGCCTACAATTTCCGACGCCTGATCTGGCTCGAGGGGCGAACTGTGCCCGTATAGCGTCAAAACCCCCCGCATTTTTCCAAATTTCCAGCCAAAATCAGGACTTCACCCCCCGAAGAGCGCTGGTCTCCTACCGGCTTGACCCTCGCGGCAGCCCCAACCGGCGCTCAAAGCCAGTTTATCGAGGTGCTCGGGAGCGGATCGCCAATCTGCCGGCAACGCTGGAGGACCCGGACCACCGGATCGAAGCGCGCGACCGGCTGCGCCCACTGATCAAGCAGGTGGCGGTGCGCTTCGGCGCTGCCAAGCAGAATTCTCCCTAGCCATATTAGGGATCCTAAAAAAAACCGCGGAAGATTAGACTCAGATGATATGGAACATTCGCAGGAAAAGATTTGAAATTTGCATTCGCATCAGAATAAAAATTCCTTATTTCAAAATATTACTGCCATGAAGCAAGCGCCTGAAATCTCTGTTATCACCCACACTCTACCACCAGCAGCCACTGGCGTGCCCGCGTCGCGGCGACGTAGCGTTCCAGGCGGTTGCGGTCGTCGGGTTTGTCCTCAACGACCATGGCGACGGCCTTGAACTCTAGGCCCTTGATACGGCGCATGGCGCCCAGGCGGACGCCAGGCTCAACTCGGCCGGGATCGGCCTTGTTGGCCTGCAACTCCAAGCTGGAAATTCCCAACGCATTTAGGGCCGAGCGCACCTCACCAAATACCGGAGCGATACAGATCTCATGGGTGCCGAGCCGATGCGTGTCACAAAGGCCCTTGACCCAGTCCGCGATCGCGGCCCCCGCCTCCTCCCGGGTGGCAACCTTGACCGCGACCGGCTCCGACGCGCGAAAGACGGAGCGATCACCGGTGGTGTCGGCGTGACCGCCGTCCAGATCGTCGATCTCCATGCCGCTGAGGAGCGAATGGGCCCAGCGGCGGATCTGTTCGCTGGTGCGGTAGTTGATCTTGAGCCGGCGGGAGCGCCCGACGACGTTGATGCCCGCGCGCGACAATGGGATCTTGGCCTGCCGGTTGATGCGCTGGTGGCCGTCCCCGAAGACACACAAGGGATTGCTGGCGTCCTCCTCGATCCGGCTGAGCGCCGCGATAAGCCTCAGCCCTTCAAGCCCGAAGTCTTGGAGTTCATCAACCAGCACATGGCGATAGCGGGGGAATCCGCCACGCTCGACGATCAGACGTGCTTGGTGAACCGTCCCCTCGAAAGTCAGCAGCCCACGCTTCTGCAGAAGCCGGTTGAATGCTTGAAACCAAGTCCACAGCCGTCGGCGCTGCTGACGGGACAGACGCGAGCGGCCGGTGCGGGCCGCAGTGAGATACTCTTCCTCGCTATCGATCCCCATGGCGTCGATGACTTCATCGTACTCCTGCCGGATAAAGTCGCGGTCGAACGCGGCTTCGCCATCGGTCGCCGGATCGTGCTCGGCGAACACGGCATCCCACAGCGTGCTCAAATCCTGCTCATCGGCGACGCGACCCTGCCACCCGGCGCGCAGGCAGATGGTTCGGGCCAACTGATGGAGGTTCGTCACCTCGATCCGCTTCGCTGCGACAGGGTTTAGCTTGCGGATCAAATCCTCGATGGTCACCGACAGGTTGGCTGAAAAGGTGGTGACCAGCACCTTGTCCTTGTCGTCCGTCAGCTGCTCGGCCAAGTGGACCGCCCGGTGCATCAGCACCACTGTCTTGCCCGTGCCGGCCGATCCGCTGATCTTGACGGGACCCTTGACGTCCCACTCCTTGAGCTTGCGCTGGTAGGGGTGCAGGAAGACGCGCCACGCCTCGATGTCCTCGGCGAGGATGCGGCGCAGTTCCTCTTCCCCTTCCACCAGCACAAGATCGGCGCTGGCGACCTGAGCCAACTTGGAGAAGTCGCCCGGGCCTTCCGGCCGCGCCGCGCCGGCGTCGACCGCCCCCAGCGTTTCCTCCAGCGCCTCCTCCAGGGAGCGGCCGGCCACCACCCAAAACAACACCTGTCCCGCCTCGGGCGGCAAGTACCCGATCACCTCCTCGAAGGCGGCATCGTTGCGGATCGCGCGCACTGCCGGGATCAAAGCACGAGGCACGCCGGCCTGGAATAGCTCGTCATCGGAGAGCCGGTCCAGGGGATATTCCGGCGTCTCCTCTGGCGCCGGCTCGGGCGAACGGCTGCGCTCCGCCGCTTCCTCAGCCATCTCGATGTCGAAGACCTGCAGCACACCCAACGTGCCGTGCGCCTCGAACCGCTTGTTGCGGCACCAGCGATAGGCCTCGTCGTGATGGTCTACATGCATCAGGAGGAAAGTGTCGCCTTGCTGGGGCGCAATCACGATGGCGCGCCAGTCGTCGCCGACGCGGACGCTGCGGACTTTGTCGTCGACGGTCTGCTCCAGCTTCTCCAAATGGATGCTGGCCTGAGTGCTGTCTTCCTGAAACTTGCGGATCAGCTCGAATACCTTCTTCTGAACCTTTGCTGGAAGGCGCCCGAAATCCTTCAGCACGTCCCGGTGCAGCATCAACGTTGCCATCAGACAGTCTCCTTGCTGGCGACCAGAAGCGACGCCATCCACTCGATCCCATTGGCCTGGACAGCATCCGGCGTGACCACCGTCCAGCCCTCCCCCTCCCAGGCAGCGGCGAAGGTCGACTGGTCGCCGACCAGCATGCACACTGGCACCGCGGCCCACGGCCACGCCATCTCGGCGAAGCAGTCGTCGGGCGCACCGTCGAGATAAACCTCGATCTCCGGCATTGCGATACCTGCCGCCGCCATGCGCTCGGCCAGCGGTCGCAGCGAGGGAAGGATGTCGCCCAGCACGGCCGACCAGTCGGCGGCGTCCACCGCTTCACCGGCCAGTTCCAGATCCGGCGCCGAGCCCGCCGCGACTTCCGACACGCAGAACCAATGGAAGCCGGCGGTGAACTGGAGCAGGTTCGCCAAGCCCAGCCAACGGCGCCAGCGTTCCAAGTAGGTCGCCCCGGCGCGCTCGTCGGCGCTGTCGCCAAGGCGCAGGCGCGCTAGCATCCGCTGACGTGCGCCAGCGACGATATCCTCCTGGCGCCCCATCACAAGCAAATCGCCGCCCGATGCGAGCCGTGTCGCATGGTACCAGGAGCCGGTCCCGCCGGCTGGAGTCATCTCGGCAACGGGCTGCCCGGTTTGCCAAGCATCATGCAGGTCCAGCATCTCCGAAGCCAAGGCACCCGCGGCGTGCTTCCCTGCAAGAATGGTCAGGGGAACCAGCACCATCTGCCCGGCAAGATGCATCCAGCCCTCCGCATCGGGTCGAGCGAGGAAGGCGCAAAGCTGGTTCATCCCGTTGCCCAATGCGTGGGAGGCCGGGGGGCACAGGACGCCGCCCGACTTCAGGATGGCGGTCTGCCCGTGCAGCACGTCGCGGACCTTGGCCGGCACCAGCGCCAGTTCCGCCTCGGGTCCGTCCAGCAGGTCATGCCAGGTGATGCTCCACACCCAATAGCGTCCGCTGGCCAGGATGGCGCGACGCTTGGCGGCGTCGTCGGGCAGGCGGCTCGTCGGCTTGTCCGGTTCGGCGTGGTACTCGAACCCGTCGGTGAAGACGGCTATGGGCCGTACGGCGGCATCGTCACAGATGAGCAGGAAGTCGGGCTGGCAGGGGATGGCCACCCCCTGGGACGGCCCGAGCTTGGGCTGGAGCTGGATGTCCCAGACGCGGGTGTCCGCCCCGAGCCGGAAGCGGAAGCCCGCCGTCCCCTTGACCAGGGCCTTGTCCCACGATCCCCCGCCCGCCAACACGATGGCCTGGAGCCGATCGATGAACTTCTTCTCCAGCACGCTGCCGTACTGCGAAGACACCTTGATGTCATCGAGCGTGGCGATCTCCGTCCGTCGCCCACCCGCATCGATCATGGCGCGCAGCAGGACGATGCCGCGCTCGCGGCCGATCTCCTCGGCCTTGTACTGCAAATGGTAGGCGCGGATGCAGCGGTAGCAGCCGTCGGTGTCGTCCTGACCCGGCGCGGGCCCAAGCACACGGCAATCGCACGATTCGAGTGCGTTCAGGGCAAGGCGCAGCACTGTCATGATGCCTTCGCCGGAGCGCTCCCCCTCCTGCTTGGGCACGAACAGGGACTTCAGGAACCCGGTGCCGCCCGGCACGGCATCCATCAGCACGAGGTACTGGCGCCGCACATCCTGCCGGTGGTCGGGCAGCACCTGCGGTTCGATCAGCAGGTGGCCGGGAAAGCCGCGGAAGTGCAGACGCAATCCGAGGAACAGGCAGGCCCGCAGCGTCGATACGTCGGCCGCCTCTAGGTCCGGCGGCAACAGGATACGGATCGCCTCGGATTTCAGTTCGCGATAGAGGTAGACGCGCTGCCATCTGTAGCCCGACGTCGAGCGCCCCTCGCGCTGGTGCTTCTCGGTGCGTTTGCGCCCCTGGCAGCTCTTGCGGTGGGAGACATTGTCGAGGTTGGCGTCACCATAGGCGACCACGCCGCAATCCTGGCAGACGGGGAACCCCAGCTCCGGCACCTTCTGGTCGGGACCGAAGTCGAAGCTGGCGGCAGCGTCGCCGGGGCCGCCGTTCACCTGGCGCAGCACCAGCGCGCTGCGGTACTCCAGGCCGAAGGCCTCCCCCTCGGTGCCGATCGCGTGAACGTCTCCCGGAGCGGTCAGGTCGAAGCTGGTGACCAGCCGGTAGAACTTCCTGTCGCGCTCCTCGGCACGATCGCCCGACAGGCTGTCGTAATACTCCATGTACGAGATGGCGCCGGATTGGGCGAAGTGCAGGAACGGCTTGTGCTGGGCCTTGTCACGCTGCGACTGCTGCTGCCGGTCATAGCCGCACTGCGGGCAGGCCAGCGGGGTATCGGGACGCTCGACCTCCTCCGCCGGGCGCATGTGGCCGCATTTGCCGCACACCGCCCAGGTCTGCACGAGCGGCTGCGCCTGCGTGCCGATGGAGAGCTGCTGGATGGCGAACTGGTGGCCGTGGGTGTAGAAGATGTTGCCCGGCGCCAGTTCCCGGATCGCCACGGCGGCGGCGCGGGTGACGTCGATGGTCAGTGCGGTGCTCTCCTCCGCCGCCGGCCCCTCGCGGTCCCGGTACACCGTCCCGGCCAGCCTGACGCCCCGTTCGGGGAAGGCGTAGTTGGGCAGAAGCCCGTGCTCGGTCAGCACCTCCAGCGCAGCCGTGCGGTTCAACGTCGCCATGCGCGCCTTGAGGATGCGCAGCTCCCGCTCCACGTCGCGCAGCCCGGCCTCGTCGCTGCCGTCGGCCAGCTCCCGCTTTTCCCGGTTCAGGCGGTCACGCGCCGCCTCGATGCTGCGGACCTGCACCCCGAACTCGGCCGCCGCCTCGCCAATGCGGTGGTAGAGCCGCTCGACGGTCGCCTCCTGGCGGAAGCGGGCGCGCGTGTCTTCGCCGACCTCCGTCCCGAAGCGGGAGAGGAACGCCTGCTGCAGAGACGCCTCGTGCAAGGCGATCCAGCCGAGCAGGTCGACGATCGCCCCCTGCCTGCTGTCCATTTCCTCCATCAGCCGCTTGCCGCTGGCCGGCAGCCGGTCGACTGCCCCCTCCTTCACGGCGCGGTCGATGCAGAAGGCGAGATACTGGCGGGCCAGCATGGCGCTGGCGTCCAGCCAGCAGCCCGGCGGCTGGACGGTGCCGGCCAGCATTTCCTCCGGCCGGGCGAAGAAGAACAGGTCGTGGGGCCGCTGGTTCACCACCGACACCACCAGCGCCGTGCCGGTGGTGCGCCCGGCGCGGCCGATGCGCTGGAGGTAGCTGGCCGTGGTCGGCGGGACCGAGCACAGCATGGTGGTCGAAAGGTCGCCGATGTCGATGCCCATCTCCAAGGTGGAGGTGGCGGTGATGACGTTGGGATCGTCGGCATGGGCGGCGGCATTGAAGCGGCGCTCCAGATCCTCGCGCTCGCTGGTCGTCAGCAGGCCGGTGTGCTCCTGCGCGAAGACGCGGCGAAGCGCCCCCTTGCGGTAGCGTGCCCGGTAATAGTTCTGCCGCTCCGACAGCGGGGCAAGACGGTAGCGCCCGTGCGGCGTGCTGCGGACCAGGCTGGGCGCGCCTTCCCACGCCGCGGCCTCGCCCGCCGGGCGGAAGAGGGCATGGCCGCTGCCGTCGCAGCGCAGGAAATAGCCGTCCTCGAACAGGCGCGCGGCCGAGGCGGCGATGGCATAGAGCGGCCCCTTGCCCTCGCCGCGGTCCAGGCGCACGAACAGCCCGGCCTTCACCCCCTCGTCCAGCAGGACGCGGTGCAGGTCGGCGAGGGCAGTCTCGCCCACCCCGGCAAGGCGCGCCATCCCGCCCAGGGCGCGCCGCGCCCACAGGGTCGGCCAGGGCGGCTGCGCGCCCTTCTTCATGGTGGCGAGAAGGAAGCTGTGCCTCTGGTCGGGCTGGTCGGCCAGCAGGCGCGGCACGTAGCGGCCATGCAGCGGGAAGGTCTCCCGCCCCGGAACGATCCGCCCGTAATTCTTCTTTCCCCACAGCCCGCCGCGGGCGAAGGCGGCGACGAACTGGTGGGACAGCCCACCCTTCTCGCGCTGGCGCTGGAGGATGCCGAAGATCCAGAGACGCAGGGCCTGCGGCGTCACGCCGGCCAGCGCCGGGTCGACGGAGGTCAGGCGCCCATGCACGGCCGCCACCACGGCGGCGATCACTCCCGCGTCCCAGCCCAGGCAGGCGCTGGCATTCTGTTCCAGCGTGCGCCCGTGGGTCAGCATCAGCCCGAACTCGCTGACCGCCTCCCAGGTCAGCCGGCGCGTCACCTCGGCCAGCAGGTCGGCCAGCAGGTCGCCCGGCGGCGAGCCGCCCGTGCCGTCGCGGTAGGCGACATAGGGTCCGTATTCGCGCAGGTCCGGCGGCAGCAGGGTGCCGATCGCCTCCACCATGCCGCCCTGATGGCCGGGACGGCCGGGAACGGGCTGCGACCAGTAATCCAGCAGCCGCGGCCCTGTCTCGACCAGGGGCACGCCGTCACGCCCGGCCTCCCCGACGATGCGCTGGAGCGCGGTGCGGAAGGTGAAGTTGTAGGTGCGGGCGGAGAAGAAGCCGGCGCGGTGGCTGGCGTCCTGAACGCTGTCGGTGAAGGCCAGCAGCTTGGGGTCGCTGTTCAGGACCGAGCCGAACATCTCGTCGATGGCGACGCTGGACACCGTGGCGGCGCGGCTGCCGATGAACATCAGGCTGTCCTGGGCGCCGCAATGCGGACAGACCTTGCGCCCGACCACCCGGCCATCCTCCTTGCGCTTGCGCTCGTTGAAGAGCGTGACGCGGAAACTGCGGGCGCCCGTGAGGGGGCACGCCCCCTCGCCCTGGCGGACGACCAGGCTTTCCGGGGCGAGATACCAGTCCATCGCCGCAAACTCCGGCGCGTCCGGCTCGCGTTCCGCCCCGTCGCCGGGATACCAGGGGCTCATCACCACCAGTTCGGGGGACGGGGCGCCGTCGATGCCGGAGCCCTGGTAGATCAGGGTCGGTTCGTCGATCAGCCGGAAGCCGGTGACACCCTGCGCGCCGAGCACGGAGCGGCTGTCGGGATCGATCAGCGCCATCCAGGCGGACTCGCCGCACTCGCTGCAATGGGCGACCGGCAGAATGGGCGTGTCGGGCCGGCGTTCGTCCAGCCAGCCGAACTTCGGCTCCGGCGTCACGAAGCGGCCGAGCCGGCGCAGCTCGCGCACCCACACCTGCACCTGGGTCGGCACCAGCGGCAGGGCGCGCCCGCTGCGGAGCTGCCGGGCCTGGGCGATCAGGGCGAAGAAGGCGGCGACCACCATGTCGCGGGGACCGCCCGGCCCGGCCGGACCGACGGCGCGCAGCGCGAAGAAGCGGTCGGACAGCCCGTCCACCAGCGCGTCCCAGGTCAGCACCGGGCTGGCCGTCAGGTCCAGCAGCGCCTTGAACAGCTCCTGCCCGCGCAGCCAGTGGCCCAGCGCCAGCCCCCAGTATTTCTCGTCGTCGGGCCTGTGCGTCACCTTGCCGGCCCAGCGGTTCTCCGCCGGGGACAGCGGATAGGCCGGGGCGCCGAACAGCGGGGCGACGCGCCGGGCGAAGGCGGCGGCGGTCTCGTCGTCGCCCGGCGTGCAGGCGGCGGCGGTGGGCAGCCAGTCGGGGGTGGCGCGGTCCTTGGCAAGATCGACGAGTTCCGAGGCGTCGAGCCGGTTGCCCTCCTCGTTGACGATCATCGCGGGCGTGAACTGCTCCTCGAACAGCGTCCCGGCGAATTCGGCCAGCCGCTGCAGCGGGTCCATCTCCTCCTCGGTGCGGCCGCCGGCGATGGTGGCGCTGGTGCCGACGCAGCAGAGGCCGCCCCTGGCGATGTCCAGCCGGTCCTTCAGCCGGCGGATCAGGCAGCCGACATCGGCGCCCTGGGCGCCGTCATAGGTGTGCAGCTCGTCCAGCACCAGATAGCCGAGGCGGCCGGGGGCGTTGTGGCGCCAGACCGGCCGGTATTTCGGCTTCATCAGCAGATAGTCGAGCATCTTGTAGTTGGTCAGCAGGATGTCCGGCGGATCGTCCAGCATCGCGGCGCGGTCGGTGATGTGCCGGTACTGCTCCCGCCCGTTCTCCACCACCACGGCCATGCGCGAGACCGCACCGTCCCGCGGCCGTTCCCCTCCGCCTGCGCCCGCTTCATCCTCCGCGTCGTCGTCGCGGCCGGTGAACAGGCCGACGCGCACCCGCGCCCTGCGGTCCGGCCCGGTTCCCTCGTGCAGTTCGGGGCGGCTGAAGATCTCCTCGGCGAAGCGGCCGGCCTGATCGGAGGCCAGCGCGTTCATCGGATAGAGGATGATCGCCTTGATCCCCGCCTCGCCCCGCCGCACCGCGCGCAGCGCATGGTCGAGCACGGGGTACATGAAGCACTCCGTCTTGCCCGATCCGGTGCCGGTGGTGACGATGGTGCTGTCCGGCACCCGCCCCTTGGACGACAGCCGCTGCCACGCCTGCCACTGGTGGCGGAAGGGGTGGAAGGGCGGCGTCACGTCGAACAGCGCCGCCGGGTCGTAGGTGTCCGGCGCCGGACGGAACGGCCGGCTGAGCCGCACCCACGGCCCCTTGAACAGCCCGCCCGCGGGATCGTTGACGAAGGCGGCGAAGGCCGCCTCCTCCTCCGGCCGGCGGAAATTGAAGGTGGCTTCCAGATAATGGCGGATCTGCCGCCGGACATTCTGGGCGAGGGTGGCCGGCAGCATGGCGTCAATCCTCCGCGTCGGCGGCAGCTAGGGGTGCGGAGGGCGTGGAGGATTCGGCGACGCCGAACCGGGCGGCGAAGGCGTCCCACGCGCGGCGGTAGTCGTCCTCGCGGTCCACGCGGGTGAAGGGCGGGTGGAAAATCTTAGTCACGGTGGCGTTGCCGTTGTCCACCGGCCAGGACACGGTGATCGGGCTGGTCCCGTCATGGGTCAGGCGGGCGCTGCGCAGTTCCTTGGCGCCGGGATCCTTGCGCACGGTGTTGGGCAGGCGCCGCCCGCGCGCGTCGTATTCGTCGGCGTTCTCGTACTGGCGCATCACCGGGAACTGGACGCGGTAGATGGTCAGCAGCTCGTCCAGCGTCAGGTCCAGCGCCTGAGCCACCAGCACGTCGATCTCCAGCAGGGCCTGCCGCCGCGCGAAGTCGCTGCGCAGCGCACAGCCGCGCTCCCACACCGGCGGCAGCGCGTCCCACGGCAGTTCATGCTCGTGCACGAAGCGCGGGTCGTCGTAGGCCCAGCCGTCGGCGCGCATCTCCCCGGTGAAGTTCCGCTCCCACAGCGGGGCGTAGTGGTTTGTCACCGAGACGAGGCGCAGGGTGCGGGCGGCGATGAGGTCGGCGTGGGTGCCGGAGAGGAGGGGGAGAACTTGAATTTGAGCTTGAACGAAATCAGCTTTACCCGTTGAACGTAATATAAAGTCATACACAATAGATGTTCCCGCGCCGCTAAATTCAATCATGTCTCCTTCATCATCGAAGGAAACACTAAATACAGGAGCTATGTGCGTGCTGCCCGGCGGACAAATTGTAGGCATGAATGTACGGAAATTTCCTGGCTGACCTCTTTTTCTGTGTACGTGCCTGTATTGTGCAGTCAGTGGACGCGGCAGCCGCTCGAAGGAAAATGAATGGCCTTGTCGAAGGTGAACGCGAGAATATTTCTTGATGTACTCGTCCGAATCTATAGAACAGGCCGTCGATTTCAGCCAATTAACGGCCTCAAGGACAGCTCCATCGGCAGTCTCAAAAAACGCGAAACGGCGCGCCGTTGCCGCCCCAGTTAGACTCTGTTCAATCCCGTAAAACAGCAAGGGCTCGCCGCACAGTATCTCCCAGATGTGGCGCTCTTCGTCCTCTATTGGCCAAAAACCAGGAAGGCTAGGTTTCGGCCACTCGTCGATCGCAGCGCGAAAGGCCTCCAAGTTCCCTACCTTATCACCGGGGCGATAGACAGTTTTAGGAAGGTAGTCCTCTGTTATTGCCGTCAGATCGATCTCATCGTAGTGACCACTTTGTGTGCAGCGGGTTCTTGCGGTCTTGTTCCACGGACAGCCGATATGTATCAGAGGACCAGAAAGGACGAGGTCTTCCGCCGAAGCCGGTTGATGTGCCGGGCGTTCGCAACGTGTGATGATCCCATCACGTTGTGCATTGGACTCGTGGAACATTTCAGTCGGAAAATAATGTCCGATCAACGAGCTGAGCCGTGTTTCCGCCCGCCCGATTTTCTCTAATACCGCCAAGATCGGACGGCCATGAATCTGCGGGAGGCGTGCCTGAACGGCGGGCGTCTCCGCATCCTCGAACAGCGCAGCCAGTTTTAGCAGGCTGTCTTCAGTGATCGTAACTAGACGCTCTGGATGTCCTGCCGTTTCCCACCTTCCGGCGTCCGACTTTATGCCGGGCAACGGTGCGCCTAGATGAGCTGACACACGGCATCTCTCTAACATGTCAGGAAGGAACAGATTGAACATAGCCTGGAAAGCAACTTCACCGGCCCGTCCGCCATATATGTTCAAACTGAACTTCAAACGTCCATGGTCGTTGGTTCCAGTAAAAAGATTGAAAACATTTTCAAACTGATAATGCCCCTTCAGCCGCCGATAATACGCCTCGCGGAACTTGCCGCCCTTCGGATCGTCGAACACGCCTTCCGGGTGCAGCAGCCCAGCCACGCCCTCTTCACCTAGCAGGTCCCAGCTCTTCTCGATGAAGTTCTTGTACAGGTTCGTCTGCACGCCGGTCAGGTGCGGGTACAGCGTGCGGTCGTTCAGGAAGGCCGACACGCCCTCGCCCACCTCGAACACGGCGCGGTACTCGGCCTTCCGCTCCCCGCGCGCCAGCAGCTTCGGGCGGGCGCGGTTCAGCCCCGCGCTCTTGGCGCCGCCGACGCCCAGCGCCGGATCGAATTCGCACAGCAGCGGCGCGTCGTTCCAGCCCACCTTGATCCAGGGCGGGTTGCCGGCCATCACGTCGATGCCGCGCGGAACCGGCAGCCCGTCCACCGCCGGACCCAGCAGTTCGGTGAAGGTCAGTTCCCAATGGTGGAAATGCTGGCGCTCCGAAACCTGCCGGCCGACGCGCAGGCAGGGCAAGGCCTCGCACAGCTGTTCGACATCCGGCAATTCGCCCTGGGCGGCCTCGAACAGCACCTCCAGGTTCATCTGCAGGCCCAGCTGGATCGCCAGCGCGCCGCGCGCATGCACGTTGCCGACATCGACGCCGCAGAGGATCTTCAGCCCGGCCAGCCACGCCTCGCGCGTCGGCAGCTCGTCGGTCTGGGCGATGGGCCAGAAATAGAAGGCGCACCATGTGTCCATGATCAGCCGCAGGCGCTGGAAGGCGCCGGAGGTCTTCTCCAGCGTGCGGCGGATTTCCTCCTGCCGCTCCAGCGTCGGGCCGGGGCGCAGGGCCTCGTCGCTGTCGGACGGGATGGGCCAGACGCTGGCGGTGCAGGCGGTGGCGGTCAGCGCGGCGGCGCGGTCGCGCGCATATTGCGCCCACAGATCGTCGATGGCGGCGCTGATCGCCTTGGCGGCGGCGATCTCGTCCTCCCGCCACGGCTTCTTGACCTGCTTCTTCGTCCAGTCGGCGCCCAGCTTGCACTCGTCCGGCCAGAAGGACTTCATCAGCTTGTCACGGCAGGCCGGGACCATGTCCTCGTCCCAGACCAGGAAATGATGGATCTCGTTGGCCGCGCGGGCCTCGCCGGGCTTGAGCGTGCGCGGCGCGGCGGCGTCCTTGCCGTAATGGTCGCCCTTGCGCAGCTGGTCGGGGGTCCACACCGCGCGCCGGGCGCCGATCAGGCTGTTGCCAGCACGCAGGCGCAGGCCGAACCAGGGAACGGCGCCGACGCGGTAGACGTCCGGCCGCGCCCCCTCCCCCTTGCGGACCAGCAGGCGGTGCATGCTGCCCAGCCACAGCGACAGGCCGCCCAGCTCCACCGCCGTGGGGTTCAGGTCCACGCCATAGACGTTGCGGGTGGCGATGTAGTGCTTGACCCGCCGCAGCTCGTCGTCGTAGCGGCCGGGTTCGATGCTGCGGCCGGTCTGCTCCTGCTTCAGCCGCAGATAGGCGTGGGCCAGCTGGTCGCACATCTCGTTGATGAAGGCGGCGGAGCCCATCGCCGGCTCGCACACCGTCAGCTCCAGGATGCGGTCGGCGTCGGACGGGCCGAAATCCTTCAGCCGCTCGTTCAGCACCTCGCGCACGAGGCAGCGGGTCAGCACCTCCGGTGTGTAGTAGGAGGCGGAGTTGGCGCGATCCACGCCGGTCAGGCGCAGGATGAACTCGCCCGGCACATATTCGCGCGGCTTGCGGCCCCGCCGCTCCAGCACGATCTCGCCCTCGCGGAACTCGCTGACGCGCGACACCGGCACGAACCAGGTCTGGACGTCGGCGGGGATGTCGTCGTCGTAGATCACCTTGACGCCCCCGGTGACGCCGCCCTCCGCGGCGCGGGCAAGCGCGATGCCGGATCCTGCCGGGTCCGCCGCATCATCTCCGGCGTCAGCCCCGTCTTCGGCTCCGACCGCCTCTTCGCTCCAATCGTCGGCGCCGTCTTCGGCGGCGTCGGTGTCGTCCGCCTCTTCCGCCGCATCCTCGCCATCGTCGGCGGGGCCGGCGGCGCGCTTCTTGTCCAGCGCGCGGTGAACCTGGATCAGCCGTTCCGCCGCGAAGAAACCGCTGTAGGACAGCAGCCCTTCATAAACGGCGCCGAGCTGGACGATGCCTAGCTCCGCATAGTTGATGCGGCCGATGGAGCGGCCCTTCTCGTCAGCGCCGAGGCTGAGGGCGCGGATCACCCGCTGCAGACGGATGTTCGGCAGCTCCGCGCGGTCCAGCAGCGGGGTGGCTTCCGGATCGAACAGGGTTGCGGTCAGCGGACGGACCACGAAGGCGCCGCCCAGCCCCTCATCGGCCTCCATCACCTTGCGCCCGGCCTGATCGAGGCGAAGCTGGCGGGGGGCCGCCGGGCCGTCGCTGAACATGGTGAGCTGTTCCGGCTTCACCGGCGCCCACGGCTCGGCCGCTTCGGCGGGGGCCGGCGCGCGGTTCGGCTGGAAGCCCTGGTGGATCAGGCGGAACAGCGTCTTCAGGTGCCTGTGGTAATAGGTGCCGTTCTCCGACTGCATCGGCATCTCGCCGGCATCGGCCAGATCGCGCAGCGCTTCCAGGCTGTAGCCCAGGCGATAGACGTCGTCGTTGATCGGCAGGATGCCCAGCTCGCCGCCGCGCGCCTCGGCATACAGGCAGAACAGGATGCGGTAGACGAAGACCAGCGCCTCGTGGCGCAGATGGTCGGCCGTCACCTCGCGCCCGCCGCTGGGCAGGTCCGGCTCTCCCTGCGCCAGGGTGGTGTAGGACAGCTTGCGCGCCCGGCGGTGATCGACCCAGCCGTTGCACACCTCCTCGATGGCGCGGCGCACCGCACCCTGGAGCTTGGCGGAAACGCCGTGGGTGAACTTGTGGCTCTGCCCCTCCAGCGTATCGTGCAGGACGGCGGCGGATTCGGAGTCCGGGCACAGGGTTTCGGCCGACAGCAGCGCGGCGATGGCCTCGAAGGAGGCGGGTTCCTTGCGGCCGAAGGCGTCGTCCAGGTCGAAGCGCAGCCAGCGCCCCTGGGCGAAGGTGGAGCGGTCGAACAGGTGGATCAGCGACCCCGACAGCAGCAGCACCCAGCGCGGGCTGTCCTCCTCCCGCAGCAGGCGGCCGACCGCCTCGCCCCAGGATGCCTCCAGATGGCGCGTGCCGTCGGGCGCGGCACCGCCGGGGACCGCCTCCTCCAGCGGTTCCTCGCTGCCCCAGTCCGCCGGCAGGGCGGCGTCGGGCAGGCAGAAGGGCGTCTCGGCCGCCACCAGCCACGGCTTGCCGTAGCGGGTCAGCCGGCACAGCACCGGCAGCGCCGCCTTCTCCGCCACCAGCACGAGGGACTCCGGTGCCGAGGCGTAGCCCAGCGCGCGGAGAAGGGCATCGTGCCAGCCGGCCAGCTCCGGCTCCGCCGCAGTGGCGCGGTGCGTGGTCTCGTCGTGGTCGAGGGCCTGGGCCTTCGCCTTGAAATAGATGTCGCCCAGCGCCTGGAGCCGCCGCGGCGCGCCACGGCTGCCCAGCTCCCGCCACGCCTTCACGGCACCGGCGATGTCCTTGACGAACTGGTGTTCCAGGTAATGGGCGGCGTAATACTCGCCCACATTGTTGACGGAGGTGTCGAGCGGCATCAGCGCACCCCCTCGATGGCGAGGACCAGACGGGTGGTGGGGTGGTCGGCGGCCTCGAAATGGGCCCGACGCCAGTTCTGCGCCCGATCCTTCACGTACTTCTCGCTCTCTTCCAGGTCCTGGCGTTTCTTGATGGCGGCGGCACCGGTCGGGTTCAGCTCCGCCAGTTCCTCCTCGATCCGCGCGCGCCGGCGCGCCAGCCAATGGTTCAGGCGCTGCTCCTCGCGCTCCAGCAACGGCTTCACCTCGGCCTGACGCTCCCGCCGGCGGTCGGCCAGATAGGCGAGGCTCTCATCGACCGCGCCTTTGACGAAGCCGCGCAGCAGCGGTTCCGGCAAGGTGCCGTGCTTTCCGGTGTCGGCGAGATCCTTGAAGCCGGCAGCCTCCAGCGCCGTGTGCAGGGGGCGGATGGCGCGGCCGCCGCCCTTGGACATGACGACGGCGTGGGCATCGACGATCAGCGGCGTGCCGGCACGGGAGCTGACCTGACCGATGAAGCAGAAGCACATCTCGCCCTGCGGCAGGTAGGGGGAGGCGATCATCGGCGCCTCGCCGCGGGGCATAAGCATCATCAGCCGCTCCGCCAACCAGCGGGAGACCGGGTGCAACTCGGTCAGAAGCAGCTCCTCGCTCCACTGGCCGCGCAGGTTGCGGGCGGCGCGGATGGCCAGATCGACGCGGCCGGGATCGACGGTCAGGCGGAAACGGCGGTCGTCGGTCCACGCCTCCTCGGGAATGGCTGTCGCACCGAAGATCACGTCACGCCCGGCCTCCGGATCGCCCAGGCGGCGGCGCAGGTCGGACGGCGGGGTCAGGACCACCTGCTTGCCCGTCTTCTCGATGGGATGATAGGAGCGGTCGTCGGTCTGCTGGGACAGGAAGGCGTAACCCTCCTGCAGGAAGGCGGCCTCATCGTACAGGCGGATGCGCGATGCGTCGCCGGGGGCGGCCGGCGCCGGCTCCGCCGCATCGGACGGAGCGGGCTCGTCGTCGCCGAACAGGTCCGCCAGCTCGTCCATGGCGTCGAGGGACGCCTTGCGGAGCAGCGCCTCCATGGATTGCGCCTCGGCCACCGCATCGTCGCCGACCGCCGGCTGCTCCCGGTCGAAGAGGCCGGGGTCGCCGGCCAGCAGGCCGTGTTCGGCCACGAAGGTTTCTTCTCCGTCGGCATCATAGATTTTCAGCACGCTCTCGCCGCTGCGCGCCGTGCGGTTGATCTCCTCGACCTTCTCGATCAGGCGCTGGAAGATCGCGCCATCGCCCTGCAGTTCGCCCGCCTGCGTGCGGACCATGAGGTAGCGGATTTCCGGCGTATGCGTCTGGCCGAAGCGGTCGATGCGGCCGTTGCGCTGGATCAGCGTGATGATGGACCAGGGCAGGTCGTAATGGATGATGTGCCAGCAGTGGTGGTGCAGGTTGACGCCTTCCGACGCGACGTTGGTGGCGACGAGGAGGCGCATCGTGGCGGTTCCCGTGCCGAAGGCTTCCACCGTCCGGCCCAGCCAGACGTCGGACATGCCACCGTGAATGGCGGCCATCACCTGACCGGGCTGCTCCTCCTGCCGGTCGGACCAAGGCAGCTTGAACTCGGCGGCAAGCGCGCGGGTCAGCGCCTCCTGCGTCACCCGGCTTTCCGTAAACAGCAGGACACGGGGGCTGGACGGACCGCCGTCCCAGCCGATGCGGCGGAGCTGGTCGACCATCAGGCGGTAGCGGGTGGAGTCCGCGATGGACAGCGTCTCCAGCGCCCCCCGCAGTCCGTCCAGCGCCGCGATGTCCGCCTCCTCACCCCGCTTGCGCTGGAGCGTGCGCAGGTTGGTCTCGACCATCGAGCGGCAGGCCTCGGGGCTCGACAGGAAGCTCTTGTACAGGCCCCAGCGGACAATGGCGTTGCGGTCGCCCTCCGCCGCGTCGCGCCGCAAGCCGGCGAGGCGGGCGTACACGGCCTCTTCCCGCGCGTCGGCGTCGGCGGTCGTCTCGGCCAGCGGGACAACGTAGCGGGCGGCGAAATCGTCACCGGCCTCCGCCCGGATGTCCTCCTTGAAGCGCATCAGGAAGAAGGGCTTGATGTCCTCCGCCGTGTACTGCCGGTACTTGGGGTCCGGGATTGCCGAGGGATCGAGCAGCGCGATGAGGCGCCCGAATGTCTCCTTGCGGCCGTTGTGAGGCGTGGCGGTGGTCAGGATCATGCTGTCGGCCCGGCGCGACAAGAGGCGGGCCAGCCGGTAGCTGTAGTTGCGGTCGGGATTGGTGGCGCCTGCGACGTTGTGCGCCTCGTCGATCACCACCACGTCCCAGCGGGTGTTCTCCAGGAAGTGGCGATAGCGCCCGACGTCCTTCAGCGTGTCCATGGAGACGATGATGCGGTGGTAGACCTCGAACGGGTTCTTCGAGGCGGGGATGCGCAGCCGCAACCGGGCCAAGCCAGTGGAATCGAGGCGGACCAGCGGTATGGCGAAGCGGTTCCACAACTCGGCCTGGAATTGGGTCAGCATCGACTTCTTGGCCAGCACGAGGATGCGCGCGGCACGGCCGCGGCGAATCATCTCCGCCAGGATCATGCCGACCTGGATGGTCTTGCCCAGGCCCACGGCGTCGGCCAGCAGAAGCCGCGGCCGCATCTGCCGCAGCGCCTTCTCCACTGCCTTGACCTGGAACGGCATCGGCCGGAAGGCGCCGATGCCATCCACATCGGGATGGGCGGCCGTCAACGGCATCTGGCGCAGCTGCGCTTCGAGAAACAGCTTGGCCTTCTGGAAGCCGTGGCTGCTGTCCCGTGTCAGGCGGGTGTCCCGCGGGTCAATGGGCTGGACATCGTCGAGGTCGGTCACGAACGCCGCCTCGTGCCCGCGCACCATCTCGTCCGCACCAAGGCAGTAGGCGATCTGCGACCCTGTCGCGACGTCCAGGCTTTCCGCCTTGGTCACCAGCCACTCGGCATCACGGCACAGCACCCGCATGCCGGGCGTCAACAGGGGGGCAGATCGCGCGGCCATGGGAGTCCTAAGGTGGCGGGAACGCAGAAGGGCGGGGTCGCGAGCCTGCCAAAATCCAGCCAGAAATGCAACCGGCAGTGATTGCATGCTTGGTTTCACCAACCCGCCTCAAGACCGAGCCGGACGTATCTTTTGCCCCATACTCTCGTGTCATTGTGCATTTGGCGCCGCGCGGGCAATTTTCCGAACGAAGGAGAATTGCAATGCTTGGCGCGACCAAGTTACGCGCCCACCCCAGGGGTCACCCTATCGCTGTCCTTCCACCCCTCTGCTTCCCCGCAGAGTACCGGCGCCGCGCGCTGCGAGAACGCCCGCCTGCGGGGGCGGTTGGAGGTTCTGGAACCGTTGGCGGCGACGCTCGCGGCATCCGCCCATCGTGAAGCCGGTGGCAAGGTGAAGCCCGCCAAGCAGGGCTCGTTGGGGCTGCCGGCCACGGCCGCACCGCCCGATTCCTGATCCCACCTATGACCGGGTTGGCGTCGGTGACGCCGATCTGCCCCTGTGTTTCCGCTCCCGCCGCCATCGGACCATATCGTCATGGCCGCTCCCACCATGGACTTTCCACCCGTGACCCACACCACCGACTCCACCGCCGCCACGGCGGCGCCCGCTGTCCAGCCGCCCCAGCAGGAGCAGCGGACCGTTCCGCTCGAGAAGCTGCTTGGACTGGCCCGCATTCTGGCGCGCCATGAGATGCGCCGGCGGCCGTCCCAGGCCGGCTTCATGACGTTCGCTGCCGGCCTTGCCCTTGTTCTTCTCGCCGCCCTGATCGCGTTCTCCCTGAAGGCCCTGCGATGACCGTCCTCCACCACCCCCGGCCTCGGGCCGTGATCTACGCCCGCTACTCGACCGACAAGCAGCGCCAGGAATCGATCGCCGACCAGATCGAGCTGTGCCGGCGCTACGCCGTCCAGCAGGGTTGGGAGGTTGTCGACACCTACACAGACGCCACGATCAGCGGCGCCTCACGGCACCGCCCAGGGTTTCTGAAGCTGGTGGATGACGCCGGGCGCCGCCGCTTCGATGTTGTGGTGTCCGAAGCAGTCGACCGTCTGGGCCGACGATTGGCGGACACCTCCGATCTCTATGACCGCCTCAACTTCCACAACATCAAGCTGTACACGCCGCACCTCGGCGAGATCACCACGCTCCACATCGCCATCATGGGCATGATGGCACAGATGCAGCTCAGGGAGATCGGCCAGAAGACCCGACGCAGCCATCTTGGCTTGGCCAGGGAGGGACGTATTCCCGGCGGCAAAGCCTATGGATACGACGTCGTCGACGGCGACAAGGCAGGTGGCGGGTATCGCCGCATCAATGCGGACGAAGCCGCCGTTGTCCACCGCATCTTCACGCTGTACGCCGACGGCATGAGTCCCCGCGCCATTGCGCGCCTGTTGAACGATGAGAACGTTCCTGGCCCCAGGAGGAGAAAATGGGTCGATACCACGATCCGCGGACAGGTCGCCCGCGGGACCGGCATCCTCAACAACGCCAATTATGCCGGCGTTCTGGAATGGGGACGTTGCGAGTTCGTCAAGGATCCGGGCACCGGCAAGCGCATCGCCCGCATCAACCCTCAGGCAAAGCGGGAGATTGTCGAAGTCCCCGAGCTGCGCATCATCGACGACGTTCTGTGGAACCGCGTCAAGGTGCGACAGGAGGCGGTTGCCACCGAGATCGGTCGGGATGAGCAGGGCAACGCTCTGAACCGCGTGCATCGGCAGCGCTTCCTTCTGTCCGGCGTGCTGGTGTGCGGCGTCTGCGGCGGCCGCTACACCATCATGGGCAAGGACCGCTACGGTTGCGCCGGCCACCGAAATTCGGGCACCTGCCCGAACGACCGCACCATCACCCGACAAGCGATCGAGGGCCGTGTTCTTGCCGGGCTGAAGGAGCGCCTGCTCAGCGCCGACGTGGTCGCCGCCTTTGTCGAGGAAATGGTGGTGGCGCAACGGCGTGATCAGGCCGAAGCCAGGAACCGGCGCGGCGACCAGGAGCGCGCCCTCGCGGGCATCGACCGGAAGATCGCGTCGATCCTGGAGGCAGTGGAGAACGGGATGTACAGCCCGGCCCTGAAGGAGCGGCTGTCCGCCCTGGAGGCCGAGCATGCCACGCTCGCCCCGAGATCGGCGCCCTGGAAACGGAGGCGCCGGAGATGCTGCTGCCGGCCAACCTGCCGGAGCTGTACCGGCGGAAGATCGCGGCGCTCGAGTCCGTGCTCGGCGACGGCGACGAGGGGATGGCCGCGATGGAGATGATCAGGTCCATGGTCGACCGCGTCGTGCTGTCCCCCTGCCCCTCGGGCGCCGGGCTGGAGGCCCAGCTTCATGGCGACCTGCTGGCGATCCTGGAGGCGTGCGCCGAAGCGGACCCGAAACGCCGACAGCCCGCCTCTTTGGAGGCGGGCTGTCAACTGTCGGTGGTTGCGGGGGCAGGATTTGAACCTGCGGCCTTCAGGTTATGAGCCTGACGAGCTACCGGGCTGCTCCACCCCGCGGATGTCTTTTGCTGTGGATGATGGATGCTGCGAAGATTCCGGCGATGTTGCTTTGGATTGTGCGTCTCTTGAGCCTGAGTGACCTGGCGGCGACCTACTCTCCCACGTCTTAAGACGCAGTACCATTGGCGCGGAGGCTTTTC
>NZ_JAVDTO010000025.1:0-54295 GCF_031455875.1 Azospirillum sp. BE72
ACGCTGACGGCGCACCGCATCGCCATCGCCCGGCGCATGGTCAACCAGTATCCGTGGCTCTATGAGACTGCCGGTCCGTTCGGCTGGCGAGAGCGGACGGGTATGGCCGAGGAAAAATAGTTCATTAGGAATAGACCGTACGGCTGATTGGTGCCGGTGAAACTGTCGCACACTGCACCACTTGGGGTATGGTAATCTGGAAACCGCCGGAGGGGACCCGGCGGCAAGGCCCGCAAGGGCCGGGGGTATGTTGCAACAGGGACCATTCACAGAACAGGGAAGCACACCCATGAAATTCAAGCTGTCCCTTCTCGCCGCGATCGCGGCGACCGCGCTCTCCGCCACGGCCGCCCAGGCCGATATCGCGGTGGCCACCGCCGGTCCGATCACCGGCCAGTACGCCACCTTCGGCGAGCAGATGAAGAAGGGCATGGAGCAGGCCGTCGCGGACATCAACGCCGCCGGCGGTGTCCTGGGCCAGAAGCTGAAGCTGGAAGTCGGCGACGACGCCTGCGATCCCAAGCAGGCCGTCGCCGTCGCCAACCAGCTGGCCAAGGCCGGTGTGAAGTTCGTGGCCGGCCACTTCTGCTCGGGCTCGTCGATCCCGGCCAGCCAGGTCTATGCCGAAGAAGGGATGCTGCAGATCTCCCCGGCTTCGACCAACCCGAAGCTGACCGAGCAGGGCCTGAAGAACGTCTTCCGCGTCTGCGGCCGTGACGACCAGCAGGGCCTGATTGCCGGCAAGTATCTGCTGGACAATTACAAGGGCAAGAACGTCGCCATCCTTCACGACAAGTCGGCCTACGGCAAGGGTCTGGCCGACGAGACGCAGAAGGCGCTGAATGCCGGCGGCCAGAAGGAAACCATCTACGAAGCCTACACGGCCGGTGAGAAGGACTATTCCGCCCTGGTGTCGAAGCTGAAGCAGGCGAACGTCGACGCCGTCTACATCGGTGGCTACCACACCGAGGCCGGCCTGATCGCCCGCCAGATGAAGGACCAGGGCATGAAGGCCATCATCGTGTCGGGTGACGCGCTGGTGACCAACGAGTACTGGGCCATCACCGGTGACGCCGGCGAGAACACCATGATGACCTTCGGTCCGGATCCGCGCGAGAAGCCGGACGCCAAGGCCGTCGTGGAGAAGTTCCGCAAGGCTGGCTACGAGCCGGAAGGCTACACCCTGTACACCTACGCCGCGCTCCAGATCTGGGCCGACGCGGTGAAGCAGGCGAACTCGACGGACGCTGCCAAGGTTGCCGAAGTCATGCGCAAGGGCAACTACAACACCGTCATCGGAAAGATCGGGTTCGACCCGAAGGGCGACGTCACCAGCCCGGCCTATGTCTGGTACAAGTGGAAGAACGGCCAGTATGCCGAAGTGAAGTAAGCGAAACGCATCAGCGTTCCGTTGAAAGGGGGTCGGCACTTCTGTGCCGGCCCTTTTTTATTCGACCCGACTTGGCGCCGGGTCAGGGAATAGGTCGGGGAACATAGGCGACGGATTGGGCCGCCGACTGGGCCACGGAGGGTTGCGCTGCGGCAATTGCCGGCGAGGAGAGGCCGGATGCGCCCCGGCGACCCGACCGCTCGTTCAGCAGTCGTTCGGAGGTCCGCATCACCTCCCGCCAGAAGGCGGCGGCACGGGTGTGGTTGGCGGCCGTGAGTTCGACAAGACGAACGCGGCTCATTCGAATCGCGGTTTCGCCCAGTTCATCAACCAGGCGGGTCGCGAAGACAAGCACGTCGAGATCGGTGTTCATGACCGCTATGAACCCACAACCGGGACTTTTGTTCCAGCTTGAAACCGCACTGCGGCAAAGGGTCATCGGGGGTGCCCCGGACGTGCTGCACTGCAGCAACGCTTATGCGGCATCCAAGAACGGTCACCGAACGGACACTCGCCACGACGGGGGTGTTTTGTGGTTCAATGGCGCCCTTCACGGCGGCCGTGACGGCAGCCGGTATGGGCTGGGTTTTGGAGAACGACAATGCGCAGAAAGCGCGAGGTGATCGAGGGTCAGATTTATCGCAAGCTGTCCCCCAGCGGCGGCTATTGGGAAGTGGTCGCCATCCGCAAGGACGGCATGGGCACCCAGCATGCTCAGATGAAGCGAACCGACGACCCGAAGACACTGAAGACCCTGTCGGTGTCGACCCTGCTCGACCCCCAGCAGTTCGAGATCGTCACCGAGTAGCGACCTGTCCGACAAGCACCTCGGGTCATCGGGGCTAGCCGGTGGCACGCCGCCGGTAAAGGTCGATGTCCGGCCCAACCTTCCTGCCGCCGGACACACGCTCCAGTCGCCCCTTGCGGATCAGATGGTTGAGGTGCGCCACGGCTTCGCCCACGGCGAAGACGGTCTGGTGCGGGTCGAGCGGCCGCGGGAACAGCGCCTGCGTCACCTCCGCCGCCGTGCGGGGCGATGCGCAGAGCGATTCGATCTCCGCCAGCCGTTCGGCATGATGGAGGGCCAGATCGTCGGCGCGCCGGTGCAGGCCGCGGAAGGGGCGGCCGTGTGACGGCAGGACCAGCGTGTCGGCCGGCAGGGCGGCCCAATCCTTCAGGCTGGCGAGATAGTCGGTGAGAGGATCGGCGTCCGGTTCGGTCGGCCAGACGCTGATGTTCGGGCTGATCCGTGGCAGAATCTGATCGCCGGAGATCACCAGGGACAAGGCGTTGCCGTTGTCATCGCCATCAGCCGGCCGGTAGAGGCTGACCGGTTCGGCCGTATGGCCACTGCCGCCGATCACGGTCCAGAAACGGTCGCCCACCGGCAGCCTGTCGCCAGCACGCAGGCGGGTCAGCGTCGCCGGCACGCCGGGGACGCCGCGGCTGTAGGCACCCTTGCGGGCGAGCACGGCGTCCAGCGTCTCCGGCGCCAAGCCGCAGCGACGGTAGAAACGCTCCACCGCGGCATCGGTGGCGGCATTGTTGCCGGCCGAAAGCATGCGGGCGAACAGCCATTCCGTCAATGAGGTGGCGAAGGCCGCGCCGGTCCGCTCCACCAGCCAGTTGGCAGCGCCGATGTGGTCGGGATGGAAATGGGTGGCGACCACCCGCTCCACCGGCCGGTCGCCGAGCGCGTCGCGCAACAACCCCTCCCACAGGGCCAGCGTGTGCCGGTCACCCAGCCCGCAATCGATCAGCGTCCAGCCGTCCGCTCCGCCGTCCAGTGCCCAGGCATTGATATGGTCGAGTTGGAAAGGCAGGGACAGCCGGATCCACAACACGCCCGGCGCCACCTCTTGCCAGCCGCCGGGATCCGGGGTGGTGCAGATGGGGTAGTCGATCGCATCGTCCGGGGTAGATGGCATCGGGGTGGGTATCCAAGTCATTGTTATCACAGAAGGAAATGCCAGCAGGAGCGCTGCGGCAAATCTGCAACAGAAAAAGCGGCCGTGCGTGGGCGGGATTGGAAGGCGCGCGTACTGATTCCATTGTCGGGGCCGGAGCCCGTTCTGTCACGTGTTTCGCCGCAGGCCGGGATGTCCCGATCCGCCAACGCCGTCAACGATGGGAACAAGAACATGACGATGCGTGGGATTTTGCTGGGCACGGCACTGGCCGTCGCCGTTCCTTCCCTGGCCATTCCGACTGCCGCCTTTGCCGCGCCGGAAGGCTTCTACGTCGGCGCGGGGGCCGGCGTGAACTGGACCGAGGATGCCGACCTCAGCAGCTATCCGGCCCCGGGCCTGGGTCTGAAGGAGGAGTTCAAGCTCGGCGGCATCGGCGACATTTCCGTCGGCTACGCCACCGCGATGGGCCTGCGCGCCGAACTGGAGGCCGCCTGGCGTTGGCGCAACAGCGTCGACGACACCAGCAGCGCCACTCCCGGCCTGAACGGCCTGGGCGGCAAGACGAGCTCGTATGCCTTCATGGGCAACCTGCTCTATGACTTCAACATCGGCCTGCCGATCACGCCCTATATCGGCGCCGGTGCCGGTATCGCCGGGGTGAAGAAGACGCTGAACGGCGCCAGCGACCGCGACTGGGTCTTCGCCTATCAGGGCATCGTCGGCGCGTCCTATGCCATCAACGACACTGTGGCGCTGACGCTGGACTACCGCTACTTCGCCACCGTCGATCCGGAGTTCGAGCTGGGTCCGGTGACCTCGAAGAGCGAATACCGCAACCACACCATCCTGGCCGGCCTGCGCTATACCTTCGGCGGGCCGTCGCGCGCCACGCCGGTCGTTGCCCCGGCACCTGCCGCCCCGCCGATGGCCGCCCAGCCGCAGAGCGAGTATCAGGTGTTCTTCGATTGGGACAAGGCGACGATCACGCCCAATTCCGCAAGCATCATCGGCGATGCCGCCGACGCGGCCAGCCGTGCCCGTGCCGTCCGCATCCAGGTGATCGGCCACACCGACACCTCGGGCTCGCCGACCTACAACCAGCGGCTTTCGATCCGCCGGGCCGAGGCGGTGCGCCAGGCGCTGGTCGCGCGCGGCACGCCGGCCAACATGATCTCGATCGAAGGCGTGGGCGAGAACCAGCTGATGGTCCCCACCGGTCCGAACGTTCGCGAGCCGTCGAACCGCCGCGCCCAGATCCTCATCAAGATCTCCTGATCAACATCTCCTGATCTGGGCGAACCTGCACGCGGGGGAGGGGGCGGATGACCTCCTCCGCGTTTTTCTTTACGGTTCCTCCCGGCATTGCCGTGCCCGGACGTGCGAAGGAGGTAGCGCCGGCCGTTGCGTCAGCGTATGACGATGCTGCACGCGAGGCATCTTCGGTCCGAGACGTTACATGCAGGTTCTGATCGCCGACGATCATTCCATCGTCCGCAGCGGCTTGACCCATCTGGTGGGTGAACTGGACGAGCAGGCCACCGTGGTGGCCGCGACCAGCTTCAGCCAGTTGAACGCCATCCTCGACGCGTCGATGCTCGAAGGCGGCATCGCATTCGACCTGATCGTGATGGATTTGCGCATGCCCGGCCTGGGCGGTCTGGACGACGTCGAGGCGCTGGTGAAGCGTGTGGCGCCGGTCCCCGTCGCCGTCTTCTCGATGATCGAATCGCCCGACGAGATGCGCGCGGTGCTGTCGCGCGGCGTGCGCGCCTTCATCCCGAAATCGACCGACGACGTGCTGGTGGTCAACATCCTGCGGCTGGTGATGGCGGGCGGATCCTATGTGCCGCCGGTTCTGGGCATGCCGGGAGCGCCCGCGGCGGCCGGGGCGGGGCCTGCACGGGGCGGCGCGCCCAGCGTGTTCGACGGTCTGACCCGCCGGCAGCTGGAGGTTCTGGACCTGCTGGCCCAGGGACTTTCGAACCAGGAGATCGGCGAAAGGCTGGGCCTGAACCTGTCCACCGTGAAGACCCACGTCACCGGAGTGCTGAAGGCGCTCGGCGTCGGCAGCCGCACCCAGGCGGTCCTGCTGGTCAAGGAATCGGGGCGCGACCGGCTGGTTTGAGGCCGGCTTCGGGGCTGGGCGTCGCTTTCACAACAGCGCGTTCAGCAGCGACCCGCGGCCGCCATAGCTGCCGCCGGATCCCCCCAGCATCATCGAGGCGGGATTAATGGAGGCGCTGCCGGCACCCAGAATGGCAGCCAGCCCCTGCAGCTTGGTGTTGTTGCCGAAGGGGTTGTCGCCCTTGGCCGGCTGCTTGGCGATGGTGTCGTAGTCCTTGCTGTAGTTGCCCATGCGCAGCTGGACGCCGTAATTCTTGGCTTCCTTGACCGGAACATCCTTTTCTCGGGCGATGCGCAGCGTGTAGTCGCCCTTGTCCAGCGTGAGTTGGCCGGATTTCAGCTTCTGGAAGGCGTCAAAGGTGGCGCCGGCATCCTTGTTGCTGTCGGCGACGACCTTGCCGCCACGGTCCATCAGCTGCAGCCGCACCCCGGCATCCCCCACCGTCCCCAGCGTCGGGGCGCCGGAACTGGTGACGGTGAATTTATAGAAGTCGGCGGGATCGTTGGAAGCCAGCGAGCTGAAGACGTTCAGCCTGCTGGTGTCCTTCACCAGCGTGCCGATGCTGGTCGCGAAGGGCGCGGCGTTCAGCGCCGACTTGTTGACGGTCTGCTCGTACTCCTGGACCTTGCCGGTCGCGCCGCCGCCGGTCGCGCCGCCATTGCCGGCTGCCTGCTGCTGCACGCGCTTGACCGCGGCATCGATCGACTGCTGCAGGCTCTGGGCCATGCTGCCGACATCGGTGAAGCTGGACAGGCTGACCATGGCGTGCTCTCCCTCGTTCCGCATCCCCAGAAGGGATGTCGACCAGGGCTTTGCAGGATGCAGGCCAGCTCCAAAGCGTTGACGATCAAGGGATTTAAAATGTGCCCATCCTGCCACCCGGCAGCTTTGCCCCGGCCGGGCGGCAGGATTTTCCCAGGGGGTATCAGGCGCCCTTGGCGGCCCGGTAGGCGTCCATCAGCTGGCGGCCGGCGGCCATGATGGCCTCGCGGTCGCCCTTCTTGACCAGACCCTCGTCGACCAGCTTGCCGCCGGCACCGACGCAGGCCACGCCGGCCGCGACATAGGAGGCCACGGTGGTGGCGTCGATGCCGCCGGTGGGGACGAAGCGGACGCCGGGGAAGACCGACTTCAGCGCCTTGATGTGGGCCGGGCCGACGGTGGAGGCCGGGAAGATCTTGATGGCGTCGGCACCGGCGGAGATGGCGGCATGCACCTCGGTCGGGGTCAGGGCGCCCATCAGGCAGGCCACGCCGTGGTCGCGGCACGCGGCGGCCACCTTCGGCACCACGCAGGGCGACACGACATACTTGGCGCCGGCCTTCACGACGTCGGCAACGGCGGCCGGGGTCAGGACGGTGCCGGCGCCGATCAGGGCGCCGCCCTCCGCCGACAGCTCCTCGATCAGGCCGACGGCGCCGGGGGTGGTCATGGTGATCTCGAAGGTGCCGTAGCCGGCCTCGCGCAGCCAGCTGACGGCAGTGCGCGCCAGATCGGCGGAGCTGTTGCGGATGACCGGCACGACACCGTAGGCGGCGAGCTGGTCCAGGATCTCGGAAGCGGTCGGGGTGGTGGACATCAGGATTCCTCAGGACTCTTCTGGGGGGACAGGGAAAGCGACGGAGCGGCGGAGGCTGGACGGTCCGGCACGCGGTGGTGCCCGGCCAGCACGGCCTTGATGCGGGCAAGGCGGCGGTCCAGACCGGGGGGAGCCTGCAGGCCGACGGCGACGGTCAGGGCGTCGATCAGGGCCAGCTGGGCAAGACGGGAGGCCATCGGGGTGTGGACCGCAGTGTCTTCGTCCACATCGACGGTCAGGCGGATGTCGGCGCGTTCGGCAAGCGGCGTGGCCGATGCGGTGATGGCGATCACCGTCGCGCCGCCGTCGCGCGCGATGGCGGCGACGTCGAAGATCTCGTCGCTGGTGCCGGTCTTGGAGATCGCCAGCAGCGCATCGCCGGGGCCGAGCGTCGCCGCGGCCATCGCCTGGAGATGGGCGTCGGTGCTGGCGGTCACCTGCGGCAGAAGGCGGAACAGCTTGTGGTGGGCGTCGAGCGCCACGGTTCCGGACGCGCCGACGCCGACGATCTGCACCCGCTGCGCGCAGGCCAGCACGCCGGCCGCACGCTCCAGCGCCGCGGTGTCCAGGCGGCCGCGCAGGCGGACCAGCGCGTCGATGGAGCGGTTCAGCACCTTTTCCGTCGCACTGGCGACGCTGTCGCCGGGGGAGAGGTCGCGCACCAGTGGGGTCGGCCGGTCGCCGGCCTCTTCCCGTGCGGCGGAAGCCGCCAGATGCTGGGCGAGCGCGATCTTGAATTCATGGAAGCCGCCGAAGCCGGCGGTGCGGCAAAAGCGCAGGACGGACGGTTCGCTGACGCCGGCCTTGCCCGCGAGCTGGGCCAGACTGGCGCGCACGGCGGCATGGGGAGCGGCCAGCACGGTACGCGCCACCGCGGCTTCCGCCCGGCGGAGCCTGTCGAGTGAGGATGCGATCGTGTCCAGCATGCGGGAGTCCACCTGGGGAGGTGCGGCGGCCGTTCCGGCTGCCTGCGAACCTGATGTAGTTTTACTACAGACTGGCGGCGTTGTCGACCGATCTGTGAAGTAACGCTACATTTCGTTCGTTCACCCTCTTTACTTTCCGCGCCGACAGGTCAGGATCGGCGGGCGCCAAACTCCTACCAGGGAAGAGTTTTCATGAAACTGCTGCGCTACGGCCCGCCGGGCCAGGAAAAGCCGGGAATGCTCGACGCCGAAGGACGCATCCGCGACCTGTCCGCCCATCTGGACGACATCGCCGGTGCGGCGCTGCTGCCGGACGGGCTGGACCGCCTGCGGGCGATCGACCCGGCGACGCTGCCGCTGGTGGAAGGCAACCCGCGCCTCGGCCCCTGCGTCGGGCGCGTCGGCAAGATGGTCTGCATCGGCCTGAATTTCTCCGACCACGCGGCGGAGACGGGGATGGCGGTGCCGCCGGAGCCGATCATCTTCATGAAGGCGACCAGCGCCATCGTCGGCCCGAACGATCCGATCGAGCTGCCGCGCGGGTCGGAGAAGACCGACTGGGAGGTCGAACTGGCCTTCGTGATCGGCAAGACCGCCAAATACGTCTCGGAAGACGAGGCGATGGACCATGTCGCCGGCTATTGCATCGTCAACGACGTTTCCGAACGCGCCTTCCAGATCGAAAAGCAGGGGCAGTGGACCAAGGGCAAGAGCTGCGACAGCTTCGGCCCGACCGGTCCCTGGCTGGTGACGCGTGACGAAGTCGAAGACCCGCAGAATCTGAAGATGTGGCTGGAGGTCAACGGTCACCGCTATCAGGACGGCAGCAGCGCCACCATGGTCTATGGCGTGCGCTATCTGGTGTCCTACCTGTCACGCTTCATGAGCTTGCAGCCGGGCGACATCATCTCCACCGGCACCCCGCCGGGCGTCGGCATGGGCCAGAAGCCGCAGGTCTTCCTGAAGACCGGCGACGTGGTGGAACTGGGCATCGAAGGCCTCGGCACCCAGCGCCAGATGGTCGTCCAGGGCTGATACACCCCCTCACCCCAACCCCTCTCCCACAAGGGGAGAGGGGCTCTGGCTGCTGTTACGCCGACCGCACCTGACGCAGGAAGCGGTCGATCTGCTGTTGCAGGTGGCTGGTCTGGGTCGTGACCTCCTGGGCCACCGACAGAACCTCCTGCGCCGACTGGCCGGTCTGGCCGGCGGCGGTGCGGACCTCGCCGATGTTCTGCGAGGCCTGGGCGGTACCGCCCGCCGCCTGCTGGACATTGCGGGCGATTTCCGAGGTGGCCGCACCCTGCTGCTCCACCGCCGCGGCGATGCTGGCGGCGATGTCGTTCAGCCGGCCGATGGTCATGCCGATGCTGCGGATGGCGTTCACCGCCTCGCCGGTCGCCTGCTGCATGGCGCCGATCTGGCCGGCGATCTGGTCGGTGGCCTTTGCCGTCTGGCTGGCCAGCTGCTTGACCTCCTGCGCCACGACGGCGAAGCCCTTGCCGGCCTCACCGGCGCGGGCGGCCTCGATCGTCGCGTTCAGCGCCAGCAGGTTGGTCTGGCCGGCGATGTCGGAGATCAGGTCCAGGACGGCGCCGATCCGGCTGGCCGCCTCGTTCAGTTCGCGCATCGTGCCGTCGGTGCGCTCCGCCTCGTTGGCGGCCTTGGCGGCGATGGTCGCCGATTCGGTCACCTGCCGGGCGATCTCGCTGATCGACTGCGACAGCTCATGGGCGGCGGACGCCGCACCGTCGACGTTGACCGATGCGGTCTCCGCCGCCTCGGCGGCGCTGCCGGCCTGGCGGGACGTGTCGTCGGCGGTCGCCACCATGCCGGCGGCGGTCTGGTGCATCTGGGTCGCGGCGGCGGACACCGTCTCCACCACCACCTTCACGCCGTTCTCGAACTGATCGGCCAGCGACAGCATGGCGTCGCGGCGTTCGCCGGCGGCCCGCTGGCGTTCGGCCTCCGCGGCGGCGCGGGTCGTTTCCACCTCGCGCGCGGTGTCGCGGAAGACGAGCAGCGCCTCACCCATCTCCGCGATCTCGTCATGGCCGTGCAGCGCGATCTCCGCATCCAGGTCGCCGGCGGCGATGCGGCCCATCCCGGCCTTCAGTGCCAGCATCCGGCCGATGATGACCCGGCCAACGTACAGCCAGACGACCAGGATCGACACCAGGATGCTGGCGGCCGCCACCGCGATCTGGGTCAGGCGGCTGTTGTCCAGCATGCGGGTGGTGGCGCCGCTGGCCTCGGCGATGCCCTGCTTCTGGGCGTCGACCAGCGTGGCGATGCCCTTGGACAGGGTGCCGGCCAGCGCGTGGTTGCTCTCAAGCAGTTGGGCGAAATAGCCCTCGATCGCCAGTTCCTTCTGGCGCAGGGTGACCATCGACTCCTCGCCGACGGAATATCCGGTCAGGAGCTCCGCCTGCTTGGTGGCGACTTCGGCCAAACGTTCAGGCAAGGCCTGCGCGGCATTCGCGAGTCCGGCCAGCGACACGCCGACGCGCGTCTCTATGATCGCAAGCCGCTGGTCGTCACGGGTGCTCGCCGCTTCCATCAGCATGTTGCGGACGTTGGCAGCTTCGGCGGTGACCGTGGCCAACGGCTTCTTCTGGGCCATGACCCGGTTCAGGGTGGTAGCGGCCTCGCGCAGGATGGCGGGCTCGGCGTCGGGCTCGGCCAGGGTCGAGCGCGCCTGCTCCTCCTCATTGTTCAGGACGGAGGTCCAGGGCGCGGTGAATTTCTGGATTTCCGCTTCCGCCGCCATCACCTTGGGCAGCATCGCCTCCCGCGTTGCGGCAAGCGCGACCCGATCCGCCGCCGCCTGATCGAGCTGCACGAGGTTGCCGAGCAGCCCCTTCGAGGAGTCTTCGATGGCGGTCAGCTGGGTACCGGCGGAACCGGTGGCCCGCAGCCGGTCGAGGCGCGTGTTGAACTCCTCCTTCGCCGCAGCGATGCGGGCGGACACCGCCTCGCGCGCGGCGGCCTTGTCGGCGGAGGTCAGTTCCGGCGCCAGCGCGACCAGCTTTTCGGCCTGCTGCGCCACGCCCATGCCTTCGGTCATCGCCGGCACCGCCTCGCCAACGATGGCGTCGATGGTGGTGCGCACGTTGGCGTAGCCGATCAGCGCCACGGCTGCGGCCACCAGCGTGCCGGACAGCACGACGCCGATGGCGATCATCAGCTTTCCACGCAGGCCGGAATACCAGGCACTGCCCTTCGCGGGCTTGTTCCGGTGACTATCGTTCGACATCCCGTCCTCCCCCCGGCGCTCGCGCGCCGGCACAGTCTGGTCTCTTCTGCGGTCGGCCGTTCCGGCTCTCGCCGCATTGGTCGTTGCGTCCGCCCCCTTCCCCGGACAGCTGGTGGCGAGGTCACAGGAAGGGAACACTTGTAAATAATTCGACAATTACGTGAATAGGAAAGCGCCAAATTCGCTAAGAAATAAATAAGGAGAATCCACGATCTTTCCGTTAGGCGGGACGAAAGTTGCTGCGGCGCGATGGCGGTTCGTCGTGGTCATAGAGCGATTTCAGCGAATGGGCGCGCCAATGGCTCATGCATGCCGCTTGGGATGGTGCATGGCTGTCTGATAGTCGCGTTATCGTAGTGATATAACAGATTTACTCACAACGGCCGGGCGCGGGCGTGACATCTGCGGGGCGAAGACAAGGACGGGCCGGCCCAAGGTGGAAGGACCGGCCCGCCAGAGTGGAGGCCCAGAGTGGCGGCAATGATCAGGTGCCGCAGGTAAGGCGAGAGCTTCAGGCGAGCGCTTCCCGCGGGCCGAAGAACTCGTGGACGATCGCCGACTCCGGAAGGCCCAGCGCGGTCAGGGCCTTCACCACCGCGGCCATGAAGGGCTTCGGGCCGACGACATAGGCGGCAACGCCCGCCTCCTTCGGCAGCAGGCCGCCCAGGCGGTCCTGGTCGAGCAGGCCAACCATGTGCGGCCGGTCGCCCGGCTGCGGATCGGCATAGCAATAGACCGGCTTCAGGGTGTCGTGCAGTTCGGCCAGACGGTCGACCTGCTCGCGGAAGGCGTGGACCGAGCCATTGAGCGCCGCATGCACGTAGATCACCTTGCGGCCGGCCGCCAGTGCCTGTTCGGCCAGCGGCAACGCGGGGGTCTGGCCGACGCCGCCGGTGATCAGCAGCAGCGGACCGGTCCCCTCGCGCAGCACGAATTCGCCGGCCGGCGGGTAGGCGTCGATCTCGTCGCCGACCTGCGCGCGGTCATGCAGGAAGCCGGAGACCACTCCCTGCGGCTCCCGCTTCACCGAAATGCGGTAATCGCGGCCGTTGGGCGAGGCCGACAGGCTGTAGTTGCGGTGGACGGTCTCACCGTCGACGGCCAGCCGCAGGCCGAGATACTGGCCGGGCTGGAAATCCATCACCCGCCCGCCATCCACCGGCGCCAGACGGAAGGAGGTGATGACGGCGCTCTCCGGCGCCTTCTCCGCGATCCGGAAGCGGCGCGCACCGCGCCATCCGCCGGTCAGCGCCGCCTTGCGGGCGTATTCCTTCTCCTCCGCCGCGATCAGCAGGTCGGCGAGTTGCCAGTAGGCCGCGCCCCAGGCATCGGCGACCTCCGCCGTCACCGCATCGCCCAGGACCTTGCCGATGGCTTCCATCAGGCAGGTGCCGACGATCTTGTACTGGTCGGGGGTGATGTTCAGCGAAACGTGCTTCTGCACGATGCCTTCGACCGCCGGACCCAGAACCTCCAGCCGGTCGATGTTGGAGGCATAGGCGATGATGGCGTTGGCCAGCGCCTCCGGCTGAGCGCTGCTGCGCTGGTGGCTCTGGTTGAAGACGGCGCGCACTTCGGGAAAGCGCTCGAACATCAGGGGATAGAAGGTGCCGGTGATCCGGTTGGCGTTGGCGGCGACCACCGGGGCGGTGGCCTTGATGACGGCGATCTGGGCAGGCGTCAGCATGAGAGTGAGCAATCCTTTTGCGCGTCACGATGTCGCAACTGGTTGGCAATCCCTGTGCCAAAGCGACGCAGGGCAGGATTCCGTGCAGTGCGGGAGAAGTGTTGTCAATGCGACCGCAGTGGCTATGATGTCGGATGGACAACGGCGCGGTCATTCCGACAACATTTCTCACGCTGGATGAAGCCGGCGCGCTGCTGCGCATGCTGGACGACCCTGCGCGGCTGTGGCCGCTGCTGCTGGATCTGATGGCGCGGCACTTGCCCTGCGATGCCTGTGCGCTGTTGCGCCATGACGGCCGCTCAAGCGATGCATTGCTGGTCCCGCTCGCCACGCGCGGGCTCAGCCCGGACACGCTTGGACGGCGCTTCGCGCTGGACGATCATCCCCGATTGCGGGCAATCGCCGATGCGGAAGGCGGGCCGTTGCGCTTTCCCCCCGACTGCGAGCTTCCCGACCCCTATGACGGGCTGATCCCCGACCTGAAGCAGCGGCTGCATGTTCATGACTGCGTCGGAGCGCCGCTGAGCGTGGATGGACGTCGGTGGGGCATGCTGACCCTGGATGCGCTGAACGAAGGACGCTTCGACGGCTGGGAGGGGGCGATCGCAGCCTGGGCGCGGCTGGCCGCCGACCTCGCCACGGCGGCGGAACGCCGCGCCGCTCTCACGGATGGCGGCAGCCCGGGGATCAGGGAGATCGACGATCCGCCGGCGGACCTCGAATCCGGCACGGTCGGCACCAGCCCGGCGATGGCGGCCCTGCTGACGGAAATCGACACGGTGGCGGCGAGCGATCTCGTCGTCCTGGTGCTGGGGGAGACCGGGGTGGGCAAGGAACTGGTGGCCCGCCGTCTGCACGCCCGCTCCAGCCGTGCGGCCGGCCCGCTGGTTCATGTCAACTGTGCGGCGCTGCCGGACGCGCTGGTGGAAAGCGAACTGTTCGGCCATGTGCGCGGCGCCTTCTCCGGTGCGGTGAGCGACCGGCGCGGCAAGTTCGAACTGGCCGACGGCGGCACCCTGTTCCTCGACGAGGTCGGCGAGTTGCCGCTTGCGGCACAGGCGAAGATGCTGCGGGTGCTGCAGAACGGCGAAATTCAGCGCGTCGGCTCCGACCGCCACATCACCGTGAACGTGCGGGTGATTGCCGCCACCAACCGCGATCTGGCGGCTGAGGTGCGGGAGGGACGCTTTCGCGCCGACGTCTACCACCGGCTCAGCGTCTATCCGCTGCAGGTGCCGCCGTTGCGCGACCGCGGCACCGACATCCTGCGGCTGGCCGGCCTGTTCCTGGAGCGCAACCGGGCACGGCTGGGCCTGCGCAACCTGCGCCTGTCGGCGGCGGCGGAGCGGCGCATGTTGTCCTACCCCTGGCCCGGAAACGTGCGGGAACTGGAACATGCCATCGGCCGCGGCGCCATCCGCGCCCGCGCCGCCCGCCCGCCGGATGGCGGCGTGCTGACCCTGACCCCGGCCGATCTCGGGTTGGAAGAGGTGGGGGAGGGGATCGCGGCGCCGATGGCGGCCATGCCTCTGCCCCGCCTGCCGGATTCGCCGGCCGAAATGCCGGTGGAGGGTCTCCCATTGCGGGATGCGATGGAGGAGCTTCAGCGGCGCATGATCCACGACCGGCTGAACCGCCACGGCGGAAACTGGGCGAAGGCGGCCGGGTCGCTCGGGCTCGACCGCAGCAACCTGTTCCGGCTCGCCAAGCGGCTGGGTCTGCGCGAATGACCGCGGAGGGCCTGTCCTGGCGGGCCGACATCGACGCGCTGCTCTTCCGGCCGGCGGGGCATGGCGGCTGGTGCGCCGTCCACCGCCTGGCCTTCCGCGCCCTGCTCGGCCTGCGGGAGCCGACGCCGGCTGATTGCCTCGCCCATGCCGCCGCCCATCGCCCGGCATTCGAGGCTGCGGCGGCGGGGAAGATCGCCCGGCGCGGCTACGACGCCGCGGCCAGCCTGCATCTGACCAGCCGCGACATCGCCCGCGCTCTTTAGAACCCCATCTGCCGTGGCATCCACAGCGCCAGATCGGGCCAGACGATCACCGCGACCACCACCAGCAGCAGGGTGACGAGCGGCCACAGCACCCAGCGCACCGTGCTTTCCATGGAACAGCCGGTCATCCGGCAGGCGACCATCAAATTGACCGCCATCGGCGGGGTGAACTGGCCGACGGCGATCATCAGGGTCAGGATCACGCCGAACCACGTCAGGTCCCAGTTGTAGGCCTGGGCGATGGGGATCAGCAGCGGCAGCAGGATGATGAAGATCGAGATGCCGTCCAGAAAGGTGCCGATGACGGTCAGCATCACCACCAGCAGCGCCAGCACGCCATATTCGCCCAGGCCGGAATGGATGATGGCGTCGGCGATGGGATCGATCACCGACAAGGTGCTGAGCGCCCAGCCGAACACGCTCGCAAGCGCGATCACCGTCAGGATGATGGCGGAGATCTCCGCCGCATCGACCAGCATGGAATAGAGGTCGCGGAAGCGGATGGTGCGGTAGACCACCATGCCCAGCAGCAGGCCGTAGGCCACCGCGATTACCGCTGCCTCGGTCGGGGTGAAGATGCCGAAGCGCAGGCCCCCCAGGATGATCACCTTGGCGAACAGGCCGAGCGCCGCGTCCCACAGGCTGCGCCAGAAGGGCGGGCGCGGCTCGTGCGACAGCTTGGAGCCCAGATTGTGCTTCCGCGCCAGCCAATAGACCGGGACGATCAGCGCCAGCCCGGCCAGCGTGCCGGGGATGATGCCGGCGGCGAACATCGAGGTGGTCGGGGCGGCGGGCACCAGCACGCTGTAGATGATCAGCGCCACCGACGGCGGTATCAGGATGTCGGTGGCGGCGGCGGCGGCGATGACGCTGGCGATGTAGGGGCGGGGATAGCCGGCGCGGATCATGCTGGGCGCCATCACGCCGCAGACCGCGGCGGCGATGGCAGGACCCGAACCGGAGATGCCGCCCATCATCATCGCCACCACCACGGCGATGACCGCCAGCGCACCCTTGCCCTGGCCGACGATGGCGGTGGCGAAGCGCACCAGCTTCTGCGCCACGCCCGACCGGTCGAAGATGGTGCCGGCCAGCACGAACATCGGGATGGTCAGCAGCGGGTATTTGGCGATGCCGGTATAGACGCTGGTCGGGACCGAAATGACGCCGAGATGGGCGAAGGCAATGGCGGCGGTGCCGGCCAGCCCCAGGGCGGCGGCGATCGGCACGCCCAACACCATCATGACCAGGAAGGAACCGAAAAGCAGGGTTGTGATCACGGTTCCCCCTCCGGGATATGGCCGGTTTCCAGCGGCTCGGTGCCCTTGTGGATGCGGATCATCCGGCCCACCGTGCGGGCCAGCACCACCAGCGACAGCACCGGCAGCCAGATCGTGTAGATCCACTGCGGCAGCCCCAGCGCCGGCGATGTCACCTCGAACCGGTAGTCGTCCCATGTCGTCCAGGCGCCGTAGAACACCAGCAGCCCGTACATCAGGGCCACGCAGGCCATGGCGAATTGCTCCGCCCGGCGGCGGTTGGCGGGCGACATCTTGTCGGTGACGAAGGTGATGCGGATGTGGCGGTCCTTCACCACCGCGGCTGAGGCGCCAAGGAAGGTCAGGATCACCATCAGGGCGATCGAATATTCCTCGGTGAAGGCGAAGGACACGTCGGTCAGGTAGCGCACCACGACATTGGCGAAGGTGATCAGCGCCACCACCGCCATGGTGACGGCGACCAGCACCTCTTCGATGCCCAGGGGGACGCGGGGTTTCGGCACCGGCCGGACGACGGTGGGGTCGTGATCGCTCATATTGCCAGGGTCCAGATGGAGGGAGCGGGATTATTCCCTTCACCGGTCAATCAATGCAAGAAACGATCTCCCCAGCGGATTACTCCGCCGGCATGTCCGCCATCCCCTCCTCGCAGAGCGCCTTCCCGCGGAGCGGGATGCGCAGCGTGAAGACGCTGCCTTCGCCCAGCCGGCTTTCCACCGTCACCGTTCCGCCATGCAGCGCGGCGATGCGGCGGACCATGTTCAGCCCGACGCCGCTTCCCGCCGCCGTCCCGGTGTTGGTGGCGCGGAAGAAGCGGTCGAACACCCGCTCCACCTCCTCCGCCGGAATGCCGAT
The DNA here is from genome assembly GCF_031455875.1 of Azospirillum sp. BE72. Lineage (NCBI taxonomy): Bacteria > Pseudomonadati > Pseudomonadota > Alphaproteobacteria > Rhodospirillales > Azospirillaceae > Azospirillum > Azospirillum sp. BE72. The sequence continues at coordinate 17,002 of NZ_JAVDTO010000025.1, forward strand.
CCCCTGGTCGGCCACGGACAGCGCCAGTTCCGACTGCCCGCCCGGCCCTTCCCCGATCCACGCGCGCAGCCGCACCGGTGAGCCGGCGGCGGAGTATTTCAGCGCATTGTTCAGCAGGTTGTGGACGCACAGTTCCAGCATGGGGCCGTCGCCGGTCATGCCCGCCGGGCAGTCCTTCAGGTCAAGCTCGATCCGCCGGCCGGGAGCGGCGTCGCCCTGTGCCGCCGCCGCAGCGCGCAGCAGGGCCGGCAGGTCCAGCGGATCGCGGCGCAGAGCGAAGGCCGGGTCGCTCAGCCGGTCGTCGGCGAGGCAGGTTTCCAGGATGTTGACCTGCCGGCGCACCGCACGGCGAATCTTCTCCAGCCGCGGCAGCATGCCGGGAGCCTTCACCTCCGCATCCAGCAACAGGATCTGGGCGGCGCCGTCGATGATGGCGAGCGGCGTCTTGAACTCGTGCGCGGTCATCGACAGGAAGCCCTTCAGCGCCCGCTTGGCCTCCTGTTCCGCGACAAGCCGTTCTTCCGCCTCCAGCCGGGCGAGGTCGAGGCGGCGTACGGTGTCCTCCAGCCGCATCTCGGCGTGGCGGCGGTGGGTGACGTCGCGCAGCATCAGCAGGCAGCCGACCTCGCGCAGTCCCGACCGTCCGCCGCCGCTACGGCCGCCGGAGGTCAGCGGCACCCGCGTCGCCTCGAAGCTGCGCAGGCCGCCGTCGCACTCCAGCGTCAGCGGAACCGGCAGCACGGCGGAGGTGCCGAACGACAGGACCGACAGGCCGGGAAGCTCGGCCAGCCGGCGGCCCAGCGGCTGGCGGTCGCACACCAGCGCCCGGGCGGCGGGGTTAGCCTCCACCACCGTGCCGTCGGCGTCCAGGACCAGCACCGGGTCCGGCACCGCGTCCAGCAGGGCGTCGCGGGCGACCGGCAGCAGGTCGAACAGGCGCCGCCGGGTGATCAGCCAATAAAAGACCGCGCCCATCAGAAGGAAGCTGAAGGGCGTGGGATCCAGGTCGAACAGGGTCAGGTTGCCGGTGACGTAGCCGACATTCGCCACCCACGGCACCGCCATCGCCACCAGAAATCCCAGATAGTGGGTGCGGTAGGCCGGCGTGGCTCGGTGGACGCCGTTGGCGGTGACGACGATGCTCATCACCATGAAGGCGTAGAGATAGATGGTGACGACGAAGAACAGCAGCCCATGGCCGTAGACCAGCGCCGCCCCCGGTACGTCGCTGACAGGGTGGACCGCGGTGTACATCAGCCGGTGGCTGTCGTTGCTCAGCGCCGCCGTCCAGGTCGCCGTCCCCACCACGGCCGGCACCAGCCGCCATCGCGCCGGCAGCTCCTCCCGCGTGTAGGACCACAGGAACAGCGCCCAGAAGCTCGGCGCGCCGACGATGCCGAGCCAGGCCATCTCCGCCCAGAACAGCTTGTCCGCCGGTGCCGGGACGATGGTCTCGATGGCGGCGGCGGTCGCCCACCAGGAGGCTGAAAGCTGCATAGCCACGAAATTGAACCGGCCGGGGAAGGGCGGCAGGGCCCAGCTGCGCCACGCCGTCCACAGGGTCGCCAGCACCGCGGCCAGGAGAAGGACGGCAGGCAGGCTCAGCATGGCGGGAAGGACGGCAGGGGCAAGACGGCTCCGGTGGACAGCTGCTGCCCGGCCGGGACGGGTCCGGACCATGGCGCGGGCGCAGCATGGACCGGCCTGCCGCAACTCCGCAAGGGGGTGCGGCACCATGGTCGGAGTAGCCCGGCGCCCCGTTCCGTCATTGCGGATTCAGCGCGCGGTCCCGATAACACGGGGGATGGCACGGACGGGCACAGGGGAGCGGCCGGGGTGACGCACGGAACGGACAGCGACAGGTTTTCAGGCGATGGGCTGGACGCCCGTCCCTTCGACGGCGACGCCTTCGAAGGCGGGGCGGCCCTGCTGCACCGCCGCGCCATCCCGTCGCTGTTCGAGGCGTTGGAGACCCAGTCCGAAGGTACGGTGGCGGTCGACCGCGACGCGCGGGTGGTGTGGATCAACGCCAAATACGCCCGCATGCTCGGCATCGCCGACCCGGCCGAGGCCATCGGCCGCGAGGTGGAGGAGATCATCCCCCATTCGCAGATGCGTCAGGTCCTGGCGACCGGCCAGCCGATCCTGCTCGACCTGATGCTGTTCGGCACCCAGCGGCTGGTGGTGACCCGCTTCCCCCTGACCGACGACGACGGCGCGGTGATCGGCGCCGTCGGCTTCGTCCTGTATGACAGCCTGCACCGGCTGAAGCCCCTGTTGGCCGAACTGTCGCGGCTGGAGGCGGAACTGGCGGCGACCAAGCGCCGGCTCGACGAGGGGCGGCAGCCGCGCTACACGCTGCAGAGCTATGTCGGCGACAGTCCGGTTTGCCTGGAGGTCAAGCGCAAGGCGCGACTGGCCGCCCGTACCGATGCGCCGATCCTGCTGCTGGGCGAGACCGGCACCGGCAAGGAGCTGATCGCCCAGGCCATCCACGGCCTGTCGGCCCGCAGCGGCCGGTCTTTCGTCGGCGTCAATGTGGCGGCGATTCCGGAAACACTGCTGGAGGCGGAATTCTTCGGCGCGGTGCCCGGCGCCTATACCGGGCTCGACCGCCGCGGGCGGGAAGGGCGCTTCAAGACCGCCAACGGCGGCACCCTGTTCCTGGACGAGATCGGCGACATGCCGCTCGGCCTCCAGGCCAAGCTGCTGCGGGCATTGCAGGAGCAGGAAATCGAACCGCTCGGCTCCGACCGGCCGGTGAAGGTGGATGTCCGGGTGATCGCGGCGACGAACGTCGATCTGGAGCAGCGGATCCGCGACGGCCGCTTCCGCTCCGACCTCTATTACCGGTTGAACGTGCTGCCGATCCGCCTCCCGGCACTGGCGGAGATGGGCGGCGGGCTGGAGGCCATCGCCGAATCCATCCTGCAGGAGATCGCCGCCCGCACCGGCCTCCCCCTGCGCGGCCTGACACCGGAAGCGGTGGAGGCGCTGGGCCGCCACCGCTGGCCCGGCAATGTGCGCGAGCTGCGCAACGTCCTGGAGCGGGCCTGCCTGCTGACCGACAACCGCCGCCTGACCGCCGCCGACCTTGCGGAGGCGCTGCCGGATCTGGCGGCGGACGAACCGGCGGAGACGGCACTGCCGACAGCAGTTCCGGCGCTGGTCCGGGCGGAGGCGCAACCCTTACCGGGCTACGACGCGGCGTTCGACGAGTTCGAGCGCGGACTGCTCGGCCGCGCGCTTGCCGCCCATGGTGGAAAGGCGACGGAGGCGGCACGGGCGCTCGGCATCTCCCGCGCCGCCTTCTACAAGAAGCTCGCGCGTCTGGGGATGCGGGGAGAAGGCAGAATCTCCCTCTCCCCCCCGGGGAGAGGGTCGGGGTGAGGGGGATGCATGGCGTGGCTATCCCAAGAATCCTTCCCTGCGCGACCCCCTCACCCTAACCCTCTCCCCCGGGGGGGAGAGGGGATCTCTGGAACAATCCCTCCCTCACACCGGCAGCTGCTTCATCGCCGAGACCGCGGTCATCACGCCGCGGATCTCGGCGAGACCGCGCAGGCGGCCGATCATCGGGTAGCCGGGGTGGGTCGGCTTGCCGATGTCGTCCAGCAGTTCGTGACCATGGTCGGGGCGGAAGGGCAGGCGCCAGTTGTCGTTGCCGGCGTCCTGGCGGCGCTTCTGCTCCTCCAGCAGGGTGGTGACGACCGACACCATGTCGACGTCGCCGCCGAGATGGTCGGCTTCCTCGAAGGACCCGTCCGGCTCCTTGGCGACGTTGCGCAGGTGGACGAAGTGGATGTCCTCGACGAAGCGCTTGGCCATCGCCGGCACATCGTTGGTCTGCCCCGCCCCCAGCGAACCGGTGCAGAAGGTCAGGCCGTTGTTCGGCGACTTCACCGCGTCGATCAGGTGGGCGAGGTCGTCCTCGGTGCTGACGATGCGCGGCAGGCCGAACAGCGGGCGGGGCGGGTCGTCGGGGTGGATCGCCATGCGGATGCCGACCTCCTCCGCCGTCGGGATCACCTCGCGCAGGAAGCGGGCCAGCGTCTCGCGCAGGCCGTCGGCGCTCATGCCGTTGAAGCGCGCGATCATCCTGCGCAGGCCGGGGATGTCGTAACGGTCATAGGCGCCCGGCAGGCCGGCCATGATGTTCGTCAGCAGCTTCGCCCGGTCGCTTTCGGAAGAGCGGTCGAACCACTCCTTCGCCTTGGCCATCACCTCCGGGGAGTGATCCTCCTCCGCACCCGGACGCTCCAGCATGTAGACGTCGAAGGCCGCATGCTCATAAGCGTTGAAGCGCAACGAGGTGCCGCCGCCCGGCAGCGCCGCGGCCAACTCCGTCCGCGTCCAGTCCAGCACCGGCATGAAGTTGTAGCAGATGGTGGTCACGCCGCAGGCGGCGAGATTGCGCATCGACTGGCGGTAGTTGTCGAACAGCTCCGTCAGGTCGCCTTCGCCGATCTTGATCGCCTCGTGCACCGGCAGGCTTTCGGTGACGGTCCAGCTGAGGCCGAGTTCCTCGTCGGACTCGATCATCGCCTTGCGCTTCTGGATCTCCTCGACCGACCAGACCACGCCATAGGGGATGTGGTGCAGGGCGGTGACCACGCCGGTGGCGCCGGCTTGGCGGATGTGGTTCAGCTTGATGGCGTCTTCGGGGCCGAACCAGCGCCAGGATTGTTCCATGGCTTCGAACTCCTTGGAAAGAGAGGGGCTTTGGAATTTGGATAATCAGCGGAAAAGCAGGCTCGGCAGCCAGAGCGACAGTGCCGGGATGTAGGAGACCAGGAACAGGATCAGGATGTTGCAGAGCAGGAAGGGCCAGATCGCCTTGGTGATCGCACCCAGCGAGATCTTCGCGATGTTCGCCGCGACGAACAGGCAGACGCCGACCGGCGGGGTGGTCAGGCCGATCATCAGGTTCAGCACGGCGAAGGTGGCGAAATGGATCGGGTCGATGCCGACCTGGGTCGCCACCGCCAGCAGCGGCGGGAACAGGATGATCAGCGCCGCGATCGTCTCCATGAAGGTGCCGACGATCAGCAGCAGGATGTTGATCATCAGGATGATCAGGTACTTGTCGGTGGTCAGCGCCAGCATGGAGGCGGCGATGGCCTGCGGAATCTGCTCGCTGGTCAGGATCCAGCCGAAGACGTTGGCGAGGCCCACCAGCAGGATCAGCCCGCCCGACCCGATGGCGCTTTCCAGCAGGATCGCCGGCAGCTGGCGCAGGGTGAAGCCCTTGTAGACGAACAACCCGATGACGAAGGCGTAGAGTGCCGCGACGATCGAGGCCTCCGTCGGGGTGAAATAGCCGCCGACGATCCCGAACAGGATGATCGCCGTCATCAGCAGCGCCCAGAAGGCGCCGCGGCTGGCCCGCAGCAGGGCGCCGAAGCCCTGCCACGGCTCCTTCGGATAGTTGCGCACCCGCGCCAGGATCCAGACCGTCAGCATCATGCCGAGGCCCAGCAGCAGGCCCGGAATGGCGCCGGCCATGAACATCTTGCCGACCGACAGGCCAGTCAGGGTGCCGACGATGATCATCGGCACGCTGGGCGGGATGATCGGCCCGACGGTGGAGGCGGCGGCGGTGACGGCGGCGGCGAAGGGCGCATCGTAGCCGGACTTGCGCATCGCCGGGATCATCACCGCGCCGATGGAGGCGGTCTCCGCCACCGCGGTGCCGGAGATGCCGGCGAAGACCATCGAACCCGTGACGTTGGCAAGGCCGAGGCCGCCGCGGATATGGCCGACCAGCCGGTTGCTGAACAGAACGATCTGGTCGGTGATGCCGCCGCCGTTCATCAGGTTGCCGGCCAGCACGAAGCCGGGGATGCAGAGCAGCACGAAGCTGTCCATGCCCGCATACATGAACTGCGGAACGACGGCGAGGTCGATGTCGCTGCCGACCAGATAAACGGCCGAGGCGCCGCCCAGCGCGATGCCGACCGGCGCGCCCAGGATCAGCAGGATGGCGAAGGTGAGGAACAGTGCGGTGACCATCAGACGGTTTCCCCATGGCTGGGCGGCGCGGTGTCGCGTCCGAACCCGGCAAGGCGGGCGATGGAGAAGAAGGCGAGCGAGACCGGGATGATCAGCGTCACGACATAGACCCAGATCATCGGGACGTTGATGGAGCGCGCGCGTTCGCCCAGGCTGCCGACGACATAGTCCCAGGCGCCGGGGATGATGGCGACGGCGAACACCAGGATCGCCACGTCGACCAGACGGGCGACCGCCCATTGCGCTGGCTTGGGCAGCAGCAGGATGAACATGTCCACGTTCACCAGCTCGCCGCGCAGCAGCGCCAGACCGCAGGAGAAGGCGACGAGATGGACCAGCGCGAAGCGGGCCACCTCCTCCGTCCAGGCCGGGGATGGGAAGCCGGGAACGCGGCCCAGCACCTGGATGGTCACGACGATGATGAGGACGCCGATCGCCGCCAGGGTACCCCAACGGCAAAGGGCGGATACGGCCGACACCGCGGCGGCAAAGGCTGTGCGCATCGGAAGGCACTCATGCGGTTGGGGGGAGGATTACACCCTCTCCCGCCCCGGGAGAGGGGAGGGACCCGCCGCGAAGCGGTGGGAGGGGTGAGGGGTGATCCAAAGATCAAAAAGATCCATGACTGGACTGCCCCTCACCCTCCCCACTTCGTGGGTCCCCTCCCTCTCCCGGGACGGGAGAGGGCAAGGGTCACTCCCCTCACTTCACCGCGAGGATTTCGTCGTAGATCGGCTTGATCTCCGGCGACAGGGCGGCGACCACGGCGGCGCGGCCCTTCTCGGCGAAAGCGGCCTTGTCGACCGTGACGAACTCCATGCCCTTGGCCTTCAGGTCGGCGGCCAGCTTGGCCTCGTCCTCGATGAACAGCTTGCGCTCTGCCGCCTGCGCCGCCTTGGCGGCTTCCATGATGGCGGTGCGCTGTTCGGCCGGCAGGCGGCCCATCCTCTTCGAACCGCCGACCAGATAGATCCAGCTGATGACGTGTTCCGTCTGGTTCACGTATTTCTGGACCTCGTAGAAGCTGGCCGACTTGATGAGGGCCAGCGGATTCTCCTGCGCCTCGATGGTGTCGTTCTGCAGGCCGGTGAAGACCTCCGAGAAGGCCATCGGCGTCGGCTTTGCGCCCAGCCCCTGCCAGAAGGACACGAACAGCGGCACGTTGGGAACGCGCATCTTCAGGCCGTTCAGGTCGGCCGGCGTCTTGATCGGGCGCTTGCTGGTCAGGTTGCGCGGGCCGCGGGCGAAGTAGGTCAGCGGAACCAGCTGGGTCTTCTGCTCGATGGCCTCGGCGATCTTCTGGCCCGGCGCGCCGGTGACGACCTTGTCCAGATGGTCGAGGTCGCGGATGCCGTAGGGGACCGCCAGCAGCGCCGCGGCCGGCGCCCAGTTCTGCAGGGACTCGCCGGTGATGGTGAAGTCGATGGTGCCGAGCTGGATGCCCTTGATCAGGTCGGTTTCCTTGCCGAGCTGCTCGTTGGGGAACACCTTGACCTCGACGGCACCATTGGTGCGCTTGGCGACTTCCTCGGCGAAGACCAGCGAGGCCTTGTGCCAGACATTCTCCTCGTTGGCGAGATGGCCCAGCTTCAGCGTCGTCTTGGCCTGGGCACGGACGATGGCCGGCGCGGCGATGCCGCCCAGCAGCGTCGCTCCGGCGGCGAGACCGGCACCGAGACCGATGCTCTTGGCCAGTGTGCGCCGGGAAATCGGGGTCTTGCTGTTCATCTCGTGGTTCCTCCGTTTTAGGCGGATCGGGTCCGCCTTTATTTGCGCAATGGATAAACTGAGGCCGGCAATCAGCCTTCGAAGTCGAGCTGCACCTTGATCGTGCTGGACGGGTCGGTTTCGATCAGGGCGAAGGCGCTTGCCGCGTCGGCGATCGGGAAGACCTGGGTGATCATCGCCGCCGGCTGCAGCTTGCCGCTCTCCAGCCACTCGATCACCTGCGGCAGCAGGCGGCGGTTCAGGCGGGACCCGACCAGCGTCAGCTCCTTCTTCACGATCTCCTGCTGGCTGATGTTGCAGGGGCCGGGGGAGAAGCCCAGAAGCCCGATGCGCGCGGCCGGGCTGGCAAGGCGGCAGGCCTCTTCCAGCAGGGCCGGGACGCCGGCGCCGTCGATCACCACCGTGGGGCCGAGCCCGTCATTCTCGTCGCGCACCGCATCGGGAACCGACACGCGCGCGGAGTTGAGGACGACGTCGGCGCCGAACTCCTTCGCGCGCTCCAGCCGCTTGTCGTCAAGGTCGGCGACGATGCAGCGGGCACCGTGCAGCTTGGCGACCTGCACCACCGTCAGCCCGACCGTGCCCGCGCCATAGACGAGGACCGTGTCGTCGGCGCCGATGCCGGTGCGCGACAGCACGTTCGCAGCGATCGACAGCGGCTCCGCCAATGCCGCGACGGAGAAGGGCAGGTCGGAGCGCACCTTGACCGCGTTGGCAGCCGGCACCACGACGTGGTTGCGGAAGCCGCCGTCGCGATGGACGCCGAACACCTCCAGATTGGCGCAGACATTGCTGCGCCCGGCGCGGCAAGCATAGCAGCGGCCGCAGGACACCACCGGATCGACCACCACATGGTCGCCGGCTGCGACGTTGGTCACCCCGTCGCCGACCGCCTCGACCGTGCCGGCGAACTCGTGACCGATCACGCGCGGATAGACCGCGAAGGGGTTGGAGCCGTGGTAAATGTGGAGATCCGACCCGCAGATTCCGGCGCGCTGGACGCGGACCAGCACCTCGCCGGCCTTGACCGGCGCGGCGTCCGGGGCGTTTTCGGGACGAAGGGCCAGCACATGCGGCTTTTCGACGGTCAGGGCAACCACGGGAACACTCCCTAGAGAAGATGATGCTTTGAAAGCTGGGTCAGGCGGTGGCGGCGACGACGGCGCGGGCACCCTCGGCGAACAGGCGCTTGAGCGCGGCGGTGACCGGTCCGGTAAAGCGCGGGTCGCGCGGCAGGTCGTCGCCGAACACCGCGGTCAGGCCCAACAGCGCCTCGGCCAGCCGGTCCGGGTCGCCGGCGGCGGATGCCGCGATCTCGGCCAGCTTGGCGGCCAGCGGATCGCGCACGTCGATGGGCTGGCCCTTCTCGTCGATGCCCGCGACGTAGCGCATCCAGGCGGCGACGGCCAAAACCATCCGGTCGATCGGTTCCCCGGCGGCGAGGCGCTCGCGGATCGGGTTCAGCAGGCGCTGCGGCAGCTTCTGCGTGCCGTCCATGGCGATCTGCCAGGTGCGGTGGCGCAACGCCGGATTGCGGAAACGGGCGATCAGCGCGTCCTTGTAATGCTCCAAATCAGCGCCGGGCGGCATGTGCAGGGTCGGCCCCGTCTCCCGGTCCATCAGGTTGCGGACCAGAGTGGCGAAGGCGGGATCGGCCATGGTGTCCGACACCGTCTCGTAACCCGCCAGATAGCCGAGATAGGCGATGGTGGAGTGGCTGCCGTTCAGCAGCCGCAGCTTCATCGTCTCGTAGGGGTGGACGTCGGCGACCAGCTCGACCCCGACCTCCTCCCAGGCCGGTCGCCCGGCGGGGAAGCGGTCCTCCACCACCCACTGGGTGAAGGGCTCCGTCACCACGGGCCAGGCATCCTGCATGCCGAGCGATTGGGACACGCGGGCGCGGTCGGCCTCGGTGGTGGCGGGGACGATGCGGTCGACCATGCTGTTCGGGCAGGCGACGGTTTCTCCGACCCAGGCGCCGAAGTCCGCATCGCGCAGTTCGGCGAAGCGGCGCAGGATGCGGGCCACCGTGTCGCCGTTGCTCGGCAGGTTGTCGCAGCTCAGCACGGTGAAGGGCGCCACCCCGGCGGCACGGCGGCGGGCCAGCGCCTCCGCGATGAAGCCGATGGCGGTGCGCGGCTTGGCCGGATTGTCCAGGTCGTGGCGGATGTCGGGATGGTCCTCGTTCAGTGCGCCGGTCGCCGGGTCGTGGCAATAGCCCTTCTCCGTCACCGTCAGGGTGACGATGCGCACCGACGGGCGGCACATCCGTTCCAGCACCGCCTGGGGATCCTCATGCGCCACCAGCAGTTCCAGCAGGCAGCCGATCACCCGCAGCCGCTCCCCCTCCGCATCGCGCACCGCGACGGTGTAGAGCCCATCCTGAGGTTCCAGCGCGTCGCGGGTGTCGGGGCTGCGCAGGCTGACGCCGGCAATGCCCCAGGGCCCGAACCGCTTTTCCAGCAAGGCGTCGGTGTAGGCGGCCTGATGGGCACGCTGGAAAGCGCCGACGCCGAGATGGACGACCCCGAGTTCCAGCGCCTTGCGGTCGTAGGCCGGCCGTGCCACCGCCGCCGGCAGATTGGACAGGCCGGCAGCGCCGAGGCGGGGCAGGGAAGAGGTCGCAGGGGATTGCATGTGGGTTGGTTTCCTTCCCGGCGGAGCGATTGCGCGAGGCGTTGGCTCGCATTCTTGTATGGTAGTATGTCAAACACCACGGGCGAGGGCAACCCGGATTGTTCCGCAGTAAAATGGTATGGCGCCCTGATAAGGAAACAGGCCGATGCTGTGCCGGTCAGCGCAGTCCGGCAACCTTCGAGCGGCCGGCAGACCGGGAGGCGGTCTTGGGAGCGGGAGGCGCCGCACCATCCTCCTGCGTGAACAGGTCGGGGAACTTGCCTTCCAGTTCCGGCAGCGACGTCAGGATCTCGCGCAGGTGCATGCCCATCGCCGCTTCGGCCTTGGCGGGGTCGCGGGCGACGATCGCCTCCAGCACCGCCTGATGCTGGGAGATCAGACGGCGGATCGGCGTGGCGTAGGGCACGCTGAGGTAGCGGACGCGGTCCATCTGGGCCTTCGTCTCCTCCACGATGCGCCAGGCGTAATCGCACTCCGCCCCGATGGCGATGGTGCGGTGGAAGGCCTCGTCCAGTTCCAGGAAGCGCACCGGCACCGGTTCGTCGGCGATGTCCCACTGGGCCTTCAGGTTGTCGCGCAAGTCGGCGAGGCCGGCCGGCGTGATGGTCTCGCAAGCCTTGCGGACGACCGCGGTCTCCACCGCCTCGCGGACAAAGCGGGCATCGAGCACCTGCTTGACCGAGATCTTGACGACGAAGGTGCCGCGCTGCGGCCGGATGGTCAGCAGGCCGGACTCGCTCAGCTTTATGAAGGCCTCGCGCACCGGCTGGCGGCTGACGCCGAGCTGATCGGCGATTTCCTGCTCGGACAGAGCTTGACCGGGGCGGAACTGCATCGTCACGATGGCTTGGCGCAGCACCCGGTACACGCGCCGCGCGATCGGCTCCCCGGAGTCCACGTCGATCTTGTTCAGCATCGCTTCGCCACCCTGTCAGTCCGCCCTTCTCCCCGCCCGCTTCGTCATACGGAGCATGGGCAGGAGGAAACAATCAGTCAAGCATACTACCATACTAGTTGGGAAGCAAGCGCCACGCTGCGGGCCTTTCATATGCGACGTCGCATTTCACAGCGCTGCGACTTATGGAAATCATTTCGCACCAGCACACGGACTGTTGAAACTTCCTGAGGAATCGGCATGCTGTCGCCGATGGTCTGACCACTTCGCGCGCAGGGGCATGCTCCTGCCCGGATTTTGATCATCCAAATTCATGTATCCGGCGCTCGCGCATCGACCCGTATCCGTCAATCCTCGACCAGGAAACCGTCGCCCATGTCCGCCATCCTGCTGCAGGAAAGTTCCGAGACGAAGGACCAGCCGCTCCGCGAAGACATCCGCCTGCTGGGGCGCATCCTGGGCGACACCGTCCGCAGCCAGGAAGGGGAGGCGGTGTTCGACATCGTCGAGCGCATCCGCCAGACCTCCATCCGGTTCCACCGTGAAGAGGACCAGGGCGCCCGCAAGGAGCTGGAGGCGATCCTGAACAGCCTGTCGCCGCCGCAGACGGCGCGGGTGGTGCGGGCCTACAGCTTCTTCTCGCACCTCGCCAACATCGCCGAGGATCAGCACCACATCCGCCGCACCCGCGCCCATGCGCTCGCCGGGTCGTCGCCGCGCGACGGCACCATGGCCCATGCGCTGGACGAGGCGACCAAGGCCGGCATCACCGCCCAGCAGCTGAAGGAGTTCTTCGACGGCGCGCTGGTCAGCCCGGTGCTGACCGCCCACCCGACCGAGGTGCAGCGCAAGAGCATCCTGACCGTGCAGATGGCCGTCGCCAAGCTGCTGGCGGAGCGCGACCACGGCCCGATGACGCCGGAGGAGGAGGAAACCAACCTCGAATCCCTGCAGCGCGCCGTGCTGACGCTGTGGCAGACCGCGATCCTGCGCGCCACCAAGCTGGCGGTGACGGACGAGGTGTCGAACGGCCTGACCTTCTACGACTACACCTTCCTGCGCGAGATGCCGCGCTTCTACGCCCAGCTGGAAGACCATCTGCGGCGGATGGACCCGTCCTGGGCGACGACGGAGCTGCCGTCCTTCCTGCGAATGGGCAGCTGGATCGGCGGCGACCGCGACGGCAACCCCTTCGTCACCGCCCCCGTCCTGCGTCAGGCGATGCGGATGCAGAGCACGCGCGCCCTGCAATTCTATCTGGACGAACTGCACACGCTGGGGTCGGAGCTGTCGCTCAGCACCCGCGTCATCGACGTGTCGGAACCGCTGCGCCAGCTGGCCGAACGTTCCCCCGACCCGTCGCCGCACCGCAAGATGGAGCCCTACCGCCGCGCCATCTCCGGCATCTATGCGCGGGTCGCCGCGACTTTGCGGACCCTGGACGGGCTGGAGGCGCCGCGCCACGCCGTGGGCGAGGCGCCGCCCTACCTGACGCCGGCCGAGTTCCGCGCCGATCTCGACATCATCGACCGGTCGCTGACCGTCAACGGTTCGGCCGCCCTCGCCAAGGGCCGGCTGCGCCACCTGCGCCGCGCCGTCGACCTGTTCGGCTTCCATCTGGCCAGCATCGACCTGCGCCAGAACTCCGACGTGCACGAGCGGTCGGTGGCGGAACTGCTGTCCTTCGCCGATGCCGGGGTCGATTACACGGCGCTGTCGGAGGACGAGCGGATCGAGCTGCTGGTCCGCGAGTTGGAGACCAACCGGCCGCTGGCCTCGCGTTATGCCGATTACTCGGAAGAAACGGCGTCGGAACTCGACATTCTGCGCACCGCCGCCGATGCCCGCGCCCGCTTCGGGTCGGACGCGGTGGTGAACTGCGTCATCTCCAAGACCGACGGCGTGTCGGACATCCTGGAGGTCGCCGTCCTGCTGAAGGAAGCCGGGCTGCTGCGGCCGAAGGACAAGGCGCTGGACCTGAACATCGCCCCGCTGTTCGAGACCATCGGCGACCTGCGCAACTGCGCCGCCACCATGGACCGGCTGCTGTCGATCCCCACATATCGGCGCTTCCTGGAAAGCCGCGGCAACCTGCAGGAGGTGATGCTCGGCTATTCGGACAGCAACAAGGACGGCGGGTTCCTCACCTCCGGCTGGGAGCTGTACAAGGCGGAGATCGCGCTGGTCGAGGTGTTCGCCAAGCATGGCGTGCGGCTGCGGCTGTTCCACGGCCGCGGCGGTTCGGTCGGCCGCGGCGGCGGTCCCAGCTATCAGGCGATCCTGGCCCAGCCGGCCGGCGCCGTTCAGGGCGCCATCCGCATCACCGAACAGGGCGAGGTCATCGCCGGCAAATATTCCAACCCCGAGGTCGGCCGCCGCAACCTGGAAACGCTGGCGGCGGCGACGCTGGAAGCGACCCTGCTGCACCCGGAATCCGCGGAGCCCTGCACCGATGTGTTCCTCCAGACCATGGAAGAGCTGTCGGAGCATGCCTTCAAGGCCTATCGCGGGCTGGTCTACGAGACCGAGGGCTTCGAGAAGTATTTCTGGGAATCGACGGTCATCGGCGAGATCGCCAACCTCAACATCGGCAGCCGTCCGGCCTCGCGCAAGAAGTCGACCAGCATCGAGGATCTGCGGGCCATTCCCTGGGTGTTCAGCTGGGCGCAATGCCGCCTGATGCTGCCGGGCTGGTACGGCTTCGGCTCGGCGGTGAAGGCCTATCTGGCCCAGCATCCCGACGGGATGGAAAGGCTGCGCGCCATGCACCGCGACTGGGGCTTCTTCCGCACGCTGCTGTCCAACATGGACATGGTGCTGTCCAAGTCGAACATCGCCATCGCGTCCCGCTATGCCGGGCTGGTGTCGGATCCGGAGCTTCGCGACGCCATCTTCTCCCGCATTCGGGCGGAATGGCAGGACTGCATCGAGGTCCTGCTGGCGATCACCGAGCAGTCGGCCCTGCTGGAGAAGAACCCGCTGCTGGCGCGGTCGATCCGCAACCGCTTCCCCTATCTGGACCCGCTCAACCATGTGCAGGTCGAACTGCTGAAGCGCCACCGCACCAGCGACAGCGGCGAGCAGATCGCCCGCGGCATCCATCTGACCATCAACGGCATCGCCGCCGGATTGCGCAACAGCGGCTGATCCGCCGGCGCTTTTTCACCGACGGCACCTGTGGCCGGACCGGACGAAACGAGCCCCTCTTCCCTGCGGAAGAGGGGCTCGTTTCGTTTATGAGCAGATGCAAAATCAATTTGATCAGCAATCTTTCCCTGCTCTTGTGCAGTGCCGTTCAAGTCTTCGCCGCTGCAAAATGACGCAGGCGAATTCGAATGGCTGGGCCGCAAAAAGTCATGAGGTCTTGCCAAATTCCGAATTGAAGGCAGACGAATAGTTTGATAGCTGTCGCGGCCTCACCAGGAGGATTGGTATGACCACTCAGTCGCAACAGCAGCAGATGGCCCAGCCGAACGAGGTTCGGGCGCAAGGGACGGCCGGCGCCACCAGCACCCAGGCGGGAGCCGCCGCCGCCGGCGAACAGGAAGAACGTTTGGTCTGGGGCAGTGCCTGCGGCGCCGGTGCCGGGGCGGCCATCCTGTGGCAGCCGATCACTTTCCAGGGAAGCGGTCGGCGGTGACCGGCCTCGGGATGGTTGAAATCCTGGCTCTACCCCGCCGCTCCGCAGGTCGGACGACGGGGTAGAGCCTGCCGGTTTTCCATCCCCTGTGCTATCGGGGACTTTCTTCAGCCCGCCCGCATCCGGTTGACCAGACTGTCGACCTGAGAGCCCAGCGAGCGCACCTCGTCCGCCACGGTGGAGGATGCCGTCAGCACGCGGGTGGCGGATTCGCCCGATTCCGCGGCGGCCCGGGCCACGGAATCGATGTTGCGGCGGACATGCTGGGTGCCGTCGGCGGCTTCGCCCACATTGCGGGCGATCTCGCGGGTGGCCGCGCTCTGCTGTTCCACCGCCGCCGCGACGGTGGCGGCGATCTCGTTGATCTCGCGGATGGTGCCGGCGATGGAGCGGATGGCGTCCACCGCATCCTGCGTCACCGACTGCATCGCCTGGATCTGGCTGGAGATCTCCTCCGTCGCCTTGCCGGTCTGGTTGGCGAGGCTCTTCACCTCCGAGGCCACCACCGCGAAGCCCTTGCCGGCCTCGCCCGCGCGCGCCGCTTCGATGGTGGCGTTCAAGGCCAGCAGGTTGGTCTGGCTGGCGATGTCGTTGATCAGCTGCACCACCTCGCCGATCTTGTTGGCGGATTGCGACAGCCCCTCCACCGTGCGGTCGGTGCGTTCGGCTTCTCCGGCCGCCTTGCGGGCGATCTGGCTGGAGGCGTGGACCTGGCTGCCGATCTCCTGGATGGAGGCCGACAGCTCTTCCGTCGCGGCGGCGACCGCCTTGACGCTGCCTTCGGCCTGCTGCGAGGTGCTGGCGGCGGTCGCGGCCTCTCCGGTGGTGGCCTCCGCGTTGCGGCTCATGCGCTGGGCCATGTCCTGCATCTCGCCAGCCGCACGGGCGACGCGGTCAAGCACGCCGCGCACGCTGCTTTCGAAATTCTCCGCCATCTCGACCATCGCCCGGCGGCGCTCACCGGCGGCCCGGCTGCGTTCGGTCTCGGCACGGGCATTGGCCGCACTGGCCTCGTTGGCGGTGTCGCGGAAGACCATCAGCGCGCGGGTCATGTCGCCGATCTCATCGGAGCCGGCGGCGGGGATTGGAGCGTTCAGGTTGCCGGCGGCGATCGCCCGCATGGCATCGGACAGGGCGCTGAGCCGGGCGACGATGTTGCGGCCGACCACGAACCAGGCCAGCGCCGCGGCGCCGATGAGACTGGCGGCGGCGAACAGGATCAGCATCATGCGGCCGGCGGACAGTGCGTCGGTGGCGCCGGCGGCGGCGGAGTCCGCCTCCTGCTTCATCGCCGCGATCTGGCCGTCGATCATCCCGGCGAATTCCTGGGCGATCTGCCGGTTCTCGGCCAGGATCAGCTCGTTCTCGTCGACCGCATGCAACTCCGACCGGCGTAGCGCGAACAGGCTGGACTCGCCCTTGCCGAAGCCGATCAGGGCCTCGGCGCTCTTGACCAGCTTGGGAAGCCCGTCGTCGCCGACCGCCTGCAAGGCCTTCAACCGTTCCGCCATCGCCTTGGCGGCGGCGGCATAGCGGGCTTCCAGCATCGCCAGCCTGTCCTCCGTCGGGGCCTGCATCCCCTCGTTCAGGGCGCCGACGGTGGCGGCGGCATAGGTCGACAGCTCCAGATAGGTCCGGAAGCGGGCCAGCCCGTCGCCGAGCAGGTCCTGCATCGAATCACGGGTCTGCGAGCGGATGTTGACGCTGGACAGCTTGATCTCTGCCTTCAGCCGCATCAGCGGCGATTCCATCTGCTCCAGCAGCGCCGCCTGCTTGCGCGCCGCCTCGGCCAGCACATCGGCGATCTTCTGACGGATGCCGACGCGCTCGCCGCTGTCCGCAGGCAATTCCAGCGACTTGCGGCGCAGGTCGAACACCCCGTCGGCGCCGTCGCCCAGCAGGAAGAAGGCGTCGAGCCCGTCGGTGGTCTCCTTGCTCAGGCGGCTGCCGACCTGCGCGGTGGCGCTGACCATGCGGGCGGCGGCTTCCAGATAGGATTGCTGGTGCTGGGTGACGGCAAAGGCGGTCTCGGCGCCGCCCGCGCGGGTCAGCGCCTCGGACGCGACGCTCAGGTCGCCGCGCACCTCGTACATGGTGATCAGCGAGCGCACGGCATCCCCGAGCGCGTTCATGTCGCGTTCGGTGCTGGCGTCCAGGGTCTCGCCCTTGCCGCGCAGGGTCGCGCCGGCCCGTTCGGTCATGGGAGCCAGGGCCGCCAGGAAGGTGTCGTAGGAGGTGGCCAGCCCGACGCCCATCTCCTCGCGTGTGGTGCGGACCGACAGGCGCCGGTTGACGGCGGCGTTCTCCTTGTCCAGCGTGACGACCAGCGCCTCGGTCTTGGCCCGCAGTTCCGGGATGCGGGCATCGCCGGGCCGGCGATTGCCCAACTCGTCCACCAGGGAGCCCAGCGTCTTGGCGCTGCCCATGACGTCGCGATAGGCACGCTCGCGCTCGGCCTGCGTCTCGGCGGCATCCAGCACCGGAGCGGCGGCGGCGATGCCGCTGCTTTCGCCGGACAGCCGCTTGGCCAGCTCCATTTCCGGCAGCCCGGTGCCGACGATCCGCGTCAGCGGCGCCTCCACCGCGGAGAAGGAGGTCAGCCCGACGATGCTGGCGGCGACCGTCATGCCGGCCATGCCGGCGAAGGCGAGCAGAAGCTTGCCGCGCACGCCCAGGCGGCGGGCGCGTGGCTCGCCGTCCTTGCGGTCCGGCATCATGGTGTCGTCGCGGACATCGATCGTCATGTTTCGTCCCTGCTCCCCCGGAATGATGTGACTGGCCGGGCTTGGCGCCCGTCTTGTTCGTTCCTGCCCCGCACTGCTGGGCAGGCCAACCATACTGCAGTGTGGTTGACAGATCCTTACGGGGGAACTCTCATTTTCTGCCATTCATGGGCATAGTCGCTATCGGCGATACGCCGGCGGACCGGCGTCTCGGCATGCGTCATTATGACCATCCGCATGCGACGAACGTTATAGAGGCTCTTCTCCCCCGCAACCGCCGTGTTAGTCTTCCGCGTGAGACATCGATGATGGGGAGACGCATGCGGGTCTGGCAGACGGTGTTCGCGCCCTCGGCTGCGGAGGTACCTCCGCAGCCCGTCCCGCAACAGGCCGATCTGGTGCTGGTCTTCGGCTCGGTCGCCCATTTCGACGCGCCGGATTTCGCGCCGAGGCTCGCCGAGGCCTTCCCCGGTGCCGTGCTGGCCGGATGCAGCACCGCGGGCGAGATCGTCGGCGACGGCGTGCTCGACGGATCCTGCACCATCACCGCCATCCGCTTCGACCGCGGCGCCGTCATCGCGGCGGAGGCCGGTATCGCGGCCATCGACGACAGCCAGCCGGCGGGGGAGGCGTTGGGAGAGGCGCTTGCCGCCCGGCCGGGGCTGGCCGGGGTGCTTCTGTTCGCCCGCGGCGTGGCGGTGAACGGCAGCGCGTTGATCGATGGGCTAATGTCGCGCCTGCCGGCCGGGGTGCCGGTGTCGGGCGGACTGGCGGGCGATGGCGGCGCCTTCGTCCGCACGCTGGTGCTGTCGCCGTCAGGCGTGTCGGACGCCCGCGCGGTGGCAATCGGGCTATATGTGGGCGGCCTATATGGAGACGGGCCGCATCTCGGGCTCGGCTCCGTCGGCGGGTGGGAGCCGTTCGGACCGGCGCGCAAGGTGACCCGCGCCGTCGGCAACCTGCTGCTGCAGCTGGACGGGGAACCGGCACTGAACGTCTACAAGCGCTATCTCGGCGACTATGCCCGCGACCTGCCGGCGTCGGGTCTGCTGTTCCCGTTCGAACTTCTGAACGGAAACTATGATTCGGTCGGGCTGATCCGCACCATCCTGGGCATCGACGAGGCGGCGGGCGGCCTGATCCTGGCAGGCTCGGTGGAGGAGGGCTTCTATCTCCGGCTGATGCATGCCAGCACGGACGGGCTGGTCGACGGGGCGGAACAGGCGGGCGCCATCGCCGCCGCCAGCACGGGGTCGGACGCCGGGAAGGCCACCGAGGGCGACCGGCTCGCCCTGCTGGTCAGCTGCGTCGGACGCAAGCTGGTGCTGGGCGACCGGGTGGAGGAGGAGGTGCAGGCGGTGGCCGACCGGCTGGGGGCCGGCACCCTGCTGACCGGCTTCTACTCCTATGGCGAGATCGGGCCGATGCGCGATCTGGTCGACTGCCGGCTGCACAACCAGACGATGACGGTCGCCTTGCTGACGGAACGCTGAGCGCATGCACCGCCTGCTGCAAAGCCAGTTCAAGCGCGTGCTGGGCCTGCAAAGCGCGGAGGCGGCGGAGTCCGTCCTGGCGGAGCTGAAGGCGTTCGCCGGCCAAGCCGGCCTGTCGCCGGAGGCGGCGCGAATGCTGGCGGAACTGCCGGCGCTGTTCGGCCGCATCGGCCAGAGCTATGAGCAGGCCGACCGCGATTTGACCCTGCGGGCGCGCAGCCTTCAACTGAGTTCGGAGGAACTGGCGGACGCCAACGAACGGTTGCGGCGGGAGGCAGCGACCCAGGCCCATGCGATCCGCCGCCTGCGCGGCGTCGCCAACAGCCTGCTGCGCGCCGACGGTCGCCCGGAACTGCCGGATTCCGCCGACAGCAGCCCGACCGACAGCCTGGAGCGGCTCAGTCAGCTGATGGCAGGGCTGGTGGAGGAGCGCTCCGCCGCCCAGCGGGCACTGGAACAGCAGAAATTCGCGCTGGACCAGCATGCCATCGTCAGCATCACCGACCACCGCGGCATCATCACCTATGCCAACGACAAGTTCTGCCAGATCAGCGGCTTCCCCCGCGAGGAACTGCTGGGCCGTTCGCACCGCATCGTGAATTCGGGCCGCCATCCGTCCGGCTTCTTCGCAGAGATGTGGCACACCATCATGGACGGGCAGGTCTGGCACGGCGAGATCTGCAACCGGACCAAGGACGGCGAAGATTATTGGGTGGCCGCCACCATCGTGCCGCTGCTGACCGCCGACGGACAGCCGCACCAGTACATCGCGATCCGCACCGACATCACCGAACGCAAGCGGATGGAAGCGGAGCTGGAGGAAAGCCGCCGCTTCCTGCAGAGCATCACCGACAGCATGGGCGAGGGCGTCTTCTCGCTGGACCGCAACGGCTTCTGCACCTTCCTGAATCCGGAAGCGGAACGGCTGCTCGGCTGGTCGCTGGAGGATTTGCGCGGGCTGACCCTGCACGACGCCGTCCACTACAAGGATGCGCAAGGGCAGCCGGTTGACCGGAAGAACTGCGCCGTCCTGAACAGCGTCCGCCGCGGCGACGCCTATCGCTCCGAAACCGACCATTTCGTCCGGCGCAACGGCACCGTCTTCCCCATCGCCATCACGGCGGTGCCGTTGCGCGAGGAAGGGCGCATCGTCGGCTCCGTCACCGTCTTCCAGGACATCACCGAACGCCAGCGCATGCTGACCGCCCTGCAGGAGAGCGAGGAGCGGCTGACCGTGGCGCTGGACGCCTCCAACACCGGGCTGTGGGACTGGAACCCGGTGACCGATCACGCCTATTTCTCCGACCGCTGGCTCGGCATGCTGGGCTACGCCCCCGGCGAGCTGCCGCCCTGCGGCGCCACCTGGCTGGGGCTGCTGCACGAGGACGACCGGGACCGGGTTCTCGCCATCCTGGAGGAGCATGTCGCCGGGCGCGTCGCGGTCTATGAGGTCGAGTTCCGCATGCGCCACAAGTCCGGCGCCTGGGTCTGGATCCTGTCGGCCGGCAAGGTGACGGACCGCGACGCGGCGGGCCGGCCCACCCGCATCACCGGCATCCACAAGGACGTGACCGACCGCAAGCGCACCGAGGACGAGCTGGCGCGCGCCAAGGAGGAGGCCGACCGCGCCAACCGGCAGAAAAGCGATTTCCTGGCCAACATGAGCCACGAGATCCGCACGCCGATGAATGCGGTGATCGGTCTCAGCCACCTGATGACGAAGACCGACCTGACGCCGCGGCAGCGCGACTACTTGGACAAGATCCACGCGTCCTCGCGCAGCCTGCTCGGCATCATCAACGACATTCTCGATTTCTCCAAGGTCGAGGCCGGCAAGCTGACCATCGAGGCGATCCCCTTCCACGTCGGCGACGTCCTGCAGGAGGTGGCGACCGTCGTCCTGCCCAAGCTGCGGGAGAAGGGGCTGGAGCTGATCGTCGACCTGAACGGCGACGTGCCGGGCACGCTGGTGGGCGATCCGCTGCGGCTGGGGCAGGTGATCCTGAACCTCGTCTCCAACGCCGTGAAGTTCACGGAGCGGGGCGAGGTGGTGGTGACCGTGGGCGGCCGCATCGGCACCGGCGACGATTACCGGCTGAAGGTGGAAGTCTGCGACAGCGGGATCGGCATGTCGCCGGACCAGACGGCGGCGCTCTTCCGCCCCTTCACCCAGGCCGACAGTTCCACCACGCGGCGCTTCGGCGGAACCGGGCTGGGGCTGGCGATCTGCCGGCAGCTGGTGGAGCTGATGGGCGGCCGCGTTTCGGTGGAAAGCCGGCCGGGGGAGGGCAGCATCTTCCGCTTCTCCGTCCGTTGCCGCGTCGCGGCAGGAGAGACGGCCGCCGAACGGCTGCCGCGTCACCTGATGGACCGGCGCGTGCTGGTGGTCGACGACAGCGACGCCGTACGCTCCATCCTGACCGACATGCTGGAGCGCTTCGGCCTGACCGTGGAAGCGGTGACAGACGGCCTGTCGGCGCTCCGCCGGCTGGAGGATGGGCAGGCAGGCAGCCAGCCGCCGGTGGAGTTGGTGGTGCTCGACTGGCGCATGCCCGACCTGGACGGGGTGGAGACGCTGCGCCGCCTGCGCGCCTTGCCGGGCGTCCAGCCGCCGGTGGTGATGACCACCGCCTATGGCGCCGACGGCGTGCAGGGCGCCCTTGAGGAGTCGCTGCCCGGCGGCGGGCCGGTCACCGCCGTGCTGGAGAAGCCGGTGACGCCGTCGGCCATGTTCGATTCGGTGATGATGGCGCTCGGCGGCGCCGGTCCCCGCATGGCGGACGCCGTCCGCCGCATCCACGACCCTGCCCAATCGACGGAGCTGTCGGCGCTGGTCGGGCGCACCGTCCTGCTGGTGGAGGACAATCTGGTCAACCAGCAGGTCGCCTGCGGCCTCCTGGAGCTGGTCGGCATCGAGGCGATGGTGGTCGGCAGCGGCGAGGAGGCCCTGCAAGCCCTGCGCGAGGTCAGGTTCGACCTCGTGCTGATGGACGTGCAGATGCCGGGGCTTGACGGCTACGAGACCACCCGGCTGATCCGGCGCGAGCTGGAACTGTCGGCCCTGCCCATCGTGGCCATGACCGCGCACGCCATGGCCGGCGACCGCGAGCGCTGCCTGGACGCCGGCATGAACGACCATGTCTCCAAGCCGATCGACCCGGAGGCGCTCTATGCGGCGCTCGCCCGCTGGCTGAAGCCGGTGCGCGGGCTGGGCACCGGTCTGGGTGGCGGGTTGGGTGGCGGGGCTCCGGCCGGAACGGCTTCGGCGCCGGTGGTGGCCGCCGTCTCTGCCGCCCCGGCGCTGCCGGAAAGCCTGCCGGCGCTCGACCTTGCCGTCGCCCGGCGCAACGTCAACGGCAACCTTGCCCTGTTGCGCCGCATCCTGATCGATTTCGCCGCCACCCACGCCGGGGAGGCCGCCCGTTTGGCCGCCGCCGCGCGGGAGGAGCGGTGGAAGGATCTGCTCCGCCTGTCCCACACCCTGAAGGGCACCGCCGCCACCATCGGCGCCATGGACCTGTCGGCCCTGGCCGGCGCGGTGGAGCGGGGGGCGATGACCTCGCCGCCCGTGCTGGAGGATGGGGCGCTCGACCGGCTGGCCGGCGCGCTCGCGCTGGTGGTCGAGGGGATCGGCACCCTCGGCCGGCCGGCGGCGGAAGCCGCGGCGACGGCGGATACGCCAAACGTGCAGCCGTCCGCCACCCTGCCGCGCGACACCTTGCGTGCGGCGCTGTCTCTGGCGGACCAGTTGGGAGGCCTGCTGATCGCCGGCGACCCGGAGGCCGGCGACATGGCCGACGGGCTGGCCCGGCTGCTGGTCGGCAGCCCGGTCGCCGGGGCGGCCGACCGGGTGAACCGCCACGCCGGCGCCTTCGATTTCGAGGATGCCGCCACCGCGCTTGCCGAGTTGCGCGACCGGCTTCGCGACCTGAGGGAGACCGCGACATGAGCGTGCCGCTTCAGAACGGCGACAAGCCGCGGATCCTGATCGTCGACGACGAGCCGATCAACCTCAAGGTCATGGCCGACCTGCTGCGCGACAGCTATGGGCTGATCGTGGCGAAGGATGGGCCGCAGGCGCTCGCCCGGCTGGCCGGCGACCCGCTGCCGGACCTGATCCTGCTCGATGTAATGATGCCGGGCATGGACGGGGTGGAGGTGTGCAGGCGGCTGAAGGAAGACGCCCGCACCCGCGACCTGCCGGTGATCTTCATCACCGCGATGGGACAGGTCCATGACGAGACCCGCGGGTTTGCGGTGGGCGCCGTCGACTACATCACCAAGCCGATCTCCCCGCCGGTGGTGTTGGCGCGGGTCCGCACCCACATCGCCCTGCGCGAGGCCAAGCGTGCGCTCGCCGACCAGAACCGACAGTTGGAAGACCGGGTGGCGGAACGCACGCGCGACCTGCTGCGCGCCCAGGACGCCACCATCCGCGCCATGGCCTCGCTGGCCGAAACCCGCGACAACGAGACCGGCAACCATATCCGCCGCACCCAGAACTATGTGCTGGCGCTCGCCCTCCATCTCAGCCGCGACCCGCGCCATGCCGGGCAGCTGGACGAGGAAACCATCGAACTGCTGTACAAGTCGGCGCCGTTGCACGATGTCGGCAAGGTGGGCATCCCGGATTCCATCCTGCTGAAGCCGGGGAAGCTGACCGACGACGAATTCCACATCATGAAGACCCACGCCGCGCTGGGCCACGACGCCATCTTCGCCGCCGAAGGGCAGGCGGATATGGCTGCCGGCGAAAGCTCCTTCCTGCGCATCGCGCGGGAAATCGCGCACGGCCATCACGAACGCTGGGACGGTGCCGGCTATCCCCAGGGGCTGGCGGGGGAGGCGATTCCGCTGTCGGCCCGCCTGATGGCGGTCGCCGACGTCTACGACGCCCTGATCAGCCGGCGCTGCTACAAGCCGCCCTTCCCGCACGAGAAAGCGGCGGCGATCATCCGCGAAGGCAGCGGCAGCCATTTCGACCCCGCCGTCGTCGCCGCCTTCACCGTGTTGGAGGACGAGTTCAAGGACATCGCCGGCCGCTACAGCGACGAGGGGTGAGCCGGCTGGCTACGGTCAGATCCAGGAATCGCCGCCGTCGCCGCTGCCGCCGTCATCGACGGGCGCATCGTCGAACGACGCGTCGTCTGCCGGCGGGGGATCGGGATTGTAGGAGGCATCCTGCACCGCGTCGGCCTGCGGCCCCTGACCGTCGCCGTAGTTGTTGCTGATCACCGTCTCGTTGATCGTTTCGTTGACCGGGGTCTGCGCCGCCGCCTCGCCGAAGGGGCCGGGGGAATGGTGCAGGAGGGAGGAGATGGCGCTCGCCGCCAGCATGCCGCCGGCCACGCCCGCCGCCGTCTGTGCCGCCCCGGCGAAGAAGCCGCCGCCGCGCGGCGCGAGTCCAGGGGCCATTCCGGGCGCCATGCCGGCTTGCGGGAAAGGAGGCGGCGCATAGGGTTGCTGCGGGTAGGCCGCGCCGGGTTCGCCACCCCACGGGCTGCGGCCGGCAGGCGGCTGAGGCTGCTGCGGAGCAGGGGCGGAGGGCGGCTCCGCACCCCGGCTCCACGGGCTGCGGCCGATGCCGAGCGCGTTCGACAGGAAGCTGCCGCCGGACGGCGCCGGCTGGGCCGGGCGGTCGCGCAGTTGCCGTTCAAGTTCCTCGATCCGGGTCTGCGCTGCGGTCAGCACCTGCTGCTGAACCAGGACGGTCTGCGCCATGTAATAGGCGGACAGCGGCTGGTCCTGGACCGATCGGCGAATGAAGTCCTCCGCTTCGCCGTCGCGCGGCTGTGTTTCCACCTCGCGCAGGCGGCGGAACAGGTCGGACAGAAGTGTGCGTTCCTCAGGAGTCATCGCCATCTCCTTGCGCCATCTCCTCGCGCGGCGTCCACCGCGCGGACGCCAAGCATGATGTGGAGTCGCCATCCACCGGAGGACAAGTCCCCTGGGGGAGGCGCCATCCGAGGATCCTGTCGTCACCCCGAACAGTGGCCAAGCCACTTCATTGCGTCTCTAAAGCAATATTGCGTTAGGGTGCCGCAATGTTGCCGAACGTTCCGAACTTGGCGCATGAGTTGGGGGATCGTTAGGCTGACCATTGTGGGAAGAGGGGCGGCTATATCGGCTATGGCGTCGCCGGCTTAACATATGACATTGACGGGGGTGCCCTTTTTCCGGTCGATAGGCCACATTCGGGGTGCGACCGCCGGGCGGCGCCGGTTGTGAAGCCGAGACCAAGAATGAACAGGCGCCGAGAGATGGTGGAACTGACCGACCTGGAGCGCGATGCGCTGACCGAGTTGGTGAATATGGGGGTCGGCCGTGCCGCCACCCATCTCAGCCGCATGGTCAACGACCAGGTTCTGCTGTCCGTGCCGACCGTGGACATCGTCAGCCGGCAGGAAGCGTCCGATTTCCTGAGCGCGCGCGAGCGCAGCGGCCTGGTGGCGGTGGAGCAGCAGTTCCACGGCTCCTTCGACGGGCGCGCCATGCTGATCTTCCCGGAGGCCAACAGCCTGGAATTGGCCCGCGCGGTGCTGGGCGGCGACCTGACCCTGGCGGAAATCGTCGATCTGGAACAGGACGCCCTGGCTGAGATCGGCAACATCATCCTGAACGGCTGCCTTGTCGTGGTCGCCAACGCGCTGAAGGACCGGCTGACCATCTCGCTGCCGGCGGTGCTGCGCGGCGACGGCGCCAACATCCTGAAGGACAAGGCGGGGGACGCCGACGAGCTGGTGCTGTTCCTCTACATCGATTTCACGATCCGCAGCCGCAGCATCCGCGGCTACATCGCCTTGCTGATGGGGGTCTCCTCGCTGGAGTCGCTGCAGCTGTTGATCCACGCCTTCATCGAAGGCATCGCCTCAGAAGATCCCACATCCGCCGGAACGCCGCATGGTCCCCAGATTGCCTGAACAACCGATGTGGGCCCTGGATGTCCTGGGGGCGCTGGATGCAGGTATCCTGCTTCTCGACCGCCATTGCCGGGTCCTGTACTGGAACGGCTGGATGGAGCAGGCCTCCACCCTTACCGCCCGGGAGATTCTTGGGCATGACCTGTTCGATGCGCTGCCGAACCTGCGCGAATCGCGCCTGCACATTGCGGTGCGCGACACGCTGGCGACCGGGGCGCCCGGCGTGCTGTCGCACACGCTGAATCCGATGTTGTTCCCGCTGCGCCTGCCGGACGGGCGGCGGATGGTCCACAATGTGGTGATCCGTCCGCTGCCGGTCCACGCCCAGACGACCGGAGGGGTGGCCGGAGCAGAGGCGCGCTGCCTGATCCAGGTGACCGACGTCACCGCTTCGGTAAACCGCGAGCGCGTCCTGCGCGAGCAGCGCGACGCCCGCTACCGCGCCATCGTCGACACCGCTCCCGACGCCATCGTCACCACCGACACCCGCGGCATGGTGCAGTGGATGAACGGCGCCGCAACCCGCCAGTTCGACTACCGCTCGGAGGAGCTGATCGGGCAGAGCGTGACGGTGCTGCTGGGCGACGACGCACCGGACTGGCTCGCCATGGCCGAGCACAGCGGACCGGGCAGTTCCGGCAGCCTCGACGCCGTCACCCAGCCAGTGGAGCTTTCCGGACGTCGCCGCGACGGCAGTCACATCGACTTGGAACTGTCGATGGCGCGCTGGGAATCGGAAGGGCGCAGCTTCATCACCGGCATCCTGCGCGACATCACCGAACGCCGCCGCACCCGCGAGGAACTGCGCGCCAGCGCGCTCGCCATGCGGCAGTTGGCCGAACAGACCAAGGCGACGCTGGATGCGCTGCCCGCCTTCATCGCGGTGCTCGACCGGTCCGGCCACATCGTCTCGGTCAACCGCGCCTGGGCGGAAGCTGGACCGGAGACGACCTTCCTCGGCCAGGGCTGCATCGTCGGCGACGATTACCTCCACCATTGCGGCAAGGGCCAGACCGCCGACCCGCGGGCGGACGACGTGATGGAGGGCTTGCGCAGGCTGCTGAGCGACGGAGGGCCGCCGGTGTCGGCGGAATATGTCACCGCCAACCAGCACTGGTTCCGCTGCCTTGCCGCCCCCATGCCGGCCGGCCCCTTCGGGGGCACGGTGCTGATGCACATCGACGTGACGGAGATCAAGTCGATGGAGGCGGCGCTGCGCAAGCTGGTCGGCCAGAAATCGACCCTGCTGCGCGAGGTCAACCACCGCGTCAAGAACAGCCTGCAGCTGGTATCCAGCCTTCTTACCCTGCAGACCCTGAGCCTGCCGGACGAGGGGGTGCGGGTGCATTTCCAGGATGCCCGCAGCCGCATCGAGGCGATCGCGCGCGTCCACAACCGCCTTTATCAGGCCGACCAGTTCCAGACCATCGAGTTCGGCACCTACCTGAACGAGTTGTGCGACGACCTCGCCCGTGCATCGGGCGGCGAGAGCATGTGCAACATCGTCGTGCGGTCCGAGGTCATCGATCTGCCGATCGACCACGCCGCACCGCTGGGACTGATCGCGAACGAGCTGATCACCAACGCGGTGAAACACCGCGGAGGCGGACCGGCACGGGTGACGGTGACCTTCCGGCGCGAGGGCGGCGACCTGTCCCTGACCGTGTCGGACCGCGGTCCGGGGCTGCCGTCCAACTTCGAC
Organism: Azospirillum sp. BE72; assembly: GCF_031455875.1. NCBI lineage: Bacteria > Pseudomonadati > Pseudomonadota > Alphaproteobacteria > Rhodospirillales > Azospirillaceae > Azospirillum > Azospirillum sp. BE72. The sequence continues at coordinate 44,752 of NZ_JAVDTO010000025.1, forward strand.
ATCCGCAAGAGCCGCAGCCTGGGCATGCGCCTGATTTCCAGCCTCGCCGGCCAGATCCGGGCCAGCGTGGACATCGACACCACCCCGCAGGGCACCACCTTCCGGATCGAGCTCCCGGTGCCCGATGCGGTGCCGCTGCTGGAAGCCTCCTCCGCCGAGGAGATCGACGGATGAAGATCCTGCTGGTGGAGGACGAGGTGCTGATCGCGCTGGAACAGCAGCTCTACCTTGAATCGGTCGGCCACAGCGTCATCGGCCCTGCCGTGACGGCGAACGAGGCGGTGGAGATGGCCGAGGCCGACAAGCCGGACCTGGCGCTGGTCGACGTGCATCTGGGCTTAGGCACCAACGGCATAGACGCCGCGCGCGGCCTGAACGCGCTCGGCGTACCGTGCCTGTTCATCACGTCGTTCCGCGACGAACTGAAGAAGGACGGCCCGCTCACCGGCATCGGCTGCCTGCCCAAGCCCTTCACCGAAAGCGGTCTCCTCGCCGCCGTCGACGTCGCCCGCGCCGTCCTGGCGGGAGAGACGCCGCGCAACGTGCCGCAGACGATGGAACTGTTCGTTTGAGGGGGCGGGGGCTGTCTCAGCCCCCGATGCGCCGCACCGGCTCCGGCGCCGACTGCTGTTCGAACAGGCGGCGGTAGAGCCCGCCCGCGCGGTGGAGCAGGGCGGCATGGCTGCCTTCCTCCACAACCCGGCCCTGGTTGAAGACCAGGATGCGGTCCAGCGTGCGCACCGTGGACAGGCGGTGGGCGATGATGATGGCGGTGCGGCCCTGCATCAGACGTTCGATCGCCTCCTGGATCAGCGCCTCCGATTCCGAATCGAGGCTGGAGGTCGCCTCGTCCAGGATCAGGATCGGCGCATCGGCCAGGAAGGCGCGGGCCAGCGCCACCCGCTGACGCTCGCCGCCCGACAGCTTGACGCCGCGCTCGCCCACCAGCGTGGCATAACCCTTGGGCAGGCGGGCGATGAAGTCATGGGCGTTGGCGAGCTTGGCCGCCCGCTCGATCTCCGCCATCGACGCGCCGGGGCGGCCATAGGCGATGTTCTCCGCCAGGGTGCGGTGGAAAAGGATCGGCTCCTGCGGGACGATGGCGATCTGCGAGCGCAGCGAATGCTGCGTCGCCCCCGCCACATCCTGTCCATCGATCAACACACGTCCGTCGGTCACATCGTACAGCCGCTGGATCAGCTTGACGAAGGTGGTCTTGCCCGACCCCGACGGCCCGACCAGCCCGACCCGCTCCCCCGCCTTGATGGTCACGGACAGGTCGCGGTAGAGCGGCGTGGTGTGGCCGCCATAGCGGAAAGTGACGTGGTCGAAGCGCACCTCGCCAGCCTGAATGCTGATCGGGGCGGCACCGGGCCGGTCCTCCACACCCAGCGGTTCGGCATGGATCGCCACCAGCTCCTCCATCTCGTTGACGGAGCGCTGGAGGTGGTTGATGTGCATGCCGATGTCGCGCAGATAGCCATGGACGACGAAATAGGTGGTCAGCACATAGGCCACGTCGCCCGGCGTCGCCTGCCCGCGCCACCACAGCCACAGCGCGGTCGCCACCACGCTGCTGCGGATCAAGAGCAGAACCACCAATTGCACGGTGCTGTGGCGGGTGTGGCGGGTCCAGGTGCGATGGGTGCGGCGGCTCCATTTGTCGACGACACCGGCCAGCCGGTCATCCTCGCGCGGCTCGGCGCCGAAGGCCTTGACCACGGCGTTGCAGCCGACGGCGTCGGCCAGCGTTCCGCCCAGCTTGGTGTCCCAAGCGTTGGACAGCCGGGCAGCCGGCGCGATGTAGAGGGTGGAGAACAGCACTGTCATCGCGATGTAGACGACGGTGCCGAGCGCGATCACCAGCCCCATCGCCGGCCAATGCAGCCCCAGCGTCACCATCGTGCCGATCAGCACGACCAGCGACGGCCACAGCGCCAGCAGCAGCGTGTCGTCCAGCGTGTCGAGCGCCCACATGCCGCGGGTGATCTTGCGGACAACCGATCCGGCGAAGCTGTTGGCGTGCCAGTCGGTGGAGAAGCGCTGGATGCGGTGAAAACTGTCCTGCCCGACATCGGCCATGATGCGCAGAGTGAAGGGGATGACGCCACTCCAGGCGATGTGGCGCATCACCACCATGCCGACGCCCAGCGCCACCATGGCGCCGAAGGCGGTCAGCGCCTCGTGCAGGGCCGCGTCGCGGTCGCCCGGCAGCAGGGTCAGCGCGTCGACCAGCCGGCCGGCGAACAGCGGCATGAAGACGTCGGCGAGCGTCGACAGGGCGATAGCCCCGGCGATGCCGAGGGCCAGCGGGGTCTGGCGGCGCCAGTGACGGAAGGTAAAGGCCAGGACGCTGCGGATGGCGTTCGGGCGCGGGGTGCGTTTCGACAGAGCCATGGGAATCCAACCGGGGCAGGGCCGGCGGTAAAACGCCGGCTCCACGGCGGGCAGGCCGCAGACCCCGAGCTGGCACTTTGCCAAGCTGGGACTGGGGTCGGCGACGCCGTTCGGGAAAGAGCGGAATTGGAGCGGTGCGGGGCTTGCGACAGCCCGCGCTGATGCCGCCTTGTGTCGGACCTAGGAGTGGCGGTCCGAAAGGATGCGGCTGGCCGGCGCGGGAGTGTTCAGCAGGCACTTGGTACGCATGCAGCCTCCCGTTCGACAGGAAATGAAAAGACGAAACGGTATAACAAAGTTGCTTCGCAGGCGCCACTACCCCTTTGGTGGATGCGCCACCTGCGGATCAACGTCCCTTCAGGTTCGTCTGGCGCGGCTTCATACCGGTCGGATTCGGGGCAACTGGTTTGCTCCCGGCCGGTTTCGCCCCCGGCGCCTTGCTCACCGGCGGCACCACACGGCGCCCCGGGCCGGCCTGCTGGGTCAGGAAGGCCTTACCCTTGGGTCCCTTCTCCCGCGGCTTGGCGGTGGCGCCGACCGGCTGCCAAGCGGGGATCAGATGCTCCTCGCCCGGTCCGATCAGATCCTCGCGGCCCATGCGCTTCAGCGCCTCGCGCAGGATCGGCCAGTTCTCCGGATCGTGGTAGCGCAGGAAGGCCTTGTGCAGGCGGCGCTGCTTCAAGCCCTTTGCCGACGACACCATCTCCGACCCGACGCGTCGCACCGGGCGCAACGGATTGCGCTCGCTGTGGTACATCGCCGTCGCCAGCGACATCGGCGAGGGCAGGAAGGTCTGCACCTGATCCGCCTTGAAGCCGTTCCGCTTCAGCCACAGCGCGAGGTTCATCATGTCCTCGTCCGTGGTGCCGGGGTGGGCGGCGATGAAGTAGGGGATCAGGTAGAGCTTCTTCCCCGCCTCCTTCGCCGCCTTGTCGAACATCCGCTTGAACTCGTCATAGGCGCCCATGCCGGGCTTCATCATCTTCGCCAGCGGACCCGGCTCGGTGTGTTCCGGCGCGATCTTCAGGTAGCCGCCGACATGGTGGGTCACCAGCTCCTTCACATATTCCGGATTGCGGACGGCGAGGTCGTAGCGCAGGCCGGACGCGATGTGGATCTTCTTCACCCCCGGCACCGCGCGGGCCTTGCGGTAGAGCTGCACCAGCGAGGAATGGTCGGTGTTCAGGTTCTTGCAGATGTCCGGAAAGACGCAGGACGGACGGCGGCAGACGGATTCCGTCTCCTTGTCCTTGCAGGCCAGCCGGTACATGTTGGCGGTCGGCCCGCCCATGTCGGAAATGACGCCGGTGAAGCCCTTGGTCTTGTCGCGGATATGCTCGATCTCGCGAAGGATGGAGCCTTCCGACCGGCTTTGGATGATGCGCCCCTCATGCTCGGTGATCGAGCAGAAGGAACAGCCGCCGAAGCATCCCCGCATGATGTTGACGGAGAAGCGGATCATCTCCCAGGCCGGAATGCGCGCGTCGCCATAGGACGGGTGGGGCGCCCGGGCGTAGGGCAGGTCGTAGACGCCGTCCATCTCGTTGGTTTCCAGCGGGATCGGCGGCGGGTTCAGCCAGACGTCGCGGTCGCCGTGGCGCTGGACCAGCGCGCGGGCATTGCCGGGATTGCTCTCCTGGTGCAGCACGCGGCTGGCATGGGCGTAGAGCACCTTGTCGGCCGTCACCTGCTCGAAGCTGGGCAGGCGCACCGCCATGCGGTCGGCGCCGGCGGCGCGCGGCGACACCGGCGCCGAGGGATCGTCGATGGAGCTGCTGTCGACGACCGTCCAGCCTTCCGGCAGGGCAGACCGCATGATGGCGGTGCCGCGGATGTCGGTCATCGCCTTGGGCGATTCCCCCTTCAGCGCACGCTGGGCGATTTCGATGATCGCACGTTCGGCGTTGCCGTAGACCAGCATGTCCGCCTTCGAATCGACCAGGACGGAGCGGCGGATCTTCTCGCTCCAATGGTCGTACTGGGCGATGCGGCGCAACGACGCCTCGATGCCGCCCAGCACGATGGGAACGTCCTTGAAGGCTTCGCGGCAGCGCTGGGAATAGACGATGACGGCGCGGTCCGGCCGCTTGCCGCCCTCGTCGTTCGGGGTGTAGCTGTCGTTGTGGCGCAGGCGACGGTCGGCCGTGTAGTGGTTGACCATCGAATCCATGTTGCCGCCGGTCACGCCCCAGAAAAGCCGCGGCTTGCCCAGGATCTTGAACGGCTCCGCACTGCTCCAGTCCGGCTGGGCGATGATGCCGACGCGCAGGCCCTGCGATTCCAGCAGTCGGCCGATGATCGCCATGCCGAAGCTGGGATGGTCGACATAGGCGTCGCCGGTGACGACGATGACGTCGCACTGGTCCCAGCCCAGCCGGTCCATTTCCGCACGCGACATCGGCAGGAAGGGCGCAGCCTTGGGGCGCACGCTCCGGTCCGGGCGGTGGGTGAACAGGTTGGGGGCCGCGAGCATCGCGTTCTCCGGGTCTCAGCTGTCGATAAGGATGGAAGCCGACAGTCTTACCCTGTCGGCCCGCAAATTCCCACCGCTGATAACGCAGCGGAGCAATGGGACATTCTGCGGGATTGCCGGCAGCTATGTGGGACGCCCCACAGCCGGTGCAAGGGTTGCCCGTGGGCAAGGGGGTGGGGAAGGTGCGCCGGTCAGGCCGCAGCGCTGCCCGCCTCTTCCGCCCGGCCGTTGCGCCGCGCCACCACCCAGCCGATCACCGCCCCCACCAGCAGCACCAGCGCCGCGATGACGAAGGCCGCGCCCGGATGGGGGAACAGCGGCTCGGCCCCGACGGAAGCGGAATAGACCGCACCGAAGAAGACCGGCGACAGGATGCCGGCAACGCTCGCCACGCTCATGTTGGCGCCCTGCAGCTGGCCCTGTTCGGAGGGGGAGACCCGCTGCGTCATCAGCGACTGGATGGTCGGCATCGCCAGCCCCCACAGCGCGTTCGGCAGGATGGCCAGCGCGAACCAGCCGCCGTCCGACGCCAGCCCCATGCAGGCCAGCCCGCCGGCCCCGCCGAACAGGCCAACCACCATCGTGCCACGGTCGCCCAGCCACTTCACCATGCGCGACACGATCAGCCCCTGCATGACCATGTCCAGCGCGCCGACCACCGCCAGCAGAAGCCCGACGTCCCAGGCGCTCCAGCCGTACCGATGCGCGGCATAGAGCACGAAGACCGCGGGGAAGACATTGTGGGAGAAATGCAGCATGAAATTGACCAGGGCCAACCCCGACAGCTCGGAGTGGGACCGCAGCAGGCGCAGTGCGCCGAACGGATTGGCCCGGCGCCAGGAAAACGCCATCCGGTTTTCCGCCGCAAGCGATTCCGGCAGAACAACCAGGCCATAGAGGAAAGCCAACCCGCTGAGCGCACCGGCCGCCCAGAAGGGGGCGCGCGGCGACAGCTCTCCCAGCAATCCGCCGAGGAGGGGGCCGGCGATGAAGCCGGCGCTGAACGCGGCACCGATCAGGCCATAGGCCCGCGCCCGCTGCTCCGGCGGCGTCACGTCGGCCATATAGGCGAACACGGTGGTGAAGCTGGAGGAGGTGATGCCGGCGATCGCCCGGCCGACCACCAGCCACCACAGGTTCGGCGCCACCGCGATCAGCACATAATCCACCGCCAGTCCCAGGGCCGACAGCAGGATCACCGGCCGCCGCCCGAAACGGTCCGACAGCGAACCGATCACGGGAGAGCAGAAGAACTGCATCAGCGCCCACAACGCCACCAGTGCACCGTTGATGGTGCCGGCCTGCGCATTGGCCCCAACGAACTCCTCGATCAGCGCCGGCAGCACCGGAATGACGATGCCCATCGCGACGATGTCGAGCGCTGCGGTGACCAGAATGAATGCGATCGCGGCCTTGCGCGGCCGAAGAACGGGAGACATGGAAGAGCCTTGCAAAACACGACGGATGAAATCGCCCGAACCGGACGGAGGACGCGGCGCCGGCCATATCGGCAGCCGGAACGGAATCGCGCAGGGAAGAGCGATCATAGGCGGCAAGCGGCCGGTTGTGAAGTGAAATATTTCCGACTTCGGATGTATTTAGGAAAGGGCGGGTGACCGGTTTCGCCATCGCACTGTACGGGATCCGAATTTGTTCCGGGCGCGAATGGCTGCATTTCGCTGATTCGGCTTGCCGGCCGCCATCATTAGAAAAATCATTTATGCACTGCCGCTTGCCTGGCGGCGCAGCAGGAGGAAGATCGCCATGCAGAAGATCAAGCTTGCCTTCTGGGGCCTGCTGGCGCTGTTGACCGTGCTGTGGCTTGCCGCGGACACCTCCGTATTCCAGTGGACCGGCTATTTCCCATTCCGCTCCAGTATGGTCCAGTATAGCGGCGTGATTGCCATCGGGTGCATGAGCGTCGCCATGATCCTGGCGCTGCGCCCCCGCTGGCCCGAGAGGTGGTTCGGCGGCCTCGACAAGATGTACCGCCTGCACAAATGGCTGGGCATCGGCGCTCTCGTCTTCGCAATCGCCCACTGGCTTTGGGCGCAGGGAACGAAATGGGCGGTGGGCTGGGGCTGGCTGGACCGGCCGCGGCGTGGCCCGCGTGCCCCGTTGGAGAACCCTGTCGCTCAGTCGCTGATGGAGCTTCGCGGCACGGCGGAAGCAATCGGCGAATGGGCGTTCTATGCCGCGCTGGTGCTGATCGCGCTTGCGCTGATCAAGAGCCTCCCATACCGACTGTTCTTCAAGATGCACCGGTTGATGGCGATCACCTATCTGGTGCTGGTGTTCCACACCGTCGTGCTCACCGACTTCGCTTACTGGACCGCGCCCATCGGCTGGGTCCTGGGGGTGCTGCTTGCCGGCGGCACATGGGCCGCGGTCATGTCTCTGCTGGGCCGCATCGGTGCCGACCGGCGGGTTTCGGGGACCATCGGCGCGCTCCACCACTATCCGGGTTTGCGCGTGATCGAGGCCGAGATCGACGTGCCGCAGGGATGGCCGGGACACAAGGCGGGCCAATTCGCCTTCGCCATGTCCGATGCGGCGGAGGGCGCGCACCCCTACACCATCGCCTCGGCCTGGAACGAGGCCGAGCACCGCATCACCTTCGTGATCAAGGAGTTGGGCGACCACACGCGGCGCCTGCGGGAAAGGCTGCGGATCGGCCAAGCGGTGACGGTCGAGGGACCATACGGCTGCTTCACCTTCGATGACGACTGCCCTCACCAGATCTGGGTGGGCGGCGGCATCGGTGTGACGCCCTTCATCGCCCGCATGAAGTACCTGGCGAGGAACCCCGGGCAACCGCGGCAAACCATCCACTTTTTCCACACCACGCGCGACTATGACGAAGAGGCCATCGCCAAGCTCACGGCCGACGCGGCTGCTGCGGGCGTGTGCCTGCACGTCCTGGTCGATGGCCGCGACGGTCGCCTGACCGGCGAGCGCATTCGCGCGGCGGTGCCGGACTGGCGCAACGCCGGCATCTGGTTTTGCGGCCCGGCAGGCTTCGGGCAGGCGCTGCGGCAGGATTTCGCGGCCCAGGGACTGCCGGTGGAGCAGCGCTTCCACCAGGAGCTTTTCGAAATGCGATGATCATCCCTTCACTCCTCCAGGGCGCGCTCGATCCGCCGGTCCGGCACCAGCCACAGTAGGATCACCGACACGTAGAGCAGGATGGACAGAGACTGCAGGACGAAGGCAAGGGGAATGGCCATGGCGTAGAACGCCATGCTGATCTTGCCCTTCAGGTCGGAACCGACGGCCCGCGCCACCGCCGAATTCCGGCCGCCGCAGGCGATGATCGCCCGTTCGGTCAGGTTGTAGCCGACCGCCGCCATGCCGAGGACGACGCCATAGGCTGCGGTCGCCACCGGCGAGAAGGCGCTTTCATCGAGCCAACGGATGACGAAGGGCACCAGCGACAGCCAGAACAGCAGGAACAGGTTCGCCCACAGCACCCGCCCGTCGATGCGCGCGGTCGCCTGCAACAGATGGTGATGGTTGTTCCAGTAGAGCCCGACATTGACGAAGGACAGCACATAGGCCAGCAGGATGGGGATGCGCTCCGCCAGGGCGGCGAGGCTGCCGTCCGCCGGCACCTTCAACTCCAGCACCATGATGGTGATGACGATCGCCACCACCCCGTCGGTGAATGCCTCCAGCCGGCCTGCCTTCATCGGTCCGATCTCCGGCGTCAGGCTGCGGCCGGCGCGGCCGCGACCGGATGGAGCGCGCAGACCGCGGTCCCCGCCAGCACCAGCACGCCGACGACGACCAGGGGAAGCACCAGCCCGCTCTGCGTCACCATAACGGCGCCGATCACGGCACCGAGGAAGATCGCGCCGACGCTGGCCATCCGGCGTGCCACATTGGTGTTGGCGCCGCCGGCAAGGCTGGAATCGGCCGCCAGCCCGGTCAGGGTCAGGGTCAGGACCGTCGTCGTCAGGTCGGGTACCTTCAACTGCCGGACCGTGGCGTTGCGGAAGCCCATCGCGAACCCGGTCAGGGCGATGATCGTATACAAACCGGAAGCGGGAGCCTGCGTGCCGACATCGAAACCGGCGGCGACGATCGCGGCGATCCAGAACAGCGACGTCTCGAACAGGGCCGCGGCCAGCAGCCAGTGCCGCATCGGCCGTCCGGCCAGCGTCCGACCAACCCGGCCGGCGATCAGGGCGCCGGCAAGGAAGGACGCCAGCGCCGTCACCGCGGGCATGACCAGGAAACCTGGCGTGCCGGCGGCGGCGAAGCCGAGGAAGACGACGTTGCCGGTCATGTTGGCGGTGAAGACCTTGCCCAGGCCGAGAACGCTGATGGCATCGACCAGCCCCGTCGTCACCGACAGAAGAAGCAGAAGCCAGGGCAGGGGGGAGTTGCCGGGTGCGGCCGGTGCGGACATGACTGTCGCTTTCCCATTGTTTCCGGTGGGTGAAGCGACAGCATCGGTCATCGCCGCGACGGCGGTCTTGTCGGTTCACGGCCGGCTTGGAAAATTCTGCACATCTTTCCGATGCGGCAGCGTCCTCAATCAGCAGCGCACTGACAGTTCGATCTTGCGGGCGGAGTTTGTTGCGCCCGGTTAGAAGTGTCAGTGGTTGGCGCAAAGTAGGAATGTCATTGGGTCAGGCTTAGGCTTGGCGGTGTGGTTGGCCTTCTTCGGCA
>NZ_JAVDTO010000026.1:0-50901 GCF_031455875.1 Azospirillum sp. BE72
GCCAGCGACTGCACTCGGCTCTCGGCTACATCACCCCGGACCAGGCCGAGCTTCGAGCCGCTTAACCCGGTGTCCTTTCTGCCGGGGGAAGGTCAGCCTGAACCAAGCCCCGAACTCAGGAAACAGCGACCGATGCCCGGACCGTGCGGCCATCCGCGCGGCTGGGCTCGATTCGGTGTCGATGGACGATGCCTTATATGAAGCCGATATAAATAAAATACTAATAATATATTTGTGGCGCCCTATCCTCTGCCCTACAGTCTTTCCGTACCAACAATCCCGTCCGCCAGCAATTCTCATCCAGTGGATGCTGGCGATTCTCGCGCGGTCACTGTGAACCAATGGTCACGGTTACCGCGTTACATGCGCCTTCTTGCGCTAGGAAAGACAAATCGGGACGGAAAGAGGAAGCGCCATGGACGATTTCGTCCTTCAGACCTATGGCATGACCAAGGAATTCAAGGGCTTTACGGCCGTCAACTGCGTCGATCTCAAGGTCCAGCGCGGACACATCCACGCGCTGATCGGACCCAACGGCGCAGGCAAGACGACCTGCTTCAATCTGCTCACCAAGTTTCTGGAACCGACCCGTGGCCGGATTCTGTTCAACGGGACCGACATCACCGGCGAAAAGCCGGCACAGGTCGCGCGCCGGGGCATCGTGCGCTCCTTTCAAATCTCGGCGGTGTTTCCGCATCTGACGGCCCTTCAGAATGTCCGCGTGGCCATGCAGCGCGGTCTCGGGACCTCCCTCCATTTTTGGAAGTCGAACCGGTCACTTGATGGCCTGAACGACCGGGCAGCGGAGATTCTGGACCTTGTCGGGCTGAAAAGTTTTTCCGGCATGGCCGCCGTGGAAATGCCCTATGGCCGGAAACGGGCGCTGGAAATCGCCACCACCCTGGCGCTCGACCCCGAGGTGATGCTGCTCGACGAACCGACCCAGGGCATGGGGCACGAGGACGTCGACCGCGTCATGGACCTGATCAAGCGGGTGTCGGCCAACCGCACCATCCTGATGGTCGAGCACAACATGAAGGTCGTCGCCGGCATCAGCGACGCCATCACCGTGCTCGCCCGCGGAGCCGTCCTCGCCGAGGGCTCCTACGCCGAGGTGTCGGACGACCCGCGCGTCATCGAGGCCTACATGGGGTCCGCCGCCAACGACGAACTGGTGGAGGCACTGTGATGAGCCGTCGGATCGAGCATACGCCCGTCGAATATCTGCGCGTCACCGATCTGCACGCGTTCTACGGCGAATCGCACGTGCTGCACGGCATGGACTTCGTCGTCAACCAAGGCGAATGCGTGTCGCTGCTGGGCCGCAACGGCGCCGGGCGCACCACGACAATGCGCGCCATCCTGGGACTCACCGGGCGACGGTCAGGGTCGATCATGCTCGATGGAAAGGATGTCATCCGGTTGCCGCCGCACCGCATCGCGCGGCTGGGTGTCGGCTATTGCCCGGAGGAGCGTGGCATCTATTCCAGCCTGTCCTGCGAGGAGAACCTGCTTCTCCTGCCCAAGGTCGCCAGCGGCGGCATGAGCGTGGAGGAAATCTACGCCATGTTCCCGAACCTGAAGGAACGGCGCCACAGCCAGGGGACCCGCCTGTCCGGCGGCGAGCAGCAGATGCTGGCGATGGCCCGCATCCTGCGCACCGGCGCCCGCCTGCTGCTGCTCGACGAAATATCCGAAGGGCTGGCGCCGGTCATCGTCGAAAAGCTTGGCGAGATCATCCGCGATCTGAAGGCCAAGGGCTATACGATCCTGCTGGTCGAGCAGAATTTCCGCTTCGCCGCGCCGCTGGCCGACCGGATGTACGTCGTGGAGCATGGTCGGGTGGCCACGGAAATCGAACGACGCGACCTGCCGTCGAAGATGGGGTTGCTGCGCGACTATCTCGGCGTCTGACCGCACCGGCGCTCCTTTGCGACGCCCCCGAAAGCGCCCCCAAACGGCGCCCCCAACGGCGCCCCTGGAAGGCGCCGCGACCACATAATTCGGAAGGTTTGGAGAATGACCGAGATCTTCGGTTTTCCCATCCAGGCGCTCATGGGGCAACTGGTCCTCGGCCTGGTGAACGGATCCTTTTACGCGATGCTCAGCATCGGGCTCTCGGTGATCTTCGGGATGCTCAACATCATCAACTTCGCTCATGGCGCCTTCTACATGATCGGTGCCTTCCTGGCGTGGATGGGACTGTATTACTGGGGGATCAGCTATTGGTGGTCGCTGATCCTTGTGCCGCTGGCGGTGGCGCTGATCGGGATCGCCGTCGAACGCACCCTGCTGCAATGGATCTACAAGCTCGACCATCTCTACGGGCTGCTGCTGACCTTCGGCATCGCGCTGGTGATCGAGGGCATGTTCCGGCACTGGTTCGGCGTCGCCGGCCAGCCGTTCGACATGCCGGACGGCCTGACCGGCGGCTTCAATCTGGGCTTCATGTTCCTGCCGAAATACCGGGCCTGGGTGATTGTCGCGTCGCTGACCGTTTGCGTCGGGACCTGGTTCGTCATCGAGAAGACCCGCCTCGGCTCCTATCTGCGGGCCGCCACCGAGAATCCGAAGCTGACGCAAGCCTTCGGAATCAACGTCCCCATCATGGTGATGCTGATCTATGGGCTTGGTGTCGGGCTGGCCGGCTTCGCCGGCGTATTGGCGGCTCCGGTGCTCCAGGTCAGTCCGCTGATGGGCTCCAACATGATCATCGTCGTGTTTGCCGTGGTCGTCATCGGCGGCATGGGATCGATCGTCGGCTCGATCGCGACCGGGCTGATGCTCGGGGTCGTCGAAGCCATCCCCAAGGTGCTCTACCCGGAAATCTCCTCGACCATGGTCTTCATCATCATGGCGATCGTGCTGCTCCTACGGCCGGCCGGACTGTTCGGCAAGGAAAGATAAAACCGATGACCGACACTCCCGTCACTTTTGACCGGTTCACCGTCAACCGCGTCCGCATTCTAGCCCTTCTCGCCCTGGCGATGGCGGCGCCGTTCGTGACCTACCCGGTGCTGGGCATGACCGTCCTGTGCTTCGGTCTGTTCGCCTGCTCGTTTAATCTTCTGCTCGGCTACACCGGGCTGCTGTCCTTCGGCCACGCCGCCTTCCTGGGCACGGCGGCCTATGTGACCGCCCACGCGCTGAAGGCGTGGGAGTTGCCGACCCTGCCCAGCCTCGCACTCGGCGCCGGAGCCGCCGCGCTGCTGGGCGCCGTGTTCGGGCTGATCGCCATCCGCCGCCATGGCATCTATTTCGCGATGGTGACGCTGGCGCTCGCCCAGATGATGTTCTTCGTCTTCTTGAAGGCGCCATTCACCGGCGGCGAGGACGGTTTGCAGGGCGTGCCGCGCGGCAGCCTGTTCGGCCTGATCGACCTTTCCGACGACACCACGCTCTATTACGTGGTTCTGGCCATCGTCGTCTTCGGGCTGTGGGTGATCCACCGGGCCATCCACTCGCCCTTCGGCGAGATCCTGAAGGCGATCCGCGAGAACGAGGCTCGGGTGACCTCGCTCGGCTACGACGTCGCGCGCTACAAGCTGCTCGCCTTCGTGCTGTCGGCCGGGCTGGCGGGGCTGGCCGGCGCCACCAAGGTGCTGGTGTTCAAGTTCGCCACGCTGGCCGATGTCCATTGGCACGTGTCGGGCGAGGTGGTGCTGATGACGCTGCTGGGCGGTGTCGGCACCGTGATCGGCCCGATGCTGGGAGCCGGCGTGGTCGTCGTGCTTCAGAACGAGTTGGCCGACAAGGTCGGATCCTTCGTGACCATCATCATCGGGGCGATCTTCATCCTGTGCGTCCTGACTTTCCGGCGTGGCATCGCCGGAGAGTTGAACGATCTGCGCCGCCGCGTCCTGGGCGATGCACGCTCCGGATCCGCGGACGGCTGATGAGGCGCTCCGCGCGCCATCCACAAACACATCCAAGAGGGGAGGAAGCCATGTTGAAGGGAAGTTCCATCGGCCTGTGCGTCGGCGCTCTGCTGAGCCTTGGCACGGCGCACGCCGAGATCACCGATGGCGTCGTCCGCATCGGCGTGCTGAATGACCAGTCCGGGATCTACGCCGGGCTGTCCGGACCGGGATCGATCTGGGCGGCCAGGAAGGCCGTCGAGGACTTCCAGCCTGAAAAACATGGGCTGAAGGTCGAGGTCGTGGCCGCCGACCACCAGAACAAGCCCGACATCGGGTCGAGCATCGCCCGCAAATGGATCGACGTCGACAAGGTCGACATGATCGTCGACGTGCCGACCTCCTCGGTGATCCTCGCGGTCAATCAGGTGGTCCAGGAAAAGAACAAGGTGATGATCGTCTCCGGCGGCGGAACCGCCGACCTGACGGGCGCCGCCTGCACCCCCAACTCGATCCATTGGACCTACGACACCTGGGCCCTGGCCAATGCCACCGGCAAGGCGGTGGTGAAGACCGGCGGCGACAGCTGGTACTTCCTGACCGCCGACTACGCCTTCGGTCATGCACTGGAACGGGACACCGAGGCCGTCGTCCTCAAGAACGGCGGCAAGGTCCTGGGCAGGATCCGGCACCCCTTCCCCGGCACCGATTTCTCCTCCTTCCTGCTCCAGGCACAGGCATCAAGGGCCAAGATCATCGGCCTGGCCAACGCCGGCGGCGACACCATCAACGCCATCAAGCAGGCCGCGGAGTTCGGCATCACCCAGGGCGGTCAGAATCTCGCCGGCCTGCTGGTGTTCATGAGCGACGTGCAGGCGTTGGGACTGAATGCCGCGCAGGGCCTGATCCTGACCGAAGCCTGGTACTGGGACATGACCGACGAGAACCGCAAGTTCGCCCAGGCCTTCACCGCCGCCAACCGGGGAGCCTTCCCGACCAGCGCCCAGGCCGGCGTCTATTCGGCGGTGACCCATTATCTGAAGACTGTGGCGACGCTGAAGGAGGATGGCGACGGCGCCAAGGTGGTCGCGGCGATGAAGGCCACGCCGACCGACGATCCGCTGTTCGGCAAGGGCACCATCCGCGCCGATGGCCGCAAGATCCACCCGCTCTATCTGTTCGAGGTCAAGAAGCCGTCCGAATCCAAGAAGCCGGGCGACTTCTACAAGCTGCGCGCCACGATCCCGGCCGAGGAGGCCTTCCGTCCGCTGGAAGACGGCGGCTGTCCGCTGGTCAAGAAGTAGAACCCGACGTCACATCGCCTCACGCCCGCCAAGCCCGACGGCTTGGCGGGCTTTCTTTGTTCCATATCATCCAGCGGCGCGCGGCGTCGGCGCGCTCATGCCGCGCACGACCGTTTTCGCGGTATCGATGAACGCCTTCAACAAGGGGGACGGCGTGCGTTGCGTCCATCCCAACAGCACCTCGATCCGGGCGTCGTCGCCCGACAGGGTCTTGTAGACGACCTGCTCGAAATGCACCCGGCGCACGGCGGACGGCACGAACGCGATCCCGGCGCCCGAGCTGACCAGCCCGAGCGCGGTGTAGACCTGCGCCACCTCCGCAGCGACCTTGGGAACGAAGCCGGCCGCGGCGCACATGCCGGCGATCATGCCGTGAAAGTCCGGGGCCGATTTCTGGCTGTAGATGATGAAGCTTTCCGAAGCACAGTCGGCGAACGGCACAGTCTCCAGCTCCGCGAAGGGATGGTCCGACGGAACGGCGAGCACGAAGGGCTCCTTGAGCAGGGAGTCGCTCGTGATGTCTTCGGAATTGAAGACCGGCCGCAGGAACGAGACGTCGATATCGCCGCGCAACAGGGCGTCGACCTGATCGACGACCGGAAACCAGCGCAATTGCACATCGACCATCGGATAGCGTTCTCGATAGGCGCGCAGGATCGGCGGCAGCACGGTGTAGGAGGTGTGCTCGAAGAATCCGACCGCCAATTGCCCGATCTCGCCACGCTGGGCGCGCTGGGCCTGGACCGCCGCCGCTTCGACCGACCGCAGAATCTGCCGGGCCAGTTCCAGATAGATGCGCCCGCTGTCGGTCAGCTCGACATGACGGCGCGTCCGGTACAGCAGGGAGACGCCGAGTTCGTCCTCAAGCTGGCGGATCTGCTGGCTGAGCGGCGGTTGGGCGATGTGCAGCCGTTCGGCCGCCCGCGTGAAGCTCAGCTCTTCCGCGACCGCGACGAAGTAACGGAGATGGCGCAGATCCATATTTATATCTTTTCCGTATAAATAACGCTTCTATAATATATTGGACGGTTGCTTTCAGCAATCCTTATCATCGCCCATATCACAGAGGGCAATGCGGACAATCGGCGACCGAAACGGTCTGCGCGACCGAACCGCCAAGAGGAAACGCATCATGATTGATCGGACCAACGCCATCGCGCGCGTGCTGGCGCGTGTCGACTCCACCCTGGCACAGCCCGGTTCGGGCTTTCCCCATTACGCCGATCCGGCCGACGGCGTGTGGGTGCGCAGCCCGGCCGGTGATTGGACCGGCGGCTTCTGGTGCGGCATGCTGTGGCTTGCCGCGCTGCGCACAGGCGACACAGCCTACCGCGACCATGCCCGCGACTGGGCCTCGCGGCTGCGTGTCCGCGCGGACTCCAACTCCGTCTTCAAGGGGTTCCTGTTCTGGTACGGCGCCGGCCTCGGCGACGTCCTGCTCGGCGATCCGGTGGCCCGCGACCTCGCCGCCGCCGGCACCGCCGGGCTGATGCGGATGTACAACCCGCGCGCCCGGCTGATCCCGCTCGGCACCGAGGCGGAGGAGGCCTTCGACGTCGGCGTGAACGAGGCCAACATCGATGCCCTGCCGGGAACCATCGCGCTGCTGCTGTCCCAGGGCGGCGACGCGGCGGTGGTCGCCCGCAACCATCTGCTCCAGCATGTCGCGCTGTGCGTACGCGACGACGGGTCGGTCTGCCAGTCGGCCAGCTTCGATCCCGAGACCGGCGCCCTGCTGCGCCGCTACACCCACAAGGGCATCCACGAGAACAGCACCTGGGGCCGTGCGCAGGGCTGGGCGATGATCGGGCTGGCCCAGGCGCTGGCGCGGGGCGAGACGGAGTTCCGCGCCGACGCCGTCCGCGTCGCCGACTGGTGGCTCGCCAACATTCCGGCCGACGGGGTCGCCTTCTGGGATTTCGACGACCCGGCGATCCCGGCGACCGAGCGCGACAGCTCGGCCACCGCCATCGGCGCCGCCGCCCTGCTGAAGCTGGCGGCGCTGATTCCCGAACACCGCGAGCGCTACGAGGCGGCGGCGCGCAAGTCCGTGGATGCGCTGGTGAACGGCTATCTGACGCCGACCGCCCCCGGCGACGCCCGCCAACCCGGCATCCTGACCGAAGGCTGCTTCAACAAGCGGAACGGCGCCGCCACCGCCCATGAACTGATCTGGGGCGACTACTTCCTGTTCGAAGCCCTGCTGGCGCTGGAGGGAGACCTCGCGCCCGAGCGGCTCTGACGGCCACACACGCCCCCGTTTTCCCGGAGGAATTCCCATGTCCGAACACCAGTATCCGCCGCCCCGCATCAACCATCGCGGCCCGGTTTCCACGCTGATCGGCACCGAGACCAGCTACACGCGCACCATCGGCGAATACGACATCTACGCCTTCGCCGGTATCAGCGGCGACAACCATCCCAATCATTGCGACGAGGAATACGCCCGCCGCGTCGGGTTGGGCGGCCGCGTCGCCCAGGGGTCGATGATGGTCGGCTACGTGTCGGGCGCCGTCACCAAATACCTCGATTGGGCCGGTCGCCCGGCCGTGTCCTACGGCTATGACCGCGTCCGTTTCACCAAACCGGTCCGCATCGGCGACACGCTGACCGTCCATTACCGCATCGTGCGGGCCGACGACGCGAAGAAGCGGCTGTGGGCCGACGCGACGCTGACCAACCAGCACGGCGAAACGGTCTGCGTCTGCACCCACATCATCCATTTCCAGGAGTGACGCCGCGATGAGCAAGGTCTGCACCGCGCAAGAGGCGGTCGCGCTCATCCAGCCCGGCCAGACCGTGGCCAGCGTCGGCGTGATCGGCTGGCTGACTCCGGACGCCCTGCTCGGCGCGCTGGCCCAGCGGTTCCGCGACACCGGCAGCCCGCGCGACCTCACCTTCTTCTTCCCGGTCAGCGTCGGTGACGCGCTGGGGATCAAGGGAATGGACCATGTCGCCATCGAAGGGCTGATGAAGCGCGTGGTGTCTGGCAACTACCTGAACGCGCTGGACCCCGCGACAGGCAAGCGGCCCGAGATGATGCGCCTGATCCGCGAGAACCGGGTCGAGGCCTATTGCTGGCCCATCGGCGCCACCATGCATTGGCTGCGCGAGGTCGCGCGGCGCGGCCCCGGCTATCTGACACCCATCGGCATCGGCTCCTACATCGACCCGCGCCAGCAGGGCGGCAAATACACCGAGCGGGCGCGGGAGGATCTGGTCCGCCTGCACAGCATCGACGGCCACGAATACCTGCATTACCCGACCTGGCCGCTGAACGTCGGCTTCATCCGCGCGACCAGCGCCGACGAGCACGGCAACCTCAGCTTCGAGGACGAGCCGATCACCTCTTCGGCCCTGGCCGTGGCGCTGGCGGTGAAGGCGTCGGGCGGCACCGTGATCGCGCAGGTCCGCAAGCTGGTACCCCGCCGCTCGCGGTCCGTCCATGAGGTGCGCGTGCCGGGCGAACTGGTCGATCATGTCGTGGTCGCGCCCGAACCGATGATGACCACCGGCATCCGCTACGACGACCGCTACCTCGGCCGCCAGATCTTCGACGGGCGGACGACCGAGCGGCTGCCGCAGGGCGCCGACAAGGTCATCGCGCGGCGCGCGGCGGCGGAGGTGCGCCCGGGCGTGGTCACCATCTTCGGCTTCGGCGCCTCGTCCGACGTGCCGACGGTGATGATGGAGGATGGCGCCTTCGCCGACGACGGCCTGCTGCGCTACAACTTCACCACCGAACACGGCCCCTTCGGCGGCGTGGTCATGAGCGGCTGGCAGTTCTCCGCCAACATGTACCCCGAGGCGCTGATCGACGGTCCGTCGCAGTTCGACTTCATCGACGGCGGCAACTGCGAGGCGGCGGCGCTGGCCTTCGCCCAGTTCGACCGGGCCGGCAACGTCAACGTCAGCCGCTTCGGCGCCGCCAACCCCGGCCCCGGCGGCTTCATCGACATCGCCTACAACGCCCGCGAGCTTGTCTTCACCGGCACCTTCACCACCGCCGGGCTGGGGGTGGTGGTCGGCGACGGGCGGCTGACCATCCAGCGCGAGGGCAAGGTCCGCAAGTTCGTCGAGCGGGTCGACGAGATCACCTACCCGTTGCTGCGCAACGTGGCGGAGCGCGGGCAGAAAGCGAAGATCGTCACCGAACGGGCGGTCTTCGCGGTGGAGCCGGACGGTCTGGTGCTGACCGAGGTGGCGCCGGGCATCGACGCGAAGACCCAGGTCATCGACCTGATGGACTGCCCGCCGCACCGCGTTCTCGACCCGCTGCCGCGCATGGCGGACCGGCTGTTCCGCGACTGACGCGCTCACGAAGAAATCCGAGGGAAAATCATGGCGACCATCAGTTATCTGACGACGATCCAGTTCGATTACGGCGCGCTCGGCACGCTGCCGGCCGAATTGCGCCGGCTCGGCATCCGCCGTCCCTTCCTGGCCACCGACAAGGGCGTCGGCGCGGCGGGGCTGCTCCAGCGCGTGCTCGACGCCATGGGCGACAGCGAGGGCACCGTCGTCTATGACGACACCCCGCCCAATCCGACAGAGGACGCCGTCGTCGCCGCCACGGACCTGTACCGCGACCACGGTTGCGACGGCATCGTCGCGGTCGGCGGCGGGTCGGCGATCGATCTGGCGAAGGCGGTGGCGCTGCTGGCGACCCACCCGGCCCCGTTGCAGCAATACGCAGCGGTGGAGGGCGGCGCCGCCCGCATCACCGCCCAGGTGGCTCCGCTGGTCGCCATCCCGACCACGGCCGGCACCGGCAGCGAGGTCGGGCGCGGTAGCGTCATCGTCATGCGCGACGGCCGCAAGCTGGGCCTGCTCAGCCCGCATCTGCTGCCCAAGGTGGCAATCTGCGATCCGGAACTGACGCTCAGCCTGCCGCCGCTGCTGACGGCGGCGACCGGCATGGACGCCATCGCCCATTGCATCGAGACCTTCCTCGCCCCCGCGGTCAACCCGCCGGCCGAGGCCATCGCCCTGGACGGCCTGCGGCGCGGTGTCCGCCACATCGAGCGGGCGACCGCCGACGGGACCGACCGCGAGGCGCGCTGGAACATGATGATGGCGGCGATGGAAGGCGCGATGGCGTTCCAAAAGGGTCTCGGCGCCGTGCACGCCCTGTCGCATCCGCTGGGTGCCGTGCCGCTGCGGCTGCATCACGGCACCTTGAACGCCATCCTGCTGCCCGCCGTGCTGCGCTTCAACAAGCCGGCGGTCGCGGCGAAATGGGCAACGCTGTGCGAGGCGATGGGACTGCCGCAGGACGGCGATCCCGCCGCCTTCATCGCGGATCTCAACCGCCGCCTGGGTCTGCCCTCCGGGCTGGAGGCGCTGGGGCTGGAGCGGGCGCAACTGCCGGAGATCGCTGAAAAGGCGCTGAAGGACCATTGCCACGCCACCAACCCGCGGACGGCCACGGCCGACGACTATCTGGGCATGCTCAACGATTCCTATCCGGCCGGGTGATTGCGATGACCAGCACGACCACCATCCACAAGAACTTCATCGACGGCGAATGGCTGGCCGGCAGCGACGCCACGGTCAACGTCAACCCGTCCGATCTCGACGACGTGATCGGCCGCTACGCCGTCGCCGACGCGGCGCAGGTCGAACACGCAGTCGCGGCGGCCCGGCGCGCCTTCAAGCCCTGGTCCGCCGTCGGCGTCCAGGAGCGCTCCGACATCCTGGACCGGGTCGGCACCGAAATCCTGGCGCGGCGCGAGGAACTCGGCCGCCTGCTGTCGCGGGAGGAGGGCAAGACCCTGCCCGAGGGCATCGGCGAGGCGACGCGCGCCGGCCAGATCTTCCGCTTCTTCGCCGCCGAGGTGCTGCGCGGGCGCGGCGAGCTGCTGGATTCCGTCCGCCCCGGCGTCGGCGTGGAGATCACGCGCGAGCCGGTCGGCGTGGTCGGCCTGATCACCCCGTGGAACTTCCCGCTGGCGATCCCGGCCTGGAAGATCGCGCCGGCGCTGGCCTATGGCAATTGCGTCGTCTTCAAGCCGGCCGAGCTGGTGCCCGGCTGCGCCTGGGCGCTGTCCGACATCCTGTCGCGCGCCGGCCTTCCCGACGGCGTGTTCAATCTGGTGATGGGACCGGGCGCCGTGGTCGGCGACGCCATCGCCCGCTCTGCCGGGGTGGACGCCATCAGCTTCACCGGATCGGTCTCTACCGGCAAGCGGGTGGCGGCGGTCGCCGCCGAACGTCTTGCCAAGGTCCAGTTGGAGATGGGTGGCAAGAACCCGCTGGTGATCCTGGACGACGCCGACCTCGACATTGCCGTGCGTTGCGCGGTGCAGGGATCCTATTACTCCACCGGCCAGCGCTGCACCGCCTCCAGCCGGCTGATCGTGGCCTCCGGCATCCACGACCGCTTCGTGAAGAGCCTCGGCGAGGCGTTGCGCCGCCTGACCGTCGACGACGCGCTGGCTCCCGGAACCGACATTGGCCCGGTGGTGGACGAGCGGCAGTTGGCCTGCGATCTCGGCTACATCGAATGCGGCACCGGCGAGGGTGCAACGCTCGCCTTCGGCGGCAACCTGCTGACGCGGGCCAAGCGCGGTCATTACCTGTCGCCCGCCCTGTTCACCGAAACCACGCCGGAGATGCGGATCAACCGGGAGGAGATCTTCGGGCCGGTCGCCACGGTGCTGCGCGCCGACGGCTATGAGCACGCGCTGGCCATTGCCAACGACACGCCGTTCGGCCTGTGCGCCGGCATCGTCACCGGCTCGCTGAAGCATGCCGCGCATTTCAAGCGCAATGCCGATGTCGGCATGGTGATGGTCAACCTGCCCACCGCCGGCGTCGATTACCACACGCCGTTCGGAGGTCGGAAGGCGTCCAGCCACGGCCCGCGCGAGCAGGGCGCCTACGCCCGCGAATTCTTCACCACCGTCAAGACCAGCTACGTCCAGGCCTGACGGCGGCGGCACGCGAAAGGACAGGATCATGAGTTCCGTCATCAAGGACCATCACGAGGCGATCCGCGACGCCGTCCGCCGTTTCGCGGAAAACGAGATCGCGCCGGTCGCCGAGCATCTCTGGCAAGCGGAGGAGTTTCCTTACGCCGCCTGGAAGCTGGCCGGCGAACTCGGTTTCATCGGCCTGCCCTACCCCGAGGCCCATGGCGGCGGCGGCGGCGACTGGCTCGGCTTCACCATCGTGCTGGAGGAGATCGCGCGGGTCGATTGCGCCGTCGCCGTGTCGATCATGGCGAACTCGACCATCGCCAGCCTGCTGAACAATTTCGGGACCGAGGAGCAGAAGCGCCGCTTCCTCCGCCCGATCCTGGAGGGCACCCAGGTCGGCTGCATCGCGTTGACCGAACCCGGCGCCGGGTCCGACAGTGCTAACATCCAGACGCGCGCCGCCTTGCGCGACGGCAACTGGGTCATAACCGGATCGAAGACCTTCATCAGCAATTCGGGCACCGACATCACCGGCCCCATCGTCATCGCCGCCGTCACCGGCACCCGTCCGGACGGCCGCAAGGAGATCTCCAACTTCATCGTGCCCACCGGAACGCCGGGCTTCACCTCCGGCCGCAAGTTGCACAAGATCGGCTGGCGCGGCTCCTCCACGCACGAGCTGTTCTTCGACGAGTGCGTGCTGACGCCCGACCATCTGCTGGGTCAGGTCGGGTCGGGGCTGAAGCAGACGCTGGCGCAGATCAGCACTGGGCGCATCCTGATCGGCGCGCTGGGGCTGGGAATCCTGCAAGCCTCGCTGGAACGGTCGACGGCCTACATGAAGGAGCGCCATGCCTTCGGCAAGGCGCTGACCGAGTTCCAGGCGTTGCAGTTCAAGATCGCCGACATGGCGACGCACGGCCACGCCGCGCGGCTGATGCTGTACGACGCCGCGGCGCGCAAGGACGCGGGCGAGCGGTTCGACCGCGAGGCGTCGATGGGCAAGCTGTTCGCCACGGAAAAGGCCATGGAGGCCGCGCACCAGGCGGTCCAGATCCATGGCGGCAACGGCATCATGATCGAATACCCGGTGTCCCGCGCCTTCGGCGACGCCAAGGTCCTGGAGATCGTCGAGGGCACCTCGGAAATCCAGCGGATGATCATCGCGCGCGAACTGCTTCGGTAGAGGCATTGATAGTGGCGCCCCCTCCTTTCAGGACGGAACAGACAGGACCATGCCCGCCAACAGTCCCTTCCACGCCGACGGCCTCGGCAAGACCGCGGCCAACCATGCGCCGCTGACACCGCTGTCGTTGCTCGCCCGCACGGCGGAGGTCTACCCGCACCACCTTGCGGTGGTTTACGGGGCGCGGCGCTACACATGGGCGCAGACGGCGGAACGTTGCCGCCGTCTCGCTTCGGCACTGGCGGCGGCGGGGGTCGGATGTGGCGACACCGTCGCCGTGATGGGCGCCAACACCCCCGAGACCATCGAGGCGCATTTCGGCGTCCCAATGGCCGGGGCCGTGCTCAACACGCTGAACACCCGCCTCGATGCTCCCACGCTGGCCTTCATGCTGCGGCACGCCGAGGCCAAAGTGCTGATCGCCGACACGGAGTTTTCCGCGACCGTCCGCGACACGCTGGCCCTGCTCGACCGGCCACCGCTGGTGATCGACATCGATGATCGGCAAGGTCCACGCGGCGCACGGATGGGCGCGGTCGATTACGAAGGGTTCATCGCCCTCGACGACCCGAATTTTACCGGTGGGCAGCCGTTGGACGAGTGGCAGGCCATCGCTCTCAATTACACCTCGGGCACCACCGGGAATCCCAAGGGTGTCGTCTATCATCATCGCGGCGCCTATCTGGCCGCCCTGTCGAACATGATCGACTGGGGCATGCCACGGCATTCGGTGATGCTGTGGACCCTGCCGCTGTTCCACTGCAACGGCTGGTGCTTTCCCTGGACCATGGCCGCCAACGCCGGCACCAACATCTGCCTGCGCCGTGTCGATCCGGAGCGGATCCTGTCCCTCATCCGCGAGCACTGCGTCACCCATTATTGCGGTGCCCCGGTGGTGCACGCGATGCTGGCCAACGCGCCCGATGCCTGGAAATCCGGGATCGGCAACCCGGTCGAGGCGCTGATCGGCGGCGCCCCGCCACCGGTTCCGGTGATCGCGGCGATGGAACGGATGGGCTTCTCCATCACCCAGATCTACGGTCTGACCGAGGTCTACGGGCCGGCGGCGGTGTGCGCCCCGCAACCGGATTGGAAAGATCTGGACACGGCAACACTCGCCAGCCGGAAAGGAAGGCAGGGGGTGCGCTACACCGCGCAGGAGAACATGGCAGTGCTGGACCCGAGCACTATGGCGCCGGTTCCCCCCGACGGCGTCACCATCGGTGAGGTCATGTTCCGCGGCAACATGACGATGATGGGATATCTGAAGAATCCCGAGGCAACGGCGGAGGCCTTCGCCGGCGGCTGGTTCCATTCCGGCGATTTGGCCGTGGTCCAGCCGGACGGCTATGTCCAGATCAAGGACCGCTCCAAGGACGTCATCATTTCCGGCGGCGAGAACATCAATTCCGTCGAGGTCGAGGAGGCGCTCTACCACCATCCGGCGGTGCTTGCCGCGGCGGTCGTGGCGCGTCCGGATGCCAAATGGGGCGAGACCCCTTGTGCCTTCGTGGAACTGAGGCCGGAGACGTCGGCGACGGAAACCGAACTGATCGCGCATTGCCGAGCGCGGCTCGCCCATTTCAAGGCGCCGAAGACGGTGATCATCGGCGAATTGCCGAAGACTTCTACGGGGAAAATCCAGAAATTCGCACTACGCGAAGCCGCGAAACAGAGTGGCACACATGTTGAGGGAAGCAACCGATGAAGATCCTCGTCCCCGTTAAGCGAGTGGTTGACTACAACGTGAAGATCCGCGTGAAGGCGGATGGCAGCGGCGTCGAGACCGCCAACGTGAAGATGAGCATGAACCCCTTCGACGAGATCGCCGTCGAAGAGGCGGTGCGTCTGAAGGAGGCCGGCACGGCGACCGAGATCGTCGTGGTCTCCGTCGGCCCGACCCAGGCCCAGGAGACCCTGCGCACCGCTCTCGCCATGGGTGCCGACCGCGCCATCCTGGTGCAGACCGACGTGACGACCGAACCGCTGGCCGTCGCCAAGGTGCTGAAGGCCCTGGTCGAGAAGGAGGCCCCCGGCCTCGTCATCCTCGGCAAGCAGGCCATCGATGACGACTGCAACCAGACCGGCCAGATGCTGGCCGCCCTGCTGGGCTGGGGCCAGGGCACCTTCGCCTCGAAGGTGGTGCCCGGCGACGGCAAGGTCGCGGTGACGCGCGAGATCGACGGCGGCTTGGAGACGGTGGAGCTGAAGCTGCCGGCGGTGGTGACAGCCGACCTGCGCCTCAACGAGCCGCGCTACGCCTCGCTGCCCAACATCATGAAGGCGAAGAAGAAGCCGCTGGAGACCGTTGCTCCGGACGGGCTCGGCGTCGACGTGACGCCGCGGCTGACCACGGTGAAGGTGACGGAGCCGCCGAAGCGCCAGGCCGGCATCAAGGTGCCGGACGTCGCCACGCTGGTCGACAAGCTCAAGACCGAAGCGCGCGTGATCTGAGGGGGATGAACTAAGACCATGGCCAACATTCTCGTCATCGCCGACCACGACGGCGCCTCGCTGAAGCCCGCCACCCTGAACGCCGTCACCGCCGCTGCCAAAATCGGCGGCGACATCCACATCCTGGTCGCCGGCAAGGGCGCCGAGGCCGCCGCCGAGGCGGCATCCAAGGTCGCCGGCGTGTCGAAGGTGCTGCTGGCCGACGACGGCTCTTACGAGCACCAGCTGCCGGAAGACGTCGCCCCGCTGGTGGTGTCCGCCGTCAAGGGCGGCGGCTACGGCCATGTGCTGGCCGGCGCCACCTCGGCCGGCAAGAACCTCCTGCCGCGCGTCGCCGCCTTGCTGGACGTCGCCGCCATCTCCGACATCACCGCCGTGGTGTCGGCCGACACCTTCAAGCGGCCGATCTACGCCGGCAACGCCATCGCCATCGTGCAGTCGGCCGATCCGGTGAAGGTCGTCACCGTCCGCACCACCGCCTTCGAGACCGCAGCATCCGAAGGCGGTTCGGCAGCCGTCGAGCAGGTCGCGGGCGCCGGTGCGGCCGGCCTGTCGAGCTTCGTCTCGGCGGAGCTGACCAAGTCGGAGCGTCCGGAGCTGACCGCCGCCCGCATCGTCATCTCCGGCGGGCGCGGTATGCAGTCGGGCGACAACTTCCCGATGCTGGAGGCTCTGGCCGACAAGCTGGGTGCCGCCGTGGGTGCCAGCCGGGCCGCGGTCGATGCCGGATACGTGCCGAACGACTATCAGGTCGGCCAGACTGGCAAGATCGTCGCGCCCGACCTGTATGTCGCCGTCGGAATCTCGGGCGCCATCCAGCATCTGGCAGGCATGAAGGACAGCAAGGTGATCGTCGCCATCAACAAGGACGAGGAGGCGCCGATCTTCCAGGTCGCCGACTACGGCCTCGTCGCCGACCTGTTCACCGCGGTGCCGGAACTGACTGCCCATCTCTGAAGCAAAACCGATTGCTGCTCTCGACAAGTTCACTCCCGCGATGTGTTGGTCTGACGCGGCTAGGTACAAAGGAGTTTATGGACGTCCCGGTATTGCATTCAGGAGCATTAGAACCAGACGACCTCACACTAGGCCGTAGACTCATAATCCCTGGCACCATAGCCTGACGGCGACGAGCTTCACGGCCGCCAGGAAATTTTCGGGTCGTTTGTCGTATCGGGTGGCGATACCTCTGAACTGCTTGATCTTGTTGAAGAACCTTTCGACAAGGTTCCGCTGACGATAGACCCAGGACGAGAAGACGAAGCTGCCCTTGCGGTTGGTTTTGGGCGGAATGTTGGCCCAAGCCTTCCACTCGGCGGCTTTGGCGCGGATGGCATTGCTGTCATAGCCTTTGTCGGCCAACAGGATGGCCCCCTCGCCAAGATCCTCCGTCAGGGCGTCGGCTTCGATGCAGTCGGCAACCTGCCCGGCAGTCAGGCGCAGACGGACGGGGCGGCCTTCCGCATCGACGAGCGCGTGGATTTTGCTGGTGAGGCCCCCACGGGAACGTCCCATGCCGCCATCGTCTCCAGCCCCCTTTTTCCCGTGGCCGCGTGCTGGTGCACGCGAACACAGCTGCTGTCGATCATCACGATGTCGCCGTCGTAGGCTGCCGATACCGCTTCCAGAAGCCGATCCCAGACCCCGGCCTTCCGCCATCGCACGAAACGGTTGTAACAGGTCGTCGAAGGACCATACCGTTCCGGTATCTCCGCCCAGGGCGATCCGGTGCGGAACCGCCACAGAATACCATTCAGAACCCGGCGATCATCCACACGCCGCACACCGCGCGGCTTGTTCGGCAGTAGCGGCGACAGGATCGACCATTCCTGGTCCGTGAGTTCGTAGCGGCGGCTTGTCATCAAGGGCTCCTTCGGGAAACCCTTGAATCACGACACTACTCTCTAGGCCAAGACGATTTATGAGTTTACCGCCTAGTCCCAGCAAGATTGATACTTGTTAGATTTTTTTTGCGTCTCGTACAGAAAACCTGACGAATCATTTGTGGAACATCGCAGCAGAATGATACAATCCTTTCGGATTGCCTGCATCGTTCCAGAGCCCCGCATCGTGCTTACCGCTGATGAACTTCGACGCATTATTGACATGCAGATAGAAATCACCCGACAGGGCCTCGACCTGAGCGGCGTGATGGCCATAGTGGTCGAACACGCCCTGGCACTGACCGCCGCAGATGGCCTCGCCATCGAGTTGGTCGAAGGTGACGAGATGGTCTATCGCGCAGTCTCCGGCATTGCACATTCACAACTTGGCTTGCGCATTCCCCGCGAAGGCAGCATGTCCGGGCTGGCCGTCAGGACGGGCCAGCTACAGCATTGCCATGATTCGGAAACCGATCCGCATGTGTATCGCGAGGCATGTCGCCGCGTCGGGCTGCGCTCCATGGTAGTGTTGCCACTGACCTTCCGCCAAGTGACGGTGGGCATCATGAAGGCCATGTGGCGCTCGCCCCAGGCCTACACCGAGACCACGGTCGAGCTGCTGAAACTCGTAGTCGAAATGATTGCGTCCGCCATGTATTTTGCGACGCGCTACGACGCAGACAGCCTCTATCACCAAGCCACGCATGATAGCATGACAGGCTTGGCCAACCGGTCGTATTTCATGGACCGCCTGCGCAGCCTAGTGGACAGCAGCGTGCGCAATAGGTGTGCCTGTGCAGTGCTGGTGCTCGACATGGACGAACTGAAGCAGGTCAACGACCAGTATGGCCACCGCCAGGGCGACGCGATGATCGTCGAGTTCTCCCGCCGCTTGCGCGCCAGCGTGCGCCAGACCGATCTGGTAGCCCGCATCGGTGGCGACGAATTCGCGTTGCTGCTCTCTCCGCTGGCCTCCGACAGCAATCTCCAGGCCGCAATGCATCGGATCAACGGTAACATCGAGCGTCCCTGGCGTTTCGAGGGGGCTGACTTCGCCATGCGCGGAAGCCTGGGCGCGGCACACTGCCCAGACGAAGGCGTAGACCCGGCCGGCCTGTTGCATCTGGCCGACTTGCGCATGTACGAAGCCAAACGCGCGCGCAAGGTGGCGGAACCGAACCCATGAGCAAGCTCTGGAAGCTATCGGGATCAATCCGGGCAAGGCTGCTGCTGACGCTCATTTTCTCGGTCATCTCGCGCTGACTCTTCGGCTGGCCCTGGAACGGTGTCAGTGCCGGCTGGATACTGGCCCATCCGCATTCTTGATACTGCTGGCGAATTCAAGAAGTGGGGAGGTGCGCGCGAACTCAACGAGTTGGCCGAAGTGCGAGCGCTAGGTTGGCGCGATCGGAACGTCAGCCATCCAGTTGCCGATCCTGACCAAATTCATGGCAGCGGCGACGCCGATCACCCCTGAAACTGGGCCAGTGTTGCAGGCCGATGCACAGCGAGATTGTAGTAGTGCCGTGAGAAGCTGTTCGCAGGCGACACGTGCCGCCTACGAACAGCTTCTCAGTCTCCTCGCCACCGTAACCCGGACCATCTACGCAAAGTGCGCAAGAGCCACCAAACCGGGGCAAGATCATCACACCTTATCCGGCTTGGCGCTCGCGGTCCCAGACACGGTCGTTCGGCAACTCCCGCAATTTGTGGCGTTCGATCTCGCGCTTGGTGACGGAACGCGGGAAATCGTCGACGAAGGCAATGAAGCGCGGGATCTTGAAGGCCGCCATGCGGCCCTCGCACCACGCGGCGATGGTGGCGGGCGCCACGTCGCAGCCGGCCTCACGGATGACGAACGCCTTCACGTCCTCCTCCCCCTTCTCGGAAGGTGCGCCGACCACCACCACCTCGCGCACGCCGGGGCAATGGCTGAGCACGCTTTCCACCTCGTAGGCCGAGATGTTCTCGCCCCGGCGGCGCAGCCAGTGGGCCTGCCGGCCGGTGAAAAAGAGGAAGCCATCCTCGTCCAGGTATCCCAGATCGCCCGTGTGCATCCACTGGTTCGACAGGCACTCCAGCGTGCGTTCGGGCGCGTTGAAATAGCCCGACATGAAAATGTGCGGGTAGCGCGGGCGCAACGCAATCTGGCCGATGGAGCCGGGCGGCATGGGCTGGTCGCCGTCGTCCAGGATGGCGACCTCGGCCCAGCCATGGGTCCGGCCGTTGGCGCGCGGCTTGGGCGAGTCCATCCGGTTGTTGACGATCAGCACGCCGCCGGTCTCGGTCAGCGAATAGACATTGACGAAGCCGACGCCGAAGCGCTCGACGAAACGGTCGGCCACGGCGGGCGGGATCTGCCCGGTCACGCCCAGCGAAACCCGCACCCGGTGCTCACGATCGCCCGCCCCTTCGGGCTGTTCGACCAGCACGGTGATCATGGTGCCGATCAGATCGACGATGGTCGCCCCGGTCTCGCGCGCCCGCGCCCAGAAGTTGCTGCCGCTGAAGCGGCGGTCGATGACGGTCGGAATGTCGGCGACCATCGGCCCGACCACCCCCAGCATCAGCCCGCCGACGTGGAACAGCGTCAGGATCGAGTAATGCACGTCGTCCGGCTTGGTCTCGAAGGCCTCCACATAGCGCATCCCCGCCGCGATCCAGGCGAAATGCGGCAGCAGGGCCCCCTTGGGCAGGCCGGTGGTGCCGCCGGTGTAGATGATCACCGCCGGATCGCCGCCGGACACCTCGACCACCGGCGGCGTAGAGCCCGGTTCCAGCAGTTCGGTGAAGGCGGGACGGCGCCCGCCGCCCCCTATCTGCCCCTCTGCCGTCTGCCCCTCTGCCACTTGATAGACCCGCATCGGCGGCAGCCGGTCCTCGACCGCCGCGACCCGCTCCGCCAACTCCCCGTCCACCACCAGCACGGCGGGCGCGGCGTCGGTCAGGGTGTGGACGAGATCCTCGCCAACCAGACCGGCGTTCAGCGGCACCCAGATCGCCCCCAGCTTTCCGGCGGCGACCCAGGTCACAAGATGCTCGGGCGCGTTGCGCAGGAAGCAGGCGATCCGGTTGCCCCGGCGCACCCCCAGCCGGTGCAGGTTGGCGGCCACCAGGGAGGACTCGTCGTCCAGATCCCGGTAGCTCATCGCCCGCCCGGCGACGGTCAGCCGGGGAAGGTCCCCGTGCTGCGCCGCGCGGGCCGCGACCAGCGCCGGCAGAGTCTCCCACTCCACCGGAACGCCGTGAACGCTGCGCTTGGTCGTCATGGCGGCGGCCCTCCTCATTCCGGCAGGATGCGCCGCTTCTGCAGCTCCTGCAGGAGATCGACGAACATCTCCTCGGTGTCGACGCACTCGTGGAAGCCCAGCTTGCGCGCCTTGATCGTGCTCATGTGGTGCGGGTTGGGCCGCTGGCCGTAGCCGAACAGGAAGTCGGCAAACTGCCAGGACGGCACCACCTCGCCATACTTGTAGGGCTTCAACTGGTGCTTGGCGACGACGCGGTCCCAGATCGGTTCGTTCTGCGGCATGATGCGGGCCAGCGAGAAGGGCTGCGCCGGTTCCAGCTCCATGCGGAACAGCTCGGCCACCTTGGGGAAGACGTTCTCCCAGACATAGACGTCGCCGTTGGCGATGTTGAAGACTTGGTTGGCGCATTGCGGGCTGGTTCCGGCCCATTCGGCGGCCTTGGCGATCAGCCGCGCGTCGGTCGCCTCGCCGATGCGCGACGCACCGCCGGGGAAGCGCAGCGGCAGGCCGTATTCGCGCGACACGGCGGCGAAGACGCCGATGGCGGTGATGATGTTCAGCGGGCTGCCGATGGCGAGGCCGCAGACGATCTGCGGGCGCAGCACGCTCCAGCTCCAGTCCTTGCCCTGCTGGCGCTCGGCAATCCAGTCCTGCTGGTCGTAGTAGAAGTTCGGCCGCATGTAGCGTTTGTCGCTCTCGCGCGCCGGCTGGCGGAAGGGCCCGAGATGGCCGCCATAGGCCTTGGTG
The DNA here is from genome assembly GCF_031455875.1 of Azospirillum sp. BE72. Lineage (NCBI taxonomy): Bacteria > Pseudomonadati > Pseudomonadota > Alphaproteobacteria > Rhodospirillales > Azospirillaceae > Azospirillum > Azospirillum sp. BE72. The sequence goes on from NZ_JAVDTO010000026.1 coordinate 21,603, forward strand.
CCCTGCAACAGCGTGACGTGGCGCAGGTTGGGCGACACCGCCTCGACGTTCTCCACCACGTTCTTCAGCATGGCGAGGTTGGTCTCGACATGGTCCCATTCCGACCAGCCGCGCGTCACGTCGGGCTTCTCGTAGACGGCGGTGTAGCAGATGTTGGTGACGCCCTTGATCTCGCGCAGCTTGCGGCAGTCGTCAGGGTTGCGCAGGTCGATGGCCGCCCATTCGGCCGTGGTTTCGAAATCGGGGGTGCGGCGCGACACGCCGCAGACGTCCCAATCGGGCGACGCCTCGAAATGTTCCAGCATCGGGCGGCCGACGGTGCCGAGAGCGCCGACGATCAGCATCTTCTGACGGGCCATGAAGTCGATCCTTGTGTGGGAAGTTTCTTAGAAAAGCGTCATCAGGTATTGGCGGTCGCCCAGCGGTTCGGGCGCGCCTTCGTAAATCTTGCGGCCGGTGCGCAGCACGGTGACGCTCTGCGCGATCGGCAGGGCGTGGACGACGTTCTGCTCGACCATCAGCACGGCCATGCGCAGCGCCCGGTTCACCTCGGCGATGGCCTCCATGACGCGCTGGACGAGGTTGGGGGCGAGGCCGATGGAGGGCTCGTCGAGGATCATCACGTCGGGCCGGTGCATCAGTGCCATCCCCATGGCGAGCATCTGCTGCTGCCCGCCCGACATGGTGCCGGCGATCTGGCCGGCGCGCTCGCGCAGGATCGGGAAGAGATCCATCACCGCGTCGCGGTTGGTCCGCGTGGCGGCCGGGTCGTCGGCGGTGTAGGCGCCGAGTTCCAGGTTCTCGCGCACCGTCAGGCTGCGGAAGATGCCGTGCCCCTGCGGGACCAGCGCGATCCCCGCCTTGACGTTGTCGGCGCAGCGCCGCTTGGTGATGTCCTCGCCCCGGTAGCGGATGCTGCCGGAGGACGGCCGGATCAGCCCGAAGACCGAACGCACCAGCGTCGTCTTGCCGGCCCCATTGTGGCCCAGCAGCACGCGGATCTCCCCGGCCCGCACCGTCAGGTCCATGTCATGGACCACGGCCCGCTTGCCGTACCCGGCACTCAAGCCCCGCACCTCAAGCAGAGGTTCGGCAATCGGCATCGCATGAATCTCGGTCATCCAAAATACCTCTCGGCCAGTTCGCGGTCGCGCATCAGCGTCTCCGGCGGTCCTTTGGTCAGCACGCGGCCCTCGTCAATGAAGACGATCTCGTCGCAGACGCCGCGGATGACCTCCAGATTGTGTTCGATGATGCAGATGGCCTTGTTGGCCCGCGCCAGATCGCGCAGCACACCGCAGATGCGCTCCACCGTGCCGGTGTCGAGGCCCGACAGCGGTTCGTCGAGCAGCAGCACGTCGGCCCCAGTCGCCAGAAGTCGGGCGATGACCAGCAGCTTCTCCTCGGCGTAGGACAGGTTGGCGGCGACCTCGTCGGCCTTGGCGAGCAGCCCGACGAAGGAGGCGATCTCCAACGCTCGGGCGAGGTTCTCCCGCTCGGCCCAGCGGACGCGGCCGGGCCGCAGATAGACGTCGAACAGGCGGTCGCCCGGCTGTTTAGGCAGCGAGACCAGGATGTTCTCGGCGACGCTGAGCTTGGTGAACAGCTTGAGATCCTGGAAGGAGCGCGCCAGCCCGGCGGCGACGACCTCGTGCGGCTTCAGCACGGTCAGGTCGCGGCCCCGGTAGAGGATGGTGCCGCTCGTCGGCCGCAGGAAGCCGGAGAGCAGGTTGAAGGCGGTCGTCTTGCCGGCACCGTTGGGGCCGATCAGCCCGACGATCTGGCCGCGCCGCAGATCGATGGTCAGATCCTTGACCGCCTTGATTCCGCCAAAGTTCTTGGCCAGCGCCTTGGCGGAGACTACCACCTCGCCCGGCGTGCCCTCGGCGCGGACCAGCGTCGACGCGGGACCGTTGGCGGGAACCGTCGGCAGAACCGCGCCGGTCGGCGGACGGAATACCGTCTCGGGGAATAGCCCCTCGGGACGCAGCCGCAGGATGACGATCAGGACCACGCCGTAGATCACCTGCCGCACCATGTCGGCGATGTCGCCAGGCACATGCACGAACTTCAGCCCCTCGGGCAGCAGCACCAGGATCGCGGCACCGGCCAGCGAGCCCCACAGATTGCCCATGCCGCCGAGGATCACCATAGCGAGGATGAGGATGGTCTCCTCGATGGTGAAGGATTCCGGGTTGACGAAGGCGATGTAGTGGGCGACCAACGATCCCGCGACCGACGCCAGCCCGGCCGACAGGGCGAAGACCACCAGCTTCATGCGGACGAGGTTCTTGCCGACCGCCAGGGCCGCCGCCTCGTTCTCGCGCATGGCGCGCAGCGAGCGGCCGAAAGGCGAGGCGCCAAGCCTCCAGGCCACCGCGCAGCACAGCGCCGCCATCACCGCCGCCAACGGCAGGAAGGCCACCGGATTGTTCAGAGCGGTGCCGAACAGCGACACCGGGGGAATGCCGCCGATGCCGTCCGGTCCGCCGGTGACCGGCTTGCTGTTCATCAGCACGTCGATGGTGATGGCCTGCAGCGCCAGCGTAATGACGACCAGATAATGGCTGCCCACCCGCATGGCAGGGAAGGCGACCAGCAGGCCGATGGCGGCGGTGACGACGATCCCGGCAAGCATGGTGAAGGGAAAGCCGATGCCGAGCTTCGTTGCCAGAATGCCGGCGGCGTAGGCTCCGCTGGCGTAGAAGGTGGCATGCGCCAGGGCGAAGATGCCGCCAAAGCCGATCAGCAGGTTGAAGGAGGTCGCCAGGATGCCGTAGAGGCAGACCATGACGAGGACGTGGGCAAGGTATTCCATGGTTTCCGGGCCTCCTCACGCCCGCCGGACGATGCCGGACGGCCGGGCCAGCAGGAACCCGAACAGCACGACGAAGACGATGGTGTTCTGCCACTCGGTCGGGATCTGCCACATGCCCAGACTCTGCACGAAAGCCAGCAGGAAACCGGCGACGACCGCGCCGCGCAGCGAGCCGACCCCGCCGACGATCACCGCGACGAAGGCGACGAAGACGGCGCCGAAGCCCATGTTGGGGTTGAGCCCGTCGCGCAGCAGCACCAGCGCCCCGGCGACCGCCGACACCGCCGAGCCCAGCGCGAAGACCAGGATGGACAGCCGCGTGGTGTCGATGCCGATGACGGTCGCCATCTCGCGGTTGTCGGCCATGGCGCGGATGGCCTTGCCATAGCGGCTGGTGCGCAGGAACAGCGCAATGCCGCCGCCGACCAGCAGCGCCGCCAGCACCTGGCCTACCTGCACCGTGGTGAAGAAGGCGTTGCCGACGAAATGGACGTCGTAGGCGACGTCGACCGTCTTGACGTCGGTGCCGAAGACGATGCCGATCAGGTTCTTGATGACGATGAACAGGCCGAGCGAGGCGACCAGCACGACGAAGGGGGGGCTGCCGCCGATCTCGAACGGGCGGTAGATGAAAAGATAGCTCGCAACCCCCAGCGCCGCCGTGGCGGCGACGCCGAGCCCCACCGCCACCCAGAAGGGTAGCCCGGCCAGCGCCACCAGCGCCCAGACGACGTAGGCGCCGACCGCGTAGACCGGCCCGTAGGCGAAATGCACGACCCCGGTGGTGCCGAAGATCAACGCGAAGCCCATAGCCAGCAGGGCGAAATGCGCGCCGTTGAACAGGCCGTTCAGGGTCAGTTGAATGAGCAGATCCATGGGATGGGCTCCTGGGCGAAGACGCCCCCTTGCGGGCGCTTGAGGCACCGGCGGAAACCCTCTCCCCCCTGGGGAGAGGGTTGAAAAAGAGGGCGCATCGGAACGGCGATCACTCGGCCGACGTGAACTTCACGAATTTCGGTTCGCCGTTCTCGAGGCGGAAGACCGCCACCGGCTTCTGCGCGACACCGTTCTTGCGGAAGGTCAGCGTCTTGCCGTAGACGCTGTCGAAGGTCGGATTCTCCCACAGCGCCTCCACCAGACGCTCGCCGGTGTAGTAGTCGCCGCCCTTGGCCTTCGACCGCCGGATCAGCTCGGCAATCACGTAGACGCCCTCGTAGTAGTTCGCGGCGTAGAAGTCCGGCATGTCGCCGAATTTCGCCTTGTAGGCTTCGGCGAAGCGCTTGGACCACGGGTTCTCGTCGGTGGCGGCGAAATAGTCTGTGACCACCTCGACGCCCTCGGCGTGCTTGCCGGCGACCTTGGTGTCCTCGGCGGTCCATTCCATGCAGTAGACCGGCTGCTTCATGCCCAATTCGCGCAGGCGCTTCACCGCCAGACCGGCCTGCGGGGTCGTCGGCCAGTTGGCGATGGCGTCGGGCTGCGAGGCGCGCAGCTTGGCGACCTGGGTGTCGATGTTGGCGGCGTCGGCCTGGAACTGCTCGGCGGCGACCATCTTCAGCCCCATGCCTTCCCAGGCCTTAGTGGTGGCGGCGATGGTGGCGTCGCCGAACTCCGACTTGATGGCGATCTGGGCGAGCTTCTTGGCGCCCTGCTCCGCCGCGCGGTGGGCGATGCCGCCGGCCAGATCCGACGCCATCGAGCGGATGTTGAACATGTAGGGCGAGGTGCCGACCGTCTGGGCGCTGACCCCGCCGCCGTTCAGCATCAGGATCTTCTTCTGGTCGCCGATCGGCATGGTGGCGAGCGTCACCGTGGAGAAGGACGGCAGCACCGCCTTCACCCCCTCGACGTCGATCAGCCGGTTCATCCCGGCGACGGCGGCCTGGGCGCTGCCGCTCTTGTGGTCCTCGATGACCAGTTGCAGCTTGGTGCCGTCGATGCCGCCCTTGGCGTTGATCTCGTCCACCGCGAGCTGCGCGCCGCCGCTCATCACCTTGCCGTAATGGGGCGAGGCGCCGGTCATCGCGAAGATGCCGCCGATCTTGTAGACCTCCGGGTCGGCGGCCAAGGCGCTGCCGGCGAAGACGGTGCCCAGAGCCAAAACGGCGAAACTGGTGCGTATCGACATCGTTCCCTCCCAGGAATCGGGTGTTGGGGGTGACGCGGTCCCGTTGACGGGACTCGTTGTCGTTTCGAGGCCCGCGCCTCAGCGGGCGAAGGACAGATCGGCCAGAAGCCGCCGGACGGACGGGGCCGCGTGGTTCTCGGCCAGCAGCGGTGCCAGCCGCCGGGTCTTCTCCGCCATCGACGGGCGGTCCTCCATCCGCAGGATGCGGCGGCCGATGACAAGCGCGTCGATCCGCTCACGGTAATGGGCGATGCGCGCCTCGGCCGACTCGGCGAACCCGCCGTCCGGCAGGATTTCGGTCAGGAAACCGAAGCCGTAGGCCTCGGCCGCCGTCATCATCCGCCCGCCCGCCAGGATCTGGAAGGCGAGCGCCGCCGGCAGCCGTTCGGTCAGCGCGGCGTGGACGAAGGCCGGGTAGAGGCCGAAGCGCATCTCGGGAAAGCCGAACTGCACGCTGTCGGCGCCCAGCACCAGATCGCTGAGGCAGGCCACGATGCATCCCGCCCCCAGCGTCCGGCCATGCACAACGCTGACGACCGGCACCGCCGACCCGTACAGCGCCTGCATCGCGGCCCGCAGCGCCTCCTCCTGCGCGGCGAAGGCCTCGGCCCCGCGCCCCATCTCGGCGACGTCGCCGCCGGCGCAGAAGCCGCGCGGACCGGTGCCATCGATCGCCACAAGGGCGGCCCCGGCATCCGGCGCGCCGTCGATGGCGGCGGCCAGGGCCCGCAGCATCGCGGTGTCGAGCGCGTTGATCTTCTCCGGCCGGTTCAGCGTCACCCGGCGCAGGTCGCCGTCGTCGCGGACGAGCAGGCTGTCCGTCATGGCGCCGCCCTCCCCTCCGCGGGATGCGCCATGCGGCCGGAAATCACCGTCTCGCCGTGCTGGTTGGCGATCCACACGTCGTAGCCGTTGCCATCCGCCCGCCGCCGCCCGCCCGCCGTCACCACGTCGTCCTCGCGCACCGGGCGCAGGAAGCGGATGTCGAGCGTCGCGTCGGACACCGCCGCCTCACCCAGGCTGATCCGCACCGACTGCCACAACAGATTCACCGACAGCAGGCCGTGGGCGATGATGCCCTTCATCGGCGACTTCGCCGCGAAATCGGGGTCGAGATGGATCGGGTTGAAATCGTCGGTCAGCTCGGCGTAGAGCCGGATCGCCGTGCGGTCGATGCGCTTGGAGACCGGAGCCAGCGTATCCGTCATGGCGACATCCCCCCTCATGCCGCCCACAGCACGATCATCCGGCCGCGAAAGCAGGGCGTGCCGTCCTCTCCCACCGTCTCGGTGTCGAAATGGACCCAGCGGCGGTCGCGCTTCACCTCCTTGCAGGCGCAGGCGATGGTGGTGGTCAACCGCTCGCCCAAGGCGGGTCGGCGCAGCATTTCATAGCGTTGCGAGCCGTGGACGTTCCCCGGCGGGCGCGGCGCCACCAGATCGGAGTAGGCCCGCATGGACGCCACCGCGATCATCCCGGCGGGCATCCGCCCGTCCGCCGCGTCATCGGGGTATAGGCTGGCCCAGCGCCGCATCAGCGCATCGGACAGGTGAAGCTCCTGGGCGCCGAAGGCGGCCCCCACGGGAAGCGAGTCGAACACATACATGGATGTCCCTCCAGAAGGGTTCACTCCAGCGGCCGGACCTGCGGCAAGGCGCCGCCGCCGGCCAGCGGCTCGAAGATGACGCGGATCCGCAGACCGATGCGGACCTCCGCGGGCGGGCAATCGCGCAGGTTCGCCATCAGGCGGAACCCTTCGTCGAGATCGACCAGCGCGACGACGTAGGGCACGTCGTCCTTGAAGGCCGGTGTCGGTGCCCGGTGGACGGTGGTGTGGCTGTGAATGGCGCCGACCCCTGCGGAGCGCTCCTCCACCGGACCGGCGGCCCGGCAAACGGTGCAGAAGGGACGCGCCGGGAACTGGACATGGCCGCAGGCGGCGCAGCGCTGGTAGGTCAGCACCCCCCGCGCGCAGGCGTCCCAGAAGGAACGGGTGTCGGCGGTGATCAGCGGGGCGGGCTTCACGGCGGCGGTCATCTCAGGCCCTCCCCAGGATCAGCGAGCAATGCGCCGACAGAATGCCGCCGTCGCCGTGGACGAAGGCGGTTCCTGCTCCGGCCACCTGCCGGTCGTCGGCCTCCCCGCGCAGTTGCCGCACCGCCTCGACGATGTGGAACATGCCCCCGGCGGCGCCGGAATGCGCGTAGGACAGCAGGCCGCCATGGGTGTTGCAGGGCAGGAGCCCGTCCAGTTCCAGCGCGCCGTCGAGGATCGCCGGACCGGCCTCCCCCTTCGGGAAGAAGCCGATGGATTCCAGCTCGGCCAGCAGGGTGATGGTGAAGCTGTCGTAAATCTCGGCGACGTCGATGTCGGCAGGCGTCAGCCCGGCCATGGCGAAGGCTTGCGCCGCCGATTGCCGACAGCCGAAATCGGTCAGCGACGGCATGGCGAAGGTGTGCTCGTGCGTGTTCATCTGCCCGTAGCCGAGGATCGACACGGGCCGGCCGGTGTGGTCGGCGGCGGAATCGGCGGCGCTGACCACGATGGCGGCCCCGCCGTCCGACACCAGACAGCAGTCGAACAGCCGCAGCGGGTCGGCGATCATGCGGGCGGACAGCGCCTGCTCCATGGTCAGCGGGTCGCGGGCCTGCGCCTTGGGATGACGGCGGGCGTGGCCGCGCTGGGTCACGGCGATGGCGGCGAGCTGCTCGGCGAAGACATCGGGAGCGACGCCGCGCTCGTGCATGCAGCGGCGGGCCACCAGCGCGTAGGCCGCCGGGATCGACAGGCCGTAGGGGCGCTCGAACTGCGGGTGCCCGACCTCGGAAAGCGCCGCGACGGCCCCGCCCCGGCCCATGCCGCTCAGGCGGTTGTCGGCGCAGACCGCCAGCACGTTGCGGCAGATCCCCGCCCGTACCAGGGCGGCGGCCTGCATCACCAGCGCGCAGGCGGTCGCCCCGCCGGCCTGGATGGCGGCGCTGTAGGAGGGCGTGATGCCGAAATACTCGTTGAAGACCGACGAGAGCATCAGATGCGGCTCGGCCAGCGAATAGGCGCAGAGCACGCCGTCCACCTCGTCCGCCCGCAGGCCCGCGTCGGCCAGCGCCGCCGTTGCCGCCTCGGCATGGAGCGCCATGCAACTCGTTCCGTCCAGCCGGCCGACGGCGGTGTCGGCAACCCCGGAGATGACGGGGGTCATCGCGTGCTCTCCCGGTGATGAGGAAGGGGGCTGAACGAGCCGGCCAGTTGCCGGCTGATCCGCCGCGTGGTGTCTCGCAGGTCGGCGGCCATCGCCGCGACTCGCTCATCGGAGAATTGCGCCGTCAGCCCAACCGCCGACAGCGCCAGGAACGGCGTGCCCTCGGCGTCGAGCACCGGGCTGGACACGGTCGTCACGCCGCGCGCGAAGCCGTCTCGGTCCACCGCATAGCCGTCGACCCGCGCCGCCTCGACTTCTTCCAGGAAGTGCTCGAAGGATGGCGGGCCGTCCTGCCGGACCTTGGCGTATTGGCGCCTCATCTCGTCGACGGGGAAACCGGCGTGCGCCGCCATGCAGCGGCCGAGCGCGCCGACCAGCAGCGGCAGGCGGTGGCCAATGCGCATGTGGATCTGGATGGTCGAGGTCGCCTCCGCCCGGTCCACCAGCATGACGCGGGCGTTGCTGACGCGCAGCCACGCCGTCATCGGCGTCTGCCACGCGGCGGCGAGCCGCTCCAGCTCCGGGTGGATCAGCCGGGCGTAACCGACCTGATCGAGCGCGCTGCCCGCCAACTCCACCAGCCCGGCGCCCAGCCGGTAGGCCTTGCCGGCCTCCTCGAAATGGACGACGCGCTCGGCGACCAGGGTCTTGAGGATGTTGAAGCAGGTGCTGGGGTTCAGCCCCAGCGCCCGGGCGGTCTGGATGCTCGACACCGCGCCGTCCTGGGACGCCAGATAACGCAGGATCGCCAAGGCGCTGACCACCGCGCCGACCGGCTTGCCGATGTTGAGCGCCGCGATGTCCCTATCCTTGTCCTGATCCTGATGATCGGCGAGCATGGCGCGCTCTCCATTCTCTATTGAGAATTTCATTCTGTATTAAGATTGTGCCTCCGATCTTATTGTTAGTCAAAACAATCGTTCGCTGCGAGGACTGCTTGATACGCATACCACCATAGTCATTTCGCAGAGCTGGGAGCCGAGGGGCCCGAAACAAGCAGTCCTCAAGCGGACCTCGGAAAAGACGAATGGCCCTGCCGGGAGGCAGGGCCATTCGTTCCGTGACGGCGGTGGCGCGGTCCGGTTCAGGACGGACCGGCTCCCCTCACCAGGCCAACTCCAGAATGTCGCGGATGTCGGCCTCCCCGGTGATCGGGCGCGGGTTGCTGCGGACCATCATGTTTTGCATGGCCCCGGCCGCGATGGCGGCGAAGTGGTCGCGCGTCACGCCCACCTCGCGCAGGCTGCCCGGCTGCCCCAGGTCGCGGACGAGACCGGCGACCGCCGCCGCGGCGTCCCCATCCTCGCGCCCCAGCGCGCGGGCCACCAGCGCCTGACGGTCGGCGTTCACCTCCCGGTTCCAGCGCAGCACGCTCGGCAGCATGACGCAGGAGCAATGACCGTGCGGCACGTTGGCGACCGCGCCGAGCTGGTGACCGATGCCGTGGCTGGCGCCCCACTCCACCCGGCCAAGCCCGGTCGAGGCCAGCCAGACGCCGAGCTGGCTCTCCAGCCGGGCGTCGAGGTCGTCCGGCTCGGCCTGGTTGACGCGCAGGGAACGCGCCAGCATGCCCAACCCGTGCAGGCAGGTCGCGTCGGTGAAGGGCTGCGGCTTGCGGGAGCACACCGTCTCCACCGCGTGGTCGACGGCGCGGATGCCGGTGGACAGCCACAGCCGGTCGGGCGTGTGAACGGTCACGGCGGGGTCGAGGATGACCACCTGCCCACCGATGTGGCGCCCGGTGTAGAGATCCTTCACCTGGCGCGTCACGTCGGTGGCGCCGCCGAGGTTGGAGAACTCGGCCCCCGACAGGGTGGTCGGCACGATGATCTGGCGCAGCGGCAGGTCCTTCACCGCCGGGACGATGCGAGTGCCGTCCTCCGCCACGCGGATGCGCACGGCGTCGAAGCCGGCCTCGTCGGCGATGCCCTCGGCCAGCGCCACCAGCGTCACCTTCACCGTGTCCATCGGGGTGCCGCCACCGACCGTGACGATCAGGTCCGGCTGCAGCCGCCGCACCTCCCCGGCCAGGGCGAGGACGGAGGCGCGCGGCACATGCTCGACGCAGGAATCGAACACGCCGATGCAGCGGTCGCCCAGCGCCTCGCGGATGGCGGAGACGACGCCGGTCGAGCGGCTCAGCGTCCGGCTCGCCACGATCAGCAGACGGCTCTTGCCCAGCCGCCCGGCGGTCTCCGCCACGGCCTCGGCCGCCGGGCGACCATAAATGACACGATCCTGCGCCAGGAACTCATAGACACCCGATTGCATGCCGTTTCCCTCCCAGTTTCTACGATGCTACCCGCCCAGATAGGCCGCCGACAGCGTTGGATCGGCGGCGAGATCGGCCGCCTCACCGCTGCGCACCACCTGCCCGCGCCGCAACACGCAGCCGGCGTGGGCGACGCGCAGCGCGATGGCCGCCACCTGTTCGCACAGAAGGATGGTGGTGCGGCGCTCGCGGCAGACGGATTCGATGAAGCCGAAGATCTGCTGCACGATGACCGGCGCCAGCCCCAGCGACGGCTCGTCGAGCAGCAGGTAGCGCGGCTCGTGGATCAGCGCCGCCGACAGGATGACCATCTGCTGCTGCCCGCCCGACAGCATGCCGGCCGGCGTGTCGCGCCGCGCCGTCAGCATCGGGAACTGGTCGTAGACCCGGTCGGCGACCGCCTTGAAGCTGCCGCCCCGGTTGCGGAAATCCCAGGCGACCCGCAGATTTTCCTCGACCGACATGCGGTGGAACAGCCGGCGTCCCTCCAGCGCGTGGGACAGGCCGCGCCGCGCCCGCTCGTGCGGGGACAGCCGGGTGATGTCCTCGCCGTCGAGCCGGATGCTGCCCGCCGCCACCGGGGCCAGCCCGGAGATCGCCTTCATCAGCGAGGATTTGCCGGCCCCGTTGGCGCCCAGGATGGCGGTGATGGTCCCCGGCTCGGCCCGCAGCGAGACGCCGCGCACCGCCTGGACCGGGCCGTAGCGGACCTCCAGCCCCTGGATGTCGAGACCCGTGTTCTCAGGCATGGACGGTCTCCCCCGGATGGGTTTCGGTGCCGAGATAGGCGGCGACCACGGCCGGGTCGCGGTACATGCCGGCCATGGCGCCCTGGTAGATGACCCGCCCGCTGTCCAGCACGACGACGCGGTCGACCAGTTCGTTGAGGAAGTCCATGTGATGCTCGATCAGGATGACGCCGACGCCCTGCTCCTTCAGATGGCGGACCAGACCGCCCAGCTTGTGCAGCTCGCCTTCCGAAAGGCCGGCGGCGGGCTCGTCGAGCATGACGAGGCGCGGATTCGCCAGGATGACGCGCGACAGTTCCGTCATGCGCTGGTCGCCGTAGGGCAGGTCGCGCACGGGCGTGTCGGCGAGGTGCGACAACCCGGCCATCGCCAGGATCGCCTCGGCCCGGCCCAGCATTTCGGCGTCCTCACGCAGCGCGCCCGGCAGGTTCAGCGACGCCGCCAGCGGATTCTGCCGGTAGAGCCGGTGCCCGCCGAGCAGGACATTCTCCCGCACCGTGAAGGACGGCACCAGACGCGGGTCCTGGAAGGTGCGCAGCACGCCGCGCCGCGCCACCGCGTGGTCGGGCAGGCCGGTGAGGATTCCGCCATCGAACGACACCTTGCCGTCGGTCGGGCGGTAGATGCCGCTGATGATGTTGACCAGCGTGCTCTTGCCCGAGCCGTTCGGCCCGACGAGGCCGAGGATCTCGCCGGCCCCCAGCGTCACCGACGCGTTGTCCAGCGCGCGCAGGCCTAGGAAGCTGATGGACACGCCCTCGGCGCTCAGCAGCGGCCCGGTTCCGGCCGCGGCGCGGTGAGCCGGCGGCGGCGGCGGCAGCGCCTCCACGTCCTTGGAGAAGCGTGGGCGCGGCAGCAGCAGCCCGGCCAGCCCGCGCGGCAGCAGCACGAAGGACAGCAGCAGGATCAGGCCGTAGACCATGAACTGGTACTCGGCGAAGACCTGGAGCTTTTCCGGCAGGTAGGTGAAGACGACGGCGCCCAGGATCGGGCCGGTCAGCGTGCCCAGCCCCCCGACCACCGCCATGACCAGCGCCTCGACGGACCGGTGCAGGCCGAAGGTCTCCGGCCCGAGATAGCCGACGAGATGCGCGTAGAAACCGCCCGCGAGCCCGGCCAGCGCCGCGCTCAGCGTGTAGGCGTTGCGTTTGGTCGCGGCACGGGCGACGCCGATGCTGCCGGCGGCGACCTCGCTGACGTGGATGGCGAAGAAGGCCCGGCCGTAGGGGCTGGTGATGAAGTTGCGCAGCAGCCACACCACCCCGGCGACCACCGCCAGCGTGATCTGGAAATAGGCCACCGGGTCGATGCGCCAGCCGAACAGGGTCAGCGTGCGCAGGCCCGGCGACGGCACGCCGCTGAGGCCGACGACGCCGCCGGTCAGCGAGGTCCACTCGCGCACCACCTCGTAGAAGATCATGCCGAAGCCGAGCGTCATCATGGCGAGGTAGAACTCGCGCACCCGGCCGGCGGCGAAGGACAGCAGCCAGCCGCCCGCACCGCCCATGCCCGCCCCGGCGACCAGCGCCAGCGGCAGGGGAAGCCCCAGGTTCTTCATTAGTAGGGCCGACCCGTAGGCGCCGATGCCGAGAAAGCCTGCGTGCCCCAGAGAGATCTGCCCGGCGACGCCGGTCAGCACATTGATGCTCTGGGCCAGCAGGATATTGACCAGAAGAAAGGACCAGATCTGCACGGTGGAGCCGCTGGCGAATTCCGCCGCGACGCCGAGCGCCACGAGGAGTGCCGCGACCACCGGGGTCCGAGTGAGAAACGTGAGGGAGTTCCGCATCGCTGGCGCCTTACACCTTCGTGAATTCCTTGCGGCCGAACAGGCCCTGCGGGCGGATGGCGAGGATCACCATCAGGATGGCGAAGGCCATGCCATGTTCGGCCGCGGTGGAGACGTAGCCGCCGACCAGCTTCTCGATGACGCCGAGCGCGATGCCGCCGACCAGCGCGCCGGCCGTGTTGCCCATGCCGCCGAACACCGCCGCGACGAAGCCCAGCACCATCAGGTTGAAGCCGAAACCGGGATCGACCGTGCCGGTGATCTGGGCGACCATCACGCCGGCGATGCCGGCGAGCACGCCGCTGGCGACGAAGGACAGCACGATCACCCGGCGCACCGGAATGCCGGCCAGCGCCGCCGCGTCGGCGTCGTGCGACACCGCCCGCACCGCGCGGCCCCAGGCCGACCGGCGCAGGAACAGCTCCATCGCCACCATCAGCGTCAGCGACAGGCCCAGCACGGCGAGATACTGCGAGGACACCTGGACGCCGGCCAGATCGACAAAATCCATGCTGTCGAAGACCAGCGACGGAAAGGCGATGGCCTGCGACCCGAAGACCGTCGAGACGAAGCCCTGGAGGAAGATCCCCAGCCCCAGCGTCGAGACCACCCAGCCCATGCTGTCGCCCGCCTTCAACAGTGGGCGGATGGCGATGCGCTCGGCAATCACCATCAGCCCGCCGGCCAGCAGCACGCCGAGCGGCACGGCGACAGCCGCCGGCATCCCGGCCCCCAGCATCGCCACGGTGCCGACAGAGGCGGTCATCAGCAGCGACCCCTGGCCGAAATTCAGGGTGCGCGTGGTCCAGAAGGTCAGCGACAGCCCCATGGCGATGAGCGCGTAGACCGCGCCGACGCAGACGCCGGCGAAGATGAGTTGCAGCACGAAATGCATGGCGTCGTCCTCGTTATCCCTCTCCCGGGCGGGAGAGGGAAACCGGTCAGTCCCTGGGTCAGTCCTTGACGATCTTCAGCCCGATGTTGTCGCCGGACTTGGCGTACTCGAAGATCGCGACGTCCTCCGGCGCGATGGCGTGGTGCTTGGCCGCCGAGAAGGAGTAGGTCGCGTTGACCCCGCGCAGGCCCTGGATGCCCTCGATGGCCGTCGCGATGGCCTTGGGATCGGTCGAGTTGGCGCGCTTGATGCCTTCGAACAGCACGTCGGCGGCGTCGTAGGCGTTGCTGACCGACAGCGACATGAAGATCTGCGGGCGCTGCGGGTCCTTGCCCCACCAGCGGTCGGTGCCGTACTTCGCCTTGTAGGCGTCGGCGAAGCCCTGCGCCGCCGGGTTCAGCGTGTCCTCGCCGAAGACGTAGACCATCGACCCGCGCGTGCCGACCACCAGATCGCCCGCCGCTTCCTGGTAGGGGATCGACAGCGCGCCGTTCGAGGCGACCAGCGGCACGTTGTAGTTCAGCCGCGCCATGGTGCGGCGGATCACCGCCAGATCGGCGCCCAGCCCGACGCAGACCACCACGTCGGCGCCGGCCCGCTGCAGGCGGGCGACCTGGGCCGTCATGTCCTGGGTGCGCTGGTTGTAGGTTTCCACCGCGACGGGGGCGGCGTTGCCCGCCGCCTTCAACTCCTTGCCGATCATGTCGGCGCCGGACACGCCGTAGGCGGTGCTTTCGTGGACCAGCCCCGGCTTCTTGAAATTCTTGGCGACGTAACGGCCGAGCACCATCGACTCGACGTCGTTCTGGAGCGCAAAGGAGAAGACGTTCGGGCGTGGCTTGCCACCGTCGGGGTAGGTGACGGTCGGGGTTTGCGCCACCGGATTCATGTAGGGGCGCCCGTCAGCGGCGGCCATCTCGATCACCGCCAGGGTCGGACCGCTGCCCGCCGGGCCGATGAAGGCAACCAGATCCTTGTTGTCGAGCAGGCGGCGCATGTTCTGCACCGCGCGGTCGGGCACCAGCTGGTCGTCGAGCAGCATCGCCAACTCGATCTTCTTCCCGTTGATGCCGCCCTTGGCGTTCCACTTCTCGATGGCAAGTTCGACGCCGCGCCGCCCGCCCTCGCCATATTCGTTGTAGGGGCCGGTGAGGGCCGAGGTCATGCCGATCTTGACGCTGTCCTGCGCGGCGGCGGTGCCGGCCGACAGGGCGATGGTGGCGGCGACGGTGGTGGTCAGGGCGGCGGCCCCGATTAGGCCAATGACGGAACGGCGGTGCATGTCAGTCCTTTCCTCCCATGAGCGGCGAGCTGTACGTTGCACGCCTTATGAAATGAACTGTGAGTCATTTTTCATGGAGACTGTATCCTGAGCGAACTGTAGGCGCAACGGCATAATTGGGAAATCTGCACTTGGTCCCGCTCATCCTCATCTACCAAGCGGGAAAAGGGCTGGCGCAGCCTAATTGATCAACTCCTTGACCGTCCATGCGGCTCCTTCGCTCCCCTCTCCGGATCAATGGGTGAGGGCTAGAGAGGGGCGAGCCCCTCCAAAACAGTTGCTTGACTGAATGCCGGTTCATGGTTCATTGTTTGCTCAACAAGCGGAGCATCGTCTCCGCGACAAGACGCGAAGGGAGGCACCCATGCCGTCATCCGCCGCACGCAACGACCGTTTCCCGCCCGACCGGCTGCTGGCGCTCCACCGCACCATGCAGTTGATCCGCGCGACCGAGACCACCCTGTCCAAGCTGTTCGCCGACAGCGAGATTCCCGGCTTCATCCATCTCAGCGTCGGGCAGGAAGCGGTGGCCGCTGGGGTGATCGGCGCTTTGGGCCCCTGCGACACTTTCGCCACTACCCATCGGGGTCATGGCCACGTCCTGGCGCGCGGCGTGGCGCTCGACCTCTTCTTCAAGGAGATCATGGGACGGGCCGGCGGCATCTGCGGCGGACGCGGCGGCTCCATGCACGTCGCCGATCTGACGCTCGGCGTGCTGGGCGCCAACGGCATCGTCGGCGCCGGGCTGCCGCTCGCCACCGGCAGCGCGCTGGCCCATCAGACGCGGCGCAGCGGCGGCGTGGCCGTCGCCTTCTTCGGCGACGGCGCCATGGCGGAAGGCGCGCTGCACGAATGCCTGAACATGGCGGCGCTGTGGCGGTTGCCGATGGTCTTCGTCTGCGAAAACAATGGCTGGTCGGAATTCTCGCCGACCTCGCGCCAGTTCGCCGCCACCCTCGACAAGCTCGGCGGCGCCTTCGGCATTCCGCACCGCCAAATCGACGGCAACGACCTCGGTGCCGTCGCCGAGGCCGCGACCGAGGTGGTGGAAGCCGCCCGCACCGGCGGCCCGCGCATCCTGGAATGCATCACCACCCGCTGGCACGGCCATTTCGAGGGCGACCCGCAGCGATACCGCAACGCCGACGAGATCGCAGCCCTGCCGGAGAACGACCCGCTGCGCCGCTCCGCCGAGGCGCTGCTCGCCGCTGGGATCGAAGAGGAGGCGCTGGCCACCCTGGTCGCTTCCGTGGACGCCGACATCGCCACGGCCCTGGAGGCCGCCCGCGCCGACGTCCTGCCCGACTTCGACGCCGCCTTCCGCGACGTCTACACGCCAACCACGCTCACCGCCGGGGCCTGAAGTCTCATGTCGAAGCCGTTGCGCTATGTGAACGCCATCGCCCAGGCCCTGTCCGACGCGATGACGGACGACCCCTCGGTGATGCTCTTCGGCGAGGACGTCGCCGCCGCCGGCGGACCCTTCAAGGCGACCCGCGGCCTGCTGGACACCCACGGTCCCGACCGGGTCCGCGACACGCCGATTTCCGAGGCCTCCATCGTCGGCGCCGCCGTCGGCGCCGCGCTGACCGGCATGAAGCCGGTGGTCGAGATCATGTTCATGGATTTCGTGGCGCTCGCCATGGACGCCGTGGTGAATCAGGCCGCCAAGGCGCGCTTCATGTTCGGCGGGCAATGCAGCGTGCCGATGGTGCTGCGCACGCCGCACGGCGGAGGCTTGAACGCAGGGCCGCAGCATTCGCAATGCCTGGAGGCGTGGTTCGCCCACATCCCCGGCCTGCGCGTGGTCTGCCCGGCGACCGTCGCCGACGCCTACTCACTGCTCCGCGCGTCCATCGAGGCGCCCGACCCGGTGGTGTTCGTCGAGAACAAGGCGCTCTACGCCCTCCAGGGCGACATCGACGTGAACGCCCCGCGCGAGATCGGCAAGGCAAGGATCGACCGGCCAGGGCGCCACGTCACCATCGTCACCTACGGCGCCACCCTCTACGCCGCCCGCGCCGCCGCCGACCGGCTGGCGCAGGACGGCGTCGAGGCGGAGATCATCGATCTGCGCTGGATCCAGCCTTGGGACGAGGAGACCGTCTTCGCCTCGGTCGCCAAGACCCACCGCGTGGTGATCGCGCACGAGGCGGTGCAGGCCTTCGGCGTGGGCGCGGAGATCGCCGCGCGCATCGCGTCGGACCTGTTCGACGAACTGGACGCCCCGGTACTGCGCGTGGGCGCGCCCTTCATGCCCATCCCCTTCGCCAAATCGCTCGAGACGGCCTATCTGCCCGACGCCGACCGGATCGTCGCGGCGGTCAAAGACACGCTCGCCTGACGGACCCACGGGAGGAACCAAGACCATGACCGCTGAAACCACCGCCGGTAACAACGCCATCCTGACGACCCGCGACGGCGCCGTGGGGACCATCACCATCAACCGTCCGGACACGCTCAACGCGCTGAACATCCCGACGCTGCTGGAGCTGGAACGGGCGCTGACCGAACTGGAAGCCGACGACGGCGTCCATGTCATCGTCGTGACCGGGGCCGGCGAGCGCGCCTTCGTGGCCGGTGGCGATATCGCCGACCTCGACAGCCGCCAGGGCCTCGCCCATTACCTGGACTTCGCCGAGGTCATCCACCGGGTGTTCCGCCGCTTCGAGACCTGCGATAAGCCGACCATCGCCGCCGTCAACGGCTGGGCGCTGGGCGGCGGGACCGAGCTGCTGCTGTCGCTCGACATCCGCATCGCCGCCGAGACCGCCAAGTTCGGCCTGCCCGAGATCAACCTCGGTCTGTTCCCCGGCGCCGGCGGCACCCAGCGCATCCTGCGCCAGATCCCGTCCTGCCGGGCGCGCGAACTGGTCTTCACCGGCGACCAGTTCACCGCCGCCGAGGCGGTGGCCTGGGGCCTGATCAACCGCACCGTGCCCAAGGCCGATCTGATGGCGGAAGCGATGGCGACCGCCAACAAGATCGCCGCCAAGTCGCCGCTGATCCTCAAGATGATCAAGCGCACGCTCCGCCATGGCGCGGAGATGCCGCTGGGCGCCGCGCTGGCCTACGAGCAGGCGATGATCGGCCTCGTGCTCGACACCGAGGATTCGCACGAGGGGTGCAAGGCCTTCCTGGAGAAGCGCAAGGCCGCCTTCACGGGGCGCTGACCGATGGTCCGTGATCTGGTGATGCCCAAACTGGGGCTGACGATGACCGAGGGGGTACTTGCCGAATGGCGAGTGCTGCCGGGCCAGCCCTTCAAGACCGGCGACGTGCTGGTCGTGGTCGAGACCGACAAGATCGCCTCGGAGGTCGAGGCCGACAGTGACGGCGTGCTGATCGAGACTACCATCCCCGCCGGCGAGACGGTGGCGGTCGGCACCCTCATCGCCCGCTGGTCTGCGGATGGATCGGGCGCGGCGCCCGCACCGGCGGACGGCGCCGCTCCGCCGACGGTCGGGACTCCCGCGCCTCCCGCGAAGAGCGGCACCACAGCGGGCACGAGGAGCGGCCCCCCGCCCGCCCCAGTCCGAGACGGCGAACGCGTCCTCTCGACACCGCTGGCACGCCGCCGCGCCCAGGCTCTCGGCGTCGATCTGACAACCGTGACCGGCAGCGGCCCACGCGGCCGCATCAAGATGGCCGACGTCGAGGCGGCGGCGCAGCGGCAGGCGTCAGCGCCCGCCGCGATGCCGGAACCGATCCGCACCCCGGCGGCGGACCCGATCGCCACACCGGCGGGCGGGCGGTCGAAGCCCAGCGCCACGCAGGCGACCATCGCCCGCCGCCTGACCGCCGCCAAGCGCGATGTGCCGCATTTCTACCTCGCCGCCGAGGCTGAGGTGTCGGAACTGATGGCCCTGCGCGAAAGGCTGAACGCCGACGCCGAACCCGGCCTGCCGCGCATCTCGATGACCCATCTCGTGCTTGCCGCCGTCGGGCGGGCGCTCGCCGCGACGCCCGACATGGATCGCGTGTGGGACGATGCCACCCCCGGCGGCGAGATCCTCTCGCTCGGCCAGGGCGACATCGGCATGGCGGTTGACACCCCGCGCGGGCTGGTCGCCCCGGTGCTGCGCGGCGGCGCCCATCTGCCGCTCGACCAGCTGGCGCGGGAAGCCGCGGCGCTGACCGAGCGCGCCCGCAACGGACGGCTGACCGGCGAGGACCTCCAGGGCGGCGCCATCACCGTGTCGAACGCCGGCATGCACAACGTCACCTTCATGTCCTCGATCATCAACCCAGGCCAGTCGAGCATCCTCGGCGTCGGCAGCGTGCGCTCCGTGTTCCGCCCCGACGAGTCGGGTGCCCCGGTGTTGAAACGTGAACTCGGCCTCGTGCTGTCGGCGGACCACCGGCTGTTCGACGGCGTCGCCGCACTGGCCTTCCTCAACCGCATCATCGCCGGGCTGGAGCGGCCGTTGCGCCTGCTTCGCGCACCCTGACCCGACGACGCCTGACCTGGAGAAGAGACTCCCATGGATTTCCAGCTTTCCGAAGAACAGCGCCTGATGATCGAGACGGCGTCGCGCGTCGGCACCGAATTCGGCCTCGACTATTGGCGCGAGCAGGACGCGAAGAAGAGCTTTCCCACCGAGGCCTGGATCGCCTTCTGCGAGGCCGGCCTCGGCGGCGTCGCCCTGCCCGAGGAGTATGGCGGCTCGGGGCTGGGCATGCTCGACATGGCCCTGGTGATCGAGGCGCTGTCGGCGGCCGGCGGCGGTTCCACCCTGGCCCAGCTCTTCATGATCAACCCGATCTTCGGCGGCGTGGCGCTGGCGAAGTTCGGCACGAGTGCGCAGAAGGACGCGATGCTGCCCGCCCTAATCCAGGGCAGGATGAACTTCTGCATGGCGCTGACCGAGCCCAACGCCGGCTCCAACAGCCTGGAGATCCGCACCTTCGCCCACGCCGACGGGCAGGGGTGGCGCCTCAAGGGTCAGAAGATCTGGATCACCGCCGTGCCCGACGCCCACAAGATGCTGGTCGTCGCCCGCACCACCCGCCTTGAGGAATCCTCCCGCCGCACCGCCGGCATCAGCCTGTTCCTGATCGACGTGGACCGCGCGGGCCTGGACCATCAGGCCATCGACAAGGTCGGCACCCACACGCTGGCGTCGAGCACCGTCTATTTCGACGACGTGCGGGTCGAGCCGGACGAACTGATCGGCACGCTCGACCAGGGCTGGCACCAGCTGCTCGACGTGCTGAACACCGAGCGGATCGTCACCACCGCCGGTCTGGTTGGCGCCGGCACCCTGGCGATCCGGCTCGGCGTCGACTACGCCAAGGACCGCAAGGTGTTCGGCGACAAGCCGGTGGCGTCCTACCAGGGCGTCCAGTTCCCGCTGGCCCAGGCCCACGCCGAGCTGCAATGCGCCCGGCTGATGAACCTGAAGGCCGCGACGCTGTGCGACCAGGGGCAGCCCTACGGCAGCGAGGCCAACATTGCCAAGCTGATCGCGGCGCAGGCGGCGGGCCAGGCGATCGAACGCTCGATGCAGGCGATGGGCGGCATGGGCTACGCCAAGGAATACCACGTCGAGCGGCTGTGGCGCGACGCAAGGCTGTTCCGCTTCGCCCCGGTGTCGGAAGAGATGGTGCTGAACTTCATCGCCATGCACGATCTCGGCATGCCGAAATCCTATTGAGCGGAAATCTTCCGAACGGAGCTGGCGGACAACGCCGGCCGCTCACGTCCCGAGGGAGGGTGACATCGTGGTGAATCTCAGCGCCTTCATCCGTTTCCACGCGCTGCGCACGCCTGACCGGCTGGCGCTGGTCTACGGCGATCGGCGGATCACCTACGCCGGTTTCCTCGACCGCATCGAACGCATGGCCGGCTTCCTGCACAGGGGCGGCGTGCGCGAGGGCGACGTGGTGGCGGTGCTGATGAAGAACAGTGCGGCCTTCCTGGAGATCGCCTTCGCGGCCAGCCACATCGGCGCGGTGTTCCTGCCGATCAACTACCGGCTGGCCGCCGCCGAGGTGTCCTTCATCACCGGCAACGCCGGCGCCAAGCTGATCTTCGCCGACGCCGAACTGGCGGCGGCGGTGGCCGACGACCCGCGCGCGGTGCTGGTGGACACGGCGGCCCAGTTGGACGGGCGCGTCCTTGCCGGAACCGCCGGCGCCGGCAAGGATGCTCCGGTCCCGCCGATGCGGGTGCGCGGCACGCAGGATCTGTTCCGGCTGATGTACACGTCGGGCACCACCGATCACCCCAAGGGGGTCATGCATTCCTACGAGAACTTCTACTGGAAATGCATGGACCACGTGACGGCGCTGGGGTTGTCGGCGCAGGACCGGCTGCTGGCGGTCGGGCCGATGTACCATGTCGGCGCATTCGACCTGCCGGGCGTGGCGGTGTTGTGGCAGGGCGGCATGATCTGCGTCCTGCGCGACTTCGACCCCGACGCCGTGCTGGCCGCCATCGAGCGGGAAAAGCTGACCGGCGCATGGTTCGCCCCGGTCATGGTGGGCCGCGTGCTGTCCCATCCGGGTCGCGAGCGCTACGACGTCTCCAGCCTGCGATGGGCGGTCGGCGGCGGCGAGCGCACGCCCGAACAGCGCATCCGCGACTTCACCGGACTGTTCGCCAACGCGCGTTACGTGGACGGCTACGGTCTGACCGAGAGCTGCAGCGGCGACACCCTAATGGAGGCGGGCCGCGAGATCGAGAAGATCGGCTCGACCGGTCGGGCGCTCGCTCATGTCGAGATCGGGATCCGCGACGAGTCCGGCACCCCCCTTCCCCCCGGCGAGGCGGGCGAGATCTGCCTGCGCGGTCCGAAGATCACCAAGGGCTACTGGAAGGATCCGGAAAAGACCGCGCGCAGCTTCTTCGGCGACTGGTTCCGCACCGGCGACGTGGGGTATCTGGATAAAGACGGATTCCTATTCCTGACCGACCGCAAGAAGGACATGATTATCAGCGGCGGCGAGAACATCGCCTCCTCGGAGATCGAGCGCGTCATCTTCCTGCTGCCCCAGGTCGTCGAGGTCGCCGTCATCGCCGTCCCGGACGAGCGCTGGGGCGAGGTTCCCGCCGCCGTAGTGGTCCTACAGGAGGGCGAAAGCCTGGACGCCGAAGCGCTGGACCGCCACTGCCGCCAGCACCTCGCCGGCTTCAAGCTCCCCAAGCGCCTGCTGATCCGCGAGTCCCTGCCGCGCAACCCGTCCGGCAAGGTGTTGAAGCGGGTCCTGCGCGACGAACTGATCCCCACCTCCCAGGAGGACGCGCCGTGACCGCTTCCGACAACCCTGCGATCCTTCCCCTGGCCTCCGCCATCGCCCGATTCGTCGCCGGCCTGACCCTGGACTCACTGCCGCCCGACGTGGTGGAGAAGGCGCGGGTCTGCCTGCTGAACGGCTACGGCATCGCCCTCGGCGGGCACGACACGCCCTACGCCCCGGTGGCGCGGGCGGCGGCGCTGGCCATGCACGGCGAACGTCATGACGGCGGTGGCGGCGGCGCCACCATGCTCGGCGATGGGCGCAGGACCGGCGTGCCCGGCGCGGCGCTGGCCGGTTCGGCGCTGTTCCACGGCCGCGCCCAGGAGGACACCTGCGGCGCCGCCCACATCGGCGCCATCCTGATCCCGCTGCTGACCGCCATGGTCGAGGCCGGACAGGGGCCGGTCGAGCGGCTGCTGCCGGCGCTGGTCGCCGGCTACGAGGCGGGCGGCCTGCTGGAGACCGCCTATTCGCCGCTGACCACGCCGGCCGGGTTGCGCGCCTCGCCGCTCTACGGCACGGTCGCGGCGGCCGCCGCGGCGGCGTATCTGTTGGACCTGCCCGAGGACCGCATCGCGGCGGCGCTCGCCAACGCCGCCTCCTTCACCGGCGGCCTCCTGCAATCCTTCGACGACGGCACCGACGAGTGGCGTTATCAGGTCGGCGTCGCCGCCGTGAACGGGCTGACGGCGGCGCAGCTGGCGGCGAACGGCTCGGTGTCCGCCCCGGGCGCGTTCGAGGGGCGGACCGGCTTCGTCCGCGCCTTCGCCCGCACTGGCTGCGACGTCACGGCGCTGGCGGCGAAGCTCGGAACAGTCTGGTCGATCCGCCGGGTGACCTTCAAGCCCTACCCGGTCTGCGCCTTCAACCAGACACCGGTCACCGCCGCCCTAGCCTTGCGGGACGAACTGGCGGGACGCGCCGTCCGCGCCGTGACCGTGCGCATGAATCCGTTCGAGACCGGCTACGCCGGGATGGATTCCAAGGGGCCCTTCGCCAGCATCTCCGGCACGCTGATGAGCATCCCCTTCTGCATCGCGCTGACGCTGCTGCGCGGAGTGCCGACCATGCGGACGATGACCCGCTACGACGACGCGGCGGTCAACGCCCTGGTCGCCCGCGTCGACCTGATCGCGGACGAGAGCGTCGCCCGCCTGTGCTGCGCCATCGAGGCGACGCTGGACGACGGCACGGTCCTGACCCGGCGGCAGGACATGACGACCGACGATTTCGCCTTCTCCTGGGACGAGGTCGGCGCGCTGGTCCGCCGCATCGGGGGCGAGACCGGGGTGCCATCCGAGGCCTACGACCGGATCGAAGGCTTCGCCCGTGCCTTGCCCCGCGCGAACATCGGAGATCCCTTGGCGGCCTTCTCCTATTTGCCGCACTCCGCACGCTAGTTTCTCTCGTTAAGCGGGCGGGGAACAGCTAGATCCGGATCAGGAACCAAGAGGTAGGAACGAGGATGGCAATGGCCCGGACGGCGACAGGAAAGAAGACCAGGGTGCAGCGGTCGGAAGAGGTGCGCGATGCGTTGTTCCAGGCCGCAGCCGAAGTGGTCGGCGAATATGGCTACGTCGACGCATCAATCACCCGGATAACCCAGCGGGCCAATCTGGCACAGGGCACATTCTACAACTACTTCGCCTCGCGTCAGGAAATCTTCGACGAGTTGCTGCCGGTGCTCGGCGCCAAGATGCTGGCCCACATCCGCCAGCAGGCCGGCGGCGCCAGAACCTTCCTGGAGAAGGAGGAGCTGTCGTTCCGTGCCTTCTTCTCCTTTCTCAAGCGGATGCCTTATTTCCTGCGCATCCTCAACGAAGCCGAAATCTTTGCGCCCAAGGCGCACCGCCAGCATTTCCGCAACATCACCGCCAGCTACCTGCGCTTCCTGCAGAAGGCCCGCGCCGCCGGCGAGATCGCCGATCTCAGCGACGATTCCCTGGAGCCGCTCATCTACATGCTGGTCGCCACGCGCGGTTATCTTGCCTTGCGTTACACCAACGAGAATGGTGTGGTCAATCTGCCGGAGGAGGCGGTCACAGTCTATCTCCAGCTTCTGTCGAACGGGTTGATTGCGCCAAGTCTCGTGCCCATCAACATTGAGGGCAGAAAAGAGCCTTGATTTCGGGGCGGCCGTGTCCCGCCAGGTGGTGTCCGAGACGTGAGGCCGCCCCGCCGGTGTGCTCTCCATAGCTGTCGCAGGCGGGCCGTCCGTCCTGGCCAGCGCTGACGCGCCCTCCAGATTGGCGCTGCGCCGGGAGAGAGTCGTGTGATCCGGGACTGGCAGTTCCAGGCCGAGCAGACGCATAAGGGAGCCGAGACCGTCGCAAACCTGGGGGGAGAATGGTACGGCGTGTCCGGATGGCCGCGGTCGGGGGCACGATGAAGTGGCGGGTCATGGCTGAGGTCACGGGCGAGGATGGTGCGGTGACGCGTCACGTGATCTCCGAGGGTGAGCGCACCGAAGTCGGTCAGGCGGCGACGCTCGGGCTGAGCTTGGCTGAGGGCAAGGCAACCCTGTCCGGCCTGCAGCGCGTCCTGGTCACCGCCCAGGCCGACACGCACTGTCGCCGCCGTCGCCAGTGCAGCCACTGTGGGGCATTGCGCCCGCTCAAGGACCACCGCACCCGCACATTGGTGTCGCTGTTCGGCACGGTGGAGGTGCGCGCGCCCCGCTTCGGCCCCTGCCACTGTGGTGTGGCCTGCCGGCGCAGCCTGACCCCGGTCGCGGAGATGATGCCCGATCGCTGCACTCCGGAGTACGAACGCGTCCTGGCCGAGATGGGCAGCGCGCTGCCGTACCGGCGGGCGCGGGCGCTGCTGGCCGATCTGCTGCCCTTGGATACGGCTCCGGATGTGGAGACGATCCGCCGGCGCACACTCCAGGTTGGGGCTCGGCTCGAACGGGCGGCGCTGGTTCCGCCGGACGAGGGATCGCCGGCCCCGGCGCAGGCGATCACGCTGGCCATCGACGCGGGGCACGTGAAATCGGTGCGGACCTACCAGATGCGCTCGTTCGAGGTGATGATCGCCCGGGCGGCCAAAGATGAGGGTCAGGAGGTGGTCTTCGGCAGCATGCCGGCCGAGGCTGACCGCCAGGTGAAGCAGCTTCATCACGTCCTGCGCCGTCTGGGAGCGACGGCGAGCACGCCGGTCACCATCCTCAGCGACGGCGCGGAAGGCCCCCGGTCCTTGGCCGGGGCGGCCAGTTGCGGCCCGGTGCGCCACGTCCTCGACTGGTTTCATCTGTCGATGCGGGTCCAGCATGTGGCGCAAGCGGTCAAGGGCTGGACAGCGGCGGAGCCGGCCGCCGCGGAGCGGACGGTGCCCCTGGCCGACGCTGTCTCCCGCGTCCGCTGGCGGCTCTGGCATGGCCAGACCGAGCGGGCGCTGGGCTTGATCGGTGACACCCTGACCGACCTCGACGCCCTGTTGGATACCGCCGACGACCGGCAGGTCCGGAAAGTGGCTACGCTGCTGCGCGCTCTGGAGATCTATGTCGTCGGACAGGCCAACCTGATCATCGACTATGCGGCCGCCCGCGGCCGGGGCGATCCCATCTCCACGGCGACGACCGAAAGCACGGTCCAGCGCCTGCTGCACCGGCGCATGGGCGCCAATCAGCAGATGCGCTGGTCCCCGCGTGGCGCTCACCGCATGCTGAAGGTCCGCACCGCAGTGATGAACGGGACATTCGCCGCGGATCACGCCGCCGCCGAGCCATACGCCGGCCGCCCCTTCCGCCCCGCGGCGTGAAGGCCCCCCAGGTTTGCGACGGTCTCATATACGCTAAGCGGACAAAGCTGGAACGTGGCCGTTTCACGGGGCGTCGCGCGCCCCTCCCGGATCAGCCGCGGCTCCGTCGCGTGCGCGTTTTACGATGCCGGCCACGGTGTTCTTGCTGAGCCCCAGTTCCCGGCCGATCAGGCGATAGCTGCGCCCCTGGGCAACCAGCGCCAGCACCTTGGGCGCCAGCCGGTCCGATTTCGGCCGTTGCCCGGGCTGGCGGCCGAGGGTCTTGCCGCGGGCCTTGGCCGCGGCGAGGCCGGATCGGACCCGTTCGCGCAGCAGGTCGCGTTCGAACTCGGCGATGCCGGCCAGCACGGTGGCCATCATGCGGCCGGCGGCGCTTGCCAGGTCGAAGGTCATGCCGCTCAACGCGATCACCGAGACCCGCCGAGCTTCCAACTCGCGTAAGGTCTCCAGCAGGTCCAGCGTGCTGCGGCCCCACCGTGACAGCTCGGTCACCAGGATAACGTCGATGTGCCGGGCCTGGGCGAGCGCCATCACCTTGCGGCGTTCGCCGCGGTCGAGCTTCACCCCGGAGCCGGTCTCCTTGAAGACGCCCACCACCTCGTAGCCGGCGCGGGCGGCGAAGGCGAGGAGGTCGCGCTCTTGTCGCGCGCACGACTGGTCGGCGGTGGAGACCCGGCAGTAGAGGGCGGCACGCTGTCCCATTTGAACCTTCCCGGATCGATGGTCGGCAAACCCGCGTCCCGGCTAGGGTCGCCACCAGCCAAAACAGACTATACTTCAACTGGGACAGCCTCTCCATGCCGCGCCGCCGCGTCCTCACCGACGCCCAGATCACCACCCTGTTCGCCTTGCCGACCGCCGGGGCCGACCTCATCCGCCACTACACCCTTGGTCCCGACGACCAGGCGGTCATCGCCCGGCGCCGCCGTCCCCACAACCGTCTCGGCTTCGCCCTTCAGCTCTGCGCCCTGCGCTATCCCGGCCGGTTGATCCGGCCCGGCGAGCTGGTCCCCCTGGAGATCGTCACGTTTGTAGCGGAACAACTGGACATCGACCCGGACGCCCTCGCCGACTATGCGGCCCGCGCGCCGACCCGCTACGATCAGCTGGGCGCGCTGCACGAGGCCTTTGGCTTCCGCACCTTTTCCCAACCTGACCACCGGGAGCTTTCGGCGTGGCTGGTGCCGATCGCTCTGGCGACGGTCAGCGCGATCGCGGTCGCCGAGGCGCTGATGGCGGAGTTGCGGCGGCGGCGCATCGCCGCTCCGGGAACCACCACCGTCGAGCGCATGGTGGCCACCGCCCTTCTGCAGGCGGAACGCCATGCCGCCGCCAAATTGAGCGGCACTTTGTCCCCTGAAAAACGCACCGCGTTGGACGCGCTGCTCGACAACCATCCGGGAACTGCGGTCAGCTCCCTCGCCTGGGCCCGCCAGTCGCCTGGTGCGCCCGGTCATCGGTCCATGGCGCGCCTGGTCGATCAGCTCCGGCATCTCCGGCAGGTGGGGATCGGCCCCGCGGCGACCGATGGCATCCACGCCGACCGGATCCGGCAACTCGCCCGTGAGGGAAGCCGCCTGACCGCCCAGCACCTCCGGGCGCTCGGCCCGCTCCGCCGCCACGCTGTCTTGATCGTGACGGTGCTCGATACGATCACCCGCCTCACCGACGAGGCCATCGGCCTCTTCGACCGGCTGATCGGGCGGATGTTCCGGCGGGCCGAGCGGCGCGCCTCGGCCGATCTGCAGAACAATGCCCGGTCCCTGAACGACAAGGTGCGCCTGCTGAGCAAGCTCGGCGATGCGCTGATCGAGGCCAAGGAAACCGGGGGCGACGCTTTCGCTGCGGTCGGCAAGGTGATCCCCTGGGACCGGTTCGCCGCGGTCATCGCGGAAGCCAAGGGGCTGACCCGGGACGATGGTCCGGACTACCTCGCGCTCGCCGAAGCGAACCATGTCCTGCTGCGGCGGGTCGGCCCGCTGTTCCTGGACGCCTTCGAGTTCCAGGGTATCGCCGCCGTGACCGGGCTGCTCCGCGCGGTGACGGCGCTGCGCACCTTCTATGCCGGCAGCCGGCGAACCCTGCCGAAGGACCTCCCGATCGGTTTCATCCGACGGAGCTGGCGGTCCGCCGTCTTCCGCGACGGCGCCATCGATGGTCAAGCCTACGAACTGTGCCTCTTCGCGGAGCTTCGAGACCGGCTGCGCGCCGGCGACGTCTGGGTGGTCGGCAGCCGGCAGTACCGGGCGGTGGAGGATCAGCTCATTTCGAAGCTGCTGTTCGCCGAGATGCGGGCGACCGGCCCGCTGCCGGTGGCCGTGCCGAGCGATGCCGCACGCTACCTCCAGGACCGCAAGGACCTGCTGGAAGCGCGGCTGCGGGAGGTCTGCGAGAAGGCCGCCCAGGACCAGCTTGTGGATGTTCGCCTCAGCGGCGACACCCTCAAGATTTCC
The DNA here is from genome assembly GCF_031455875.1 of Azospirillum sp. BE72. Taxonomy (NCBI): domain Bacteria; kingdom Pseudomonadati; phylum Pseudomonadota; class Alphaproteobacteria; order Rhodospirillales; family Azospirillaceae; genus Azospirillum; species Azospirillum sp. BE72. The sequence continues at coordinate 50,189 of NZ_JAVDTO010000026.1, forward strand.
CCGCTGCAAGCGGTGACGCCGGAGGAAGCGGAACGGCTGGCCGACCGGGTCTACGCACGGATGCCGCGGGTGCGGATCACCGATCTCCTTGATGAGGTCGCCGAGTGGACGGGCATCGCCGACTGCTTCACGCATCTGCGCACCGGCCTACCGGCCGAGGACCGTCGCGTGGTCCTGACCGCCGTGCTGGCCGACGCCACCAACCTCGGCCTGACGCGGATGGCCGAGGCGTGCAGCGTCGCCAGCTACAAGCAATTGGCCTGGACGGCGGGGTGGCACGTCAGCGAGGACGCCTATGGCCGGGCTCTGGCCCGGATCGTCGCGGCCCAGCAGGCGCAGCCCCTGGCCGCCCACTTCGGCAGCGGAACGGCCTCCAGTTCCGATGGCCAGCACTTCCCGCTCGGCGGGCGGGGCGAGGTGACCGGAGCCGTCAACCTATACAAGGGGGCCGGCCCGGCGATCTCCTTCTACACCCACATCTCCGACCGCTACGCGCCCTACCACACCAAGGCCATCTCGGTGGCGGAGAGCGAGGCCGCCCACGTCATTGACGGCCTGCTCTACCATGGCACGGATGCCGGGATCGCCGTCCACCATGTCGATGGAGGTGGCGTCTCGGTTATATGGACATTTGGCTCCAAGGAGCCTTTCGAGCATTCTTGTGACGACATCGGACACAGGGGGCGTCTATGGCCAGGATCGAGCGCACGGAG
>NZ_JAVDTO010000027.1:0-46215 GCF_031455875.1 Azospirillum sp. BE72
CTGAACAGGACCTTCTCCACGTCGGGGGTGTCGGGGACCATGATGAAGACGATCCCGGCCTGTTCCGCCACCTCCTTGCCGGAGCCGCAGACGACGGCGCCGCCGGCGGTCAGCGTGCCGGGCACCGGGCCGACGGTGTGGACGAACAGCGCGTGGCCCGCCGCCTGCAGGTGGCCCGCCATCGGCGCCCCCATGATCCCCAATCCGATAAAGCCGATCTTGCTCATCTCTTTTCCTTCCAAAGTAACCGTGTCGTCGCGGGGCGGGGTTCAGCGAACCAGGCAGGGGCGCTTGTTGTCGAAGGTCCAGCCGGAGATCAGGTATTGCATGGCGATGGCGTCGTCGCGGGCGCCCAGGCCGTGTTCCTTGTAGAGCTCATGCGCCTTCGCCAGCTGGTCCATGTCGATCTCGACGCCCAGGCCCGGCTTCTGCGGCACGGCGACCAGACCGCCCTTGATCTGGAACGGCTCCTTGGTCAGGCGCTGGCCGTCCTGCCAGATCCAGTGGGTGTCGATCGCGGTGATCTTGCCCGGCGCCGCGGCGGCGACGTGGGTGAACATCGCCAGCGAGATGTCGAAGTGGTTGTTGGAGTGCGAGCCCCAGGTCAGGCCCCATTCATGGCACATCTGGGCGACGCGGACGGAGCCCTGCATGGTCCAGAAATGCGGATCGGCCAGCGGGATGTCGACCGACTGCAGCTGAATCGCGTGGCCCATCTGGCGCCAGTCGGTGGCGATCATGTTGGTCGCCGTCGGCAGCCCGGTGGCGCGGCGGAACTCCGCCATCACCTCGCGGCCCGAATATCCCTTCTCGGCGCCGCAGGGGTCCTCGGCATAGGCCAGCACGTCGCCCTTGCCCTTGCACAGGCGGATCGCCTCCTCCAGCGACCAGGCGCCGTTGGGGTCGAGCGTGATGCGCGCCTGGGGGAAGCGCTTGGCGAGCGCGGTCACCGCCTCGATTTCCTCCTCGCCGGCCAGGACACCGCCCTTCAGCTTGAAGTCGTTGAAGCCGTAGCGGTCATGGGCGGCCTCCGCCAGCCGGACCACCGCCTCGGCGGTCAGGGCCTCTTCATGGCGCAGGCGGAACCAGTCGTTCTTGGCATCGGGTTCGCTGCGATAGGGCAGGTCGGTCCTGGTGCGGTCGCCGACATAGAACAGGTAGCCCAGCATCTCGACCGCGTCGCGCTGCTGGCCCTCGCCGAGCAGGGCGGCGACCGGAACCTCCAGGAACTGGCCCAGCAGGTCGAGCAGGGCCGCTTCCAGCGCGGTGACGGCATGGATGGCGATGCGCAGGTCGAAGGTCTGCAGGCCGCGGCCGCCGGAATCGCGGTCGGCGAAGGCCTTGCGGGCGGCGTTCAGGATGTTGTTGAAGGCGCCGATCGGCTGGCCGACCACCAGGGCGCGGGCGTCCTCCAGGGTCTGGCGGATCTTCTCGCCGCCGGGGACCTCGCCGACGCCGGTGTGGCCGGCGCTGTCCTTCAGGATGACCACGTTGCGGGTGAAGAAGGGGGCGTGGGCGCCCGACAGGTTCAGCAGCATCGAGTCATGGCCGGCGACCGGCACGACCAGCATTTCGGTGACTTTGGGGGAGGATTGGGTGGCCATGGCGGGAACTCCAGGGAAGGGGCGCGGCAATCGGTGCCGCGCTCCGCATTCGGATGATCGTGTGATGAGGGGGGCGGTTCAGGGCTTGGCGCGGGCGGGTCAGAGCGTCTTGAGTTCCACGCGCTTGATCTCGCCGACGATGAACAGGTAGCTGAGGATGGCGACCGCGGCGTTGGCGGCGACGAAGATCAGCGCGCCGTCGAAGGAACCGGACGCGGCGACCAGATAACCGATGACGATCGGGGTGGTGATGCCGGCGGTGTTGCCGAAGGTGTTGAACAGGGCACCCGACAGGCCGCCGATCTCCTTCGGCGAGGTGTCGGCCACGACGGCCCAGCCCAGCGCGCCGATGCCCTTGCCGAAGAAGGCGAGCGCCATGATGGCGACGACCAGCCATTCGGCATCGACGTAGTTGCAGGCGATCATGCTCATCGACATCAGCATGCCGAGCACGATCGGCGTCTTGCGGGCGACGGACAGCGAGTAGCCCTTCTTGATCAGCCAGTCGGAGATCACGCCGCCCAGCACGCCGCCGATGAAGCCGGCGATGGCGGGGACCGAGGCGATCAGGCCGGCCTTCAGGATGGTCATGCCGCGGCCCTGGACGAGGTAGACCGGGAACCAGGTCAGGAAGAAGTAGGTCAGCGTGGTGATGGCGTATTGGCCGATGTAGATGCCCAGCAGCATGCGGTTGGACAGCAGCTGCTTCAGGTAACCGAGCTTCGGACCGCCGCCGGCCTTGGCCTTCTTGGCGTTGTCCATGTCGACCAGACCGCCGCCCTGCTCGATGTGGTCGAGTTCGGCCTTGTTGATGAGCGGGTGGTCCTTCGGGCTGTACAGAACCTTCATCCAGACGAAGCCGAGCACGATGCCCAGCACGCCCATGACGTAGAAGACGTACTGCCAACCATAGGTCGCGGTGATCCACGCCATCAGCGGGGCAAAGATGACGGTGGCGAAATACTGCGCCGAATTGAAGACGGCCGAGGCGGTGCCGCGTTCCGCCGTCGGGAACCAGGCGGAGACGATGCGCGAGTTCGCCGGGAAGGACGGCGCTTCGGTCAGGCCGACCATGAAGCGCAGGGCGAACAGCGTGAGGATCGCCGTGCCGGCGCCGAGGAAGCCGACGAAGCCCTGCATCAGGGTGAAGAACGACCAGGTGATCAGGCTGAAGAAATAGATGGTCTTGGAACCGAACCGGTCGAGCAGCCAGCCGCCGGGAAGCTGGGCCAGCACATAGGCCCAGCCGAAGGCGGAGAACACGTACCCCATGGCAACGGCGTCGAGGCCGAGCTGCTTGGAGGCGGCGGGACCGGCGATCGACAGCGTGGCGCGGTCGGCATAGTTCACGGCGGTCAGGATGAACAGCATGAGCACGATCAGATAGCGCACATGCGTCGGCTTCGCCTGGGCGGCGGCTGCCTTCGCTGCTGTTGGCGGTGTGGCCATTCCGTCAACCACCGTGTCGGTTGGTATGGAGGCTTCAGCGGACATGGACATTGCTCCCTATGATACCGCCCGGCTCCAGCCCGATTCTTGCTTTTTGGGGGCTTTGGCGTGTGCCTTGCGGAAGGTCACGGTTTGGCGCTTCTGCGGGTCCTGCCAGTGGGCGGTCCCTTGGTTTCGCAGCGCTATCAGTGACGAATTGATAGCGCTGCCATTCAGCAGATCCAAGGGAAAAATTCGTCTCTTCCACGGCATCTATGACAACGCTGTCAGGGAAAAAAGAACGTGATCCGTCTAAGGCCCTGAAAACAAAAAGCTCTTCTCACGACCTGCGGCAGGGCGCCGCATCGTTTGCCAAGGTCAGGCTATACTTCCGGGGAGAGGGAATGGTCACGACCGCTGCTGCGCTTCTGCTCTGCGACCGACAAGTCATTGCCAAATTATAGGGCTGCGAGCGGCAAGGAACCGTTGGGTCGAAATCCATAATAGCGCTGCGCTGCACTGCGGCATCGGAAAACCAGTCATGCGGCACCGGCTGTTGTGCGCAGTGACAGCGCTGTCAACAATGATGGGCATCGACGGGGACGGCCCCGCCGCCCTTTCACCCGATGCCTGCGCATCGCGATCAGGAGCGTAAAATGTCAGAACAGCCGGCGGAATTTCATCGCTTCGCCTTGAAGTTCATGATCATGGCGATACTCGCCGCGGCGGTGGAGCTCGCCGTGTTGCACGGAATCGACCCAGGCGAGGGCGAAGCCGGCCATGCGGAGTGGGTCCGGAATGTTCCGGTGTTCGGCATCGACCTTCCCTTTACCTGATCGGGTCCTTTACCGGACCTTCCCTTTCCCTGGCCAGCGGACAGGCCGGGCTCAGGTGCTTTCCCGCTCGACGATCTCGAAGCCGATGTCGACGATCTTTTCGACGGGCTTGTCTTCGAACCGGGCGAGCATCGCTTCGGCCGACAGCCGGCCGATCGCCTGCCGGTCGATCCGCACGGTGGAGAGGGCGGGATAGGTGTAGGGGGCGAATTCCAGGTCGCCGAAGCCCATGATCGCGAGATCGCCCGGCACCGACAGGCCACGGGCCTGGGCTTCCGTCAGGACGCCTTGCGCAAGCGCATCGGAGCTGCAGAAGACGGCATCCGGAGGCTGCGGCCCGTCCAGCAGCTTCGCCAGCCCTTCGCGTCCAAGCTTCAGGTTGCCGGGCGCCGGCAGGATCGCGACCTGGATGTCGGTGACGCCACGCTCGGCCGCGGCCTCCTCGAAGCCCCGGCGGCGAACGGCGGCGCGTTCGTCGCTCGCCCAGACCAGCCCGAGGCGGCGGTATCCCTTGCCGATCAGATAGGCGGCCACCGCGCGCCCGAGCTTCTCATGCGAGAAGCCGACGAGCATGTCGATGGGCGTGGGCGTGAGATCCCAGGTCTCCACGACTGGAATCTTCGCCGCCAGAAGCCGCTGCCGGCTTTGCGGCGAATGGGTGATGCCGGTGAGGAACACCGCGTCGGGGCGGCGGCTCAGCACCGTGGCGAGCAGCTCGTCCTCCCGCGAGGCCGGATAGCCCGACAGGCCCAGCAGCACCTTGTAGCCGGCCTCGCCCAGCCGGTCGGTCAGGCATTCGACCGCCTCGGCGAAGATCGAGTTGCCGATGGTCGGGACGATCGCCGCGACCAGCCGGCTGCGCTTGGAGGCGAGGCCGCCGGCCAGCAGGTTCGGCACATAGCCGCTGCGGGCGATCACCTCCCGCACATGCTCCAGCGTGTCCTTGGTCACCAGTTCCGGCCGGTTGATCGCCCGTGAAACGGTGATCGGCGCCACCCCGGCCATCCGCGCCACTTCTTCCAGCGTGACGCTGCCGGAAGAGCGGCTGGAAGTACGGGGCGCGGCTTTTTTTTGATCCGGCTGGGGCGCCTTCTTGCCCGGCTTCCGTTTGGTATGGGTGGGGAGAGAATCCGACACGTATGTACCTTCGGTAAGCCGGTTCAACAGTTCAGGACAACATAGGGCTGTCGGGCGCCGTTTGCCAAGTTCCGGAGGGTCCGGTCCAAGCCCCTTCGGCAAGATGAACGAGAGGATGGGCGACTTGTCGCAGGAAGCGATCAAGAAAATCCTTCTCAAGCCATGGGCACGGCGATACGGTGCCGGATGACAGCGCTGTCATAAACCGGCGTGGCCGGGATCGGATGCGATCCGCCGCTGGCCGGGAGCGCGGTCCCCAATCCTCTGCCCGCTGCGCCAGCCCCGGTTCCGGGCGGCGCCGGTGCTCCGCCGTCCCGGCGATGCCGCAGCCCACACGCCGTGCCGCATTCCGCCGCGCCTCATCTTCAGGAGTAACCAGCCCATGGCCCTTCTCCGCAGCAGCCCATCAGGCCTTCCGCCGCGTCAGCGCAAGACCAAGATCGTGGCGACACTCGGACCGTCCAGTTCGACGCCGGAGCGCATCCGCGAGCTGTTCGTCACCGGGGTCGACGTCTTTCGCCTGAATTTCAGCCACGGCAGCCACGCGGACCATGGCGAGCGGCTGCGGGTGATCCGCGAGATGGAGCAGGAATTCGGCCGTCCCATCGCGATCATGGCCGATTTGCAGGGGCCGAAGCTGCGGCTCGCCACCTTCCGCGACGGGTCGATCACCCTCAGCCCGGGGCAGGCGCTGCGGCTGGACCTGTCGCCCGAACCGGGGGACGGGACGCGCGTGGGCATGCCGCATCCCGAGATCTTCGCGGCCCTCCGGCCGGGGGCTGAACTGCTGCTGGATGACGGACGGGTCCGGCTCAGCGTCACCGCCTGCGGGTCGGACCATGCCGATACGGTGGTGGTCAGCGGCACCCGCCTGTCGGACCGCAAGGGCGTGAACGTGCCGGGCGTGGTGCTGCCGCTGTCGGCGCTGACCCAGAAGGACCGCCTGGATCTGAGCTTCGCGCTGGAGCAGCACGTTGACTGGGTCGCGCTCAGCTTCGTGCAGCGGCCGGAGGACGTGGCGGAAGCGCGCCGGCTGATCGGCGGACGTGCCGCGCTGCTGTCGAAGATGGAGAAGCCGCAGGCGATCGAGCATCTCGAACTGATCGTCGAACTGTCGGACGGCGTGATGGTCGCGCGCGGCGACCTCGGCGTCGAACTGCCGCCGGAGGATGTCCCGGCGCTTCAGAAGCGGATCGTGCGCGAGGCCCGTCTGGCCGGCAAGCCGGTGATCGTCGCCACCCAGATGCTGGAATCGATGGTGTCCGCCCCTGCGCCGACGCGGGCCGAGGCGTCGGACGTCGCGACGGCGGTCTATGACGGCGCCGACGCCGTCATGCTGTCGGCCGAAACGGCGTCGGGCGAGTATCCGGTGGAAGCGGTGTCGATCATGGACCGCATCGCGCAGCGCGTCGAAGCCGACCCGCTTTACCGCAAGATCGTCGAATCCCAGCACCCGAGCCTGCAGGAAACCTCCGCCGACGCGATCACCGCGGCGGCCGGCCAGGTTGCCAGGACGATCCATGCGGCGGCGATCGTGACCTACACCACCTCCGGCTCGACGACCTTGCGCGCCAGCCGGGAACGGCCGGACGTGCCGGTCCTTTGCCTGACGTCGAGCATGGCCACGGCGCGCCGGCTGCAGCTTGCCTATGGCGTGCACAGCCTCCACACGCGCGACATCGGCAGCTTCTCCGAGATGGTGCAGAAGGCCGTCCGCTATGCCCATGCCAGCGGGCTTGCCCAGGAAGGCCAGCGCGTCGTCATCACCGCCGGCGTGCCCTTCGGTGTTCCGGGCAACACCAACATCCTGCGGATCGCCTGGGTGGAGCGGCCGTCGCAGGGCTCCTCGATGCAACGCGAGACCGCGGCATGTTTTCCGTGAGCGGCGCCTGTTGTGACGATCGGCCGCATGGTTCAAGCTGATCCCGGCACATGAGGCCTGTCGAAAGAGGCCCGATGGGAAGGGGAGGACGCAGCATGGCCCTGCCGGATCGCGACGACACCGGACCCGGCGGCGGGAAAGGCCCGCTGGCCGGGGTGGACCGCCGGCTGCTGGCGGCGGCGCTGGCCCTGGCGCTGCTGACACTGTTGGCGGTGCTGGACCAGCATCGGCCGACGCCGGGCTCGGCCCCGCCGGTCGATTGGCGCCTGCCCGCGGTGGAGCTGCCGCGGACGGTGCCGATGGCGAAGGCGCCCAGCCCACGCCGGGACGAGCTGCTGGGGGCGGATTGATCGGGGCGGATTGAGCCGGGTCAGCCGACCGGCAGCCCGTCGCTCCCCTCGCCCAGCGGGCGTTCCATCAGAACGCTGTCCAGCCAGCGGCCGAACTTGAAGCCGACCGCCGGCAGCACCCCGACCGGACGGAAGCCGCAGGCGGCATGCAGGCCGATGGAGCCGTGGTTGGCGCTGTCGCCGATCACCGCGATCATCCGACGGTATCCTGCCGCCTCGCAGATCTCGATCAGCGGCTCCATCAGCGCCCGGCCGATGCCGCGCCGGCCCATGCCGTCGGCGACGTAGACGGAGCTCTCCAGCGTGAAGCGGTAGGCGCTGCGCGTGCGGTAGAGCCCGGCATAGGCGTAGCCGGCAAGCCGCCCCTCGCACTCCGCCACCAGATAGGGCAGGCCGCGGGCCAGGATGTCGGCGCGGCGGCGGGCCATTTCGGCCTCGTCCGGCGGAACCTCCTCGAACGATGCGGTGCCGTGCAGGACATGGCGGGCGTAGATTGCGGCGATGGCGGGGATGTCGGCGTCGGTGGACGCCCGCACGGTGATGGCAGGCATATGTTTCAACTCCGGTGAGGACGGTCGGCGGGAAGGAGAAGGGCGCAGACGGTCGCCAACCCGCCGCCGACGCCGAGAAGCGCGAAACCCCAGCCCCAGGGAGAGCCTCCCATCGGGCCGCCCATGCCGCCGGCCTGATCCAGCACCAGCCCGACCGCCAGCGGTGCGGCGCCGCCGGCGCCGAAGCCGAGGATGGAGCGCACGGCCAGCGCCGCCCCCAGGCTGCCCGGCTCGACCGATTCCGTCATCGCCGTGGACAGGACGGGGGAATCGCCCAGCGCCGAGAAGCCGTAGAGGGCGGCAACCGCCAGCACCAGGACGAGCGGCATCCCGTCCATCCAGCCGATGGTGAAGGAACAGGCCGCACCCAGCAGCCCCATCGCCACCAGAACGGCCCGCCGGCCCAGCCGATCCGACGCCCGGCCCATCAGCAGCGACGACAGGAAGCCCGAGAGATGGATGGCCGCGGCGATCCACAGGCCGCGAACGCCGGCTCCGCCGTCTCCCGAGCCGCTGAGGCTGGCGGTGAGGAAGGCGGGAAGCCAGGCCCACATGCCCAGCAGTTCCCAGCAATGGGTGGTGTAGCCGGCGGTCAGCAGAAAGGACCGGCGGTCGGCCAGGAAGCGGAAGGCGCCGCGCAGCCGCCGTGCGCCGCCGCCGGCGACCAGATTGACGCGCCCGCGCAGTCCCGGCGTGGCGAGCAGCGCCGCCAGCAGCGGTCCCATCCCGCAGGCGATGAAGGCGGCCTCGTAGCCGAACCGCTCCGCCAGCCATGCTGCAAGTGCAATGGAGGCGAAGTAGCCGAGCGACCCCGCCGCCAGCAGCCAGCCGACCGCCGCACCCCGCCGCGCCGTCGGCACGCCCTGCGCCACCAGCATGATGGAGGGGGCGTAGGTTCCGCCCTGCGTCAGCCCCATCAGCGCGAACAGCAGCAGGCCGCTTTCCGCCGAGCGGGCGAAGAAGGCGAAGGCGAGGCCGGTCAGGGCCGTGGCCCAGCTCGCCCACAGGAACACGCGCTTGGCGCCCAGGCTGTCGGCGAACCAGGAGGATCCCACCAGCGACAGGGCATAGCCGATGTTGAAGGCGGTCTGGATCGATCCGGCCTCTCCCGCCGACATGCCCCAGGCCTGCATCGCCGGCACGAGCGCGCCGGCATAGACCATGAAGGACAGCGACGTGGCGAAGCGGCTGGCGCACAGCAGCACGAGCCATGTGGAGGAGGGGGCGGAGGAGGGAATGGCTGCGGTCGTCATGGCCCCACCGTCGCGGACCGCCGTGGAAAAGGCAAATTTATTGATTTGATCCGAATCATAAGGAAAGCTGGGGGTATGCGCGGCCTGAACCTCGACCAGCTCATCACCTTCGCCACCGTCGTCGAGCATGGCGGCTTCACCGAGGCGGCAAGCCGGCTCGGCCTGACCCAGCCGGCCGTCAGCATGCAGATCCGCAATCTGGAGGAACGCTTCGGCGTGCGGCTGGTGGAGCGGGTGGGAAAGCGCGCATTGCCGACGGCGGCCGGCCGCGACCTGCTGCCCTTCATCCGCCGCATGCGCGACGAGGTGGACGCGGCATCCGCCGCCATGGGACGCCACCGGGCCGGGCAGGCGGGACGCGTGCGCATCGGCACCGGCGCCACCGCCTGCATCTACCGGCTGCCGCCGATCCTGACCGCACTGCGCGCCGCCCAACCGGGGCTGGAGATCATCGTGGTCACCGGCAACACGCCCGACATCCTGGACGCGGTGGAGGCCGGAACGCTGGACCTCGCGCTGGTCACGCTGCCGGCCGTCCGCGCCGGCCTGTCCATCGAACCGGTGTGCAGCGAGGACCTCGTTTGCGTCGGGCCGCGGATCGGGGATGGGCCGGCGCCGGACGGCATCGCCCCGGCGGCACTGGCGGACGGGGCGCTGATCCTCTACGAGCGCGGCGGAACCATGCGGGCGGTGATCGACGGCTGGTTCATGGCCGGCGGAGTGCAGCCGCGCCCGGCGATGGAACTCGGCAATGTCGAGGCGATCAAGAACCTCGTCGCCGCCGGGCTCGGCCGGTCGATCCTGCCGTCCGTCACCGTCCAGGGACCGGGCGACTGCGACCGCTTCGCAGTCCAACCTCTGTCTCCGCCGTTGGTTCGCACGCTAGGGTTGGTTTTGCGGCGTGACAAAGTACCTGATCCCGGCGTGCGTGCAATGGTCAGGGCGATTACAAATATGCGGTATTGATAAAGATAAAATTGATCGCTTCTTCAATCATCAGTCCTATTTCCTTTGGAGGGTTTACAGGGGCTTTCGGTCTTGCGCACTCTCGTCTACTGAGACTTTCGTTTTTCTTGAGCGCCTATGACCAAGCCGCAGTCTCTCCCGGATGAGCCCGCGACCAGCCGGATGGGGGGCGGGGCGGGTCCGGATGCCCAACCGAACGCTTCCCCGAACACTCAGCCGACTGTCCAACCGGGTACCGCTCCCGATGCGCAGCTGGCGGCGCGGGTGGAAGAGCTGGAGCAGGAGAATGCGCGGCTGCGGGCCACGCTCGCCACCGCCTGCACCGGCTGCGACGACCTGCTGACGGTTACCGCGCTCAACGAGGATCTGCGCACCGCCTTCGATGCCCTGGAGCACAGCCGCGCCGCCCATGCAGACAGTGAAAGGCGGCTGCGCGCCATCCTGGACAGCGCCGTCGGCCACGCCATCCTGACTTTAGCGCCGGACGGCAGGGTGACCAGCTGGAATCCCGGTTCCGTCCGCATCCTGGGCTGGACGGAGGAGGAGGCGCAGGGCCGGCCGGTCGACTTCCTTTTCCCGCCGGAGGATGCCGTGGCCGGAGTGCCCGACGCGCTGAGGCTGCGGGCGCTGGCCGAAGGGCGCATCCAGGAGGAGCGCGCCTTCCGCCGCCGCGACGGCTCCGCGGTCTGGGGGGCGCTGACCATCCTGCCGCTGCAGGGCGACGAGGAGGGGTTCCTGTGGATCCTGCACGACCGCTCCGACGAGCGGCGGATGGAGGAGGCCATCGCCGACGCGCGCAAGCGTGCCAGCGACATCCTCGACAGCATCGACGAGGCGCTGGTGGCGCTCGACCGCGATTACCGGGTGATCTACCAGAACCGGCGGGCCGAGCAACTCGACCATCAGCCCTTGTCGGCGATCCGGGGCCGCCGCCTGTGGGAGATCTGGCCCCAGCTCGCCGGCTCCGATCTGGAGGCGCTGTGCCGCAAGACCATGACGGAGCGGGTGCCGACCAGCATGGAGAAACGCCTGGACGGCGAGGACACCACGCTGTGGCTGGAAATCCGTATCCTGCCGACGGCGGAGGGGGTGGGCTGCTTCTCCCGCGACATCACCATGCGCAAGCGCGCGGAGGAGGAGGCGCGCGCCTCGCACGAGCGGGCGGTCTTGATCCTGGAGAGCATCAGCGACGCCTTCTATGCCGTCGATCACGACTGGCGCTTCACCTACATCAACCGCAAGGCGGAACAGCTGTGGGGCCGGTCGCGCGACACCCTGCTGGGCCGGCGCTTCTGGGACGCCTTCCCCAAGGTACTGGGCAGCGAGGCGTTCGAGGCGCAGAAGCAGGCGGTGCGCGAAGGGCGGGAGATGACCGTCGAGGTCAAGTCTCCCATCCTCGGCGACTGGGTCGAGATCAGCATGTATCCCAGCCCGGACGGGCTTTCGGTCTATTTCCGCGACATCACCGCCCGCCGGCAGGCGCAGCAGGCGCTGATGCAGGCGAAGGAGTCGGCGGAGGCGGCCGACCACGCCAAGGGCAAGTTCCTGGCCGCCGCCAGCCACGACCTGCGCCAGCCGCTGCAGGCGCTGCTGCTGTTCGTCGACGTGCTGAAGCCCCATGTGCAGGGCAGCCAGGGGGCCAACGCGCTGAAGCATCTCGGCCGCGGGCTGGACGCGCTGAAGGAGTTGCTGGACAGCCTGCTGGACATGTCGCGGCTCGACGCCGGGGTGGTGCAGCCGAACATCGAGACCGTGCCCATGGTCCCCCTGTTCGACCACATCGCCGCCTCCTACCGGCCGGTCGCCGCGGCCAAGGGGCTGGAGCTTCATGTCCTGTCCTGCAACGCCTCCGCCCGCACCGACCGCACGCTGCTGACCCGCATGGTGCGCAATCTGGTGGAGAACGCGCTGCGCTATACCGAGAGCGGCCGGATCGACATCGAATGCCGGCAGGCCGGCGACCGCCTGGTGATCGAGGTGCGCGACACCGGCATCGGCATCCCGCCCGACCATCTGGAACGCATCTGGGAGGAGTTCCATCAGGTCGGCAATCCGGAACGCGACCGCAACCGCGGCCTTGGCCTCGGCCTTGCCATCGTGCGGCGGCTGTCGCAGCTGCTGAACCATCCCGTCGACGTCCAGTCGAAGCCGGGGCAGGGGACCAGCTTCGTCATCGCCCTGCCGCTCGGCCGGGCCATCGAGCGTCCGCTCGGCCCGGCGGAGGCGACGACGACCGGCCACGGCCGCTTCGCCGTGGTGGTGGACGACGACGCCATCGTGCTGCTGGGGCTGGAGACGATCTTCCGCGAATGGGGCTATGAGGTGCTGGTCGCCGGTTCCGCCGAAAAGGCGGTGGAGGCGCTGCGCCGCAGCGGCCGCCGTCCCGATCTGGTCGTCGCCGACTACCGCCTGCGCGAAGGCCGCTTCGGGACGGAGGCCATCGCCGGCATCCGCGCGCTGTTCGAGGAGGCGGGCGGCCCGCCGGTTCCGGGCCTGATCCTGACCGGCGAGACCGGCCCCGAGTGCGAACGCGACGCCTCCTCCCTTGGGCTGGGCATCATCCACAAGCCGGTGACCCCGCGCCAGCTCAGCCACGCGCTCAGCGAACTGCTGGGGTTGCATTGACCGGGTTTGCGCCCTTCCTCGCCATCCGGAGGAAAGGCGCAAATGTCGCGGCTCGGGTTCCGGCCCGGACTTTGTTCGACCGCGGCACGGCCCTAAGCTGAAGAGCTCGGCATGCTGTCTTGCGGAGGCTCCGCGGGAGGGATCGTGAGTATTCTCGGATGGCTCGCCATGCTCTGCGGCGGGGCGTGGGCATTGCTGGCGGTGGTGTTCATGGGGCTGGACGCGCCGGAGAGCACCCTGACGGTGCTGATCGCTACACCCGGCGCACTGCTGGCGCTGCTTGGGCTGGGGCTGGTCGTTCTTGGAAGTGCTTTGGGAGCGTCGCGGCGGTCGCGTTAGGTGCGGGCGCCCCGACGACCGGGGGCGGCCTGCCGTTCGGCGGGGCGATGCGTGTTGTGCATCGGTGGAGCCCCGCCGAAACGCAAATGCGTCAGCCCTGTTCGATCAGGTCGGCGCAGGCGTTCACCGCGGCGGCGGCGTAGGGGCGGACGCGCGGCGGGATCTGCGACGGGTTGATGCCCGGCCCGAGGATGCCGACGCCGACCGGCTTCATGAACTGAAGCTGCAGGTCGATCAGGCTGCGGATCACCGCATGGCCCATGACGTTGCCATGCTCGGTCTCGCCCCGCTCGATGATGCCCAGCGCCACCGCGCCGGCCACGTCGTCGCGCATCAGCAGGCGCTTGATCGCCAGCGGCTTTTCCATCGAACCGGGGACCCAAACCTCCGCGACGATGCCGAGACCCCGGCGGGCGGCGACCGCGCGCGCCTCGTCCAGCATCTCCTCCCCCTCTTTGCGGTGGAACCGTCCGAGCACGATGCCGATGTTGCTCACCCTCTGTCTCTCCCCTGATTGGCGGCCTGAAGTCCGGCGGTCTGAAGTGTTACGGTCTGAACCTGCGCCCAAACTGTCGCGTCGCCGCGCAAAGCGCAAGGGGCGTCGCCTGTTCGAAAGTTTCTGCTGACCCTTGAAAGATGTCGCACTCCATTTCGAAGGGCGGCCCGTCTTCCGCCGCACTGCATCAAGGCTTCGGCGAAGGATAACCGTTCGCGGTCAAGGTTCGGCTTTGCATACGGTTCGTTCCCAACTGCGGCAGGCCGTCGCAGCGTGCTACAAATCGGTACAAATTGCTCGCCGCCGCTTGTGTTGCGACCATGTAGTAATGGGTGGGTATGGCGCGCACCGGTCCTGGCCTGAAGGGCGGCGCGGCCGTAACAGATCGATCAGGCGAATCCGGAACGGCAATCATGTTGAAGGGTGCGATCGAGTACGCGCCGTCGACCTTCGAGGAACGGGGGGCCGCGGTGGCCTTCACCACGCCGCTGCTGTCGCAGACCCGCGTGCGCCGCGGCGAACGGTCCAAGCTGGAGGTGCTGATTCCCAGCCTGTCGCAGGGCATGGGCATCTATGTGGTCGCCTGGAAATCGGTGCCCGACATGGTGTCGATGACCATGCACGACCGCTATCTCCATGACCTGATCGTGAAGGAGGACGCCTGTTCCCCCCATGAGATCCGCCGGGCGACGCTGAAGGCGGCGCGGCGCGGGCTGGCCGGGCCGAAGGCGGCGCAGGCCGCCCGCCTCGCGCTGGAAGAGGATGAGGAGCAGAGCACCCTCACCCACTACCTGCTGATCCTGTCGATCCTGAAGGCGGTCGGGCTGGAATCGCCGGACATGCTGAAGGCCGGCATCGACACCGACGAAGGGCAGCGGCTGACCCGCCAGCTGATGACCCGCGCGGCGGAAAGCCTGCGGATGGACGCGACCCTGCTCTATTCCCGGCTGGCCGACGTCGCCGCGGTCGCCGCCCCGGTCGGACTGGCGCGCTCGCCCAAGCCCGGCCGGCTGACGCGCGGGCTGACCGACCTGAAGGGCTTCCGCGACAGCCTGACCGACTGGGCGCGCGAGGTGCCGAGCGAGGCCGCCCCGGTCGCCGCCTTCTGCGCGGAGGTGGCGCAGCACACCATCGCCATCGGCGACAAGGTTCTGGGCGACTTCCATCGCCGCATCGAGGCGATCGGTCCGCTGATGCGCGACTGGGACAGCGAGATCGTCCGCGTGCGCGCCCAGGCGGCGCGGATGGCGTGGCTGCTCGACGGCTGGAGCCACATCACCGGGGCCTGGGAGGTGGCGCAGACCGAGGACCACCACCAGCAGGCCGCGACCGTCAACGACCTGTTCCGCATCCTGCCGCTGCTGCCGAGGAAGGAATCCAGCCGCGACTTCGTGGAGGATGCCAAGCAGGTGAGGCAGGCCCAGCGCCGCTCCGTCCGCATGCTGGAGGATTGGCGCACGGGCCAGATGGACATGGACGCCATCCGCCGGATCGAGGCGGTGAAAGCGCGCTCGCCATGACGCAGAAGGCGGACGGAACGGGGGAGGTCGACCGCCTGCCGGGGCTGGAGAGCCGGCTGTTCGACATCCCCGAGGACAAGTTCATCGAGGTCGTCCGCCTGCTGGAGCGGGTGCGCGACCATCCCGACGTGCGCCAGACCTTCGCCGCCATCCGCCCGCGGCTGGTTCAGGTGCGGCCGGGCCGCCGGCCGACGATCAAGCGCGTCCTGTGCATGCCGTTCGAGGATGTGCTGGAAAGCTTCAGCGGCGCCGACGTGCCGCTGGGCCGCATCGAGCGGCGGGTGATCGAACCGGTCTGGCGGCTGGTGACGGAGTGCGGCGACACCGCCCTGATCGACCAGCTCGACCGGCAGGTGCAGGAGACGGCACCCGGCAACCTCAACGCGCTGCGCAACATCGGGCGCCGGCTGTGGCCGATGGCCGCCCAGGCGATCCGGTCGGCGGTGGAGCAGGACGGATCGCGCCAGCTGGTCTGGCGGCTGCTGCACGGCGACGAGGAGCTGCGGCGGCAGGTTCTGGACGTTGCCGCCTTCCTGGACATCGGCCTGACGGTGGAGGCGCTGAAGGACGCGCTGGCGCCCAAGCCGCTGCCGGCGCTGGACGACCACCATGTCCAGGCCATCGAGCAGGCGGCCCAGGCGGCGGCGCGCCAGTCGCCGACGCTGGTCAATCACCTGCTGCTGGTCGCCGCCTCCCGCATGGCGAACCCGGCCGACCTGCTGGCCGTGCTGAACGACATCGACCTCGGCAAGGCGCGGCGGGAGCAGCCGGTGATCTTCGCCCAACTGAGCGGGCTGGTCGTCACCAACCTGGAGGAGCGGAGCGTCCGCCTGGACGGGAACGTCTATGGCAAGGGCGACGGGGCCGGCGGAGCTGCCGTCGCCATCGCTCCGGAGGAGGCCATCGCCATCGCCGAACGGCTGGTCGCCAGCGTCAACACCACCTCCGCCGTCATGGATTTCCTGGCCGAGCCGGTCTATCGCGAGCGGCTGGACGCGGTGAAGGCGGCGGTGCGGACAATGGTGACCGGCAGCGTTCTCGACACCGCGCCCCAGGGCATCCTGACCGCGGTGGCGGCTCCCGCCGCCAATGGCCGGCCGGTTGCCGTGGACGACGACGCCCAGACCGTGGCGGAGGACCATGCCCGCGCCTTGCGCCGGTGCGAGGGACTGGCCGACGCGCTCGGCCTGCACCAGCCGCTGAAAGATGCCATGGCGTCGATGGAAAAGGGCCTGCTGGAGCGGGCGCACGCCCTGCTGGCGCAGTATCCCAAGGCCGCCGGCGACCCGGACGACGCGGAGACGGCGGAGATCAACCTGTTCTACGCCCTGCGCCTGCTGGAAATGGTCGCCGGCCCCGCCAAGGCCGACCGGCTTCGCACCGCAATCATGGCGGCTACGGGAGAGTTCGCGGAGTAGGGGGTGTTCCCTCTCCCGCCCCGGGAGAGGGAAGGGGCCCAAGCGAAGCTTGGGAAGGGTGAGGGGTAAAGCAAGGATCAAGGGATCCATGTCCGGATCACCCCTCACCCTCCCCGCCTTCGGCGGGTCCCCTCCCTCTCCCGGGGCGGGAGAGGGCGCTTTCTTACGACGTCGCCGGCAGGGCGTCGCGTGCTTCCTCTTCCTCGGCGTAACGGCGGGCCAGGACGGCGCCGACCATCAGCTGGATCTGGTGGAACACCATCACCGGCAGCAGAACCAGGCCGGCGGTGGCCGGGGCGAACAGCACGCCGGCCATCGGCACGCCGCTGACCAGCGACTTCTTCGATCCGCAGAAGACGATCACCGCCTCGTCGGCGCGGGAGAAGCCCAGGCGGCGGCTGAGCAGCGTCGTGCCGACCAGGAAGAACGCCAGGATGGCGCAGTCGATCAGCACCACCATGCCCAGCGCCGCCGGGGGCACCTGATGCCACAGGCCGTTCACCACCGCCTCGCTGAAGGCGATGTAGACCACCAGCAGGATCGATCCGCGGTCGGTGAATTTCAGCATCGCCTTGTGCCGCGCCGCCCAGGCACCGACCCAGCGCCGCAGCAGCTGTCCGGCTACGAAGGGCAGCAGAAGCTGCGCCGCGATGGTCTGCAGCGTGTCGAGCGACAGTGCGCCCCCCTGCACGTTCAGGAAAAGCGCCACCAGCAGTGGCGTCATCAGGATGCCGGAGATGTTGGACAGGGTGGAACTGCACACCGCCGCCGCGACGTTGCCCCGCGCCATCGAGGTGAAGGCGATGGAGGACTGGACGGTGGACGGCAGCAGGCAAAGGAACTGCACCCCGATCGCCAGGGCCGGCGGCAGCAGGCTGTGCGGCAGCGTCGCCACCACCGCCCAGCCGATCAGCGGGAAGGCGACGAAGGTCAGGCTGAAGATCAGCAGGTGCAGGCGCCAGTGCGACATGCCCGCCACCACCTCCTCCCGCGGCAGACGGGCGCCGTGCAGGAAGAACAGCAGCGCGATGGCCGCCTCCGCCAGATAATGCACCCCCTGGGCGATCTGGCCATGCACCGGCAGCACGGTCGCCAGACCGACGGTCGCCACCAGGGCGATGGTGAAGCCGTCCATGTTCGGGCGCGGTACGCGGATCATCGTCACAAGGCTCCTTCGCAGCGTCCTCAGGTATACGGTATCCAGAAATTAGCCCCGCACCGCAGCAATATGAAAGCGCGACCATGCCGCACCCAGCCGGACGGCACGCATGGCAGCGTTGAAATGACTGCCTTTTTAAGACTCTTTCCACGATGCGGCAGCGTATCCGCAGCGGCTGGACCGCCTTAATCCCTTGAGGAAAGGCGGGTTTCACGGGCCTCAGCTTGCCCCTTGCCACCCGCCTCGCCATACGGTAACGTATGGTAAAAGAACGGATGATTTCCCAGGGGAGCGATACGCCATGCTGTCCAACCAGTACCCGAGCCTGAATTTCGACCTGGGCGAGTCGGCCGACATGCTGCGCGATTCGGTGCGCAGCTTCGCAGCCAACGAGATCGCCCCCCGCGCCGCCGAGATCGACCACAGCAACGAGTTCCCGAACGAGCTGTGGCGCAAGATGGGCGACCTCGGCATCCTCGGCGTGACGGTCGAGGAGGAATACGGCGGCGCCGGCATGGGCTATCTGGAGCATGTCGTGGCGATGGAGGAGGTGTCGCGCGCCTCGGCCTCGGTGGGGCTCAGCTACGGCGCCCATTCGAACCTCTGCGTCAACCAGATCCGCAAGAACGGCAACGAGGAGCAGAAGCGGCGCTATCTGCCCAAGCTGATCTCCGGCGAGCATATCGGCGCGCTGGCGATGTCGGAGCCGAACGCCGGGTCCGACGTGGTGTCGATGAAGCTGCGGGCGGAGAAGAAGGGCGACCGCTACGTCCTGAACGGCACCAAGATGTGGATCACCAACGGCCCCGACGCCGACACGCTGGTGATCTACGCCAAGACCGACATCAACGCCGGCCCGCGCGGCATCACCGCCTTCCTGGTGGAGAAGGGCTTCAAGGGCTTCTCGGTGGCGCAGAAGCTGGACAAGCTGGGCATGCGCGGCTCCAACACCGGCGAGCTGGTGTTCGAGGACTGCGAGGTGCCGGAGGAGAACATCCTGGGCGGCGTCGGGCGCGGCGTGAACGTGCTGATGTCGGGTCTGGATTACGAGCGCGCGGTGCTGTCGGGCGGTCCGCTCGGCATCATGCAGGCCTGCATGGACGTGGTGATCCCCTATGTCCACGACCGCAAGCAGTTCGGCCAGTCCATCGGCGAGTTCCAGCTGATGCAGGGCAAGCTGGCCGACATGTACACGATCATGAACGCCGCCAAGGCCTATGTGTACGCCGTGTGCAAGGCCTGCGACCGTGGCGAGACCACCCGCAAGGACGCCGCCGCCGCCATCCTGTTCTCCGCCGAAAAGGCGACCTGGATGGCGCTGGAGGCCATTCAAACCTTGGGGGGCAACGGCTACATCAATGAGTACCCGACCGGCCGCCTGCTGCGCGACGCCAAGCTCTACGAGATCGGCGCCGGCACCAGCGAGATTCGCCGCATGCTGATCGGGCGCGAACTGTTCAAAGAAACGGCCTGAAGGCTGGGAGACTGCGTAAAGCGGTTCGGCAAAGCATAGAGAGCATCGAGGGAAAGGGACCGACCACCATGACCGACAGCATCGTCATCGCCGCCGCCGTCCGCACGCCGATGGGCGGCTTCCAGGGCGACCTCATGGGCCTGACCGGCCCGCAGCTGGGCGCCGTCGCCATCCAGGCGGCGCTGGAGCGCTCGGGCCTCGCCGCGGACGCGGTGGACGAGGTGTTCATGGGCAACGTGCTGTCGGCCGGGCTGGGCCAGGCCCCGGCGCGTCAGGCGGCGCTGGGCGCCGGGTTGCCGAAGGGTGTCGGCTGCACCACCATCTCCAAGGTCTGCGGCTCGGGCATGCGGGCGGTGATGTTCGCCCATGACGTGATCAAGGCCGGCTCGGCCAAGGTCGTGGTGGCCGGCGGCATGGAGAGCATGTCGAACGCCCCCTACCTGCTGGACCGCGCCCGTGCCGGCTACCGCATGGGTCACGGCAAGGTGCTGGACCATATGTTCTTCGACGGGCTGGAGGATGCCTACGAGAAGGGTCGCCTGATGGGCACCTTCGCCGAGGAATGCGCCAGCAGCTACAACTTCACCCGCGAGGCGCAGGACAACTACGCCATCGAAAGCCTGAACCGCGCCCGCAAGGCGGTGGAGGACGGCTCCTTCAAGGCGGAGATCGCGCCCGTGCTGGTCAAGGGCCGCAAGGGCGACACGCTGGTCGACACCGACGAGCAGCCGGGCAAGGGCGATCCGAAGAAGATCCCGACGCTGAAGCCCGCCTTCGCCAAGGACGGCACTGTGACGGCGGCCAACGCCTCGTCGATCTCCGACGGCGGTGCGGCGCTGATCGTCACCACCCGCAGCGAGGCGGACAAGCGCGGCCTGCGCGTGATCGCCGAGATCAAGGGCCATTCCAACCACGCCCAGCAGCCGGCGCTGTTCACCACCGCCCCGGTCGGCGCGATGCAGAAGCTGTTCGACAAGGTGGGCTGGTCCGCCCGCGACGTCGACCTGTTCGAGATCAACGAGGCCTTTGCGGTCGTCACCATGGCGGCGATGCGCGATCTGGACCTGCCGCACGACAAGGTGAACGTCCATGGCGGCGCCTGCGCGCTCGGCCATCCGATCGGCGCGTCGGGGGCGCGGATCCTTGTGACGCTGCTGGCGGCGCTGGAGAAGTACGACCTGAAGCGGGGCGTGGCCAGCTTGTGCATCGGTGGCGGCGAGGCTACGGCGATTGCGGTGGAGCGGGTGTAAGGGCAGGCGCTTGCCCCCTCCCTAACCCTCCCCCTCTTCGAGGGAGAGGGAACTCCGCTGTACTCCCGCAAAGCTCCTACGCCCTCTCCCGCCGAAGGCGGGGGAGGGATGGGGAGGGGGCACAGCACGACACCAAACTAAGAACCATCGCCCGAGGAAACGCCCCATGCACCTGACCGAAGAACAGACCATGGTCCGCGACATGGCCCGCGCCTTCGCGCAGGACCGGCTCGCCCCGACCGCCGCCGAGCGCGACCGCAGCGGCGCTTTCCCCAAGGCCGAGCTGGCCGAGATGGGCGAACTCGGCCTGATGGGCATGCTGGTGCCGGAGGAGTTCGGCGGCGCCGCCACCGACCATGTCGCCTACGCGCTCGCCATCGAGGAGATCGCCGCCGGTGACGGTGCGGTGTCCACCATCATGAGCGTCCACAACTCGGTCGGCTGCATGCCGATCCTGAAGTTCGGCACCGACGCCCAGAAGGACCGTTTCCTCAAGCCGATGGCGCGCGGCGAGATGCTGGGCGCCTTCTGCCTGACCGAACCGCAGGCGGGGTCCGACGCCTCGGCGATCAAGACCCGCGCCCGGCGCGACGGCGACCATTGGGTGCTGAACGGCACCAAGCAGTTCATCACCTCGGGCTCGCAGGCCGATGTCGCCATCGTCTTCGCGGTGACGGATCCGGCCGCCGGCAAGAAGGGCCTCAGCGCCTTCATCGTGCCGACGGACACGCCGGGCTATCAGGTGGCACGGACGGAGGAGAAGCTGGGCCAGCACTGCTCCGACACCTGCCAGATCGTCTTCGAGGACTGCCGGGTTCCCGCCGACCTGATGCTCGGGGCCGAAGGCGCCGGCTATAGGGTGGCGCTGGCGAACCTTGAGGGCGGGCGCATCGGCATCGCCTCGCAGTCGGTCGGCATGGCGCGCGCCGCGCTCGACCATGCCATCCGCTATGCCCAGGAACGCCAGAGCATGGGCGTGCCGATCATCCAGCATCAGGCCATCGCCTTCCGCCTCGCCGACATGGCGACCCGGGTGGAGGCGGCGCGCCAGATGGTGCTGCATGCCGCGAGCCTGCGCGACGCCGGGGTGCCCTGCATGAAGGAGGCGGCGATGGCGAAGCTGTTCGCCTCCGAGATCGCGGAGAAGGTCTGTTCCGACGCCATCCAGATCCATGGCGGCTATGGCTATCTCAACGATTTCCCGGTGGAGCGCATCTATCGCGACGTCCGGGTCTGCCAGATCTACGAGGGCACCAGCGACATCCAGCGGTTGGTCATCAGCCGCGCTCTCACCCAATAACCAAGACCGCCAAACCGGGAGGAAGACGGCATGACCGTCCTGAAGAGCGCCCTGAACGCGCGCTCCGCCGAGTTCCAGGCCAACGCCGACGCCATGCAGGCCCTGGTCGACGATCTGCGCCGGAAGGTCGCCGCCATCCAGCAGGGCGGCGGCGCCAAGGCCCGCGATAAGCACCTCGCCCGCGGCAAGCTGCTGCCGCGCGAGCGCATCCGCCAGCTGCTCGACGTCGGCTCGCCGTTTCTGGAGCTGTCGCAGCTGGCCGCCGACGGCGTCTATGCCGAGGACATTCCGTCGGCCGGCATCATCGCCGGCATCGGCAGCGTCGCCGGGCAGGAGTGCATGATCGTCGCCAATGACGCGACGGTGAAGGGCGGCACCTATTACCCGCTGACGGTCAAGAAGCACCTGCGGGCGCAGGAGATCGCCCAGCAGAACAACCTGCCCTGCATCTATCTGGTGGATTCGGGCGGCGCCAACCTGCCGAACCAGGACGAGGTCTTCCCCGACCGCGACCATTTCGGCCGCATCTTCTACAACCAGGCCAACATGTCGGCCGAGGGCATCCCGCAGATCGCCGTGGTGATGGGAAGCTGCACCGCCGGCGGCGCCTATGTCCCGGCGATGTCGGACGAGGCGATCATCGTCCGCAACCAGGGCACCATCTTCCTGGGCGGCCCGCCGCTGGTGAAGGCCGCGACCGGCGAGGTGGTGTCGGCGGAGGATCTGGGCGGCGCCGACGTGCATTCCCGCACGTCGGGCGTGACCGACCATTACGCGATGAACGACGCCCATGCCCTGGCGATGGCGCGCCGCGTGGTGTCGAACCTGAACCGCGCCAAGCACATCGACCTCGACCTGCGCGAGCCGGAGGAGCCGGCCTTCGACCCGCGCGAGCTTTACGGCGTCATCCCCAGCGACGCCCGCAAGCCCTTCGACGTGCGCGAGGTGATCGCGCGGGTGGTCGACGGATCGCGCTTCGACGAGTTCAAGCCGCTCTACGGCACGACGCTGGTGACGGGCTTCGCCCATATCTTCGGCTATCCGGTCGGCATCATCGCCAACAACGGCATCCTGTTCAGCGAATCCGCTCTGAAGGGCGCCCATTTCGTCGAGCTGTGCTGCCAGCGCCGCATCCCGCTGGTGTTCCTGCAGAACATCACCGGCTTCATGGTGGGGCGGAAATACGAGGCCGGCGGCATCGCCAAGGACGGCGCCAAGCTGGTCACGGCGGTCGCCTGCGCCAAGGTGCCGAAATTCACCGTCATCATCGGCGGCAGCTATGGCGCCGGCAATTACGGCATGTGCGGCCGTGCCTACAGCCCGCGCTTCATGTGGATGTGGCCGAACGCCCGCATCTCCGTCATGGGCGGCGAGCAGGCGGCCGGCGTGCTGGCCCAGGTCAAGCGCGACGCCATGGAAGCCCAGGGCAAGCCTTGGTCTGCCGAGGACGACGAGGCGCTGAAGGCGCCGATCCGCGCCCAGTTCGAGCGCGAGAGCCACGCCTATTACGCCAGTGCCCGGCTGTGGGACGACGGCATCATCGACCCGGCCGACACCCGCATGGTGCTGGGCCTCGGCCTGTCGGCCTCGCTGAACGCGCCGGTGCCGAAGACGCCCTTCGGCGTCTTCCGGATGTGATGGAGGCGACCATGAGCGACATTTTGCCGAACGATATTCTGGTCGAGGTTGCCGACACCGGCGTCGCCACCGTCACCATGAACCGCGGCGACGTCCACAACGCCTTCAACGAGCAGGTCATCGCCGACCTCACCGCCGCCTTCCGGCAGGTGGGCGAGGATCCGGCGGTGCGCGTCGTCCTGCTGCGCGGGGTGGGCAAGAGCTTCTCGGCCGGGGCGGATTTGTCCTGGATGAAGAAGATGGCCGGCTACTCCCACCAGGAGAATCTGGCCGACGCCATGGGGCTCGCCACCATGATGCGCACGCTGGACGAATGCCCGAAGCCCACGGTCGCCGTGGTGCAGGGTCCGGCCTTCGGCGGCGGCGTGGGCCTCGTCTCGGCCTGCGACATCGCCATCGGGGTGGAGACCGCGACCTTCGCCCTGTCGGAGGTGCGGCTGGGCATCATTCCCGCCGCCATCAGCCCCTATGTCATCGCCGCCATCGGTGAGCGCGCCTGCCGCCGCTATTTCCTGACCGGCGAGCGGTTCAGCGCGACGGAGGCCCATCGCATCGGCCTGCTGCATGAGCTGACCAGTGCCGACGGGCTGGAGGAGGCGGTGGCGAAGACGGTGAAGAACCTGATGGACAGCGCCCCCACGGCGGTCACCGCCGCCAAGGAGCTGATCCGCGCCGTCGCCCGCCGGCCGCTGACCGACGACGTGGTGCGCGACACGGCGGAGCGCATCGCCCGCCAGCGCGCCAGCGCCGAAGGCAAGGAGGGCGTCGGCGCCTTCCTCGACAAACGCACCCCGTCCTGGCGGAGCTGATCCACATGTTCGACAAGATCCTGATCGCCAACCGCGGCGAAATCGCCTGCCGGGTCATCCGCACCGCCCGCCGCCTGGGCATCAAGACCGTCGCCGTCCATTCGGAGGCCGACGCCAAGGCGATGCATGTCCAGATGGCCGACGAGGCCGTCTGCATCGGCCCGGCCCCGGTCGGCGAAAGCTATCTGCGCGGCGACGTCATCCTCGACGTGGCGAAGCGCACGGGCGCCCAGGCCATCCATCCCGGCTATGGCTTCCTGTCGGAGAATGCCGGCTTCGCCGCGGCCTGCGCGGAGGCCGGTGTCGTCTTCATCGGCCCGCCGATCGACGCCATCCGCGTCATGGGCTCCAAGGCCGAGTCCAAGCGGCTGATGGCGAACGCCGACGTGCCGCTGGTGCCGGGCTATCACGGCACCGACCAGGACTTCGCCACCCTGTCGGCGGAGGCCGGGCGCATCGGCTATCCGGTGCTGGTCAAGGCGTCGGCCGGCGGCGGCGGCAAGGGCATGCGCGTGGTGCACGCCGCCAATGAGCTGACGGACGCGGTGGCCGGCGCCCAGCGCGAGGCCAAGGCCGCCTTCGGCGACGACAGCCTGCTGCTGGAGAAATATCTCGGCCGGCCGCGCCATGTCGAAATCCAGGTCTTCTGCGACACCCACGGCAACGGTGTTTATCTGTTCGAGCGTGACTGCTCGGTGCAGCGCCGCCACCAGAAGGTGATCGAGGAGGCGCCGGCCCCCAACCTTCCCGACGACCTCCGCCGCCGCATGGGCGAGGCCGCGGTCGCCGCCGCCAAGGCGGTGAACTATGTCGGCGCCGGCACCGTCGAGTTCCTCTATGAGGATGGCGGCTTCTATTTCATCGAGATGAACACCCGCCTGCAGGTGGAACATCCGGTGACGGAGAAGATCACCGGGCTCGATCTGGTCGAGTGGCAGCTGCGCGTCGCCGCCGGCGCCGAACTGCCGCTGCGCCAGGACCAGCTGACCCGACGGGGGCATGCCTTCGAGGCGCGGCTGTACGCCGAGGACCCGCAGCGCGACTTCCTGCCGGCCATCGGCAAGCTGGTGCGGCTGCGCCCGCCGGCCGAGAACGACCATGTCCGCGTCGACACCGGTGTGCGCGAAGGCGATTCGGTGACGATGTATTACGACCCGATGATCGCCAAGCTGATCGTCTGGGACGAGGACCGCGACAGCGCGCTGCGCCGCCTGCGGGTGGCGCTGGCCGAATACGAGGTCGTCGGCGTCACCACCAATGTCGCCTTCCTCGGCGCCATCGCCGGCCATCCGGCCTTCAAGGCGGTGGAGATCGACACCGGCTTCATCGAGCGCCACCGCGCCGACCTGCTGCCGCCGCCGGCCCCGGTGTCGGACAGGGCGCTGGCCGCCGCGTCCCTGTCGGTGCTGCTGAAGCGCCGGGAGGAGGCCCAGGCGGCGCTGCGCGCCCGGTCGGATCGCTATTCGCCCTGGCTGCTCGCCAATGGCTGGCGGCTGAACGAGGAGAACCATTACGACCTGCGCCTGATGGATGGCGACACGGCGCGGGAAGTGACCTTGCATTTCCGCGCTGACGGTTACGAAGTCGCGGTGGATGGCGGCAAGCCGATGCCGGTCACCGGTGTCAGCCTCGCCGATGGCCTGCTGACCGCGACGCTGAACGGCATGCGCACCCGCGCCACCGTGGTGCAGCAGGGGCTCGACATCACCGTGCTGATCGACGGCGCGGTGTCCCGCCTGACGCTGGACGATCCCAGCGCCCGCGCGGCGGAGCAGGAGGGCGGCTCCGGCCGCCTGACCGCGCCGATGCCGGGCACCGTGGTCCGCGTGCTGGTCGAGCCGGGCCAGAGCGTGGAAGCCGGCGCACCGCTGATGCTGCTGGAAGCCATGAAGATGGAGCACACCATCAAGGCCCCGGCGGCGGGCACCGTCAGCGCCGTGAATTTCGCGGCGGGCGATCAGGTGTCGGAAGGCGTCGACCTGCTGGTTCTCGACATCGCGGAGGGCTGACCGATGCTGCTGCCGAAATTCGTCCGCATGGTGGAGGTCGGCCCGCGCGACGGCCTCCAGAACGAAAAATCCATGGTGCCGACGGCGGTGAAGGTGGAGTTGGTCAACCGCCTGTCCGACGCCGGGTTGAGCGTGGTGGAGGCGGCCAGCTTCGTCTCGCCCAAATGGGTGCCGCAGATGGGCGACAGCGCCGATGTGCTGGCCGGCATCGCCCGCAAGCCCGGCGTGCGCTATGCCGCCCTCACCCCCAACTTGAAGGGGCTGGAGGGCGCGCTTGCGGCCAAGGCCGACGAGGTTGCGGTGTTCGGCGCGGCGTCGGAAAGCTTCAGCCGGAAGAACATCAACTGCTCCATCGCCGAGAGCCTGGACCGCTTCGCTCCCGTCATGGAGCAGGCCAAGGCGGCGGGCGTGCCGGTGCGGGGTTATGTCAGCTGCGTGCTCGGCTGCCCCTATGAGGGGGAGATCGCGCCCAAGGCGGTGGCGGACGTTGCGGAGCGGCTGTTCGCCATGGGCTGCTACGAGATCTCGCTGGGCGATACCATCGGCACCGGCACGCCGACCAAGGCGCAGCTGATGATCGCCGCGGTGGCGGAGCGGGTGCCGGTGGACAAGATCGCCGTCCATTTCCACGACACCTATGGGCAGGCGCTGGCCAACATTCTGGCGGCGTTGCAGATGGGGGTGGCGGTGGTCGACAGCTCCGTCGCGGGCTTGGGCGGCTGCCCCTATGCCAAGGGGGCCAGCGGCAACGTGGCGAGCGAGGATGTGCTGTACATGCTGAACGGCCTCGGCATCGAGACCGGGGTGGACCTGGACAAGCTGATCGCCGCCGGTGCGTTCATCAGCGACGCCATCGGCCGCCCCACCGCATCGAAGGTGGCCCGCGCTCGTGGTTGTGCGTGAGGGACTCTTCGGCAACGAAGGGCCGCGCTTCCGGAAGGGGGTGCGGCCCTTTCGTATCCGGGGGGATGGCCCCTTTGCATCCCCTTCGCATCTTGGGCGGCCCACCCCATATAGGACCGGTCCTCGGCCAGACGTGAACGACCGCCCGTGCGTATTCCCGACCTGAACAGCCTGTACGCTGCCGGCAACCGGCTTCTTTTGGAATCGACGGTGCGCGTCGGCGTCACCGGGCTGCGGCGGGCGGGCAAGACCGTCTTCGTCACCGCGCTCGTCGACAATCTGCTGAAGGCCGGGCGGCTTCCCTTCCTGGACGTCATGTCGTCCGGGCGCTTCCAGGCGGCGCGGCTGCGGCCGCAGCCCGATCCGGACGTGCCGCGTTTCGACTTCGAAGGCCATCTGGCGGCGCTGACCGGTCCCGATCCCCATTGGCCGGAGCCGACGCGCGGCATCGGCCAGATGCGCGTCTCATTGCGCTATCGCCCGGATTCGGCGCTGAAGCGGGCGGTGCAGCCGGTGGCGACGCTGAACCTCGACCTCGTCGATTATCCCGGCGAATGGCTGCTCGACCTGCCGCTGCTGCGCCAGAGCTTCGCGGAGTGGAGCGCGCTCACCCTGGAGCTTGCCGCCCGGCCGCCGCGCGACGAGCTGTCCGCGTCCTGGCGCGGCTGGCTCGCCACCATCGATCCCTTGGCATCGGCGGAGGAGGAGACGGCCCGGCGCGGGGCGGCGCTCTACACCGACTATCTCCATGCCTGCCGTCGCGCCGACACGCTGCTCAGCCTGATCCAGCCCGGCCGCTTCGTCGAGCCGGGCGACATGAAGGATGCTCCGCTGCTGACCTTCTGCCCGCTGCCCCCACCCCAGGCCGGCGGGGCGCGGGGGCGCGGCAGCCTGTGGGCGCTGATGGAGGAGCGGTACGAGGCCTACAAGACCAACGTGGTCCGCCGTTTCTTCTCCGAGCATTTCGCCAAGCTCGACCGGCAGATCGTGCTGATCGACGTGCTGGGGGCGCTGAACGCCGGGCCGGCCGGGATGGCCGACATGAAGCGGGCGCTGGAACTGAGCCTGGAGCCTTTCCGCCATGGCTCGTCGGGCTGGCTCGACTGGCTGCTGGGGACCAAGATCGACCGGGTGCTGTTCGCCGCGACCAAGGCCGACCACATCGCCGCCCATCAGCATGCCCAGCTGCGCGCGCTGCTCGACCGGCTGGTCGGCGACGCCCGCAACGCCATCCGGTTCGAAGGCGCCCAGGTCGAGACAATGGCCATCGCCGCGCTGAAATGCACCGACAGCGTGGTGACGGAGCATGAGGGCCGGCAGCTGCGCTGCGTGCGTGGCGTGCCTGTCGGGCGCGACCGTCCGACCGTGCTGTTCCCGGGCGAGATCCCGGAGGATGCAGAGGCCTTTCCGCCCGGCCGCGACCGGCCCTACAATTTCCTGGCCTTCCGTCCGCCCGACGACCTCGGCCGCGACCCGCGCGGCCTGCCGCACATCCGCGTCGATCAGGCCCTGCAATTCCTGCTGGGGGATTACCTGCTGTGACGGAGCGCGACAGCGACACCCGCAAGGCCGCGAAGGGCTGGGTTCCGCCGATGGAGCTGGAACTGGACCGCGCCGCCCCGGTCTCGGCAGAGGAGGAGACGGCGCTGCTGACCGGATCGGGCGACCCGGCGGAGCTGCTGCCGGCCCCGGCCGCACCGGTGCGGACGACGCGCCGGCTCGGTCGCTGGCTGTTCGGGGCGTTGGCGGCGCTGGTGGTGGTGGCGCTGGGGTTCGACACCGCCGACCTGCTGAACCGCGCCTTCGCCACCAGCATCGCGCTGGGCGTGCTGGTGGCGCTGCTGGCCGCGACCGCGGGCATCGCCGCCGTGGCGATGCTGGTGAATGAGCTGCTGTCGCTGCGCCGCCTGCGGCGGATCGAGGAACTTCGGGCCGAAGCTGGGCGGCTGGAGGTGGAGGCGCCTGGGGGGCGGGCCGACCGCTTTGCCGGGTCGCTGGTGGCGCTCTATGCCGACCGGCGGGAACTGGCCCCGGCGCTGGCCCGCGTGCGCGACCATGTGACCGATGCCCATGACGAACATGAGGTGGTGCGGCTGCTGGACCGCGAGGTTCTGGCCCCGCTCGACCGTGCCGCCTATCAGCGGGTGCTGCTCGCCTCGCGCGACACCGCCGTCGCCACCGCGCTGAGCCCGGCGGCGCTGCTGGATTTCGCGGTGGTGCTGTGGCGGAACCTGAAGCTGGTGCGGGAGATCGCCTCGCTCTACGGCGCCCGGCCCGGCTATGTCGGCTCGCTGCGGCTGCTGCGCCGGATGCTCGCCAACATCGCCGTCGCCGGGGTGACCGAGAGCGCCCATCATGTGGCGGTGGAGGCGCTGGGCGGCTCGCTTGCCGCCGCGATCTCCACCCGGATGGGGCAGGGGGTGATCAACGGCCTGCTGACCGCGCGGGTCGGGCTGACCGCCATGCACCTGTGCCGCCCCATCGCCTTCGGCACCGACAACCGCCCCAGCCTGAACCGCATCAGGAAGGAACTGCTGTCGGTGCCCAAGCAGGTGCTGTGACGCGTCAGGCGAGGTCGAAGACCAGCACCTCGGCATCGTCGGCCCGGTCCAGCGTCACCGCCTCCTCCTCCGTCAGCGCGGCGCCGTCGCCGGCCTTCAGCAGGGTGCCGTTCAGATGGACCCGGCCGCGGGCGACCTGGACCCAGGCATGGCGGCCGGGGCGCAGGGTCAGGGTGGCGCTTTCCTCGCCATCCAGCAACGCGGCGTAGAGGTCGACATCCTGGTGGATGGTGACGCTGCCGTCACGCCCGTCACGGGAGCCCACCAGCTTCAGCTTGCCCTGCTTCTGCTCGGCCGGGAAATCCGCCTGCTGGTAGCCGGGGGCCAGGTTGTTGGCTTCCGGCAGGATCCAGATCTGCAGGAAATGCACCGGCTCTGTGTCGGACGCGTTGTACTCGCTGTGGCGGATGCCGCGGCCGGCGCTCATCACCTGGACCTCGCCCGGACGGATCACCGACCCGGTGCCGATGGAGTCCTTGTGCTCCAGCGCGCCGTTCAGCACGTAGGAGACGATCTCCATGTTGGCGTGCCCATGGGTGGGGAAGCCGGCGCCGGGGATCACGCGGTCCTCGTTGATGACCCGCAGGGCGCGGAAGCCCATATGGCCGGGATCGAAGTAATGGCCGAACGAGAAGCTGTGGTTGCTGTTCAGCCAACCCATGTTTGCGACCCCACGCTCGTCGCGATGGCGAATGGTGATCATGATGGAACCCTCCGTGCTCGTTGGGGTGTGTGCCCTTGTCTGGAGGGGAATTTGGCACCGGACGGCGCGGGGAACAATCTAGGGAGTTCACATCAGATCGTTGCTGACAGAGCTACAATGTCAGCCGGCCAGCGGCACCCCGACCGCGAAAACCGTGCCGCGTCCTTCCACCGAGCGCACGCTCACCGGATGGTCCAGCAGGCGGGCGAGCCGTTCGACGATGGCGAGCCCCAGGCCGATGCCTTCGCTGCGGTCGCGGTCAGGACGGTCGAGCTGGACGAACTCCTCGAAGATGCGCCGGCGGTCGGGTTCGGCGATGCCGCGTCCGGTGTCGTAGACTTCGATCCACAGCCGGTCGCCGCGGGTGCGGCAGCCGACCAGCACGCCGCCGGTCTCGGTGTAGCGGATGGCGTTGCCGATCAGGTTGCGGACGATGCGCTCCAGCAGCGCCGGGTCGCTGCGCACCACGGCATTGGTCGGGACGGCGCGCAGCCGCAGTCCCTTGTCCTCCGCCAGCCCGGCGAACTCCGCCTCCAGCTGGTCGAGCAGCGGGGAGAGCGGCAGGTCGGCCAGCCTCGGCGTCACCGCGCCGGATTCCAGCTTCGAGATGTCGAGGATCGCGTTCAGCAGGTCGCGCATCGACCGCTGCGCCGCCTTCAGGTCGGTCAGCAGGGCCGCCGCCTTGGCGCTCTGCGGCTGGCGTTCCAGCATGCCCGTGAACATGCCGATGGCCTGGAGGGGCTGCTGCAGGTCGTGGCTGGCATGGGCGAGGAAGCGGGATTTGGCGCGGTGGGCCTGCTCGGCCGCGGACTTGGCGGCGTGCAGTTCGGCCGTGCGCTCGCGCACCTGCTGTTCCAGCGTGGCGTTGGCCCGCTCGATCGTCTCGGCCATGCGCAGGATTTCGGTGAACTGGCGGCGCACCTGCCGGGTCATCGGCCGGAAGATCGCCAGCGCCTCCACCGCCAGGATCAGCAGGGTGATCAGCAGGGCGGCCAGCCCCAGCCGGTGCAGGGTCTGGAATCCCTCCTCGCCCTCCTCCTGGTAGAGGGCGACCATTTCCTCCAGCCGATCCAGCAGCGGGCCGAGGGCCTGGGAGGTGATGCGGTCGGCTTCGGCCGGATCGGGAGGCTGGCCGGCGGATGCGGCGGCGATCACCCGGCGCAGGGCGGCGATGTGCCCGGTCACCAGCGGGTCCAGCGGATCGGCGCCGCCATGGAACAGATCGTTGGGCGGCGGCCCCATGGGCGGGCCTTCCTCCGGTCCGGCCCGGCCGCTCAGCCGGCGGTGGGCCGCTTCGAACATGTCCGTGGTCTCGGCCAACTGACGGGCGAGGTCGGTGCGGACCGCCGGATCGGCGGCGGTCTTCAACTGCTCGACCAGAAGGGCCGTCCGCTGCGACAGCATGCGCTGGCGGCCGGAGACGTTGACGACCTCCAGCATGCGTTCGTGCTGGCCGATCACCCCTTCGGTCATGACGAAGCCGGCGAGCGTGCCCAGGGCGATCAGCGTCAGCGCCAGCGCATAACGCACGGTCATCCAGCGGGCCGTGGTGGTGCCGGTCGGTATCATGCCCATTTCCCCTCGGCCGTGACGCCCATTGCGGTCATAGGACAGCATCATTGGGGCATCTGCCGCATCGCGGCAATGGCCGACGGTGACGCTGGCGCTATGAAGCCTCGGTGAAGCCGCAAGCCTCCAGCGCCGCCCGCATGTGCGGCGGGACCGGCGCCACCGCGCCCACCGGATCGCGCTTCGGGTAGAGCGGCAGCGAGATGGCGCGGGAGTGCAGGTGCAGGGGCTTGCCCTCCGGCCCACCATATTGTGGGTCGCCGATCAGCGGACAGCCGATGGAGGCGCAATGGACGCGGATCTGGTGGGTGCGGCCGGTGTGCGGCGTCAGCTCCAGCCAAGTCAGCCCGTCCGCCTGTCCGCGCACGACATAGTCGGTCACCGCGGTCTGCCCGTCGGGCGAGCCGACGATGCGCCAGCCGCCGGTCTTGTTGGAGACCTTGGCGAGCGGCAGCTCGATCCGTCCGGACTCCTGCGGCGGGGTGCCGGCGACCACCGCCCAATAGGTTTTGTCGACCTTGCCGTTCTGGAACAGGATGCCGATCTTGCGCAGCGCCTTGGCATGGCGGCCGAGGATCAGGCAGCCCGAGGTGTCGCGGTCCAGCCGGTGGGCGAGGGACGGCGGCTTGGGGAAGCCGAAGCGCAGCGCATCGAAATGCCGTTCCAGGTTCGGCCCGCCGGCGGGGCCGGCATGGACCGGCAACCCGGCGGGCTTGTCGAGGATCAGCATCAGACCGTCGCGGTACAGGATGCGGTCTTGGATTTGGGCGGGTGTCACGGGCAACTCATCCCCAGGCGCGGGAAATCAGGAGGTCGATGGCGGCGATGATGCGGTCGCTGTCGTCGGCGAGGGAGCAGACTTTCTCGCCGAGCCGTTCGGTGCGGACCGTCACGGTCTGTAGTGGATGAAGAACCACCGAGCGTCCATCGATTTCAAAAGACGGATTCAGTTGCGGATCGATGGGAGGGTTCGCACGCTTGTCGACCATGGGGATGATGACGCGGCTGCGTGATCTGTCGAACCTTCGCGATTGAATGACAACCACGAACGGAGTCGTCTGGCGACCAGCCCCGATGTTCCTGTGGACGTCGAACTGGCTCATAAAATGTCATCGACATATTGGTCGGCAAAGGAACCATGCTTCTCGTCGAACTGGTTCCAGGCTTCGATCACCGCGTCCAGGCGACGTTCACGGTCGGCTTTCGCCACCTCGTCGGCCAGCAGCTTCTCCACCCGCTCGGACAGATCGCCGGGGAGGGATTGCGCGCGTTGCAGGATGTCCTCGTCCAGCGACAGGGTGACGTCCCGCTTCGGTGCGCGGCGGTCATAGACACCGTCCATTGGAAAGCCCTCCCCCGATCCCGATGCACTGAAGATAGGCGCCCCGGGTGCCGTCCGGCAAGCGGGCAGGAAAAAGGGCGCGGGGCCTCTCGCAAGGCGCCGCGCCCCTTCACGTCCTGTCAGCCCGGATCAGGCGAGCTTCAACTCCTTGAAGAAGTCGTTGCCCTTGTCGTCGACGATGATGAAGGCCGGGAAATCCTCCACCTCGATGCGCCAGATGGCTTCCATGCCGAGTTCGGGATACTCGACGCACTCCACCTTCTTGATGCAATCCTGGGCCAGACGGGCGGCGGCGCCGCCGATGGAGCCGAGATAGAAGCCGCCATGCTGCTTGCAGGCCGCCGTCACCTCCGGACTGCGGTTGCCCTTGGCCAGCATGACCATGGAGCCGCCCGCCGCCTGGAACTGGTCGACGAAGCTGTCCATGCGGCCCGCCGTCGTCGGTCCGAAGGAGCCCGAGGCGTAGCCTTCCGGCGTCTTGGCCGGGCCGGCGTAATAGATCGGGTGGTTCTTGAAGTAATCCGGCAGCGGCTCGCCGGCGTCCAGGCGGGCGCGCAGCTTGGCGTGGGCCAGATCGCGGGCGACGATCAGCGGGCCGTTCAGCGACAGGCGGGTGCGGATCGGATACTGGCTCAGCGTGGCGCGGATCTGTTCCATCGGCTGGTTCAGGTCGATCTTCACGACCTCGCCCGACAGATGCTCGTCACCGATCTCCGGCAGATACTGGGCCGGATCGGTCTCCAACTGCTCCAGGAAGATGCCGTCCTTGGTGATCTTGCCCACCGCTTGACGGTCGGCCGAGCAGGACACGCCGATGCCGATCGGCATGGAGGCGCCGTGGCGCGGGAGGCGGATGACGCGGACGTCGTGGCAGAAATACTTGCCGCCGAACTGGGCGCCGATGCCCATGTTCTGGGTCAGCTTGTGGACCTCGGCCTCCATCGCCAGATCGCGGAAGGCGTGCGCGTCCTCGCCACCCTCGGTCGGCAGGTTGTCGAGATAGCGGGCCGAGGCCAGCTTCACCGTCTTCAGGTTCTGCTCCGCCGACAGGCCGCCGATGACGATGGCGAGGTGGTAGGGCGGGCAGGCCGAGGTGCCGAGATAGCGGATCTTGTCTTCCAGGAACTTCAGCAGCCGGTCGGGTGCCAGCACCGACGGCGTGGCCTGGTGCAGGAAGGTCTTGTTGGCCGACCCGCCGCCCTTGGCCATGAACAGGAACTTGTAGTAGTCCTCGCCCTCGGAATAGATGTCGATCTGCGCCGGCAGGTTGTTGCGGGTGTTCTTCTCCTCATACATGGAGATCGGCGCCAGCTGGCTATAGCGCAGGTTGCGCTTCAGATAGGCGTCGCGGGCACCTTCCGACAGGGCGGTCTCGTCGCCGCCCTTGGTCCAGACGCGGCGGCCCTTCTTGCCCATGATGATGGCGGTGCCGGTGTCCTGGCACATCGGCAGAGTGCCGGCGGCGGCGATGTTGGCGTTCTTCAGCAGGTCGAGCGCCACGAAGCGGTCGTTGGCCGACGCCTCCGGATCGTCCAGGATCTTGGCGAGTTGGGCCAGATGGCCCGGACGCAGCAGATGGTTGATGTCGGAGAAGGCAGCCTCGGCCAGCAGGCGCAGACCTTCCGGCTCGACCTTCAGGATCTGCTCGCCGTCGAACTCGACGACCGAGACATGGTCCGAGGTCAGCTTGCGGTAGGTCGTGTCGTCCTTGGCGAGCGGAAACAGGCCGCGGGCTGAGGCGATGTCGTCGGGCATTGGGGCGTTCCTTCGTGACGATCCAACGGCCTCCGCGAAACCGCGCCCGGCCGGGCGCGCGAAGGGGGCAGGCCGCGCTCGGCCCCCCTTATACACCGCTTCCGCGCGGAGACAACCATCGGCGGGAGTAACTGTGCGCGGCGGTTTGTCGTCGGCGGCAAGAGAACCAAAAGAAAAGGCCGGTACACCGCAATGGTAATACCAGCCTATTCTTCCTGTTGCCGCCGCCTGCTGCTTATGCCGCCGCCTTCACATGCCCTTCGACCGCCTCATGGCCGTGGACGGCCGGCTCGGCCGGGGCGCCGACCCAGTCGCCATGGGCGGGGATTTCCTCGCCCTTCATCACCAGGGTCAGCGGACCCAGGCGCGCGAAGTCGCCGACATGGGTGTCGTACAGCACGGTGGCGCCGGCCCCGATGGTGACGCCCTTCCCGACGCTCACCCGGCCGACCTTCATCACGCGGTCCTCGTACAGATGGGTCTGCAGGGCCGACAGGGCGTTGATGGCGCAGTGGTCGCCGACCGACACGCAGTCGAACTCCGTGATGTCGGTGGTGTCCATGTAGACGCCCTTGCCGAACTTCGTGCCGAAGATGCGCAGCACCCAGGGCAACATCGGCGTGCCGCGCAGATGGTCGAGCAGCACCTTGCCGGCCAGACCCCAGTAGAGCACGGCCACCGCCTCCGTCCGCATGGCCCACCAGGACCACATCGGCTTCATGGTGGGGGCGTAGCGGCCCATCAGCAGCCATTTCACCAGCGCCACCACCAGCACCATCGCCGAGGGAATGGCGACGCTGACCGCCAGGAACTGCCAAAGGAAAGTGCCCCAGCGCCCGTCGAGGATGGCGGGGGCGAAGAACTCCACCGCGAAGGTGCCGAAGGTGATGAACAGCATCGTCGGCATCGACAGGCTGAAGGCCTCGAACACGGCGCGGCCGAGACGGCGGGCGCGCGACGGCTCGAAGGTCCAGTTGGCCGACACGTTGTCGAACTTCTGGCGCACCGGCAGCCTGATCGGCGGGCTGCCGAACCAGGTGTCGCCGGCCTGCATCTCGGCATTGGCCGGCGGCTTGGACTTGATGCCGATCAGCGTGCCGGTGGGGATGGAGGCGCCCGGCGGAACCACGGCGTCGTTGCCGACGAACACGCGGGCCTCGGTCTTCACCGGCTGCAGATGCATCCAGCCGCGGCGGATGTCCTCGTCGCCCAGCACCACCTCGTCGGCGATGAAGCACTTCTCGCCGATCTCCACCAGATCGTAGCGTCCGGCGAGGTTGGTCGAGATCTCGGCGTCGCGGCCGATCTTCGCCCCCATCAGGCGGTACCAGGCCCGCATGTAGACGGTGGCGTAGAGCGAGCTGAGGGTTTCCAGCATCACCTCGGTCGCCAGCGCCACGATCCATTTGCGGACGTAGAACCAGCTGTGGACCGAATAGGATCCCGCTTCCACCTTCGGCAGCACGATCCATCGTGCGGCGGCGATCAGCAGGACGGTGATCGCCACCAGGAACATGGCGGTCGGCCAGGCGATGGCGGGGACATAGATCAGATAGTTGACCTTGAACAGCCCGCCCATCCAGGCGTCGAGCCGGTCGAACAGGTAGAAGGCCGGGAAGATCGGGATCAGCGCCACCGGCGGCAGTCCGACCAGCGCCACCAGATAGACCAGCCCCTGGACGGCCCGTTTGACGGCGCCGGCGCGCGGTGCCTGCGGCAGGGCGGCGCGGTCGACCATGCCCACCTTGCGGGCGGGCGAGCCGTCCCAGGATTCATAGGCGCCGGTGCGGGTGCCGGCGGCGAGCGCGGTCAGGTCGGCCAGCTCGGTGCCGGGGGCGACGACGGCGTCATGCCCGATCACGCAGGAGGTGCCGATATAGGCGTCGTCGCCGATCTCGATGGTGCCGATCACCAGCTCGTTGCCGATCACCTCGGCATTCGCCAGCTTGACCTTGCCGCCGGTGCAGGCGCCGCGGCCGATGCTGACCAGATCGATGGCGCCGGATTCGAACTCGCCGATCATCGCGTCGGCCCCGATCCGGGCGCCGAGCGCGCGCAGGAGCAGCCGCATCACCGGCGATCCCTGGAACCACTTCAGGTGGACCAGCGCGATGAAGCGTTGCGCCAGCCACCAGCGGTAGTAATAGACGCCCCACAGCGGGTAGCGGCCCGGCTTGGTCCGGCCGATGATCAGCCATTTCGCCGCGATGGCGATGGCGACGGTGGCGATGTTGATGACGACATAGACGCCGAACAGCGTCGTGACCTCGCCCAGCAGTCCGGCGTCCTCGCCCGACAGCAGCATGTAGCTGACGAACACACCCAGCCACTGCACCGTCATCAGCGCCAGGATGACCGGCAGCGCCGCGGCCTGGGCCAGACCGCACAGCAGGCGGCGGCGCAGCGGCGGCGGTTCGAAGGACAGGTCGGCCGGCTTGGTCCCGCGCCCGGCCGGCGCCTTGGCGTCCTGCCGTTCGGCCATCGCCCGCAAGGTGCGGGCGCCATAAACGTCCTGCAGGGTCAGGCTGGCCAGCCCGGCCGTCTCGCGCACCGCCGAGACGAAGCGCGCCGCCAGCAGCGAATGGCCGCCGAGGTCGAGGAAGAAATCGGCCTCCAGCGGGATCGACTGGCCGGGGAAGACGCGGCGGGCGGCCTCCAGCAGGGCGGCCTCGGTCGGGCTGCGCGGCTCCTCCTGCTCGGCCGAACCGGCATCCTCGGTCAGCGCCATCGCCTGCAGGGTCTTGCGGTCGGCCTTGCCGGAGGTCAGGCGCGGCAGCTCCGCCACCTGTTCGTAATGCGCGGGCACCATGTAGGCGGGAAGCTGGGCGCGCAGCGCGTCGCGGAGAGCGATCTTGTCGAGGGAGGCGCCGGGCTGCGCGACCAGGAAGGCGACCAGACGGTCCAGCCCGTTGTCGGTGCGCAACACCACCGTGGCCTGAGCGATGCCCGGCAGGTCGGTCAGCTTCGCCTCGATCTCGCCCAGCTCCAGCCGGAAGCCGCGGATCTTGACCTGATCGTCGATGCGGCCATGGAAGCGCAGGTTGCCATCGGCGTCCAGACTGACCGCGTCGCCCGAGCGGTAGAGCAGCGGGTCGTTACCGTCGGCGCGGAAGGGGTTGGTGATGAACTTCTCCGCCGTCAGTTCCGGCCGGCCGAGATAGCCCTGCGCCACGCCGGGACCGCCGATCAGCAGTTCGCCCTGGGCGCCGGCTGCCACCGGCTGCAGCGCCTCGTCCACCACATAGCAGGTGTAGTTGGGGATCGGGCGCCCGATGGTGACGGGGGCATCGGGCAGAACCTCGGCCACGGTGGCGACCACGGTCGCCTCGGTCGGGCCGTAGCTGTTGAACAGGCGCCGCCCCGGACGGCACCAGCGCGAGGCGACCGCCGGCGGGCAGGCCTCGCCGCCCAGGATGACGATGCGAAGGGACGGCACGTCCTTCGGCAGCATCGCCAGCAGGGTCGGCACCGTATCCAGAACGGTGACGCCGGACTCGGTCAGCACGTCGGCCAGCCGGTCGACCTCGTCCAGCACCTGCCGGCTGGCGACCCACAGGGTGGCGCCGGCCAGATAGGGGACGAAAATCTCCTCCAGCGACAGGTCGAAGGCCACCGACGCGCCCTGGAACGCCACATCGTCGGCGGTGATGCCGTAGACGCTGTTGGCGGCGCGCAGGTAATGGCAGATGTTGCGGTGGCTGATGACGATGCCCTTGGGCTTGCCGGTCGAGCCCGAGGTGTAGATGGCGTAGGCCGGGCTGTCCGGCGTCACCCCGTCGGCGCGCAGGTCGAGCGGGCGGTCGTCGTCGCCCAGCACGTCGCCGATGCGCAGGACCTGGACGTCGGCGCCGGTGTCGGCCAGCGTCGCCGCCTTCGTGCCGGTCACCAGATCGATCAGGATCGCCGGGGCGGCGCAATCGGCCAAGCTGACGGCCACGCGCTCGGCAGGGGCGTCGGCATCGAAGGGCAGATAGGCGGCGCCCGCCTTCAGGATGCCCAGCAGCGCCACATGCAGGTCCAGCGACCGCGCCATCCACAGCCCGACGAAGCAGCCGGGGCCGATCCCGCGCGCCCGCAGGCCGTGGGCGACCCGGTTGGCGCGTGCCTCCAGCTCGGCATAGCTGACGCGCCGGCCTTCATAGACGATGGCCGTGCGGTCCGGATGCGCCGCGGCGGTCGCCTGCGGGATGTCGGACAGCAACTCGTCCCGCAGCAGGGACGGGTCGATGGTTCCGCTCAGCGTCGGCACCGTTGGAATGGCGGGCCGGGAAGCGGACGTCGTCGATTGACCGGCCGGGGAAACGTTGGTCGGGCCGTCGGCCCGCGCAGTCAGCAGAGTCACGCTGTGTCAGCCTTCCAAAGGGAATCAGCGCGGTGGCGCCGGAGGGACCCGTTCATCGGCTGGTCCCGGCGGTCGGCTGAACGCGGCGATGGGCCGCTCGCATGGTGTGGCGCTTTATGGTTAACGAATGCTTGCCATCCGTATGGCGGCACCCATGCCAGCGGGAGATGGCAAGTCTTGGGCTTTCCAAGCGCTGCGCAAGCAACATTCGCCCCAACCAAAAGAAAGAATAAGACCTGCCGGCGCCGGATACATGGGTATACATGAACGAGCGGACGGCGCTTTCATGATCCGTTGCACGGCGGTGGTCAAGGGTGTCCTTATGTATGCCTGCCGATGCGCCAGGGCATGTGTCGGCGCCACCACATGCCCGCCGATGGCCGGGCTGCCGTCGCGCGCCTTCCGGAAAGTCATGCCTGATCCTGCGCTGATGTAGGTCGACCGGCGGCATCCGCATCATTCGGCTTCTGCATGGCTGCTGCTCCCCGCGCTCCGCCTCGGCCACCCTTTTTCATGATGGACGTCATTAAAAAACTTATTCATGATGACCATCATCATAACGGGGCCGATGCCGCACTGGCCGCGCCGGCCATCCGAACGACAGGAGAGGGTCATGAGCATTTCGACGGACATGAGCGGGCGGGTCGCGCTGGTCACCGGCGGCACGTCCGGTATCGGACGGGCGGCGGCGCTTGCCTTCGGTGGAGCGGGTGCGACCGTCGTCGTCACCGGCCGGCGCGAGGCGGAGGGGCTGGAAACGGTGGAACTGATCGACCGTGCCGGCGGGATCGGACAATTCGTGGCGGCCGATGTCGCCGATGCGGCGCAGGTGGCATCCCTGTTCGAGAGGATCGAGCGCGACCATGGCCGTCTCGACGCCGCCTTCAACAACGCCGGCATCCATGAGGTCGGCCCGGTTACGGAGATGGAGGAGGCGGTGTTCGACCGCGTCCTGACCGTCAACGTGAAGGGTGTCTGGCTCTGCCTGAAGCATGAGCTGACGATCATGCGCCGCCAGGGCCACGGCGCGATCGTCAATACCGGGTCGGTGCTGGGCCAGATCGGCATGGCCGGCAACGCCGCCTATTCGGCAAGCAAGGCGGCCGTCGAGGGGTTGACCCGCACCGCCGCCATCGAAGTCGCGGCACTGGGAATCCGCGTCAACGCCATCTGCCCGGCGATCATCCAGACGCCGATGACCCAGACCTCCTTCGGCGGGGCCGAGCGGGTCGAGGCGGCGCTGGGCCCGCTTCATCCCGTCGGCCGCGTCGGCCGTCCGGAAGAAGTCGCCGCGGCCGTGCTCTGGCTTTGTTCCGACGCCGCCGGCTTCGTCACCGGCCAGTCGATCAACATCGACGGCGGCGTCACCGCCCGATAAGCGCCCACAGGCCCAACCGGTTACCGGAGATACCGGCCGATGCTGTCCGCCCCCCTCGCCGCCGCCCTGGCGCGCCGCGACATCCATTATGGATGGGTCGTGGTCGCCGTCACCTTCCTGTCCATGCTGGTGTCGGCGGGCGCGGTCGGCGCCCCCGGCGTCCTCCTCCTGCCGCTTCAGCGGGAATTCGGCTGGGACACCGCGGACATCTCCACCGCCATGGCGATCCGCCTGCTGCTGTTCGGACTGATGGGACCCTTCGCCGCTGCGATGATCAACCGGTTCGGCGTCCGGCGCATGGTGTTGTCCTCCCTGACCCTGGTGGGCGGCGGGCTCCTCGTTTCGCTGGCGATGCGCGATGTCTGGCAGCTGATTGTGCTCTGGGGCTTCGTCGTCGGCTTCGGCACCGGACTGACCGCCATGGTGCTGGGTGCCACCATCGCCACGCGCTGGTTCGTCTCCCGGCGGGGGCTGGTGATCGGACTCCTGACCGCCAGTTCCGCCACCGGGCAATTGGTCTTCATGCCGCTGCTGTCGATGCTGACGGAAGCCCATGGCTGGCGCACCGCCATCCTGCTGCTGTGCGGCCTGATCGCCGTGGCCGCCCTGGCGATGCTGGCCCTGATGCGCGACCGGCCCGCCGACGTCGGCCTCTCCGCCGTCGGCGAGACCGCGGGCACGCCGCCGCCCGCCGCACCCGGAGCCATCCTGCCGGCGGCGCTGGGAGCGCTCAGGGATGCGGCGGCGACCCGGACCTTCTGGATCCTGTTCGCAACCTTCTTCATCTGCGGCGCCAGCACCAACGGCCTGATCCAGACCCATCTGATCCCGCTCTGCGTCGATTTCAGCGTGCCGGAGGTGCAGGCGGCCGGGCTTCTGGCCCTGATGGGGATCTTCGATTTCATCGGCACGGTCGGGTCCGGCTGGCTCTCCGACCGGTATGACAACCGTTGGCTGCTGTTCTGGTATTATGGGCTGCGCGGCCTGTCGCTGCTCTATCTGCTCTATTCGGACTTCACCCTCTACGGCCTGTCCGTCTTCGCCGTCTTCTATGGGCTGGACTGGATCGCCACCGTGCCGCCGACCGTTCGTCTGACGGCGGAACGCTTCGGCCGGGAGCGTGCCAATCTCGTCTTCGGCTGGATTTTCGCCGGCCACCAGTTGGGCGCCGCCGCGGCGGCCTTCGGCGCCGGCCTGTCGCGCACCGCCCTGCAGAGCTACCTGCCGGCCTTCGCCACCGCCGGCGCCCTGTGCCTGCTCGCCGCTCTGCTGGTGCCGATGCTGGGCCGTCGCGGCAAGCCGGCCGTCGTCGGCGGATGACGCCTATCCTCCAAGATGCTCCAGCGGCAGCGCGGTACGGTAGCGCACCTGCTTCAGCGCGAAGCTGGAGCGGATGCTGGCGACGCCGGGGATGCGGGTCAGATGCTCCTTCAGGAACCGCTCGTAACTGGCGAGGTCCGGCACCACCACCCGCAGCAGGTAATCGGCGTCGCCCGTCATCAGATAGCATTCCAGCACCTCCGGCCGCGCCATCACCGCCGCCTCGAAGCCGTCGAGCCGCGCCTCCACCTGCCGTTCCAAGCTGACATTCACGAAGATGTTGACCGGGAGGTTG
This sequence comes from Azospirillum sp. BE72, assembly GCF_031455875.1. NCBI lineage: Bacteria > Pseudomonadati > Pseudomonadota > Alphaproteobacteria > Rhodospirillales > Azospirillaceae > Azospirillum > Azospirillum sp. BE72. The sequence goes on from NZ_JAVDTO010000027.1 coordinate 42,213, forward strand.
ACGGATGCGGGATCGACCAGCGCCACGTAGCGGGCGATTACCCCGGCCTCCTCCAGCGCCTTGACCCGTCTGAGGCAGGGCGAGGGCGACAGGCCGACCCGCTCCGCAAGTTCGGTGTTGGGCAGGCGGCCATCCTCCTGAAGGGCGGCCAGGATCTTCCGGTCTATGCGATCGAGAAATTGTTTTGGCATCAAATGCCGTTCCCCACGCTAAATTGGCATCCAATGCTAAAATGGAACCTTGATCGACGCCACTTCGCAAGCATCTGCCGGATCGCAAATGATAGGCTGGTCCAATCATAACCTCCATCCGGGAGCATCCCCATGACCGCGATCCAGCCGTCCTCCGCCGATCTCGCCTGCCTGGCAGAGCTGGAGCGCAAGGTCCTCTGGCTCGCCTCCTGGACCATCCACAACGCCAACCATATCCGCCCCAACCTGGACGGGCTGAAGATCGGCGGCCATCAGGCCTCCAGCGCGTCGCTGTCCACCATCATGACGGCGCTCTACTTCTCGGCCCTGCGGCCGGAGGACCGGGTGGCGGTCAAGCCCCATGCCAGCCCGATCTTCCACGCCATCCAGTATCTGCTGGGCAACCAGACGCGCGAGAAGCTGGAGACTTTCCGCGGCTACAAGGGCGCCCAGTCCTATCCGTCCCGCACCAAGGACGTGGACGACGTCGATTTCTCCACCGGCTCGGTCGGGCTGGGGGTGGCGCAGACCCTCTTCGCCTCGCTGGTCCAGGATTACCTGAAGGCCAAGGGCTGGGCCGCCGGCCTGCCGGAAGGCCGCATGGTCTCGCTGGTCGGCGATGCCGAGATGGACGAGGGCAACATCTTTGAGGCCCTGCAGGAGGGCTGGAAGCACGGCCTGCGCAACACCTGGTGGATCGTCGACTACAACCGGCAGAGCCTGGATGCGGTGATCCGCGAAGGGCTGTGGGAGCGGCTGGAGAACATCTTCCGCGCCTTCGGCTGGGACGTGGTGATCCTGAAATACGGCACCCTGATGCAGGAGGCGTTCAAGGAGCCGGGCGGCGAGCGCCTGCGCCATTGGATCGACAGCTGTCCCAACCAGCTCTATTCGGCCCTGACCTACCAGGGCGGTGCCGCGTGGCGCCGCCGCCTGATGGACGATCTCGGTGACCAGGGCGACGTCTCCCGCCTGATCGAGCGCCGCAGCGACGAGGAACTGGCCCGTCTGATGGGCAATCTCGGCGGCCATGACCTTCCGTCGCTGCTGGAGGCCTTCGCCGAGGCGCGGAGCCATGACCGGCCGGTCTGCTTCATCGCCTACACCGTCAAGGGTTTCGGTCTGCCGCTGGCCGGCCACAAGGACAACCATTCCGGCCTGCTGACGCGCGAGCAGATGGACGGCTTCCGCACCGCCAACAAGGTCCGCCCCGGCCATGAATGGGACCGCTTCGAGGGACTCTCCCTGCCGGACACCGCGCTGGAAGACTTCCTGCGCCGTGTCCCCTTCGCACAGAAGGGCCGCCGCCGCTACGAGGCGCCGGCCGTCACCGTGCCGGCCGTCTTGCAGACCCCGACGCAGAAGAGCCTGTCGACCCAGGCCGCCTTCGGCCTGATCCTGAACGAGATCGGGCGCGAGCCCTCGGCGCTGGCCGAACGCATCGTCACCACCGCGCCCGACGTCACCGTGTCCACCAATCTCGGCGCCTGGGTGAACCGGCGCGGCCTGTTCGCCAAGAGCGAGATGGCCGACCTGTTCAAGAAGGAACGCATCCCCTCCACCTACAGCTGGGACTTCTCGCCGAAGGGGCAGCATCTGGAACTGGGCATCGCGGAGTCCAACCTGTTCATCCTGCTGTCGGCGCTGGGCCTGTCGCACAGTCTGTTCGGGGAGCGGCTGCTGCCCATCGGCACCGTCTACGACCCCTTCATCATGCGCGGCGCCGACCAGCTCAACTACGCCTGCTACCAGGATGCCCGCTTCATGCTGGTGGCGACCCCGTCCGGCGTCACGCTGGCTCCGGAGGGCGGGGCGCACCAGTCCATCGCCACCCCGCTGGTCGGCATGGCGCAGGATGGCTTGGCCTATTTCGAGCCCGCCTTCGCCGACGAACTGGCGGTGGTGATGCGCTGGGCCTTCGACTACATGCAGCGGGACGGGGAGGGGACACCCAGCGAGCGCAACTGGCTGCGCGACGAGACCGGCGGCTCGGTCTATCTGCGCCTGTCCTCCCGCGCGCTGGAACAGCCGACCCGGACGATGGACGAGGATCTCGCCCGCGACATCGTCGATGGCGCCTATTGGCTGCGCAAGCCGGGGCCGAACGCCCAGGTGGTGATCGCCTACACCGGCGCCGTCGCGCCCGAGGCCATCGCCGCGGTCGGCATGCTGGGGGAGGACCGGCGCGATGTCGGCCTGCTGGCGGTGACCTCGGCCGACCGGCTGAATGCCGGCTGGAGCGCCGCCCAGCGGGCGCGTGAGCGCGGCTTGACCCATGCCCGCGGCCATATCGAGCGGCTGCTGGAAGGGGTGCCACCCCATTGCGCCCTGGTTACCGTGGTGGACGGCCATCCGACGACGCTGGGCTGGCTCGGCTCCGTCGCCGGTCACCGCACGCGGGCCCTGGGGGTGGAGCATTTCGGCCAGACCGGCACCGTCGCCGATCTCTACCGCCATCACGGCATCGACGCCCACGGCATCGTCGCGGCGGCGGAGGCGGCGTCTCCCGGCCGGCCGGTCCGCCACTTGCGCGCCATCGGTTGAATGCGTCGGCTGATCGTTCTTCAGCCGGCGCGCTCGGCCCGCTTTTCCAGCGCTTCGCGGTAGCGGTCGCGGGTGTAGTCGACCAGATCGCCGAGCGCCGCCATCGCGGCCTCGGCGTCCCGCGTCTCCAGGGCTTGCAACAGGCGGGCGTGGAATCCGACGATGGCCTCGCGCTCGCGCACCCGATAGATGACCATGTTGCTGACCGGCTGCAGCGCCTCGACCACGGCATGCATCAGGTAGGACAGCAGGGCGTTGCCGGCGGCATCCACCAGCGCGCGGTGAAACCGCACGTCCGAGGCGCAGAACTCCTCGTCGGTCAGCGCCGCCTCGCCCTGACGCGCCAACTCATTCCGCATCGTTGCCAGCGGAGCACCCAATTCCGCATCGTCCCGCGCGGCCGCCAGCCGGCAGCAGACACCTTCCAGTTCCAAACGGGCCGTCGCCATATCGTCCAGCCCGATGTCGCCGACCGCCACCATCAGGGTGGTGGCGTTGGCCAGCGACCGCGCCGCGTCCTCCGGTGCCGGGCTGGCGACGAAATTTCCGCCGGTCGGGCCGCGGCGGGAGCGGATCAGGTGCTGGGCCGCCAGACGTTTCAGGGCTTCCCGCACGGTCGGGCGCGAGACCTTGAAGCGCTGCGCCAACTCTTCTTCCGTCGGCAGCCGCTCGTCCACCTTCAGCCGCCCGTCCATGATGGCGGCACGCAGGCTGTCGGCGATCTGCTTGGCCGCGCTGACGGTGACGACGCTCTCGAACTCGACCGGCATGTCCGCTCGCTGCTGGTTTCGAACAACTCTATGGTCAGAAGGTCAGACGTTTCAACATTTGCCGCGGACCGGTCGAATGGCGCCGCTGACGCCGTATGGTCAGAAAATCGTCATGGGGCTGAAAAAAGTGCTTGCGCGGTTTGGGGTGGGCCGCATATAAGACGCCTCCCGACGCGAACGACGCCGGCGCCGCCGAAACGGCAGCGACCGACACGCGATGGGGAAGCCCGACAAACCGGCGCTCATCACCTGAACCCCAGAGGTTCGGTGGAGCCTGCGGTTTCTGCATCGGGCGGGTTCTTTGACAAGTTAATACCGTGTTGTGAGAAGGGATGCGCAGGCGGCGGCAGTTGGTAGCCGTTGCGGCCTTGTGGTGTTGGGTTCCTGATGGGGATCGGCACAATGAGGATCGTCTGTGCATCTTTTGAGCAGAGAAACTGTAACAGTATCGACGTTTCAGGAGATCGCTTCAGGCGGTCCTGTCAGTCGTGGCTTCGG
>NZ_JAVDTO010000028.1:0-43670 GCF_031455875.1 Azospirillum sp. BE72
GCCAGCGACTGCACTCGGCTCTCGGCTACATCACCCCGGACCAGGCCGAGCTTCGAGCCGCTTAACCCGGTGTCCTTTCTGCCGGGGGAAGGTCAAGCCGCCCACCAAGGTGGTCAGTACCGAGACCGTTCCCAGGACAATGACGATGCCGAGAATCTTCCCGGCGATGCGCACATTCTTCATTCGCAGTTCCGCCTTGGACTGAGCCCTGTGGTGTCAACGCGCGAGATGGCACCGTCAATTTGTCGACGACTAGGCAGAGTGAAGGCACGGCGGACAGCAGCGGTCTGCTGATTACGCGAACAGCGGCGCGCCGGCGACTGCGGCCCAGACCTGGAACGCCTGGGTGCGAGCCTTCCGATAGTCGGCAGCAGGGCGGTGGTCGCGGCGAAGGTGGAAGAGGTTGGCGATCGGGTCGTGGATGGACAGGAAACGCTGAACATGGCGGGCTGACTTGAAGCGTTTCATCTGCCTCTCGCGTCGTCGGGTCGGTTGGTGGGAGTTTTCGGCACGGTTGTTGAGGCCCTTATGCTGGCGGTGTTCCACTCCCGGCATGATCGTCCGCTTGGCGGCCGCATAGGACTTCAGCTTATCCGTCACCATCACCCGCGGGGCCGAACCCTGCTTCTTCAGCAGCTTGCGGAGCAGGCGCTTGGCCGCCTTGGCATCGCGCGTGATAGAAGTTGCGCCGGATTTCCCGGTGAATGGTCGACCGGTGACGGCCCAAAGCCTCGGCGATCGCCGTCACCGGCATCTTGGCGTCGCGCATATCCTGGATGCGGCGGCGCTCGGCGAAATCGATCTGCGAATAATGCTCACCCATCAGCGCTCACGACCCGTAAAGCCCTGTGATTACAAGAAAGTTGCACTTCAGAATAGAACCTACCGCGCTTACAAGATAAAACGCACATAATCTGTGTTATGGAAATAAACGCCACTCATGCGACATCGCATAATGAACCGACACTATTCCAGATGTAGCTTCGCCATGCGATAAAAAATGGGCCGCTGCATGAAGTCAGCGGCCCAAGTCTAACGAGGACGGTGTGGAATTCTATACAGCAGGCTGCGATAACGCCGGCTGGACGAGCGCAGCGGGCGGGATTGCCCAAGGCCCGGAGGCGAGGTCATCCTCCCAGCGGCCCCATTTGCCAAGGGCCTGGGACACCCGTTCGACGGTCAGGTAGTACGTGTGCCGATCATCCATGCTCAGCTCTGCCGTCCCATCGCGCAGAAACCAGCGCAGATGCTTCGCCTGCCACTGAAAGGGGCCGATCTCGTACTGGCGCCAGATTGACCCAGCGATCTCGGCCGACAGGTACTGGACCAACTCGGCATCAGCGGGGCGCTCCCGGTGAAAGGTGCCCTTCAGAAGTGCTGTGACTTGGCCACGGGCGTGGGCTTCGCTGATTGGGTTGGCGAGGGATTTCCTCATCGGCGCGCTCCCGAGTGTCGAGCCACGACGATACGGTAGAAGGCTTCGCCTGCGCGCCGGAGAAAGGCAGCGGAAATCATCGCCTTTCCGGTCGGTCATCGTTCAGGGGGTTTTGGCGTCAGGCGGCGCGATCAGCTCGTCGGCAAGGTCGAGGACGTCATCCCACTGGGGCCTTGTCGATTTGGACAGGCGATGTCGGACGGCCAGCTGGCCCAGTGTCACCTCCTCGTCCTCGTATTGGATCGGCACGTCTGCGGAGCGCACCAGGGCGCCGGTGATGCCGCCGTCGGCGTGATCCTTCCAGACCAGCAGAGCGAGCCAGCGGTCGCCTGCGGCATTGTGGACCTCGAAGGCGAACAGCTTCTCAGGGGTGATTGCTCACCCGGGTGGCGGCAGCTGAGCCGTTAAGCGACGACGAAAGTGGCGTCGATCAGGTGGCGGATGGCGGTCCAGGCGGACTGGCCTTGGCGGCGCGCGGTTCCGGTGACGGAGCGATAGCCGGCGTGGATGCCCGGCCCCCAGTCGGAGCGGAAGCCGTTGGTGACCTTGCGGAAGATCACGGACGGGCGGATCTCCTGCTCACTGCCGTTGTTGGTGGGCGGGACGCGGCGGTTGCTGAGGAAGACGAAGAACTTGCCGCGCCACGCCTTGACCTGGCGCTGCAACTCGCGTCCGGCCGGATGGGCGGCGGGCACCCCGAGCAGGGCATCGAGGCGGCGTTCGGCCTTGGCGGCGTAGGCAGCCAGCGTGCTGTCCTTCAGGCCCGGTCTTCGCTTGCCGACGCGGATCGCCCAACGCAGGTGATCGCGGATCTTCGGCGCCACCACGCTGTCGCCGCAGTCGATGGCGTATTGCACGTCCCTCAAGACGTGCGCCAAACACACTTGATGGACCCGCCCGAGTTCCTGCTGGCCGGCGTAGCGGTCGGAGATCCAGACTTCGGGCTGGTGGTCGCCCAAGACTGCGGCGGCGACCGCCCGTCCCCGGCTGGGGGCGATGGTGTGCAGCACAGCGTCGTCGGACTGGAACACCCACTGCCAGTGGGTCACGCCGTTGACCCGTGTCGTCGTCTCGTCCGAGGCGATGACGGGGGCCGTCAGGAGCTTGGCCTTGATCGCCGCGCAGGCGGTGTCGAACGCAGAGCCCATGCGGCGGAAGGCATTGGCGATGGCACCTTCGGAGATGGTCAGCCCGAACACCTCCTTCAGCAGGCGTGACAGCCGCTCGAAGCCGACATGATGGCTGTGATGCAGGTAGGCCAGCAGCGAGCGGATCCCCGGACCGAACGGCGTTCCCGGCGGCATGGCGGCGGGCGGCGCGGCCCGGTAGCGCCGACCGCACTGCCCACAGCGACCGCCGAACAGCTCCACCCGCGTCACCACCGGGCGAACCTCCGGCAGGTCGATGTGATCGTAGCGGTGTCGACAGCGCTGTGCCGCCGGCGCCAATGCCGCTTGGCAATGCGGGCAGTTCTCGGCCAGGCAGCGCTCGGTGCGATCGGGATCAGGCGCCAGCGGCCGCGCGACACCGGGGCGCGATGGCCGTGGTTTGCGCCCCCGCTTCGCCTTGCGGGCCTTGCCCCCGGGGCCATCCTGGGACGGCGGGATATGCGAGTTCGCCGAGGTCTTCTTCGGCTTGCCGATCAAGGCTTCCAGTTCGGCCACCCGCGCCGCCAAGCGTTCGATCAGCGCCGCCTGCTCGAGCAGCAGGGCGTCCTTCTCGGCGTCACTCAGGCGATAGCGCGGCGGAACCGTCATGGAGATGTTGACTCATATCCCGAGTCGCCGCGCAACAACCCGATCGCCAGCCACCCCCAATGCGCGGGTGGCCCGGCCGGCAGCGTGCGCTCAGCCAGCCCCGTGAGCAATCACTCTCAGGGCCAGGGCGTTCGGTGCCGGCCCAGAGTCCCTCCCCTGCATCCCCGATCATCTCGTGCACGAAGCTGCCGTAACCGGACAGTGCGGCCAGCAGGGCGGCCAGATCGTCTTCGAACGGGCGCATGGCGTTCTTGGTGTTTAAGCTGGACAACGACAGATCTCCTTGATGCTCACGCGCCACGGCGGGGGCGCGGGTGGATGAAGGGTTGGGCGACCGCGTGAGGAACGAACACCATCGCTATGTCCCTCTTGCCGTCGCGGTGCCGTCGGTGAATGCGATGCAGGCCGTCGATGACCTGCGTGGTGCCGCCTGCCATACCGACGGTGAGGATCGGCACCTCAGCTTCGGCGGGTGTCATGGTGGCGATCCGGCGTTCATCGCGCTCGAAGAGGGCGACATGGGTCAGCAGCGCCTGATCCAATGGGACCAGCTCAGGGGGGAACTTGGACGGTGCGGAGCGCACCAGCGCCAGCAAGCCCTCAACATCGTAGATCTGATCCTCGAAGATGAAGCTGCGGCCGGTGATCTCGGGGATGTCCTCGTCCAGCACCAGAGCCCGGTGCCGCTCCTCCAGGTGCCGGCGCAATCCGTCCTCCGTCTTGTACGGACGCCGGCACTGAGGACAGATCAAGTTGCTCGTGAGCATGGTTGAACCTCGGGTGTGATGACGGTTCCGGCCCGTACCCCAGCCGGAGAAGGTGTTGTGCCGCGACGCCGGGCGCGGCCTGGATGAGCCGCACGATGAAATCGTGGTCTTCCTGCCCATCCAGCAACTCCACCGGCAGAGCGCGTCCCAAGCGCAGATGCGAAAGCAGGAGTTCGCGCCAGTCCGCTGCGGCCTGTTCGATGGTTCCGGCGTCGGTGTCCGACCGGGAGGCCCCCAGCCGGCATTCGAGGAAGCCGTCGAGAGTTGGAAGCGGCGGCTCGGTTGACCTCACCCCCTCTGCCGGAGGCTTGGGCCTGACCAGGGCGAGGAAGCGTAGGAACGCGACCAGCTCTGTCGATGACGCGGCGGCAAGCCTCTCCTGACGGCTGATCGTGGACCGCGCTACCGGTGTGCCGCCCAGGAAGTGCAACAGCGCCGCCATGCCAAGCTGGGATTCGATCCCAAGTGCCTTGCGCAGGGCTCGTAGCTCAGGCCCGCTGGCCTGCCCCAGGCCGTAGTTCGTCGCCATGTTTCGTATCCATTCCTATCCAGGGTCGGGGTGCGATCCTGGCCGGCTCCCCTGCCCTCCTCGCCTTCCCGCCGCACTGGCGTTCGACCGCGACATTGGAGGGACGGAGGTGGCGGAGAGGGGGCGAGTTGATTCCCTCCCCTGCTCCTTCGGGGAGCCGGCGGAACCTGCCCGAAGTGCCGGACAGGTTCCTTTCCTGACTTAGGCCGCTTCCGCTGCGTCGGCGTCGTCCTCAGCCACCGGCGCTACCCGGAGAAGCGCGGTCATCACCGACGCATCGGCGGTCGGGACGAAAAGGCGCGTCGCGTACTGGACAATTTCGCGCCGGCAGCCAAGGTCGGCCAGACGCTTGATATCCGACGGCTGGAACCCAACGACCTCGATCCGATACTCGCCGTTGACGCGGGCGCGCTTGAGCTTCCACCCGTTCACCAGATCCAGCCGCACATCGGTAAGAACCGCGTCAATGGCCTCTTCCGGGGTCCAGGCCGTGTTCAGATCGGCGCCCAGCTTCGCCAGGGTGGAACGCACGCGTCCGGGATGGATCAGGCGACCAAGGTACTGAGCGCCCGTTTCGTCGATCACGCGGAAGACCCGGCCCCCGGCATCCAGGCGGTCCCAGACAGGGAGCAGAACGCCGCAAATGAGGTTCAGATCGTAGCCTTGCAGCTCCTTCGTCGCCCTTGCCTGTTCCAGCCACAGGCTTTCGGCTTCGCTGCTGGACAGGATGGCGAAGGCCTTAGCTGATGACAGGTTACGAGCTTCCTCGAAGCGTTCCGAGTAGGGGCCGATAAGCCGGACTTGCGCTATCACGTTGCCCGATTCATCGGTCCGAGCGCGGGCCGTGGCGACCGCGAACACCGCCCCCGTGGCGATCTCGCGGACGAAGCCGGTAACCTCCCGCCGCTTGCCACCCATCCGTCCGTCGGCAACGGCATGGAAGGACCGGGGCGTGCGGCGGTGCCATGCCCGGAGGTGAACGTAGTAGGTTTCCGCCTTGGACGACGGCTCGACGTACACAGTCCGCGGCGGGCTCACCACTTCGATGCGATCCGCCCGGTATTCCTCGACACCCTGGTTATAGATCCCGGCATCAATCGCCGCCTGAACGTGCTCATCAAGGCGATCTTGGAATTCATCGAAAAGCGCGTTCTGGTCGGCCACCTTCAACGCCAGCAGGCGGTTAAGGAATTGGCGCACCGGAGGGAAGCTGTTGCGAGTGAGGTTCCCTTCCCTATCGGTCAGCCGCAGCCCCAGTTTGCGCTCAAACTCGGCCATGGTGAGTCCGGCAATCGTGCCGCCAATGTGCAGTTCGAGGATGATCTGATTGATTGCCGCCGTGCCGTATTCGCCTTCCAGATTGTCCCGCTCCGACATCAGCCCTTGGCTGCCGGTGTCGCGCTGCCCCTTCGTGAGAGCGCCAAGCGCTCCCAGCCGGCGGGCGATGGACGTAATAAAGCGCAGTTGGCCGCGAAGATTGGTCGTGACCAAGATGTATTCCGGGGCCTGCGCTTGATCGGAGCGGTGGGTGCGACCCAGGGCCTGGGTGCATTCTTTCGCATTCCACCCCGCCTGCAGCACGTAATGACGGCGCAGACGACGGTTTGGGATTTGATTGGACGCGTGAAAATCCACGCCCGTGTTGGCGGCATTGCTGAAAATCAGAATGCGCTTATTGTCGTTGGCGAACGCTTCCATGTCGGCGAGCCGGGCGCCCTCGCTCCGGGTTTGGATCTGGCGCGTCGGCAGACCGGTTTCCGGATCGGCCAGCGTTACAACCCGGCGGGAGCGGCCCGTAATCTCGGCCACTGTCTCCACGCCGAAATGGTCGATGATGGCTTCCAGCGGCCCGTGCGGCACCTTGAGGCAGCCGACGCGGGCCAGCATGTCGTCACGCATCTTGACCGCTTCGGCACACACGACGCGGTTCCCGGCTTCATCGATCACAGGGCGGGTCCGCGTGTTGCCCTCTTCGTCGGTGTATTCCTCGTAGGCGTGGATGGGGAACGACGCCTCCAAATACTGCATCAGAATGTCACGAGGCGTCAGGTCCAGATCATCGAGAGCTTCCATGGCGCCCTCCTTGGACAGGGCGCGTTCCTGCTGGGCTTCCAGGGTATTCACCAACTGGACGACCACGGCATGACCGGCGGCAATGTCGCGCTCCATTTCGCGGACGGCCGTCGGCAACTGCATAGACGTCAGGACTTGGTTCCAGAAGCGCTGGTTGGACCCCCAGAATGCCGACAGGGCGGCGCTGCGGGCGCCGGCGTCTGACTTAGAACCCGCCGAATCCATGGCGGCATCGAGGTTGGAAAGCACGACTTGCCAGGCATCAGCCAAGGTATCGTAGGTTTCCAATTGAGCCGGAGCCAGTTCGTGAACCAGGCGCTCGAACTTCACGTCGGCGTACGACAGCGAGCGGGCCGAGAACAAGCCCATGGCCTTCAAATCGCGCGCGACAATCTCCATTGAGGCTACGCCGCCAGCCTCAATGCGGGATACGAAAGCCTCTTTGGTTGGAAACGGGGTGCCCGGCCCATAGATGCCGAGGCGATCAGCGAAGCAGAAATTGCGCACCTCGGATGCCGCGGTGGCGGAGATATAAACAACACGAGCCTTTGGGAGCAGACGTTGAATGTCGATTCCCGCCAAGGCCGTTTGAGACGCTTTCGTGCGACCCCTCTCACCCTTTTCGTCCATGGCGTTGCCCATTTTGTGGGACTCGTCCATTGCAAGAACGCCCTCAAAATCGGAGCCCAGCCAGTCGACGATCTGCTGAACCCGGGATTTACCGGGGCGGTTCGACCGCAGTTCTCCGAACGAAACGAGCATCACGCCATGCGGCGCCTTCACCGGCTCCCCCGCCGGGGTGGCGCGCAAGGGGAACACCAGGGCCGGATCGCCGCCCAGAGCCTTGAAGTCGCGCTTGGCAGCCTTCAAGAGTTTGGTGCTATCCTTTGTCAGCCAGACATGGCGTTGAATGCCCTTGTGCCAGTTATCCATAATAACTGCGGCGATTTCGCGCCCTTTGCCCACCCCTGTTCCATCGCCGATGTAATAAGCACGGCGCCACGGGACGCCATCCGTATGTGCTTCCAGCCATTGGGCGTGCGCTTGGCCTGCGTAGCAAACGACTTCCAGCTGTGCAGCCGAGATTTTCCCCCCCGCAATCACCTCTTCCGGGAAGCTGGGCACATACCAGATTTCCGGCGGCGTGACCGCCGACATGGCCCAGCTTTCCACGAGCTTTCCCGGATGCGGGGCCGGCGTGGGCAGGCCCAGCTTGGCAGTGTCCAGGCGGGCCGGACGATAAGCGGCAAAGCGGCTGTCCGCGCCGTCACCGTCGTCGTCCACCTTGGACGTGCGGCGCACCGGGGCCAGGAGGCGGATAAGCTGTTCCAGGGTGTCCGCCTGCCCAATGACGGGCGCGGTGTTGTTCGCCGGAACCTTGTCGATCACCACGACGCGGGTTTCGATAGTGGTTCCGTGAGCTTTGTAGAGCGCACCCCCCACAAGCAGGTTGGCACGCACAGCGTATTTGGAGCGGATGCGCGTGATCCAGGAACCCCGATTGCCGGCGGCTCCGGTGTTCTTGCCGGTGATGCAAACGAGACGGCCACCGTCCGGGAGCAGCTTTAGCGCGGCCTCGACGTGTTCGCCGGCCACCGAGAGGTCCTTTTTGTCGCCCGTGCGGATCGACCGGCTAAAGGGCGGGTTCATGAGAACCACGGTAGGCGTCAGCTTTCCCGCAAAGATGTTGTGGACCTGTTCGGCATTCTCCCCGGTGGGTTCGTAGCCGAGCGCCCGCAGAACCAGCTTGCGACGGTTGGCGATCTCGTTGACGTGGACCTTGGCTCCGGCATTGGAGGCGTGCACCGCAAGCCCCCCGTTCCCGGCGCTGGGCTCAAACACAACATCGCCCGCGGTCACGCCCGCAGCCCAAGCCAAAGCGTATGCGTAGGCGGGAGGCGTCGAGAACTGTTGCAGCGCCAGCATTTCGCCATCGCGGCGGGTCTGGGTGGGGAGCCGAGCCGCCGCCGTCTCGATTTCCGAAGCGATGCGAACAGCGCTGTCCGCGTCAACGTCCAGGGTCCAGACGGCAGAGTTGGCGCGAATGTGGCGGTTCATCGCCAGCTCCGACGCCTCATAGGCGTCCTTGGCGACGTAAGCGCCAGCGCCCATGGTTCCGCCGAACGCTTCGTCGGCCAGCTTGAAAAGCTCCGCCGACGACATGGCCACCCCGGCGGTGATCCGTTCCAGGAGGCGATCGGCAAGCAGCGCGTAGCCGCTCACCATCGTTTCGTCGGAAGCCGCCGATGCGGGCGGCGGAGGCTCGTCCGGGGCGCTGTCGTTGGCCGGGGGGTTCCACGCCATTGCGGCCAGCGCCGAGGCATCCAGCGTGCGCACGGTGGACGCCTGTTGCGCCAGAAGATCGCGACGGTACTTCACCACGCCCACGATGCCAGCATTCTCATTTGCGAGCTTGAGCAGCACCTTACGCAGGTATTCGCCGGCGGTGTTCAGAACGGGCATTGGCGAAGCCGCATGGGCGGGGTCCACAACAAGAACCTCACACCGAATGACCTCGACGTTGAGAGCCGTGAACATGCCGGCGGGCGTGCAGCGAACCTCGATGCCGAAGCCGCGAGGCAGTGTGCCAGCCTGGACGGCGGCGCCAACGCTGGAACGGTAGCGGTTCATGACAAGCGAAAAGTCGGGAGCGGATTGCATGCGGGAGCCTCTGCGGGCGGAGTGTGGGGAACACAGCGCCGTTATATCGTACAGAGCGCATCATGGCAACAATAAATGAAGCGTAACGCTACAGTTTGATAGATGAGATCTATAAACTCAAGGTTCGTCCAATGTCGCGGTTGGACACTGAGCCGGTGTAAAGCCTCTCAGGTTGAAAGGAAGCAGGAAGTATGTCTCTCGAAACACTTGATGTCCCAGTTAGACGCTGGCTTGCCCGGTTATTCCTGGTTGGGAAGCTGCTGGTAGCGCCAAAGTGCAAGCTGCGTCAGATCTGGCGCAGGTCACGCACGGGCGAAGGCGGAAGAGCATCACCCAGCGGCAGCGGCAGCTAGTCGTCTGCAGCCCAGAGAACCGCCGCGGCGACTGCGGCAATCTCCGCAACTCTCCATCGCGTGCTCTGGAAATCGCCTCTCATGGAACCGCTTGTCTGAGCCTCCGTTCAGATGAGGGCGTTAACCCCAGGATGGAACTATGTCGTCTTCGCATCGCAAGATCATGATCAACAGGGCACCGGTGTTGACGCTGTGGGCTACAGTGGTCGCGGAACGGCTTGGTCTGGACCATGATGAAGCTCTCACCATGGGCAAGGCGCTATCGGGCCTCACAGCGCATGCCAAGGGCGTCCGGCTGGGAATTTTCGAGCCGACCCCAGAGACGGTGAGCGATCAGCGCAAGGCGCTCCAAGATGGCGACGAGATCCACCTCCACCTCATGGGACGGTCGATCCCCACCGTGCACACCAAGGACGGCTTGCGTGCGGTCCGTCAAGGCAAGCCGATCACGCCGGCGAGCGTGAACCGGTACTTGGCCGGGAAGTTTGGGGACGACCTGGAGGATGTGCGTCAGGCCATGACGGTGCTGGCCCACTCATTGCCACCGGCGGACCTCGCACGGCAGGCGTTCCGGATGTATGAGGCGTTCCGGCCCGACGTGAAGGCTGGCACCGCCGGCTGGGGCGCCGAGGGCGAGTTGGACTTGGCGAAGCTCGCCCCGGCTGCCCGTTCGTGACGGACGATATGCGCTCTGCACGGTCGGTCTCTCCGTGTCGTGCTTCGACGCAGAGGAGCCGCGGCGAGCCCGGCGTGCAGAGTATGCATGCGCCGCTCCCTCAGTCTTGGAGTGCCGGACGTGCCGCCTTGAGGTCGCGTGCCCAGCGGACCTTCGGTACCAGGGGCGTCTTGTCGACCCTCTGGCGGCTCCGGCTGTTCCAACTCTTCGGTCGGGTTACATGCTCGGGTTTCCAGCGGGCGTAGCGGAGGCTCATGCCGGATTCCGTCGAGAGCGTGTATGTGATTATGCGGTCGAACCCCCTCCGAGCAGCCTCAGAGGCCGCCCAGGCATAAAGGGTCGAGCAGGCCTTGTACCGAAGCGTGTCCGGCAGGCTCCTATCAACGCACAGCCGGTTAACCTCCACCCAGGTCGTCTGCGGCAGCATCCGAGCTACCGGGCGCCCAACGGAAACGACGCCCACCAGCGTGTGTCCATTCCAGACGCCAGCCCCATAACGCCAACAGACCGGAGGCGGGCAGTGATCGTGGTGGCGCTGGACGAAGGCTTTCATCCTGGAAAAGGCGATGGGCGCGACTTCCAGCTCGCAATCCAAGAGCAGCTGCCCGTCCTGATCGGCCACCCGACGCAGCCGCTCAGCGCCCAAGTGCTCCGCCGCTTGCAGGTTCTGCAGCAGGGCCGTGCGGAAGTCCGGATCGGCCATCTCATAAGCCAGTTCCTCATAGAGCAGATGGCAGCAGGTCGAGATCATGAAGGAGTGATCCGACCAGATTTCGGCCAGTTCCACGACCTGCGGCTCGCCGCAATGGATGCATGTCGGGATGGTGTAGTCGCGGTCGAAGTCGATGGCGAGCTGGCGATCAGCCTTGGAAAGCATGTTCATTGGCAGAGTCCGGGTGTAGCGGCGGCTGTGTGGCGGCGCTCTGGTGTCTGGGGCGGACGATGATGGCTAGAGCAGCGCGATGGCGCGGAGGCCCGTGAACCACCAGGTGGTCGCGGCCCTGATCGGCTTGAGGTCACGGAGACGGGTGACGGACAGGGCGCGAAACAAGAGCGAGCGAGAGGGCCTGCACTCCGGCCGACGGGCCGGCCGTTTAGGTGACGAGATTGCTGCGATAGATGCCGGCCCTCACGGCAGCAGCTCCACCTTGTCGAGCCGGGTCACGCAAGTGTTCCAGTACGACTTCCACACCCCGTCCGGAATGAACCAGGAGTAGGGGCTGTTCGGGTAGCTGCAGCTCTTGCACTCGCCTGCGAACGGTGGGGTCGACAGAGTTCCGGTCATCCCCTCCGTGCTGGACAACGAGAAGCCAGGCTCCCGATGGACCACGCGTATCCGGGTGCCCGGCGTCTTTGGGGGAAGCCGGAGCAGCACGAACCAGTCGCTGGTTCCCGGCCCATCATGGCCGGAGAACACATGGGTCCAACCAGGGGTGAGCGGCACCTCGCCCTTGACTGGGATGGCGTAGGGATGCCTGCCGAGAATGAGGTGCCAGGGCTGAACGGGCGCACCTTCCATAGCGGCATAACCGCTCTCCTGTCGGACGGCGGCGACGCACTCAATTGGAGGCACATCCGCGATCAGTCCCGCGCGGCGGAGGACCGCCAAGCCGCGCGCCGACACCGGCCAGGGCTTGCCGTCGCGCTCGTAGTAGGCGGGCTTCACCAAGATGCCCGTGCTGTGGAGGTCCAGCAGGCGGTCTGGCGGTACCGTGCCTGTGCCGATGATGGAGCAGGCGGGATCAGCATGGATCGCCGCGAGCGTGTCCAACTCGGCAGTGCACAGGATCGGGAGAGGGGATATGACGACCATGGAGTGCTCCGGTGTCGCGGTCGGATTCCCGGTGCGGGAATGGCTGCAAGCGGGGGATGCAGGTGCCGCTGGTGGGCTCAGGCGCTGGCTCCCAGCGTCAAGGAGCCAAGGACGGGGGCGCGATCCAGGGAACGCGCCCGCAGCGGCTAGGCGATGATTTCGAACTCGTCTTCCGGCAGGGCGAGCATCAGGGACCTGCCATTGTCCCAGTGGACACGGATTTGCCCATGCCCCGGTGTCCCGAAACTGAACATGTTCACGCCTTTGACCGTGCCGGTGGCTCCCGGCTCAATCGGACAGGGATCGGGACCCATCTTAACCAGGCGGATGCGGTCCCCGGCCTCGGGCAGATCATCCGGCGCGATGGCGGCACTCATACCGTGTCTCCCTTGCTCAGCTCGGCCTGGAGGGCCTCGTCGGACTTGTCCGCGCAGGATGGGCACTCGCCATCGTAGGCGTCATCGCTGGACGCGCCGCGGCCATGGCAGGTGCGGCAGACGTCTTCATCCTCATCGTCGTCCCTGGGGGGCGGCCCGCCGGCGATGGTGCAGTTCGTCTGCTCTGGCTGCGGTGCGCTGAGGTCGGTGCCGGTGATCGCAGTGTCGACAATGTTCGGGCCGTCCGTGTCGGACGGTGCCCTGAGCGCCTTGTGCAGCGCCGCGGCCGTCACGGTGTCCGGCGCATCGATGTTGGTCCCGAAGCTGACGCGCGGCATCATGCGGCTTCCTTGTTGCCGCTCACCTTTGCGAGCAACCTCGTGATGTCCCGCTCCAGCCCAATAAAGTCGTCGACCTGTGGGGTCGGCGTCTTGTAGCCGGCCATCGCGGCGATAGTGGGTAGCGCGTCGGTCAGCAGAGCGAGCATATGCGGCAGGTGAACCAGCATGGCGCGGCCGTCCGCGCTGTCGAACACCGCGCGCTCGGCCTCGGTGAGGAAGCGCATGCCGTTGTCCTCCAACGAGAAGCCATCGGGATCAACGTCCCTCTCCTGGCCGTCGGACATGGACACGACGCGGTAACCGTCGGCGCTGCTGGCATCCACCTTCCAGCCATCGATCAACGTGCCGTCCTTGAAAGCCTGTTCGGCGGCTTTGCGCGCCAACGCGGCCAGAGCCTCCTCGTCCGTGTCCGCCGGCACCACAAGGGCCACCGTCGAGCGGCCATAGGCCTGCATGGTCATGGCATACTCCACGGAAAGCGATACCGTGCGAGTAGCCCGCGCCCCGGCAACCAGTTCCTCGGTCAGAAGGTCGAGGTCTGCGAGTCCGAAAAAGCTCTGCAGGTCGGCCGCGTCCACATCCACCTCATAGGGGCCGCTGTGGGCGTTCAGTTCGGCGGTGCCTTCGGCCAGGAAGTCGTTATCCGGACTGTCGGGAAGAGCCCGAATTTCATCGGCGCTCAGTTCCAGCACCTTGTTGGTCACGTCGATCCGGCTCGCGCCGTCGATGTCCACGGCGTGATCATTGACCCAGGCCTGCGGTCGGAACGTCGCGAACAGGCGCTTGTCGATAGAGGTGGCCGCAATCGGAGCGGTCATGGCGGTGGCCAAAACTACGGGTGCAGGCATAGCTGCGGTCGCCTTGTATGTTGGGGAACGAGGTAAATGTATCGTACACAGCGCATAGCGCAACCCAAAAAAGCAGCGCGCGCTGGGATTGTTTATCGTTATTCTGGATCTCTACGAAGTCTGGCTCTGACGCAGAGTGAAATCTGTGGTTCCAATTGTCTATGTGGGACAACGAACAACAAACACCATCGGCCACGCCTTGGAAGACGTGGCCGATGTAATTTCGCCTTTCGCCCGCGATTACCGGGTTCTAGCCCGTCGACGGTTGGGCGAGCAGCGCAAGTGCTCCCTCCCCTCTTTCTGTGAGTGCCCACGGTTCAAGCCACGCTCTCTTGCCCGGCGAGTGCCGGACGACGCCCAATGCAGCGAGGGTCCGGGCCAGACGCCAACGGCTGTTCCGCTCCCGGCCCCAGACAAGCGGTGCCGAGGGATCAGCCTGGATCGCGGCCAGGGTGCGGAGCTGCTCAGCGTCCAGCACCGGTCGCCACGGAGCATCGGGATCGAACGGCTCCAGCTGGCGCAATTCCATCATGCGCTCGCGCGGTTTGCGCTCACGCCCGATGGGAGGGAACTCGACATAGCAGTGGTCATCGAAAGGTGATCCGCAGAGACGCCGGATTGTCCCAGCGCGGCCGGTCATATTGTCTCCCATGACTCGGCTGTCGTAGGTGCAGACGACGCAGCCACCCTCCCGAAACCAGTTGGCCGCTTCCGCGTAACGGGCTTTACGGTCCTTCGTGCAGAACCCGAGGCAAGCGCCAGTCTTGCAGCGGCCGTCGGAGCAATAATCCACTGCATCAGGCGGCTGGTGACGGGCAAAACGGGAGCCGGTCATTCGGCCAGCCCCTCGCGCTGGCTCCGTGACCGCACACCGAATTGCTCGAAGCTCATGCGCGTTCCGCCGATGGTGCAGAGCCGCCCATGCACCACGCTCTGGTCGACACCGTAAGCACGAGCCTCCTGCAGAACCTCTCGGTAGATCTGCCGATCCAGCGTCGGAGCGGCTTGGCCATCGCGCCAGATAAGGAAGTGGCCGATCCGCCAGTCCCGCGTCACGCGCCGGCCAAGCGCCCCGTCGTACACCCGGCGTCGGGTGACGACGACGGCTACGAGCCAGCGGCCTTCAACAAGGGCGTCGGGTGCCGCTATCCATGACGCCAGTGCGGCCCGCGTAGCCGTCGGCTCGACCATCGGCATGTCGTCGCCTGGAAGGTACCAGACAGGGGATGAGGGGCTCTGCATCGCCATCAGTCCTCCGCTTTGCGCAGTCTGGCCGTCATGGCGTTCCAGTTCGCGAAGTGCGCAGCCGCTGTGACACCGAAGGGCCGCTCCGTCACATGCCAGTCCAGCCAGTCATCCGTCTCACCGGGAACCGGGTGCGCGCAGCCGAACTGCTCGGCCCAGGCCTTTGCATCGTCGAGCAGCTTCGTTTCCCACTTGGTGCCCTTAGGAGCCTTCGGGTGGGTGGCGTAGCCATTGGGACCGCCCTGACCGCGATTGTCGGCGAGTAGAACCGGCTTGCCGTCATAGGTGATCGTCGCCGTAAAGCACGGCGTCTCCTCGCTCAGAGCCTTGACCTCGCGGTAGTTCGTGACGGCCCATCTGTCCATGTCCGAGGGAGGATCAACCGGCAGGGGGTGGTTGGACCGGTGGTAGAGGTAGGCCGGACCACGGCTTTCCTGACGCCCCCCATCCAGGACGACGACGACGTTCTCTCCGCCCTTGCTGACGACGCCGTACACCATCGCCCCCTCATGTTCGTATTCGACACGGGCTCCCTTCTCGAGCGTCAGGTTTGCCATGAAATCGTGCAGCTTGGACGGGATGGGCACCTTGGACGGGGTGAAGACGGCGGGACCGCCGGTGAAAACTTCCAGATCGTCGGTGACGACGGAAACCTTGGCCGCGACCTTGAACACAACGGCGTTTACCGTCTTCTTGGTCTTCGGGTGGGTCAGGCAAACGCGGTCGCCCTTGCTGTGTGGCATGGTGCGGTTCTTTCCAGGGATGAGGGGCTGTTGGGCGGTGTGGGGAGCGGTGGGATGCGGTCGGCGGCTG
Source organism: Azospirillum sp. BE72 (assembly GCF_031455875.1). Lineage (NCBI taxonomy): Bacteria > Pseudomonadati > Pseudomonadota > Alphaproteobacteria > Rhodospirillales > Azospirillaceae > Azospirillum > Azospirillum sp. BE72. Next base: position 15,689 of record NZ_JAVDTO010000028.1, read on the forward strand.
GCGTTCGGGATGGGAAAAGGAACAGCCGCCAACCGGCTCTTACACCGGGCGAAGAGAGGATTTTTCGAACGACTTAAGCCGGACCGAGGCGGGAGCGCCGGTCAAGGCGAGGCCAGAGTGGGGTCGGCGACGGACGCTGAAAGGTTCAAGGCCGGGCGGCACAACGGTATCCATCACAAGGCGGAAGTCCGCCACCGGCAGGACGATCTCCTCGCGCGTGTCTTCCAAAACCACGCGGCCAAACCTCATACCGTCTTTGGTGTCGAAGCTGCTTTTCAGAATGCAGCGCCGCCCTTGGTGTTGGCCTTCCTCAATGATCCAGCGAATGTTCGTGGTTTGCCAAAGCGGGAGCTTCTGCGGGCCGAAAAGGTCGGATTGAGAGCCGGGCGGCGGATGAATAGTAGGCATTGGAGCCTCGGACGTGTTTGGGGAACACAGCAAAGATATCGTACACAGCGCATGACTGCAACGAAATAATGCGCCCTGTACGATAGATTTCGCGGGCCGAAGCTGGTACAAGCCTTGGCGTTTTCGCTGTGCTGGTAGGACGAGGAGCGGCGCGGGTTCGTGTAGATCAGGCAGCGAGCTGCAATTCGCAGTCATCGAACACCGGCATATTCCACCGGCCGCCAAGGTCTTCTCTCAGGAGGAGCACCAGTTCGTCGCTGGCGCGAGTGACCGCGGTATAAAGCCAACGCCAGCGGTCATCGCGAAAGACGCGCGAGTCATCAATGACCGTCACGCTGTCCCATTCACTGCCCTGTGCTTTGTGGACAGTTAGGACATAGCCAAAGTCGAATTCCTCAATACCTTTTCTAACCTTAGGGCGGGTGATGCTGTGATTAAAGTGCTGTTGGAACATCCATGGTGACGTGGGTAGGTCTTTGCGCCTTTTCGCCTCATCCTCAATCAGGACCGAAAGGTTGAAGACGCCCTCCCCTTTCTCAAAGCCCTGCTCGGCGTCGGCCGTCATGATGCCCATCATGCCGTTGAATAGCGCTGCGTCGCGGTTGTTCTTGCAGCACATGACGGGCTCCCCCCGCATTGGCATCGGGCCGGAGAACCCGTGCAGCGCACGCAGGCGGCTCGTGTAGGCAAAGCGGACTTTGTGAACCCCGCACAGCGTCTGCGTTGTACGGCGGGCGACGAGGCGCTGGGTCTGGGGAGTGAGCGGGAGAACGTGGGCCGAGCCGGCGGACCCGAAACGGCGCGGCAGCTCGCCATTGCGGATCATGGTCGCCAGCCGGATGATCGGGCTTTCCTTGGCCTGCCGGTGGATCTCGCGCAGGAGGAAATCGGGGGCGGTCTTCGTAAATGCGCCGGCGCCGCTTACGGGCGGAAGCTGGTACGGATCGCCGAGGACCAACACCTTCTTCCCGAACATCAGGATGTCATTGGCCAGCCGCTCGTCGATCATCGAGCATTCGTCCAGCACGATCAGGTCCGCCTCTGCGGCCGGCCCGTCGATACGGGAAACGAAGTAGATTTCCCCCGTCTCCTCGTCCTCGCGGGGTTCGTAGATCATCTGGTGGATGGTCGTCGCGTCCTTGACCCCCTTCTTGCGCAAGATGTGCGCAGCCTTCCCGGTGTAGGCACCGGAGGCTACCTTCTTGACCTTGTTCCGCTCTTTGAGGCGTTCGATCACCTTGTTGGCCGTGTACGACTTGCCGGTTCCAGCGCCACCGCCGAGAAAGTAAACCTGGGGAGCACGCTTGTCGCTGTACCAGCCTTCAATCGCACGGATCGCACCGAACTGTTCGTCGCTGGGCGAGGTCTCATCGTAAGTGTTTTGCGGGATCATCGCGGCGGCCATTCGTTTGACCAAGGAGAGCATGGTAGGGGCTCCGTAACGACTCAATGAATTTAAGCCCGTTACGGGCTTTTCCGCAAGGCGCGAAAGCAACGACTGCGAGAAATATTGCTCTCCGTCCGAGTAAAACGGTAGAATAGCGCTCCCTGCCCTTCCGATTTCCTACCCGGACAATGAAGCTCAAGAACCTCGCCTTGCCCGCCATCGCCCTACTGACGCTTGCGGGATGCACGCCGCTCGTGGTCCTAATGACGCCGTCACCGCCGCCTGGCCTGCGGTCGTCAGACCGGCCGCCGGCAGAAGTGAAGCGTCAAGTGCCTGCCTCCGCCGGCCAGGATCAGGCCCCGGTCCAGCATCCCATCCGGTAGGAGAAAACAGTGGCTAGAGGCGACGTCACTAGGAAGAAGATTGCAGGGATGAGCCCGGCGGAGCGTGTGTCGCTCGCCGAGAAGAAGGCGTCCGAACTCTGGCGCTTCATCGGGAGTCTAGCCCAGACCCACGGCAACAATCAAATCGTCAACGCAACGAACCGGCTATCCAGTCAAATTGGGCGTTCGTATGCCGCACACGCCTTCTTCGATTTCCAACAGGCCATCCTCTATATGGAGCTGGCGAAGTTGACAGCCCTATGGGATCGCCCTGACCTAGGAAAGTTCAGTATACCGACTGTGATCGCACTGATTGATGAGCCGAAAGTGCTGCGCATTCTTTACCGCCGCCGGCTTTTCGAGCGGTTGGAGCTGGAGCGAGTGTTCCGGCGCAATCACCGCGAGGAGTTCGCCTTCGAAGAACTACAACAGCACTGCCATGTAATCCGAGTTGGCGCTATAGAAGCTGCCCGGCGGTCATACCGTAAGCAACTCCGGATTGGAATGGGGGTTGGCCGGGCGGTGATGGAGTCCAAGCGTTTGCTGTCCATCCGTGACTTTCGGGATCGTTACATCGCCCACAACCTTGATGCCGATGATCCCGGCATTGCGGCTAGACCCTACACGGCGCCGAAATTCGGTCAGGAGCGGCGCTTGCTCATGACGACGTGCCGCGTCACGGACGCGCTGAACGGGGTCATTCGTGGGGCGGGCTTCCAATTCGAGAGCCTGCTAGGGGACGGAAAAAGGAACGCCGGCTACCTGTGGGATGGGTGTCGGTTCACAGCCATTCGATAGCCCAAACTCATAGGGCTCAGCGGCTGTGGCTTAAGAGGCGAACCCCAACGCGTCGGGTTGGAACTGGCGGAGTGCGGCCTTAGTCGATTCCCTTGGTGTCCGAGCGAGACAAGGGCTCCATGCTCCGGCGCTCGTTCGCCTCGTCGACCGCCTGGTTGAATGCACGACGCATCATCCAGATGTCGCGCCAGAACGCCGTATAGCGGAAACCCAGCCATGCCAGCAGGACGGCCGCGATGACCGCGCCCGAGATCAGGGTCGCTGTGTGCAGCCAGGGGAGTAGCTGGCTCGACACGACCAGAGCGCACATGCCGATGGCGATGACACTCAGTGCCAAACGGTTGCGGTGGTTGTTACGGTAGGACATCGGGCTGCACCTCTCGCCGGGAGCATACCCGGAGAGGAGGCCATCCGACAGGGCGAAGTGGGGCTCACCAGAAAGTGGCCCCTGGGCGGTCAGCAGGGGCCGGCGTTCTCGCCGTATGCGCCCTTCGGCAGGTGCCAGTCCGCGGTAGCCACGCGGATCGGCCCTTCGTAGGTGCGGGACATGGCAATGCGGACGATCTCCGGATCCATGTCATAGGCGCGGCCGCGGTCGGCACGCTGGGTGACCGTCTCGTCCCGCTGGATGGTGTGCCCCAGTCGCCCCTCCATCCCAGAGATCACGCCGAACATCTCAGGCGCCGCAACGCGCAGACTGGCCCATTGCGACGGCGAGCCATAGATGCAGCCGGCGCAAGATGCCCGCCCCCAACCCAGGTGGTAGCAGGGATGAGCTACAACCCCATGTCGCCTGACGATTGCCCAGACCTCCTCGTCACTCCAGGCGTGCACGGATCGCCAGACGTGGACTGTGCGGTTGGCCCGTCTTCCAGGTGCGTTGCAGCGGTGATTCTCAAATGGCAGGTACTTGGCCCTGTTAGCGCTTTCCGCTGCCCGCTCCCCTGTCATCACCAGGACCCGCGTGCCTCGGAACCTCTTTTGGTTGTTGATCGCTATGGACATGACATCCACTTTCAAACCACCACTGCACCAGCGAATGCGCAGATTGGGCGATAGCGCTGGCCAGCGCCGCCGGGTCGCGATTTCGCCGCGCTCCCCGCCGGCCACCTTCACGCCATCGGGTGTTTCGAAGGCCACGGGCGCGATCATGGCATTACTCTTCAAGAGTTCACGCTTGAAGCCGCCGATCCGCCATGAGAAGTATATGCGCAAACCAAAAGCTGCAGCGAACTTCCGGCAATAATCTGCCGTCACCGGCCAGTCCATGAAATTGCCTTCGTCCTCACGGCCGTCAACATCATGGTGCCACAGTTCAATTTTTGCAGGATCAACACCACGCTCCAGCAGGTCAAGAACCATTGCCACGCTATCTTTGCCCCCGCTGAATGCTATAAGGAAATGGTCATAGCTTGCCAAGTCCGGTTCGAAGAATGGAACCGAGACGGGTCCAAACGCCGAGGCCGGAGCTGAGGCGGTGTCGGAGAAGATGTCCAGCGTGTACTGGAACATGGGTGGGCTCCGGAATTGTGGGGGAGTGGCGCTGATGAAACTGATAATATCGTACAGAGCGCATAGCTCAAGAAGAAAAATTGTAACTCTGGATTTTTTCTTTGCGGCACTGGTGCTGTGATGGATATCGTTCTTCGTGATTTTTGACGGATCTCATCACCGTCTTGCACCGACAGTGGAGACACTTTGAATGTCCGAGCAGAACCATGAAGATCGCTTTGACCAAGCGGGCCTGGTGCAGATCACCGCCAAGATTGCGTCCGCGTACCTGAGCAACCATACCCTGGCAGTGGCTGAGATCCCTGCGGTGCTGCGCGGGATCTACGGGGCACTCTCCACCGCGATCAGCTCCTCATCGGTGCAAGCTGAGGTCCAGCAGCCGGCCGTCCCAATCAAGCGTTCGGTGGCGCCAGACACGATCACCTGCCTGGAGTGCGGGCAGAAGAACAAGCTTCTCAAGCGTCACCTGCGCGTCGAGCACGACCTGGCGCCCGACGAATACCGAGCGAAATGGGGCCTGGCACCGGAGTACCCGATGACGGCCCCCACCTACGCGGCGGCTCGATCGGAGCTGGCAAAGGGCATGGGGCTTGGGCGTCGCGCTCAGACACCTGCGCCAGTGGCACCGGAAAAGCCGACAAGGCGTGGCCGTGGTCGTGGCAAGGCGGCCCCCTGAGGTCGAGGTGATACTGGGGAGCGACCAGATGACCGCCGTCGCCTGGAGGTTGCTGGTGATCCCGGTCCCTTCGAACAAACCAGCGTCTTGGAAGACCTGGATGACGGGACAACCACGGCGGAGCTGACAATTCTGGCCTCACGATCGGGAATCCAGCACACTCACAGCATGAGCGGGCAAGCCATCGCGTCATCGACGGAGTCCCTGGCCGGGCTGGTGGAGCGCGTGACCTTCCACAGCGCCGAGACCGGCTTTTGCGTGCTCCGGGTGAAGGTCCGCGGACATCGGGACTTGGTTGTCGTCGTCGGACATGCGGCGATGATCTCGGCCGGGGAATGGATCCAGGCGAGCGGCAGCTGGGTCAACGATCGCACCCACGGTCTCCAGTTCAAGACCACCTTCTTGAAGGCGACGCAGCCCACCACGCTGGAGGGCATCGAGAAGTACCTGGGCTCCGGGATGATCAAAGGCATCGGCCCGGTCTACGCGAAGAAGCTCGTCAAGGCATTCGGCGAGGCCGTGTTCGACCTCATCGAAGCCGAACCCAGTCGCCTGCGCGAGGTCACGGGCATCGGGCCCAGGCGGGCCGACCGCATCGTCAAGGGATGGGCCGACCAGCGGGCGATCCGGGAGATCATGCTGTTCCTGCACGCCAACGGCGTCGGGACCTCCCGGGCCGTCCGCATCTACAAGACCTACGGACAGGAGGCGATCCAACTCATCACCGAGAACCCATACCGGCTGGCCCGGGACATCCGCGGCATCGGCTTCAAGACCGCTGATGCCATCGCCGCCAAGCTGGGCATCGAGAAGACGGCCATGGTCCGCGTCCGGGCGGGTATCGGCTACGCGCTGGCCGAGGCTATGGACGAGGGGCATTGCGGCCTGCCGGTGGAGGAACTGGAGAAGCTGGCCAGCGACCTCCTGGAGGTCGGCACCGATCTGGTGGCCGAGGCGCTGGCGGACGAGCTTCGTGACGGCGCCGTCATCGCCGATCAGCTGGAGGGCAGGGACTGCGTCTTCCTGGCTGGGCTGTACCGGGCCGAGCAGGCCATCGCCGCCCGGCTGCGGGGGCTCGCGGGCGGGACGCTGCCCTGGCCCGCCATCGACATGGAGAAGGCGCTGGAGTGGGTGGAGGGTAGGACGGGACTGACGCTGGCGCCGAGCCAGCGGGAGGCTGTCCGGCTTGCCCTGGCATCCAAGGTCATGGTCATCACCGGCGGCCCCGGGGTCGGCAAGACGACCCTGGTGAACTCCATCCTGAAGATCCTGGCTGCCAAGCACATCCGGATCCTGCTGTGCGCCCCGACCGGCCGGGCGGCCAAGCGGCTCTCCGAGAGCACCGGGTTGGAGGCCAGGACCATCCACCGGATGCTCGCCTTCGACCCGGCTGCCGGAGGCTTCAAGCACAATGAGGAGAACCGGCTGGAATGCGATCTGCTCGTCGTCGATGAGACATCCATGGTCGACGTGCCCCTGATGAACGCGCTGCTGAAGGCGACCCCCGACAGGGCGGCCCTGATCCTGGTCGGCGATGTCGACCAGTTGCCGTCGGTGGGGCCGGGGCAGGTGCTGGCCGACGTGATCGCATCCGGCGCCGTGCCCGTGGTGCGCCTGACCGAGGTGTTCCGGCAGGCGGCTGCGAGCCGCATCATCGTCAATGCCCACCGCATCAACCAGGGCCAGATGCCGGACTTGGCGCCGGTCGAAGGTTCGGACTTCTACTTCGTCGAGGCGGCGGAACCGGAGATTGGTGTTCGCAAGCTCATCGAGGTCGTCAGGAACAGGATCCCGAAACGCTTCGGCCTCGATCCCGTACGCGATATCCAGGTGCTCTGCCCGATGAACCGAGGGGGCCTCGGCGCCCGGTCGCTGAACGTGGAACTCCAGGCGGTCCTGAACCCACCGGGCGATGCCAGGGTCGAGCGCTTCGGCTGGACTTACTGTGTCGGCGACAAGGTGATGCAGACCGAGAACGATTACGAGAAGGAGGTCTACAATGGAGACCTGGGCGTCATCACCGCCATGGACCCGGAGAACAGCGAACTGCTGATCGACTTCGACGGCCGTGAGGTCGCTTACGACTTCGGCGAACTGGACAGGGTATCGCTGGCCTACGCGACGACGATCCACAAGAGTCAGGGCTCGGAATACCCGGCCGTCGTCATCCCGCTGGCGATGCAGCACTGGAGCATGCTCAGGCGCAATCTCGTCTACACCGGCGTCACCCGCGGGAAGCGACTGGTCGTCGTCGTGGGCCAGCGGAAGGCGCTCGGGATGGCGGTGCGGGCACGGCAGGAGGGGCGTCGGTGGTCGAAGCTGAAGGAATGGCTTCTCGCAAAAGCAGCCTGACCGTTATGGGAACGCCTTCCGGCTCCAAGAGGGTACGGGCGCTTCGTCAGTTTCACCTCCCCGTCGAACGCCAGATCGGGCCGGCTTCCGGTAGCCGTTGATCTCAGAACAATGGGAGTTGCACCTTGCCGCCATCGTCCGCGTGGCGCCGTGCTGCCTGCACAGCGGCATTCTGGGCGCCCTCTTGGCTGCGCGATCTCCCGCTGGCAACTTGCTCGCCGGCAACGGTTACGTTCCATACCCAGCATTCAGGGCGCCAGGTTACAGCGAGATCGCACCCGTGAATGCGGGTGACAATGTGACGAACGGACCAAACCGGGGACTGGTGCATCAGGGCCTCAGGTGCGATTGGTCAACAGCCAGACCACATCGGGCGTTTATCAGGCGGCGGGGAAACTACGGAGGAGACTGCCAGCCCTCATCACCAGACCGAAGACGACGGCCGAGGCTTGGGTCGGGCGGCTGCGGGTCAGCTCGGCCTATTGATCGCTTGCTCTTCGTTTGCCGAGTTGGCCATGACCTCAACAAGCGTGTCCATGTCGTGGTACAGTCTTTCCAATATTTGCGCGACGATCTCACTCGCAGGACCTTTTTCGCTGCCCCCGATCGCGAGAGGGCGCAACACTTCGAATGCCTCATTCATGGAAGTAAAAGCAGTCGCAAGTCGTTCATTTCGCGTCATGGTATTCCTCAGATAACGCCGCCGTCGCAGGTGGACGGCGGGTTTGTACGGTGCCGGTTCTAGTGCGGCACCCTAGCCGCAAACTCGTTAATCGACAACTTAAGGCAGCTGGCGGTCCTGCAGGTCGGCGCCCTCGGCTCGCGTTACTTGCTGACGGGGGCGGCGCGCTGGGCGCGCGGCCAGTTCCACCGCGGCGGCTGACCGGCCGGGACGGCGGCGATCCTGCTGCTGGCCGGCGCCGTCGGCCCTCCTATGCTGGATCGGCAGGCGCGCTGGCGCTGATTATGTGGCGGGCATCGACGACAACCTCATCGCCGGCGTCGGTGGAGATCCAGACCCCAACGGATCTCGGCGAGGTGGGATGGTCGCCGCGGATATGCGCGACAGTACCCTCAACAACCTTTGGGTTGGCAGCAACCTTCAACTGGACGCCAGCCAGCGACACGGCATCAAAAGGACGTGCCTCGAACCATTCGGCACGGACGCGCATGCCTTTCACCAGCGTTTGCATTATGGCGCTCCTTAGATAGACGCCAGCAGCGCTTCGCCTGCCGGCGTCAGATCGATGATGTTCCCGCGGCTTCCAGCCGCGCTATCCGGCCGCTCGACGATGACGCCCTCGCGCAGCAGGACCCGTGCGGTCGCCTTGTTGAACCAGTCAATGCGAGGCTCGCCGGCAGGCCAGTCTCGCTTCGCCGCCATCCGAATGGCAGCGATCTGGGATTGCGTCGGTCGAAACCTCGGCTGCCCGGACGAGGCGGCCTCGCGCATGACCTCTTGGTGCAGGGTTCGCATGGGCTTCCCGTCGCTCTATTCACAGATTGGTGGCCGACCGTGAGGTCAAGCGCGCCCAGACTGCCGGAAAGGCGCTCGGGAACGATTCCAGCGTCACCAAGCCCCAGTAGGCTTCATCGCGCTCTTCGTCGGCCACCGCAACGTCAAGCCACAACCCACCGTCTACCTGGAGGAATTCCCAGCCGTGGCCATTGCGGCGGCCAGCAGCGAAGCTCCGGACGAACTGGAGCAATACGTCGTCTCCGACGAGTGCGCAGCTAGCCGGCACGGCCCGATCATGCAACGACGGCGCAAGCACGTCGGCCGACGCGCACCGATACTCGCCATCCTGCCTGACGAAGCTGAGCGCGAAGGCGGCGCTGCGGAGATCCTCCGGCGCGGCGGAATTCCATGCATCGGCCAGGAGGCGCATTGCCGGATGCCGTTCGCAATTCCCAGGGCCGCCCCCTACGCCGAACACGGCTCCTTCGGAAAATGGTACGCTGCTGGCGAGGCGCACAGCCTCAACGAACGTCCGGACGGAAAGACTCATGCACGATGCCACCTTCGGCTCCTTTTCTGGACATTCAGGCTGCGAAGCGGATCGACGAGGCTATCTCGTCGACGGGCATGGTTAGCCTACCGTCGGCGCCGCGCTCGATCAGTCCCAGTTCTTCGAGCGCGGTAACATCCTCGTGGACCCGCTTGACGTCCCTCCCGAGATCACGCGCGAGCGCCCGAATACCATCCGCAGGAGCACGCCGTAGGTGCCGCAGCAGCTCGTAGCGCTTGGGCGTCAGAACGGTGCATAGGGCCTCCCAGCTTGCGAAGTAGAGGCGATCGGTGGCCGCGGCGGGATGGCCCGCTTCAGCCGCCTTCCAAGCAGCGGCAACCTCAGCGGCCGCCTGGTCCAGGGCGTCAGTATCGACGCGGATGTCACGTTCGATCATGGTCGGTCCTCCATTGCCTCACCGCCGCCACGAAATCGGCGAGCAGCCGGTCGACGTTGACAAACTCGTAGGGATGCTCGGCGTCGTCCTGATGCCGATGGTCACCCTTGCCGCGTTCGTTGTCGAACCCCAGCACCCGCCGCCCGTCAACGATATAGACCAGACGGTACTTGAATCCGTGGGTGGTTGGCGGAACGGGCTCGGGCACCCGCCACACCACCATTTCGGCAAAGTCGCGGTTGCCGTAAGCGACGCGGCGGCGGATGACGAGTTCGGCATTCATGTTGGCATTCTACGCCAACGGCCTGTTGTCGGCAAGCGCCATCACCTGTGAAATCCGTTCCTTGGCAAGATAGGCGACACCCGCAGGTACGTTCTGCCGTCCAGCTCAGATATTGGCGGCCATGGGGCAATGGGCTGACGAACCCTAGCCCCGCGTCCGCGGCCTCGCGATGTCTTGCGTCTTGCTCCGGGTCAGGTGTGCGGCCTCTAGCTTGGCCATCTCCTCAGCCACCAGTCGCTCATGCTCATGGAACAGGATCAGCGCGGCCTTCCCGGATTCTGTGCGGCGCCAGCGCGTTGTGCAGCCGCCGACACCGCTCCGTTCGACGACTTCCACATAGCCCCTCAGGTGGGCGATCCGCAGCAACTCGTAATTGGTGCTGCACCATCCCTGCCGCCGCCCGATGAACCTAGCCATGTCGGCAGATGGGGGCAGACCGAGTTCAGCGAACTGCCGGTGACCGTCGTTGGTTAAAGCCGCCAGGCTCAGCTTAATGGTCAAGGCGCCGATCCCGGCCGGAATGCTGGTTGTCCAGGTCTGAATCAGCCCGCGCGTCAGCAGTCGTTTCTCCGGTGCAGACGCTGTGAAGCCAGCGGCGGGCATCCCGTCTATTCCGCCGGCGTCGATCCGCATCAGCTGGGCGATCTGGGCCGGAGTCAGCTTGGTCATCGCTCGGTACCGCATCGAGACGTCAGCACGTCGTTGAACCTTCTCACGTCACGCCGCGAGCTTGGTGCCGAGATTGGCAGGGTCAATCCGAAGTCCATGATGGACGAGGGCTTGCTCCAGCTTCGCCCTTGCCTCGGTCGGAACGGCATCTGCGTGCCAAACGCTGATCCGGGCCAGCACCCGTTCGCGACAGTCCGGTGTGGCCTCGATCAGGCTGGACACCACGCGGAGGCGACCAGGATGGATCACGGTGCGGACTGGATCGCGCAGGATCGGCAGCGCTTGGGCAATGTCGTCTTCGAGATGCGCTACGCCTGTGATTGACAGGTGCGGCAACGGACGGCCGGCATGCATGCACCAGCGCCACCCGTGATAATCCGATGCCCGTTCGTAGATGTCGCGGCACGGTGCAATCCAGCGTGTTCGCGCGTCGCCAGCTCCGTCCCGGAACCAGATCAACCATGAATACGAGGTTGCGCTGCTCCTCTTGGGATCCAGCCGCCCCACGAACATCGGGACGCGCTCGGCGTGAACGGCAATAATGTCAGGCGGACACTGGCTGAACAGCCGCTCGTAACGGCCCTGCCCTTCCAGGAATGCGGTTCGGACGATCACCGCCACGCCGCGTCGGGCGAAGCGGCGGGCGTGGTGTATAAAGGCCTCTCCCAAGGTGAAGGGTGGGTTCGTGCAGACCCAATCCGGAGCTTCCGCTTCATCGGGCGTCCAAGTCAGAAAATCGCGAATGCTGATCGGCTGCTCGTAGATGTTCCTGGTTCCGTAATCCGCCACATCTGCGACACGCACATGCGGAGTGAACTCCAGCATCGTGCGGGCGATATCCCCGGCACCGGCCGCAGGCTCACAGACGACGCTTCCGGACAGCGCGTCGACACCAAGGATCTGGTGCACCAGCGCCCGAACCGCCCACGGTTGAGTGGGGAGAAAGTCCAGTGCCTCCGGGGCTGACCGACGCCGCTCACGAACAGCTGTGTTGTAGGGCAGGCTGATCGGCACGGGGGATTGGACCCTTCATGAATGAGGTTAAACCAGTCAGACGCCATCGCTATCGCGGCTCTGGCGAACCGGCAAGGCATCGCGCGGCCGGTCAAGGAGCCCAAGCTATTCCGCGCCGTGCCGGAGAACCAGACAGCCGCCGCGGTTGTGGCGTCCCAAGCCAAAGACATCTTCGATGCACATTTTGCGGACTGCCAGGGTCGCCGCTCAGCTCCCTCTCGCACCGCTTCGCGGGTTCGACCGGCGGTGTCCGGCGTCGCGGTGCAACGCCGGGAGGGAACGCGGCTTACGACTGGGTTTTCTTACTCAGCCGCAGTGGCAACCACCGGAGCACGGCTGAATGTCCCGTGCATCATCGCCACGCGCAGGCCGGGCGCAGCGTTCAGCGCGTCTGTGATCTGCTGGCGCAGCTGCCCGTTTGGATCGATCTGCTTCATGACCGAGCAGAACTGGAAGATCTCCAGGTTCCCGAACGACACGCCGCCATCCCAGCCCTTCGTGTGGCCGACGAAATCGGGGATATCCAGAGAAACGCGGTCATTCGTGACGGGGGTGCTCATGGCGGTTGCTTCTCCGAAGGGATGGCGGTTCTGATGTCGTGGGTGGACGATGGTCAGTGCGTCGGGACGTAGGTGTAGCCGGTCGATCCATTCACCCGCTGTTCGTCGCGGCGCTTAATGGCGTCCCATCGGGCACGGTTCTCCTGAGATTCCTCGATCCTGGCCCGGAGCTGTGCCGAACGTTGCATCGCCGAGCGCTGCGCCTCCTGCTGGAGCGCCGTTGTCCGGGAGCCCTTATATGCGGCCAGCAGGGCCTCATCGGCCGCAGAGCCATTGGTGCAGAAAATTGTTGCCGAGCTCGTCATCTGGACCCGCTCACGGGCAGCCCGGTTACTTTCATCCAACTGCCCGGCAATCATCTCCAGGAGAATAGGCTGCCGACCCTGCTTCTGCTTCTCGCAGAAGGTGCTGCCGGCTTCGGTGACTTCCTCCGAGGTGACGTAGCGCGGATCGTAGCTGATGTTGAGTGTGTCAAACTTAGCGTCGCGGCCCGTCGTCACGGTCGGCTTCCCATTGACCAGGGGCTGCTTGAAGTGGTTCTCGAGGCCAGCGCCGGATAACAGCTGTCGTTGGGCGTCGCGCGCCTGCTGCCATCCGTCCACTGGACGGGGCCGAGAAGTCGTTGTGCAGGCAGTCAGGGATATAGCAACCGTGGCGACGGCAATGGAGCGCAGGGCGGTGGTGGGCAGTCTGGTCACGGTCGGATACTCCAACGTGCAATGGCATCTGGTTAGCCGATTTTCGGCGTTGCCCGCGACCTTGAAAGACGGCGATTTCCGCCGCCTTTCGCTGGTGTGGCTGTGCCGTTCGACCTTCGATAGTTGTACCTCAGGCGGCTAGGGAGGCGAAGAGGTCGCCTTGCCCGATCGGCATATTGGCTTGCCGCCGTGGCGCCGGCACCACCCTCGCAGGGATCATGGTGGCAGCCTTCAGCCGATTGTGCTCACCATCGGAAATCGAGCGGGCGAGCAACTCCGCGGCCGGCGTGCCTGGGCCGAGGCCTGCGTCAGTAAGACGCTGGGCGTGGTCCACCGTGTTCGCCAGTTCCTGCAGCCGTCCGGCGGCGAGTGCAATCGTGCCGAAGCGTAGGTAGAACTGTACCGCCACCGTCGGCTCGAAGCGTCCGTTGTAGTAGACATCGAGCAGGCGGTCAGCCTCGAACTCGAAAATCATATGAGCGGATTCGCCGTCAACCGAGAAGGTCTCCTCCTCCTGGTGTTCGACACACGTTTGCGCGGTGACCGCAGGCACGTCCCGGCCTGGGCGCTCATAGTAGAACGTGGTCAGCGGGTCGTAGAGCGGGTGCAACATCCGTTCATTCGCGGGAAGCGCGACCCAGCGCGGCTCCGGCATACGGAGATCGCGCCGGTTCGGCTGAACCTCGATCTTGGGGATCTCAAAGCGAACCCCCCGCTTGGTCACGTCGCGCCAGATGTGCAGAGCCTCAAAGGGGACGGAGGCGCCGTAACGTGCCCACATGAAGTCGATTGCCAGCACCTGCTCAGGGTTTACGAGTTGGAACTGCGGCTTTGCCATACGCGTCGCCCAGGCGATGTCAGGCGTCCCAGCGGCTGCCGTCGCGCGCATATAGGGGTCGGACCACGACACGGCCTCACCAGCGTAATAGGCCCAGAGGTCCTCGTCCAAGGCGGCGGCCCGTTCCTTCTCGCGGGCGTCGATCGTCAGGCAGATACCCAGCAGCTCCTGGACCATGGCTGGGGAGTAAACGTCGGCTTGGATCCGAACGTGGCCGGTAACCGGGTCCGTGGTTCTGGCCGTCCAACGCCGACGGTCGAGGTCGTACTGGGTCTCCACGAGGAAGTCGCGCAGATCATTGAGCGGCTGCATCCAGGCATACTTCGGGTCTCGGAGCATGATGGTCATGCTCTTGTCGCTGCTGCCCGATACGGTGCAAAGCGCGCAGCCAAATCGGCTTCCACAGGCGGAGGCGGCAGACTTACCGGATGAGACCACCGGGCATTCGCCGGTGGCCGCGCGATAGAGGTCACGGGTCTGGTCGAAGTTCGGTGCATAGGCTTCCAGCGCCCGCCCCTCCCCAGCCAGGGCAAGGCATTCCCATACCTCATCCGTGTCGAAGTCGGCGATCAGTGGCAGCGTCCGCTGACCGTCCGCGGTGACGGTAATGGCGCGGGCCGCGTCGCCCCTGCGATCCATCCGGCCGGCTCGGCTGGTAGACTCTGAGAAGCGGGTGCCCAAGAGGGTCACCACGCTCTCCCGGTCCAGGGACGCAGCAAGCTCGGAGATGCGGAAGAAGTCGCCCGGCTCCGCAGTCCGAAGCATCGCCTCGTATTCAGCCTTCAGCTCAGGCACCAGCTTGCGCAGTTCGCGCAGGTTCGGGCGGGCCTTTAGCTCTACGCTGCAGTCTCGGCTTGCCGAATTCGAAAACGTGGGCACTTTGCGCATCCCGATCACGGCAGTCATCCACGACGAGGCCAGGGTGGGACGCCCAACGCGTATCCGCAGAGGGATCGCGTGTCGACGGGCGTAGCGTTCCAGCAACGAAATCTGGCTCTGGACGTGCTGATGAATGACAGGGTTCTCGATGCCGGTGTCTGCGGTCTGAACGGTCAAGGGGTGGCGCAGCGGGTTCTCGCGCACCGCATCATGGTGGGCCAGCAGCGCGATGGTGAGCATTGCCGTGCTGTCCTTCCCGAAGCTGACCGCAACGGCGAGAGGAACATCCTTTTCGATGAGATCGCGCACCGCACGATAAGCTGCGGCGATCTTCTCGACGGTCTCAGAGGAGAACTTGGCATCCAGCAGCTTGTCTGTTGAGAAGAGCGCAGTCATGGCGGCGGCATCAGTCAGTGGTTTGATGAGACGATCCTACCATATCGTACAGAGCGCACAAGAAAGAAAATCTGCATCTCGATCATGATTGCAAATTATGAGACACAGTTGATCGCTTAAGTATAAGCATTGTCACGGCCAGACAATGAGGGCGCTTGGTGCGCACCTTGATTGCCTCGACCCAATCGGCGCCTCCGCCGACCACGTTCCAATGCGAGTTCTCGACCGAGATGGATCATCTCTCGCCCATCAAAGGCTATGCGGCCCTGGTGTGGTTGGTGACGATCGCCGCGCCAGCCGTCGGCTCAGTCGCACCCGACACCGCCGCCGTTCGATCTACCCGCCCCTCCGCTCGTGTTCCGGCACTTCGCACGGTTTCTCAGAACATGGACAGCTGACCACGCTTGTCGACCGTCCAAACCGGCGCCGCATTGGCGGCCACCAGCTCTGCAGGCGCGACGCGGGGCTCCGGTTCACAGTGCTGCTCCTCGATGTCATCGACCGCATGCGGAGCGGATGCGCCACACACCTCAACCGCGTTGCCACTGGTTCCTGCCTTCTCGGAGCCGTCCCGGCCCAGCAGCTTCAACAGCACGGTCGGAGGGAGCATCGAGAAGCCAGGGCCGCGAGGAAGCGCATCGACGAAGGCGCCCCAGGCGGCGATGTCGATGGCCCTTCCACGCTGGCACAGGCGGGCAAGTAGGCGGCACGTCAAAGCACAAAGGCGGTGGTAAGCCTGCGCGCGTTCGATCAGCAGCTCGGGGGTCCAGTGCGAACCGGGATTGAGCGGCTTGGCATGGCCCGTTACCATGAAAGGCGCCAAAGCCTCGGTCGTGGTTGCAATCTCCCGCAACAGCTTGTCCTGGTCCGACGGCGGCGCGAGGTAGGCTTGGTTGACGGCAGCTGAGATCGCGCCCTCAAACATGATGAAATCCGAAAACCGCTGGTCCGGGGTGCGTCCTTTCGGCGATCCCGCCTTTGCTTCCCGAAGCCGCCGGAGTGCCGAAGCACGCTGCCTGTCCGCCTCCTGGGCGATTTCCTCCAGCGCGGTGGGCGACGGTAGCGGCTGGCAATAGTGCGACCGGTAGCCAGTCGATGAGACCGGGCAATAGCCGAAGCGGACGGCGTGCAGTGCTTGGTCAGCAACACGCAGCGGCACGCCACGAACCTGGATGACGGTTGCGGGTAATTTTTCCCCGGCAGTGGGAGATGCGGTCTTGGAAGCGATCTGAGAGGAAGCGGCCATCTTTCTTGCCTCTTTGTGTTCGAGCCAGCCTTTCCGGCCTGCTCGGCGTGGGTACAAATTACCCTTGCCAGAGGAGAGAGGCAACAGCTATATGGGAGCAGGAGGGTAAAAATTACCCGCTTCGCCCATAGTGCTGAGGTCATGTCCATGGCGATGTCCGTTCACCCCCGTCCCATTTCCGTTCCGCACATGCCAGCTCGTTCCCGCGCGCGCCGCCGTAATGAGGCGCGTCGCTCAATGGGACGGGCGGAGAGTCCTGCCGCGCAGTTTTCGTTGTCCTTGAAGTCGACGGCGGACGATGAGTTGGACGTTGACCTGTTTGCCGGTGGCGGCGGCGCATCGGAGGGAATGGAGCAGGCCCTTGGCAAGCCCGTCGATCTGGCGGTGAATCATGATGCCGCTGCAATCGCCATGCACGAAGTCAATCATCCTCGCACCGAACATTTTCATAGCGACGTGTTTGAGGTCGATCCAGTAATCGCATGTAGAGGCCGCAGCATACGAAATCTCTGGGCATCGCCGGACTGTCGCCATTGGTCGAGAGCCTCAGGCAAGGCTCTGAGAAGTCCAAAAATCAGGGGATTGATGAGGGTTGTTATTAGATGGGCGCGCCTTCCGGGTTGGCAACGTCCGAAAGTTATTTACGTTGAGAATGTTCCGGAGATGCTAACCGCAGGCCCCACCGAGGACGAGCCGATCCTCTATCCGTTCCCTGACGGCTCCGGGGTTCCACCGGACAGCCAAAGCGCGCCGGCTGAAGCACTGAAAGGGCTCTACTTCCGACAATGGCGGACGGAGTTGGAGCGGCTCGGGTACCATCTCGAGTTCCGCTGCCTGGCCGCCCATCACTTTGGTGTCCCGACCATTAGGACCCGCCTGTTTATCGTCGCACGCCGCGATGGCGTCCCAGTCGCTTGGCCGACGCCGACCCATGGCGACCCACGTTCTGACGAGGTTCGCACGGGCTTGTTGAAGCCCTACACCCCGGTGTCCACCTGCATTGACTTCTCCTTGCCCTCCAAGAGCATCTTCGGTCGGACGAAGCCGCTCGCGCCCGCCACCTTGGATCGCTTGGCCCATGGTGCGCACCGCTTCATGATCGCATCGTCGATGCGCGAGGGTTACGAGCCGTTCGTCGCCACGCTCAACCATGCAGGCAAGGGGTTCCGGGGTTTCGCTTCGACCGAGCCGGCCAAGACCATCACCGCAGCCCGCGATGCCCATGGGCTTGTGCTTGCGGCCACAACGCAGATCACCCAGCGCGGCAGCCGCTCCATCAAGGTTCGGGATCCACGTGTGCCGCACCCGACAATCGTCACCAAGAACGAAAGTGCTCTTCTCACCAGCCACGCGCACCCACTGTCGGGCGCAGACACTGGCAGCGTCGCCTATCTGGCCCAGCACAACACGGGCGAGATTGGGCACAGCTTGCTGGCCCCCGCCTCCACCATCACCACAACGGGCAGCCACCAGCAGCCGGTGACCGCGACCATCCACAAGCTCCATGCCCCGAGTGTCGGACAGGGGCGGGAGGGGGCCGCCGCGACCCCCGCAACCCGCGATCCGCACGGGCGGCAGGGCGCTCACCTTGTGGTGCTCAAGGGTACGTGCAAGGACGGCCGGGCCCTTGATAGGTCGGCTCCGGCTGTTCTGGCGTCCGGAATGCACCAGGGCCTCGTCCAGACCAGACTGGAGCCAGTTGGCACGGCCTTAGACGACGTGAGCGTTCCTTTCGAGGACGCTCTCCTGACTGCTTTCCCCAAGCGACTGCATGAGCAAATTCGGGCCGTGCGGCGGTTCCTGGAGCGCGTCGATTGGAAGAGCACGCGCGGCCTGCGCAAACTACCGCCGGCGGAACCAGACGCCTTCTTGACCGCGCTCGCTGCCCAACTTGGCTATGTAGGCCCCGCGACCGAACTGCCGCACCTTTTGGGCCTCTGCCGCGTGAAGGGCGAGTGGTTCCAGATCGTCGACTTGTCGATGAGGATGCTGGTGCCGCAAGAGCTGAAGCTCATCCAGGGCTTCCCCCCGGAGTACGTCATTGACCGCACTTCCGACGGTCGCAGGCTGACCCAGGAACAGCAGATCGCCCGGATTGGCAACAGCGTGTGCCCGGAAATGGCCCGAGTGCTGGTAACGGCAAACTCGCCGCCGCGCCGCCGGCTGCAGATCGCCGCCTAAAGAACGCTGTGCGCTGCCACCACCTCCCTCTCCGTCGAACACGAACAAGGACCTGACCATGGACCGTAGCTCGCGCCCCGAAGTTCGAAATCCTGTTCTCGCCCTGCCGGCTGTCGCCAGGCTGCTCACGCTGCAGCCCGAACTCCGGCTTGCCCTCGCCGATGTCCTCCGCGACCTGTATCTGGACGCGAAGGTGCGCGCCGAGAAGTCTTGGACCAGCAAGAAAGGCCCCCTAGCCGTGTACTGGAGAGCTGTGGCGGTCTATGCGCTCCACATCAGCCGTGCGGTGCGGCCGACGAAAGCGGAACTGCGTTCGCGCGTTGTCGATCTCAAAGCAGCGGCGTAAACCTGTTGCGCAGACCGGCGCGCAGCCGGGCAGATCGAGGATCAGGACGTTATGAGCAGCACGCCGCCGGATTCCCGCCCCGACGCCGGCCATGACTGGGGCGCCATGACGCCCGAGGCATTCAATGACTGGATGGACGCCATGGGCTTCGAAACGCGCGAGGAGGCCGCGGCGGCGCTGAGATTGTCTGTCGAGTCCATCAAGCATTATCGCTCCGGCCGCCGCGGCGACGGCAAACCGGTCGTATACCCGCTCACTCTCGCGCTCGCGTGCACTGCGCTGTTCCACCGCCTTCCGCCGTGGACCGTCCGGCGCTGAGGGCATTCCTTGCGCCACGGTCTCAGTTGGACGGTGTGGCTTCGCGGAAGGACGGCCCCTCCCCACCGGGAGGGGTGATGAAGGGCCGTCTGGAGGCTCAGGGTGCGGACAGGAATGCCTGCACCGACGCCT
The DNA here is from genome assembly GCF_031455875.1 of Azospirillum sp. BE72. Taxonomy (NCBI): domain Bacteria; kingdom Pseudomonadati; phylum Pseudomonadota; class Alphaproteobacteria; order Rhodospirillales; family Azospirillaceae; genus Azospirillum; species Azospirillum sp. BE72. Next base: position 35,171 of record NZ_JAVDTO010000028.1, read on the forward strand.
GGGTCTCCTGCATCTCCCGCTCGCCCACGATCACCGTAGGTGTCGTGGTCGCCAGGTAATCGACGTTGAATGTCAGGTTGGGCCGGCCGTCACCCCGGTCCAGTTCGTCGCCGATCTCGTCGGCGATGAACCGGGACCCCTCCAGGGTATGCCCTTCATTCAGGGCATACTGGAGCACCTCAGTGACCCATGATGGAGCCTCGCCGGCAGCCAGTCGCCATCCGGTGAGCCATTGGCCACTGACATTGACCAGCTTGGGCACGGCGATCATGGGGATCTTCGCCACCTGCCCTTGGCGCGGACCGTCGATCCACGAGACGCGCAGCACCGGCTGCACGACATCAAGGATGCCCGACATCGAGCCATCCTCGCCGACCGGGCCGTTTTCGCCACCGTCCAAGCTCGCATCGACGAGCCCGGAAAGGATTGAGTCGCGCCAAACGTCATCCAGGTGAAAGTAGGTGAAGCCATCAGACGTGACGAAACGTCGGACGGTCTCTTGCGGGGTGCTCATCGAAGTTCTCCTCGGACGGGGAGCACGCCGGTTCCCATTGGGGAGGCATGGTCCCCTTGGGTTTGTGATGATGTGGGTCAGGCGGCTCTCGCAAGGCGAAGCAGCTTGCTGGTATCGGGTAGCTGGGGTCTGGGCTCCGGGACGTACTCCCGAATGATCCGCCGGAGCGCGTCCAGCGAGTGGGCATAGAGGGCATCGACCACGGGGCACGAGCCCTTACCACTCAGTTCGAGCATGCCGAGCGCAGCCAGCTCCCGTATTGCGCGCAGAAAAGAGATCTTCTGGACGCGATAAAGGAACACGATGGCGTACGCACGAGCACGGGGGCTTTCCGCATTCAGCATGGGGTCCTCCATTGGCGGGCGCACGACACCCCTCCCGGGGCGTGGTCGCCCCGGTGGGGTTGAGTGTCGCTGCCGGCGGAGGGCCGGTCAGCGCTTGCGATGTGGCGAACCTGAGGGACGCTCAGGCAGCCGCTTTGGCCGAAAGCCGTTGCGTGTGCAGCCGCAGGCGGCACCGTCCTCGGTCCAGCCAGGCGCGAGCGAACTCGGGGTCCAGCGTGAAGCCGCGGCGGCCGTCCATTGCGGAGCTTGTAACGGAAAAGCCGGTCCAGCTTGCGCAGGAGTGGTCGAAAAACGCCCATGCTCCGTCAAGTTCAAGCTGCATCAAGTCTCCTGCTTCCGCGGTGCCGCCCGTGCCGACCGGCAGGTCGGTCCGGATCAGGTCGGAGAACTTGGCCTCCAGCGTTCCGATCCGGAACAACACGTCGGCAGCCCGGTCCGTGGGTGACCGCTCCCATTCAACAATCTCTTCGATGTGAACAGAATGGCCGGCCCAGAAGCCGTGCGCCTCGAGCCACTTACGCGCCGGCATCTCGGCGCAGTAGGCGCGCATTGGGCCACCGAACGCCTGGTAGTCGAAAACGACCAGCGAGGCTGGAATGCCCTTGAGCGTCAACTTCTTCATCGGGGGTCCTCCTTGGACGATGGGGACGGAGTGCGTCCCCACCGGGAGACGCACCCGGTCGGGTTGGTGTTGTGTGCCGCGCACGGAGCGCAGGCGTGAATCAGCGCCGATCAGCGAGCCGGCGGCGTCGCCGGGTACTCACGATAGGTCCGCTGGCCTCCCGCGGCCGAGAGCGACCGGTGGCGGAAGATGTGCTTCCAGGTGCCGTCGGGCTTCTGGGTGGTGCCGAGATACTGCCAGCTATGGCACCCGTCGGTGCTGAGACAGACCGGATCGCCGAATTCGGCGACCAGGGCCGCCCAGGCTTCGTCCCAGGGGGGAGTGCCGGGCTCGGCACAGAAGTTGGAAGCGTCCGCCACGACCTCCGCGACGGGCTCGGGCTGCTGCGGAGGGGTTTCCGGAACCTCCACGGCACCGGCCTCGTCGAACGTCGGAAGTTCGCTGTCCTCCTCGGCATCGCAGTCGAGGAGCACATAGTCACATCCGAGTTGTCGGGCGCGATCAAGGATGTCGAGCAGGCACTGCGGCACGGTGTAGCTCGCCAGCGCATCGGGTTCCGACACGTAGACGAACCATCCGTAGGCGGTGGGATAGACGACCATCCCCTCGCCACCCTGTTCCAGATGATCCCTTCCCTCCACGTCCAGGTGAGCAGTCGAGAGGTCAAGGAACTTGCGGACATGCCCCGGCGCCGGCAAGGACGATAGGGCAGAAAACGCATCCACGGCCTTCTGAATGGCCTGCAATGGCTGGGAGAGGTTTCCCTTCCCCCAAGCGCCGATCAGCGCCTGAGCAGCCGCCTGCAACCCGGCATGGGCCGCCAGCTCGCGCTTGGCCTGGATGATCTCAGAACGGTTCGCAGCATCGTCAAAGCCGGGCGACGTTTCGGCCAAGGCAAAGACGGTGTCGAAGTGCTTGTTCATGGTCTGCTTCCTCGTTGTCGTGAATGGACGATGATGCGAGGAGGCAGTTCTCCCCTGGTGGGGAGGAGGCCTCCCCGCAGGGTATTTGTGTGTCGCGCCCGACTGCTGTCAGGTGAACTTTTCGATGAGGTAGAAAACGGCGATGATGGTGCCGATCGCCCCCATTGTCTTGTAAAGTTGATTGTTCATCGCCTTCATGATTTCAAGGCTACTGTTTCGGATCTCGGTGGTGAGCTCGGCTTTGGCCAGGTCGATGCGAGCGTCGATGCGAGCAGTGAGCCGGAGCTCAACGGCATCGACCTTATGGTCGAGGGCGGAAACGCGGCTATCGAGCTTGTCGATGCGGTGATCGAGCTTGTCGATGCGGTGATCGAGCTTGTCGATGCCGCCCTTCAGCTCGGTGACAGAAGCCTCCATACCGGACCTCTCCTGTTTGAGCTCCCTGAGAACGCCGCGCAGCGCCTTGGTGAACACCTCGGCATTCGGCGCGCCGCCAGTGCGAAGCTCTTCCTCGTACTCGAACAACTTGTCGATAGACATAGTAGCGCAACTCCCTTACGGAAAGAGGAGGGTTGCCGGCCCAAAGGGCTGACCCTCCGGGGCTGTTCGAGGAGGCGGATTTCCCCTGTGTGGGGAGAATGCCTCCCCAGGGGGATCATCGGCGACGAGTGTCGCCGGATGCCGTGGCACTGAGGCCGCGGCGTGAGCGCTGGTTGTTTCAGGACCCCAACTAGGTCCTCCAGCCGAAGCTGGACACTTTGCAAACGCTGCAGCATGCAAGCGGCGCTAAGTGAGCCCAATGTACCGGTCCGACGCTGAGTGCGATAGAGCCGAAAGACGACAGTTTTGCACGTCTTTCGACCCGGTGGAACTGACCTACCGACCGGCACCGCTGCTGAAGAAGAACCCCCGCTCCGGTCTGTGCGAGAAGCAGGTGGTGTCGCTTCCCGCATCGATCCTGAACGGCTCCGGGGCCGCGTAGGTACTGCGCACCCAGCGGCCGACATACCGGCGCCCGCTGGTCGTTTCCTGGATCGCGAAGTCCGTCACAACGTCGAGTGCCAGGATGACGCGGCCGTTCTGAAAGCAGATCAGTCCAGCCTCGGCGTTGCCTCCGCTTTCGGCGACGGCGCCGCCGTGGGAAGCCACCACCAGTGCTGCAGCGATGGTTGTCATGAGCATCGACCGCATGTCGCCCTCCCGTCATGGTGCTTCAGTGTTCAACACCGACGGCGGATATTTGGACTTGGGGCCAGCCGAAGCCGTTGGTCATATTCGGGGAGCAGCAACCTGAGAATTCAGATCCTGGCAGCGCCCCAGTTCCCCTCGCCGCATGTGCCCTGCTGATGGTCGAGCGGAGAGGATTACAGTCCGCATGTTCCTGCCTTCCGCGAGCACGAAAAAAGGCGTCTACCGGGCCGCCGCGCACCGATACTCGTAAAAACAAAGGCCGGTAACCACCAGGAGAACAACAGAGATCAATATAAAATCCGGCAGCAGGGTTTCATTGCCGTCCAGATAAGCGAGCGCAGTTGCGGTGATAGAGGATATCAACATTACTAAACACACCCACGTGAACATCCTTGCTATCGTCGCATGGGCTGTCATTCTGTCCCCTCATCGAGTGTAGGCTAGCCACAACGAACACGTCACAGAACACGGCGGTACTCGCGTGCGGCGGCTTGTCACCCTCTTCAGCCGTAGCGGGCCTCTATCAGGCGATGATGCTGCTCGAAGCAGTGCAGGAGGCGTGGATCGAACATCGTCGGCCGGACCCGCTCGTCCCCACGGAGCATGATCCCGACGGCCTCATCATGGCTCAGCGCCGGCTTGTAGGGCCGGAGCGACCGTAGGGCGTCGTACACATCCAGCAGCCTCACGAGGCGGCCGGCAAACGGAATGGCCTGGCCGGCCAGTTTGTAGGGGTAACCGCTACCATCGAAGTTCTCATGGTGCGAGAGGGCCATGGTAGCCGCCACCTCGCACACGGGGTACAGACGCAGGCAGCCCACGAGAGTGTGCTGCTGCATCACGTGACGCTCCTCCGCGGAAAGGGGACCACGTTTCAGCAGGATGTCGGCGGGAACCCACAGCTTTCCGACGTCGTGAAGACATGCAGCGCGAGCCCAGCGGTTGGCGGTTTCACGTTCGAGTCCGACATGGACGCCGAAGACTTCGACCAAGACCCCAACCCGCTCATTGTAGGCGCCCACCCCCGCGGTATCCTCGCCGAACCATTCCTGGGCTTGCGCAATGGTCTGCCTCAGGCTCATCGCCGGCGCCGGTTCGATGACGTCGACGCGGCGGAGCGTGGATGCCATTTGTCTCAAGGTGCCCCCCTTTGTTTGCAGACGACTCTAGCAGCGCGGCCTCAACCGGCGCGCCGCTGAAAGGCGCTGCGATTCAACGTCTTTCGGCACCTTGAGCCGTGTGATTGGCAAAGAGCCTGACCAGGAGGAGCGGCTACCGGCGATCGAGCCACATGACGGTGACCACTTTGGCCTGATGACGTCCCTGCGTCAGGCTCAGGGCCACGGCGGCGTCCCGGCCGCCTACCCGCCGGCTGAAATTCACCCGCCATTCGCCGTCGGCCGCGCCAGGTTCGACCTTGTAGGGCGTACCCTTGGACACGATCTCCAGGGCCTCGCCTTGCCCGATGTCGCGCTCCGACATGCGGTCGCTGTAGGCGTGGGCCGTAAAGAGGACCCTCTCGTCCCGCACGAGGTCGACCGCCAGCCGCGCTAGGTCGTCCAGGCGCGGCGCCGACCAGCGGATCGGACGGCGGAACGGGAGGACCTGCGCCGGCGCCGACGACTGTGGCGGCCGCGGCGGGACGAAGCCGGGGACGGTTGTCTGGGCGCGGACATCACGTGCGGACAGCATCGGCGATCTCCAGAATGACGGAGGCTCCATCGGCGCGCAGGGTGCGCGCCAGTCGGCGGGCTCGGCCCTCAGCGACGCCCCGGTCAGCGAAGCGGCGCTTCAGCGCGCCGCCGTAACCGGCGTTGGTGAGGAGCCACGGGAAACTCGGACAACGCGCGCTGTCGTCGGCGACGGACACTCGAGAGCGCGGACCGTTCAGGATGCCGAAACCTCTCATGGTCTTCTCCCTTTTAGGCGGCCACACGCAGCCCATCGGGCTCGAACCGGCCAACGCCCCCCCGCAGGTAGGTCAGGCTCTGTTCGATGGCGATCCACCGGCGCTGCAGGCGCTCCGCGACAGCCGCCGTCGTGAGACTGCCCGCGAACGGGTCGCACACCGTGTCACCGGGCTCTGTGGTGAGCTTGATGAACGGCTCGACAATCGCCTCTGGGAAGCGAGCAGGGTGAGCGGGCAGCCCGTTATCGCGGCAGTAGCGCTGGTAGGCGCCGTTCGATGCAGTGTTGGGAGCGATCACGAGGTTGGACATGATGCTGCCGCCGTTGTCTGCCCCGAAGGCGCCCTTGGCGAGGACGTGCCCCGACGGCCGCGCCGCGCCTTTCTCGCCACCTTGTGCCAATCGCTTCTGCATGGCGTCGCTGTATGGCTGGAGGCAGTGTCGGTTGTTTGCCTTCGGGGTGTCTGACCGCGACAGCCACCAGAGGCTCTCGACCTTCTGGGCCAGCCGAACACGCTTGACCGTGACCCACTGCGCCGGCGACGGCAGGGCGGCCGGGTTGTGCCAGTGGCAGCGCTGAGCGACGTGGAAGCCCAGATCATCAACCAGCTTCAGGATGAGGCGCTCCTGATAGAGGCTGAGGGTCGGCCTGCCGGGTTGCCACGCATCGCCGAGGTTCAGGATCAGTGAGCCATCGGACGTGAGACAGCGATGGAACTCCCGGGCAAGGCCAGTCAGCCAATCCAGATACGTGCCGACATCGTCAGCCGTCTGGTAGTCCTTCGCGGTGAGGATCGGGTACGGGGGGCTGGTGAAGATCAGGTTTAGGGATTGATCCTCGATGTGACCGAACGCGCTCTCGGCCTGGGCCCACACCGCTGCGCCGTTCTCCGTTTCGAAAACCGTGACCACGATCCCCGGCATGGCGAAACGGAGGTCTTTCTTCCCCTTCGGAGTGAGACGCCAGAGGTTATGAACCGATCCATCCATGTGCCCGGCAAGGACCGCCTTCTGGCGGCACCAACGGACATCCCGGTCGAGCGCGCGGTAGGTACCGGAGGGCAGTTGCACAGTCTCTCGACGCTGCTCCTCGGAGAGCTTCAGGTGGTCGGCGACGGCGCTCACCGCCTCCGCCGCCGTCATCCCCTTGGGGGCATCGTCGAGGACCTCTAGCAACGGAAGCAGAAGCTGGCTCTGTCTGGTGCGGGTGGTCATGCTTCCGTTCCTCAGAGAGCAAGGGCAAATTGGCCGGTGGTCGCCACCGAGCCCATGGGAGGCAGCAGCGCCGGCGCCGGTCGCTGTTCCGGCCGGATGGCAGCCTGCACGCGCCGCGAGGCCCTCTGGAGCGCGGGATCAGCCTTTTCCGGCGCAAGGGACACCGGAGAGACTGGAGCGGGCCGTGCGGCCTGCAGAACGGCCTCACCCAGGGTCGCGAGATGGTCGACGAGCCTCGTGCTGACCTCCATCACGTCATCCAGCGCCACCAGCACCATCTCGCTGGCGGGCACCAGGGGGTCGTTAAAGCTCATGAAGACGCACCAGCGGCCCGCCGTTGGCCAGGGGAGCGTGAGGCTGACACGGCGCCCAGTTGCGCCGTCCAGCCGCTCTTGGAGGCGCCGCACGGAGCGCTCCAGTTGCTCGTAGAGCGCCTCGGCGTCGCGCAGTCCGAGCCTTGCACAGGCTTCTTCGACGGTTTTCCAGCCGGTGTCGGAGAAGGAATTCGGAAAGAACCGCATTTAGACCTCCCTCACAGAGCGAGCGCAAGCTGGCCGAAGTCGGCTGCGCGCTTGGTGATGCGGGAATGGCGACGGAGCGGCGGGATGGAGACCGGGGTGCGCGCCGGGAGCGGCACGACGTTGCTCCCGGCGAGCGGTGCGAGCACCTTTCCAAGGGCTCGCCCCAGGGCGCGGAAGCAACTCCACACAGCGCCCTGCCCTAGCAGTTCATGAGCGGCGGTGGCGGAGCGGCCGTTGATGATCGCGGCGGCGAGGTCATCCGGGATAGACTTGACACGGGCGTGCTCTGCCGGCGTCAGCAGACGGGAGAGCGATGCGTCGTGGGGAGCCTGCAGGGAAGGCTCGCTGGTCCGGTGCTTCCAGTACGACCGTCCGATCGTGCCGACGGTGGTGTTGTCGACAGTCACGATGTTGCGCTTGAAGCTGTTCCCCTTGGAGGCCTCCGCCTCGGCGTGCCGGTCCAGATAAGCATGATCCTGCCAGCGAGGATCGCCCGGCGGCACGTCTTCGAGGACGTCTCCCAGCCGGGTCGCGGAACCGGGTTCCGCAGGCACCTCGAGGGTCTCCGGCGCCAGTCCCTCGCTGATACCGATCAGCGTCCAACGCCGACGGGCTTCGATAGCGCCAAATTCCGACCCGACGAGCGGCACTTCAAAAACCCTGTAGCCGAGGCGCTTGAGTTGCGTGCGAATGATTGCGGCGGAGGCCGTCGAGGCGTACTGGGGGACGTTCTCGATCGCCGTGATCGGCGCCTCCGACGCGCGCAGAAGCGTGAGGTATGCGTGGCAAAGGTGCCCCGCCTGCTCGTCCGCTTCCGGCATGGTCAAGCGCTTGCGTGCCCGCCCGGCGACACTCGCCGCGGTGCACGGCAGCCCGGCCAGGAGGACGGACAGCTTGGGCATGATCTCGGGCTCGATCTCGTCGATGCTGGCCTCAATGCTCATCCGGCAGCCCTTAGTCGCCGGATTGGCGGTGACCGCCACGTCCAGCCCCTCAGGATCGATGTCGACAGCCAGCGCCGCCTCAGTCGCGATACCCGCCTCGTGCAAGCCGGCATGGACGGCATGGTCGATGATGCCGGCGCCGATGCACAGGGTTCCGACCGACAAGGGGCGGCCAGCGCCGAGCCGATCCCGCAGGTCCGCTTCGCGTTGCGCCTGAGCCACTGCTAGAGCGTTCTCAGGTTGCCTGGAATCGCTGAGGGGGATTCCCTTTGCCGCCGTAGCATGATTCGCTGCTCCTGGATTTCCGGTCTGGGGGTTA
>NZ_JAVDTO010000029.1:0-36808 GCF_031455875.1 Azospirillum sp. BE72
GAGGAGCGCTTCGCGGCGCACGGGGCCCCTCTGTGGACTATCCGGACAGCCGCCTCCAGTTCCCTCTTGACTGTCCATGTAACGCTCGCGCCTCCGGTATCTGTGTAGTGCTCCTCGATGTCCAAACCGCTCTGGTGATGGAGAAGGCCGTCGATGACGTGGGGTGCCTCGCTGGCGGTCGCCGCGATCACCTTGGTATGGAAGGGGCCGTACTGATCGGAGACGTGGGTGTAAAAGGCGATGCCCGGCTCGTTGCCGTGATAGGCGTTCACATCGCCGACGGCTTCCCCACGCCCGCCGGCGCGGTAGAATTGTCCGTCGGATGATGACGTGCGGCCGTCGCCCCAGACGGCAGCCAACGGCAAGGCTCTGTGCGTGTCGATGACGCGGGCGAGCGCCACCATGTAGGTGTCGTCGCGGACGTGCCAGTCATGCATCCAGGCCAGTTGCCGCATGGACGACCCCCGGCAGGCTTCGGCCATCCGGGACAGGCCGAGATTGATGCCGTCAGCCAATACGGCGGTCAATGTTGCGGCCCGGTCGTCAGGGGGACGGCCGCTGCGCTGGTGCGTGAAGCAACCGGAGAAATCGGTCCAGCCATCCACCTCCAGTAGAAGGTCGGTGATCTTGACCCGTGGCATGAGATCGTAAGCGCGGCGGCCGAGGTCTTCGGCCTCCGGCGGAGTCGTGTCCCGGATCGGCGCGACGCGGAGTTCGCCGTCGGACAGATCGACGTCTTCAAGCAACCCCTTTTCGGCAAGGTCGCCCACCTCGGCGACGATACGGTCGAGTTCCGCGCCTCTTCCAGCAAGGTGGCCGTCGGCGCTGCGTGGAACGGCCACGGGCAACGCCCCCTCCTCGCAAAGGATGTCGAAGGTAGGACGCGGCATGAGGCAGCTCTCGAAGTTCCGGTACTGGCGGCTCCCCTCCACCCAGACGTCGCCTGCCCGCAGCCGGTCACGCAGTTCGGACATCGCGCAGATTTCGTAAGCTTTCCGGTCGATGCCCTCCTTCTTGATGACGAAGGGGCGCCAAGAACGTCGGATGAAACCGGTCGGTGGCTTCTCGGGCAGAGTGCGGCGCCCGGCGGCGTACATGACCCGAATGGTGTCGAGCGCCCGCAGCAACGGCGTCACCGATGGACTGCCGAGAAAACTGAAACGATTGAGGAGAGTAGGGGCAAAGGCTCGAACGGTGGCGTAGCGGCCAAGAAGCTCGGTGCGCGGGTCGGCGATCTCCGGCTTCGCAAGGGCTTCGCTGTCGGTGACGCATTTCATGAAGCGGAACCAGCCGACCCCCTGGTCGACGGCCTCGTAGGGATCGGCGCCGGCCTCCCGCGCGCCGATCACCGCCTTGCACGCGGTCAGCAGCACCCGCAGTTGGGTCTGGGTATCGCGAACAGAACGCAGGGTGTTTTCCGCCGTCCGGCGCTCGGCCTTCCGTGCCAGACTGCCGATCAGCTTGTCGAACATCGACAGGGTGACATCGGTCAGATCCATCTCCAGGCGGATCGCGGTGGCTGCGAGCACAGCCTGCCGGCGCGACGTTGCAAGATCCTGAAGATGCTGCGGCGTCATCCGCAGGCCTTCGGCCGCGAGCCGCTCGAACGCGACCTCCGGCACGCGAGCGCGCAACGACCGGTCGATGCCGAGTTCCTTCAAGGCGGAAAGGCGCTCAATGACTGCCAGCATATTGCGGGCGGTGGGGGCCGCCGGCACCCGGCGCAACCAAGCGAGCATGGTCGTTTCGGTGTCGGCCTGCAGGGTCAGCAATCGGTCCAGCGCGTCGGTTGTCCGCTGGTCGACACCATCGACAAGGGCACGATGCAGAACCCGTTCAGCCCGGCCACGAGCCTGATGGAGCATCAGTTCCAGGATCGCCGCAGAAGGGATCAGGATGCGACGGCGGCGGAACTCATCGATCAGGGTGGTCGCCAGAATGATCGGGTCCCGTGCGATCTGTGCCTTGGAGGTCAGCCAGGCGGCAAGGTCGCGAAAGAGGGTTCGATCAAAGGCACGGTGGCCGGTCCGTGCCATGATCGCGGCAACCTGCTCGCGCCGGTTCTGGTCACGTCGACTGTAGGCGATGAAATCGTCAGGCTCGGCGCCCACCTGCCGGGCGACGAACGCCAGCAGCGCGATGGGCGGGCGCTCGTCCGGACCAGGAATCCGCCCAGGATGATGGAAATAGCAGAGCAGAATGGCACAGCCCAGGCGGGTGTGCGCCGTGCGCCGGAGGGTGACGATGTCGAGATCGTCCCTGCTGAGCGTATAGTGGCGCACCATCGCGCGTTCGTCGTCCGGCACCGCCAGGAGCCTTGCCCACTGGTCTTCGGTCAGCAGCCGCCGACGCGCCATCTTCCAAATCTCCCCTTACTCGTTTCCAGAGAAAGTCATGATGTGGAACTAGCGCTCAAAACGACGCCGCGATGCGGTCCGTGCTGACGATCCAGCCCACGATCTCTTGAACGGCCTCCTTCCCCGTTCTCGTTCTCCAATCTCCTTCAGGCCAGCATTCCTGTCAGAGCCAACGGCGTCGGTTCGGCAAACAGCCTGGACCCACCGGCATGGCTTCCCAAACCGTTCTCCAGGGACGGGTCCGACGGGGACCAAACCCCGATGGTGAGAGGCGCCTCCGTGGTGCCGGTCGTGAGCGGCCAGGACGTCTCCACGGCCAGCGACAGCGGATCGGCAACCGCCGCCTGCAGCGCATCTACGATGCCTGCATCGTCAGGTTCCGGGCCCTGAACCATCGCTCCCGCTGTTCCAGCGGCTGCTGGCCGCTCATAACCGCCGGATCGCCCTTCGTTGCGGCCAAAGCCCACGTAATGATCGACCAGTGCCCTGGTATCGGTGCCATAGGCTGCAAGAACGTCCGGGTTCATTGCGGCGTACGCCACAGGATCGAACCCCATCGCTTGGCGGCCCTCGTTGCGCCCGTAGGTGATGTAATGGTCGATCAGGCGCTGTGGATCGAGACCGAATGAAGCGAAGAGATCGGGATTCAAAGCCGCATAGGCTTCGGGATCGAAGGCTCCGATCACCCGTCCTTCAGCCCGCCCACTCGAGAGGTAATGAGCGGTGAGCGCCCGCGTGTCGGTCCCGAAGGCGGCGAAGAGATCACGATTTGACGCTGCATAGGACCACGGGTCAAAGGCGATCTGCGTGCGTCCCTCGCTGCGGCCGAAGGCAATATAATGGGTGGTCAACGCCTGGGTATTGGTACCGTAAGCGGCGAACACATCGGGATTGGATGCGGCATAGGACCACGGATCGAAACCTGACGCCTGGCGCCCCTCGTTGCGTCCCGCCGTCGCGTAGTGGTTGGCGAGCGCCTGAAGGTTCATTCCGAAAGCGGCATGGACGTCCGGATTGAGGGCGGCATAGCTCCAGGGATCAAAGGCCTTCCCATCGGCAACCACTGTCTTGCTGGTGTCGATGATGGCATCATTGCCCCGGATCCAGGCGGCGAGGCTGTCGGCCTCACGATCGATCCGTGCCGCCCAGTTGTAGGAGGAGATCACGCCGACGACGCGGTTGCTGGCGTCCAGGATCGGACCGCCGCTGCTGCCGGGCGCGTTGTAGATCCGGCTGATGTCGAAGATGTCGTGGGTGCCGATGGCCATGAAGCCGCCATCGGACACGAGGCGGCCGTTGTGCTCGACCGGATAGCCCACTGCCTGATACGTGCCGGCCGGCGCATTCGCCACCCACGGAAGATAGCCGACGGCATCGCCGATCGGCTTGGAGAGGCCGATCACTGCTATATCCCACGCCGCCTGGTCCTGCGTGATGGCAGGCGGCGCGAAATCGATGTTGAAATAGTTGACCGAGATCTGGCCGGAGGTGAAGGATTGCGGCGAATAGCTGCCACGGTCGTAGCCGGTGTAGACGTCGATATCGACCACCCGCTTACCCACGCCCTTGACGTTATGGGCTGCGGTCAGCACGTCGTTCCGCCCGACGAGAACCCCGGACCCTTGGGTTCTCGTGTTGTCGCTCCAAGTCGTGACGACATTGACGACCATGTTGTAGGGGTATTGGGCAACGCTGGGAAAATTCATGTGTTACGTCCTCCACCGGGCGTTTAGCGTCGCATACTGCCTGAGCGGGCAGTACGCGGCCGTGTCGTCAACGGATCAGCAGCAGCGGGATCTTGCAGGAGCGGATCATCGTCGTGGTCGTGCTGCCGATGATCAGGCTGCGGATGCGGGAATGCCCATAGGCTCCCATCACCAGCAGGTCGCTCCCGCTCCGTTCGGCCGCACGGGCGATGGTGTCGTCGGGCAGGCCGCCCTCAATGCCGGCTTCCACCATGAAGTCGGCTCGCCTGAGCCGGTCCGCCGCCGCTTCCAAGCGCTGACGGGCCTCGTCGGTTTCCGCACCGACCATCAGCAGGCGGCAGTCCAGACCGCGCAGCAGCGGACTGCCGGCGATGACCTCGATGGCTTTGGTGGCGCTGTGGCCGCCGTCGAAGGCGATCAACACTTTGCGGATTGGCTTGAAGGCCCGAGACGCTACCAGCACCGGCTTGTGGGAAGCGCGCACGACGCGCTCAAGGTTCGACCCCAGATGCAGTTTGGCGAAGTCGGCGGCCTCGCCACGCTTGCCGATCACGATCAGGCGGGCATCGGCTTCCAGTTCCTCCACCGTCTCGACCACGTCGCTGTTGCGCAGCTTCAACGTCGCCTCGCTGGCGCCGGCCTCCAGCAGGCGTGCCTTCGCCGCGTCGAGGATCACCCGTCCGCGCCGATGGGCAAGCTTAGCCGACTGGGCGTCCAGCTCGGCCAGCTCTTCAAGCAGCGCATCGCGCGCGTCAACGTCCAGACTGCCGGTGAAGTCGGCCGGCGCACCGGCTCCCGGCCGGCGCCCCAGCGCATGAACAAGGTGGACCGGCGCAGCCAGCCGCGTGGCCGCCCATGCTGCATGGTCGCAGACGCTCGGCGTGTAAACCGAACCGTCGATTAAGGTCAGGATGCTGAGCATGGCTTGTCCTCCCTAATGCCCCATCAGGCGCTCCATGGCACCGGGCTTGTCGTGGACGGCGAGGCGGTCGACGATGGTCTCGCTGGCCTCGTTCAGACCGATGATCTCGACCTCCGCACCTTCACGGCGGAACTTCAGCACCACCATGTCGAGGGCGGCCACACTGGAGATGTCCCAGATGTGGGCCCGGCTGACGTCGATCGTCACCCGGTCCAGCGCCTCCTTGAAATCGAAAGCGGCGGCAAAATCGTCAGCCGAGGCAAAGAACAGCTGGCCCTCGATTGCATAGGTGCGTGCAGCACCGTCCGCGGACAGCACCGACGTCACGCGGAAGATGCGTGCGACCTTCCAGGCGAAGAAGACGCTGGACAGCAGCACACCGATCAGTACGCCGATCGCCAGATTGTGGGTGGCGACGACGCCGACCACCGTCGCGACCATCACCATGCTGGAGCTGCGGGGGTGGGTCATCAGGGTCTTGAGCGACGACCAGCTGAAGGTGCCGATCGAAACCATGATCATGATCGCGACGAGCGCCGCCATCGGGATGCGCCGGACCCAGTCGCCCAGTACGACGATCAGGAACAGCAGGAAGATGCCGGCGCAGAAGGTCGAGAGACGGCCACGGCCGCCGGACTTCACGTTGATCACGGACTGACCGATCATCGCACAGCCGGCCATGCCGCCCAGGAAGCCGGTGACGATGTTGGCGACACCCTGGCCGACGCATTCCCGGTTCTTGTCGCTGCCGGTGTCGGTCAACTCGTCGATGATCGAGGCCGTCATCAGCGATTCCAGCAGCCCGACTGCGGCGACCGCCGCCGAATAGGGCAGGATGATGCGCAGGGTTTCCAGCGACAGCGGGATGTCGGGCAGCAGGAAGACCGGCAGGGTGGACGGTAGCTCGCCCATATCGCCGACCGTGCGCAGGTCGAGGCCAAGGCCGAGCGACAGCGCGGTGAGCACGACGATGCAGACCAGCGGCGACGGCACCGCCTTGGTCAGCCGCGGGACCAGATAGATGATGGCGAGCCCACCAGCGACCATCACATAGGTGAGCGGGGGAACCCCGATCAATTCCGGCAGCTGGGCCATGAAGATCAGGATGGCAAGCGCATTGACGAAGCCGGTCATCACCGACTTCGACACGAAGCGCATGACCGCGCCTAGGCGAAGGAAGCCGGCGCCGATCTGCAGCACACCGGCCAACACGGTGGCCGCCAGCAAGTACTGCAGCCCATGCTCCTTGACCAGGGTGATCATCAAAACCGCGGTCGCAGCGGTGGCGGCGGAGATCATGCCGGGACGGCCACCGACGATGGCGACGGTCACCGCGATTGAAAAGGAGGCGTAGAGGCCGATCTTCGGATCGACGCCAGCGATGATGGAAAAGGCGATGGCTTCGGGGATCAGAGCCAAGGCGACGACAAGCCCGGCAAGGACATCGCCGCGCGGATTGCCGAACCACTCCTGGCGGAGTCGTTGCAAATTGAGTGACATGAGGCTCTTCAAAGATCAAAAGACCACGATCCCAGTTCAGGAACTGAGCCCAGGAACCGGGGGGATCTCGAATGTGTCAGGGAGTGGAAAAGCTGCGCACGTCCCCAATGGCCCGGAACTGGGCCAAGGGATCAGAAGGGGACGGTCAAGGCGGCGTGGCGCGGTACAGCATGCCGAAGGGGTTATCAGATCGCCCGCCTCCGGGCAACGACGAAATCCGGACCGATGCCGGCGTCCTGCAACTCGTGGGCTTCAGTTCTTCAAGGTTCGTGCGACCCTGATTCCATAAGCACTGTAGCCATTTTCAACGAGATCAGGGCGGCGGGTCGCGGAGCGCAGATAGCGGGGGTGGCTATGCCAGGAGCCGCCCCGCAGCAGCCGCATCCGACAATCTCCACTCAAACGGGGCCCGCCATTCGGTGCCCCAGCCGCGTCATAGCGCTCGTTCCAGCAGTCCTCGACCCATTCCCATACATTGCCGAGCGTATCATAGAGGCCAAACCCGTTCGGCTGGAACATGCCCACCGGTGACGTGAACAGATAACCATCCCGACAATCTGCGACCATCCAATCTGTAAAGCGATCCTTCGCCGTCAGATCCGCGCCATTGGCCGCACTGCACATCCCCTCAACATTGGCTCCCCACCATCGGGCGGTCGGCGTACCTGCACGAGCGACGTATTCCCACTCAGCCTCGGACAGCAAACGGTAATCATGGCCAGTGGTTCTGCCAAGCCAATCAACATAGGCCTTCGCATCGTCCCAACCAACGCAGACCACCGGATGCTCATCTGTCTGCGGAAATCCAGGATTGAGCCAGGTGAAGCGTGAGCGCTTTTTCAGTTCGGTCTCACCATCATACCCATAGCAGACGGCGCGGGAAGTGTGACCGGTGCTCTGGACAAAGCTTGCGTATTCGCCACGCGTGACGGAGTACTTTCCCACTGCGATCGGGTGAAGGACCTCTATTTGAAACGTCGGCCCCTCCTCGGCAAAGCGCTCACTTTCATTGGCAGGTGAGCCGATTTCAGCGCCTCCGATCGGAACGACCACCATTAGCGGCGCATCGGGATGGTCCCATATCTCGGCGGGCCCCTCGGAACGCTGTCGTTCCATCGTCCAGCGGGCAAAGCGATTACCGCGCTCTAACCGCCACGCCGGCATGTCGATGGTTTCCTCCAGGGTTGGGGTGGCGCCCACTGTCCATGTGAGTGCGCCGGCGAAAACACCCACGGTCAGCAACATCATGAGCATCGCCACGACGATCCCGCGGCGCCAATACTGTTGCGGCACGACAGGCGAACTCATGATGCTGCTCTCCCGAACGCCTTAAAGGACAGGAACAAGGCTTTCCGACAGGGTCATGCATGCCAGCATCGAAGCGGCACAGGCGCGGCGCAGCAGCTTGGCGACATCGGTTGCGACGCGATCGGAGTCGAACAGGCTGGCCCGTTGATGGGCCTCGGCACGCGCCGTGGCGAGCGTGTCGCGATCGGCGAGGCGTGCAAGCATCTCATCGCGCAATGCTGCCGCGTCACCGGGGGGAACCAGCCAGCCCGATCGGCCGGGCTGGATGATCTCCGGATTGCCGCCGCAGTCGCTGGCGATCACCGGAACGCCGAGGGCGAGGGCCTCCACCACGACGAAGCCGAAATTCTCCCACAGCGACGGCACCACCGAGAACTCCGCCCGGGCGACTATGGACAGCGCTTCCTCCCGCGGCAGTTCGCCCAACAGATGCACGCGGTCGGCAACCGGGCGGACATTGTCCTTGAAGCGTGCGATCTCGCCGGCGCTCTCCGGATCCTCGCCGCCCACGATCACCGCGTGGACATCGGGATGGGCCGTCAACACCGCTGGCAGCGCCTCCCCCAGCGGGCCGATCCCCTTGCGGGCCTCCAGGCGACCAAAGAAGACGATGAAGCGGTCGGGAAGGGGACGGCTCGGCGCGGCCTCCCGCCGTTGGCGTACCGCGTGGAGGTTGAGGGAGTTCGGGATGATCTGAATGGTTTCCGGCGAGATTCGCCATGACCGCCCGACGAGGCTGGAAATCGCTCGTGTCGGCGCATAGACGGCCGCACTGCGGCGCGCCTGGTCCCGCTCCAGGAAATCGAGCAGATAGGTGTGGGGAACCCAGCGCTTCCCGTTGATGTCTTTGACCATGCCGCTCGGTGTCGCCAGCCGAGTCACAACCGGAACCGAGCTGAAGCGTGTCAACCACCATGCGTTGGCGTCAAATTCGGCCGCATGCACGACATCGGGACGCCATTTGAGGGCAGCCTTGGCAAGGCGGCGGTTGATGCGGAACCGGTCGAGGACAGGATGCAGGCGCTTGCGGAGCGAGACGCGCACCACGGTGACGCCGTCCTCCTGGTGGGTGCCGGGTTCCCCGAGGGTCACCACCTGGACCTGATGTCCGGCCCGCGCCAAGGCGCGCGCCATCGTATGGGTATGGGTGGCGATGCCGCCGAGCCGCTCACCGGGAGGATACTCTGGGGTCATTAGGGAAACGCGCATCGTAGAACACCTTTCTGCAGGTTGATCACGACCATCCCGCAGCGGCGGTGCCGCAGCGGGGCAGACCAAGTCGAATTCGGGCTGGAGGCCTTCGGCCGCCGCCCGATGGGGGCACGGGAAGAGGAGCGCACCGTCGGTCGACAGTGCGGAATCTCCGGCTGGTGGCTGTTGACCAACATCGGGGCCGATCAGGAACGCCGAGACTGCAGAGAGCCGGTCACGGATGAGGGATGCCGAGATGACACCGGAGCGCAGGGGGCGGATGAAAGGCCGGACCATCGGTCGAGCCGGGCATGCCAGGATGTCACAGTGCCAAAGCCATGCGGAAGCTGCGCGGCAAGGCCGCGCGGTAGACAAGAGCGTCATACAATCCCCCTGACAGAAGTGCCAGCCAAGTGGCGTCTTCCCGTCTGCATCGTGGCATCCGAAGAATGTGCGCCGTGATAAAGTCGATCACGGATCGCAGCATGCTTTGGAATCAATGCGGTCAGCGGTGTTGTATGATCTTCACATTGGACTCTTGTGCCTCTCTGGCGATCGTGAACGGCAACGCGTGGGGAGGCAGCAGATATTGTTTGCTGCAGCGCGTTCTATTCATTACGCATTGTTCCAGTGTCCACTCAATAGCGCATCAGATCTGGCTTTGAAACGAGTGGATAGGGGGTCGCTACCCAGGTTCACTCCCGGAGGGATGGTCAACGGAGAGCATTTGGATCAGCGAGCGAGTGGTAGTGGAACAGAATACTGACATATGCTTGGTCAGGACTTGCTGCCATCATTCTTGGGGACCTGGAGGGCGAATGCCCGGTACAGTGTCGACACATGGACATTCAGAACTCGGGCCGCCTCGCGCGGAGAGCGCCCTTCATCGACCAGGCGCCGGGCGAGAGCGATCTGTTCTGTGGTCAGCTTCGGCGGCCGGCCAAAACGCACGCCGCGCGCCCTGGCTGCCACGCGGCCGCTGCCTGTTCGCTCGACGATCAGAGTGCGCTCAAACTCGGCAATGCCGGCGAACACAGTCAGGACCATGCGGCCGGCCGGCGAGGTGGTGTCAGCCCACGGTTCAGCGAGTGAGCGGAGCCCCGCACCAATTCCTCGAAGCTGCTCCGCAATATCGAGCAGATCGCGAGTGGACCGGGCTAGCCTGTCGAGGCGTGTGACGGTCACGACATCATCAGCCCGGAGTTGGTCGATCAGCCGGGCGAGTTGCGGCCGGTCGCGCTTCGCCCCTGAAACCTTCTCTTCATAGACGCGCCGGCAGCCGGCCGCCTGCAAGATCGACCGCTGCTGCGAAAGGTCCTGCTCATCGGTGGAGACGCGCGCATAACCGATGAGCATGAGACATCCGTCGCAAAAGTCATCGCGAAACTATTTCCTTTTGCGATAGACTTTTGCAACTTGAAAATCCTATGCGCCGCCGTCCGGTACCTACCTGTCGCGAATCTTAGGAGTTTTGCGAGTGAAGGAACCGTCGCAAGAACGCTACATGGCGTATGTTCTCAGGCCGTTCTCAGATCCCGGACAATCTGATCACTTTCGTGTAGTGACCCCTACTCGGCCTCCGTGAAGCCGATGATCGCGTGCACTTGGTCGCGCTAGCTACCATGCATAACCACGTGCACTTGGTCGCGCCTTGCCGGCGATATGGGCACGTGCGTTTGGTCGCGCCCCTTTGCTCCCTCTGTGAAGCACGTGCACTTGGTCGCGCCCTGCCTACATACCCCAGCATGACAGACGGTTCAGAGCCTTCCTCTAATCACGTGCACTTGGTCGCGCCCCCCCGTTACGCACTCACGTACGTTTGGTCGCGCCCTTGGTCATGTTCCAATATGAACAGAGTAAGAAAGTGTTAAGTTTGCCGATAAAACGGCCTTGGAGCGGCACGTGCACTTGGTCGCGCCCCTTGTCATGCCCAGATATGAACAAGCGTCTCTACAGGTTGGGGACCAAGCCATCTATCCACGTGCAGTTGGTCGCGGCTTAGATCGCAAAGCACGTGCAGTTGGTCGCGCAAACCTCGATTCGTTCACGTGCACTTGGTCGCTCAAACAGGTAAAGATCTACAGGTATCTTTTTTACAGGTAAATGTCGCTACAAACTGGGAATGAATCGGCCAGCCACCCTTTGGGTGGCTGAACCATTCTCGTGTCTGTTGCACAGCAACAGACACCGTTAAAAAATCGGCCGGATGCACTTCGCGCATCCGAACCATCATTAATTTTTCAACAGGCACCCTCTCGCAAGGCGAAGCGATCCGTGCTCGCCCCGCCGGAGGCGGGGACCCCTCGCAGCGGATCGTTCGCCACCACACCGCAAGCTAACAGGGTCTAAGGACCGCGCGCCCCCTTCGGGGGGGTTCTGAACGCGCGGTCCCAAGACCCTGTAACGCCTGCTGCGCCCCAAAACCGCAAAGCGATTTTGCTTAGCGTGTAAAGATTTGCAGGGAACGTGCCAGCGAGTTGGATATGTGGTTTCACCGAACCGGCCGGGTGCGGGCATGTATCGTCCACCAGCTGCTCGATCCTGACGGATGACATGGCTGCAGTGCTGGCGCCGATCGGCCGGTTGTCCGCAATCATAGGACAGGAAGCGGATTCCGTTCCTGCATCCTGCGCGGGCAGATAGCCGTGTTGATATTGCCTAACGCCCTGTCTATACCAATTCCAAACGGTCCTTTGGATTTGATACAGATGACCACAAGCAGGATCCCACAATAAGCCTATCCAAGCTGGAGCGAATATAATGAATATCGGCCCCAAAATTCGTCGCCTCCTCGCTCAATTTGGACTGATAAAAGTCAAGGTGTCCGATATTTTGGCGCTGTCTTCCTCAAATAATGGTAAAGACAAGGAGCGTTATTACCGCAACAAATACCGGAATGAGTTAAGAGACAAGCTATTAGATTTTGCAGCAATTATTAACGATTTGAATAAGCATGGATACACTGCGTCAATGATGATAAATTATGTTGAAAGCCACAGTCGGTATCAGGGCTATAGTAGAGCCATCGTGATAATAGGAGACAAATCATGGAAACCTGACGATGTATACGTATTTGGCATGGTAGTCATTAGAAATGTAAACGGCTACTTTGCGTCAATTGGTGAGAGTTGCGCCTTGAATTGGAGTCTGGTTTCAAAATCAGAGTGGAGTAGTGATGTTATAGATCGTCATAGAGTAGCTGTTAGAAATATTACAGGCGGCGACTTTAAAACGGAGCTTCCGCTGTTCGACTTTGCAGAACGGTTTATTATCTGGGCTTCTAGCACAAAGCGCACATCGAAGTTTATCTAACTATGGAGCTTAATTTAGCTTTTTCGGGAAATTGAATGACTGCCGAAGGTCCGCGCTTCATCGCTTATTACAGAGTGTCCACCACGAAGCAGGGTGCTGACGGGCTTGGCATAGAGGCTCAGCAGAGCGCCGTGGCTGCTTACGCTGCCGGCAAGGGCGAACTGGTGGATGCCTTCACCGAGGTGGAGAGTGGAAAACGTAAGGACCGGCCGGAGTTGGCCCGTGCGCTTGAAGCCTGCCGTAAAAACCGCGCTGTGCTGGTGGTGGCAAAGCTGGACAGGCTCGCGCGCAACGTCGCCTTCATCGCCAGGCTGATGGAGGCAGGCGTGGAATTTGTCGCTGTCGACTTTCCGGAGGCAAATCGGCTGACGCTGCACATCCTTGCCGCTGTGGCGGAGCACGAGCGCGAAATGATCGCGCAGCGCACCCGAGCAGCACTGGCCGCAGCAAAGGCCCGCGGAGTGCGACTTGGAAACCCGGCATTGGGACGCGATGGTGGGGCCGTGGCTGAAAGAGGCGCCACGGCCAGGCGCGACC
Source organism: Azospirillum sp. BE72 (assembly GCF_031455875.1). NCBI lineage: Bacteria > Pseudomonadati > Pseudomonadota > Alphaproteobacteria > Rhodospirillales > Azospirillaceae > Azospirillum > Azospirillum sp. BE72. Next base: position 12,834 of record NZ_JAVDTO010000029.1, read on the forward strand.
AAGCGAACGTTCGAGCCCAAGAGCTTTCCGGTCATGTCGCCCGCATCCGAGCGGCCGGCTGGACCACCTATGCTGGACTGGCCGAGGCTCTGAATGATCGCGGCATACCAACTCCGCAAGGGCGGCGTTGGCACGCGTCGTCGGCTCGACGTCTAGTGTTGCGACTGGCCGGAGTTCGGCCCAAATCTTAGATGAAGCCTGGAACAGCAAGGCCGCTCCGGTCAGGAAGCAGGCCAACGAAACACCCTGAAAAGGTGGCCTAAATGCCACCTATATACTTTTTCGTAAGACTTTTAGGGTTATATATTCGAACATCACCGAACAATAGATGCGCCATCATGACAGTCCGTGGAATGATCCTACACCCTCTCCAAAAAAGAGTGATCTGGTTCCGCAAATGGTGGCCTTCCCAATCATGGGAACGGCGTGGAGCTTTTATCGCACTCGCGATCTTTGCGCTTGCCTCTGACAGTGCGTTGCTCGCAATCGGTGTTGCAAACGTCGAGAGCCTGAATGCTGAGCTTCGTGTTCTCGCGGTAAAGGTCCATCTGAGCGCCTTCCTCGCCGGCGGAGCCTCCTTGGGCGTCTTGCTCTTCCTTGCATCGCTTTGCGCGATCCTGCCAATGCTCCGCCGAAATATGTGAATTCGCATAACTGAGCGGCCCCCTACCCTCGCTTCTTCCGCAGGAAAACCGACCATGCCTTCCCGATCCAGTTTCACGAAGTCCGCTCGCCAGCTAATCGGGCTTGCGAGCCTGTTGGCCGTTTGCGCTGGATGCAGCACAGCACCTGACATGCCGAGGGAGCCTACGCCCGAACAGATGGCCCGCATTCAGCACTGGCGATCTGCGGAGCAGCAGGTCAAGGCAACCTCCCCGGTTTTCCGGCTGGCAGTGATTCCGCGCCCTGTTCACGACGATCAACCTCTTCTGCGCGCTGTAGCCGCTCTTACTCCCCGCAATGCAGATCTCACTCCACTGGTGCAAGCAGGCGGTGAAATTGCTTATGTCGGAAGCATGCCGTTGGAGACGATGCCCGCCTGCGGCCCGGACAATGGAACCGTACAAGGTCCGTCCTATTGCTTGAGCGATGGGCACATTCAGTTCTTGATGCCGGTCGCTGGTACGCCGGTTAGCGGTCCAGGTCGGAAGACCCACAGGGTTCTAGTTCCTGCTGCCCCGAGCTTCACCAACAGCTGTGGGCCTGAAACCTGCTTCGTCACCCAGGTCCTGACAATCCCCTCTTATCTCTGAATGCTGAAGCTGTAGCGCAAGCAAGGTGCGGCACTCGGAAGCAACAGCTAACGGTGTCGCACCCTTGCGTCGCGCCTAAAAGGTGGCATAAACGCCATAAATACTTTAGGACGCTATCTCCGATGACGACACTGCCCATTGAGTGCCTGCCCGTGTGGGAGGTCTTTGATCCGAGTGCAGGAAGGATCCTTGGATACGCTCGTGGAGCCGACGTGGAAGAGGGCATAGCCGCCGTGGCGGAGTTGACCAAGTTTCCCAACCGGATGCTCGACGCTGAACTGGTCCCGATCGAGCGACTAGACTTGGTGCCCGCGCGTCTCCCCGCTGCCATGGCTCGCTCCAACGCTGCCGGATCATGACAACGATCACCGTTGAGGCAGAGGCGATAGCGGCCCTGTCCATCCCGGCAGAGCGTCTGATTCAAACGCTCACCGATAACGGCCCTGAGTGGCACCTGCTCAATGCAAAGCGCCAGGTGAATGGACGTCTCGTTGAGCAACTGCAGGAGCGCCGCGCGCTGGTGGCAGCCGCGGACGGCCTTCTCCCGGAGGCGGCTCACTCCCAGACCTTCGCGCTTGCTACGGAGCTAATTTCTGTGACGTCACAAAAAATGGAAGGGCAAGAGGATGCCCAATTTTCTGTGACGTCACAGAAATTGGTTTCGGAACCGCCGAAGCGGAATCCAAGGGGACGCCCACGCCTCGCGAACCCACCCAGCGACGCCGAGCGGCAGGCTCGCAGTCGCGCACGGCGTGACCGGCGTGACCTAGAAAAGCTGGTGCTGATCGCGGCGATGGATGCCCAGCTGCCGCCGGACGTGCGGGCTCGCTTGGAGGGGATGCCACGCTTCCGGCCGGTGCTTGAAGAGGCACGTCAACTCGCCCGCTCCCTTCCTCTGGCGGCCGCCACCGCGGCCTCTGCCAAATAACCTCGATACAAGGTGAGTTACTTGAGCATCCGCACCCCCATTGTAGCCTTCGAAGTGCCAATGCCCTCAACCGGCCCTTGGTGGGCCCCTGATCCTGAAGACCCTCCGACCGGGGCAGTTATCGTTGCTGATCTCATCGCCGCCTACCTTGGCACCGAACGCCAAGGATGGGCTTTCGTCTACGAGTGCGCCAGCGATTCCCCTTGTCCCGGCACCTTTGGAGTGCTGCCGGTCAGTGCCAAGGAGGCTCCGCCTTCCATGTGCGCAAACTGTGGCGGTCCCGTGCGCCTCCGCGACGATGCCTTTCCGATCGTCCCTGATCCCCAACAGTTAAACAGCAACAGGAGCGGACAACCATGAAGGCGCCAGCGTTCACAGTCACCTACGACGGCTTACGCATTCCGCACATCTCCCTTGGTCGATTGAACGTGGCCCACCTTTCCCCCGAGTTCCGACGCGTTGATCCTGATGGTGCCCTGACCGCGCGGATTGTGCAGGCCCTCGCTGCGGATGAGGGCTTGGCTGAAGCCATCCAGGCGGCAACCTTTGCTGATCCTCCGGCAGCGGGTTGATTGGCAGATATGTGGTAACGCGTTACGATTTTTCTTCACTATCGTAACGCGTTACGATAAAGTGGGGATGTTCCAACATCCCCAGGAAACGCCGTTATGCCATCACGTGAGCCGCAGCCTTACAGCTGGCAGATCAAATGGAAGGCGCTACCAGTTCAGGACCAGACCGGGCTCGAAAATGCCGTTCTGGACCTCCTGCGCCGCCATGTTGTAGTGCCTTGCTCCGCCTTGGCGACGCTGTTCGCCCCTTCCAAAATTCCCCTTGGCTGCGACCTCGAAGCCGCCTGCTTGACGCTGGCAGCCAGCCGTTTCGTCGTGCTGAAGGCTGAGAAGTTCGGCGGCGTGACCGTTCCGTATCTCCACGCCACGAGCACGCTCATCTTCTCGCGCGAGACGCGGGCGGAAGCGGTGGGCTGAACGCGGCCGTCGCGGTTTTTGCCACCGCCACACCGCTATGTGAATTCGCATAAAGTCTCTGAGGTCCATGATGGTGACCCTCCCCCTCTTCCCATCCTCCGCCCTACCCATTTCTCTTTCACCGCGCGTCACCGAGGTAGGGCCCAGGCTCGCGCCTGAGCAGCGCGGTCGCATCGGCCAGCTTGCCGCCGCCTACGGTGTCGGCAGTCGCAGTGACAAGACGGAAGAGAATGCCAGCATGTTTGCGCGCCAAGCCGCGCAGTGCCCGCCTGATCGTCTTTTGCCGATGCCTACGGTCATTCACCCAGACTGGACCGCCGATGAGGTGGAGCAGGTGCGGACCCTCTCCGAACGCTTGGCAGCCGCTGAAGGGAACACCACGCTTGCCAATGGCTGGCGTCTCCGTCTGACCACAGCCCGCGGCCGGTACTGGATGACGATGGAGGCGCGCACCCGTGTCACCGAAAACGCGGAGCGGCACGCGGCCATCCGCGAGGGAAAGGAGGTAGAGACCGGGCTAACCTTCCGCGACGCTCCGGTGCCGCTCCCCAGCAGGCACGTGGCGCCAGGTGCAGCAGCTGACCGTTCCTCCCGCCCTACCCTGCCTCTGCCGCTTGGCGCGAGAATGCGCGCCGGCTACAGCACCGTGAGTGTGATGTGGGGAAACCCGAACACTGAGCCGCCCGGCGGCCTGCCGCGGGAAGTGTGGGCATTCTCCATGCCAGCGGCCGAGGACTTCCGCGAGATCGTTCGGGACTGTGCACCCTCCTTCACGCCAGGCAGCGGCTGGTGCCTTGGAGTTTCCGTGCAGAAGCCCCAGCGGTCGAAATGGTCGGAAGAAGCCAAAGGGCGCGTTCGCCGGCGGAACCTGCAAACACGCCTGGACCACAAAGTGCCTCTGTTCGCCACCCTCTGGTTCCAAGAGGAAGTTGCACGGCGCCCGGACTACTTTGCCGGAAAGCCGTTCACCGCACTGGCGCAGAGCGACGAGGCACCGATGCCCGAAGACCGTCAGGAGGAAGGCTTCTTGATCGGCCACAACGGCGGTCCGCCACTCGACCCCACCTAGCCTCCCCCGCCATGCCCGACGATCCGCTTAGGGTTGCTCCGGCGCACTGTATCTCGTAGGAATCAGGAGGATCAATCTATGCAGGTTCAATCTTCGGCAATGGCACGCAAGCCCGCTAACCCCGATCTCTCCGCTGAAGAACGCGCCCGCGAGCAAGCCCGCGAGCGGATGAGACGGATGCGCATGAAGCGTGCCGCCGGCGGTCTCCCGCCAGATATCGACGTGGTGCGCCGTGCGCTGGTATCGGCGGCCAGCGACCTGCCGGAAGACGTCCGGCTGAACCTGCTCAATGCCATGCTGCAGACCGTCGACGAAGACCGACGTGAAGGCTTCAGAACGATGGGGCGCGACCTGCTGAAGCTGGACGCTGACACAAGCGCGCAGTGAGCATAGCGCTGGTCTTCAGCATGCAGCTTCTGAACCGGGTTTGCCCGCCCAAGCGGACGGACGCGCGAGCGCGTCCGAACCATCATCATGGCGGCTACCGCCGCCGTCGCAGCGCAGAGCATCAGCCTGCCTGAACGGCCACGCCCCGTCGCCGGCGGCGCTTCGCTGGCCGTCGCCCCGGCGGGCCTGCGACCCGTTTTGCCGACCTCGCTTCAGCCCGCCTCGATAGCTGGGTCCCACCTTCGCACAACACGGTAAGTTGCGTACTACTTTCGGGGAGTGCGCTCCTAGGATACTGTGGATCGAAGCCCAACAAATCAACGCGCGCCTCACCGCATCGGCCACGAAAGGCAATTACATGGGTCAGCTATTGTTTTTCTTATTCCTCTTGTTCGGAGTGCCACTTGGCATCTCCCTACTGCGCACAAAGTTTCGTCACGATGACGGCATGCGTGTGATGCAGAAGGAGTTGGAAGGGCGCTCAAATTATAAAACATGGATCACGACAGACATTAGGTACATGCCAAGTATCATATTGGACGACAATGCCCGTGAAATAGTTCTGGTTTGGCTTACGCGCGTTCGGAAAATTCCGTTTTCATCTGTTACGATGTATAAAATGGGGCGGACAACGGCACAAGAATACGACGGTAATCGGCGGATAACTCTTTATACCACGGACAGTGATAATCCGGCAGAGCACATGTTTCTTTCCCCGAATAGTGCCGACGATATGATGGCTCTTCTGAATTTGCGCTTAGTGGGCATTGGGCCAAGCACTCAGGAGGCTGAGGGGGTGGAGCACGTGAGCGTCGGTTGATCAACCGCGTTAAATGTCAGAATTGGATCTATGGACCCGGCGGGAGTTCTGGTCTCCCGCTTGAGTGCTCCGGCTCTAGTCGCCGGCCGCTGCCGCGGCCAGCTCCCGGAGCCACCGGCCGGGCAGGGTAGCGCCAGGTTGTCCGGGAGGTGGATGCCGGCGCGGTGTCTCCGCCTACGGTACGATCTGGCCCCCTTCGGGAGCCACCCCGCTTGCAGCGGGGCGGGGTAGAGGATAGGCCGTCCGCGGAGCCGGGCGGCAGGCTGACGGGGCAGGGCAGGGCTTGGAGAGGTGGGGCCGTGACCTGCGCTTTGCTCCGGTCACACAATGAGGCGCCTATCGGCGCCAACCATCAAGGTCCGGCCCATCCGGGCCGGACGTCTCCGCCGCGTCGGATGGGCGCCAGCTGGGCGAAGCGATCCGTGCTCGCCCCGCCGGGGGCGGGGACCCCTCGCAGCGGATCGTTCGCCGCCGAAACCGCAGGCTAACAGGGACTAGGGACCGCGCGCCCCCTCGCGGGGGGATGCTGAACGCGCGGTCCCAAGACCCTGTAACGCCTGCTGCGCCCCAGAGCCGGAAACCGCTTTTGCTTAGCGTGTGAGGGGGTTGCCCTGGACAGTGCGCGATCCTTGCGGGCGGGCTACTGGGCCAGGGCGCGGCGCACCGCGTCCGGTTCGCGGTCGATCACCCGCAACAGCGTCCGCTCCGGCCCGCGTGGGGAGCGGCGGCCCCGCTCCCATTGCTTCAGCGTGTCAAGGTTGAGCCCGAACGTGGAGGCAAAGCCTTCCTGCGTCATGCCGAGGCGGCCCCGAAGGGCCTTGATGTCTACCTCTTCCACCTCGACAGTGTGGACCGTGACGCCTTCCGTCAAGCGGCCCTCTTGATACGCGATGGCCTCTTCCAAACCAGCCGCAATGCTCTTGAATGCTTCACTCGCCATCTTTTGGCCCTCGATAGGTTTCGATAAGACGTTTCACCAGCTTAGCCAGAGCGTTGATTTCCGCTCTTGACAGATTTTCCTGTTCGTTCTTGCCGAAGACCGTGATTAGGAAAATGGGGTTTTCGCGGTCGTGCCAGTAGTAGACGATCCGAACGCCCCCACGCTTGCCCCGCCCCTCGACACCGAAGCGCACCTTACGGATCCCGCCGCCAAACGGCATCAAAGGCCCGCATTCCGGATCGGCGGCAATCATGTCAATCGCATCAGCTTGCTCCTTCTTCGACGGTATGCGCGAAGCCACGCGTGACCGGTAGGTGGGGAGTTCAACAACTGATTGGAGGGTTTTCGTCGTCGTCGTCATGTCCAGATTATAGGTCAATGACCGCCCACAGGGAAGGGCGGAACGTGGTCATTGACCCCCTTTAACGCATGGCTGCAATGCGTAACGCGTTACGATATTCCGCTTCTCTGCGTAACGCGTGACGATATAATGAGGGCATACAGACGAACACAACACCAGGAGCCGCCACCATGAAAGCCGCCGCCCCCGCAGTCAAAGCCCCTTGCCCGAAGGGTTCGGCCACTCCGGTGGAGATGAAGCTGATGTGGCGGGACGAAAACTATGGTCGCCTCTCTGGCGTTCTGGCGTTCCGCCCGTACCCCAACCCTCTGCCGCCGGTCCCGCTGGCGGCTGTGGCGAAGCAGATTTGCGACGAGCACGGCTTTGAGTTCGACGTGCAGCGCGCCTCCCTGATCCATCGTGACCCTGACCGGGACACCCCGGCCGATCTGGTCCGGGCGCTGCAGCGCGAGGGGTTCACCGTGACACATGGGGGGTGCATCCCTGCACCCTTTGCCTGTCACCCGGACGATGCGGCGCTGCTGGCGCTGCTGGCCGAGTATGCGGCCATGGCCCGCACCCGCAAGGACACGGCCCTTGCAGACAAGCTGTCCACCATCACCATCGACCAGCTGCGCAGCGCATCCGCCGGACACGACGACGACGAACTGGTTGGCGAGGTGCGCGCCCAGGTCATCAGCGCCGCCCTCGCCTTGGCGCTGCTGGCTGACCAATAGCCCGCCGGTGCCACGCCATGTGGAGCGTGCCCACGTACTTGCGGCGCAACCTGCTGCAAGACCTTGAGGGACCGCACGCGCAGCGCGTTGACGCCGCGTGCTTCCTCGACGGCTCAGAGGACGAACACCGGGTGGAGTTCTTCCGCCTCTGGGGACGCCTCGTTCGCCGCCATTACAACCGCCGTACCGACGCGACCGCGCTGCATTTCGTCGACGGCGAAGACCTCGAACTGTTCAATCACTTCTATCCGGAAGGATCGCGCTCATGACCGCTGTTGCCGCCGCCATCGACGCCGCCGCCCTGGACGCCGCCGACATCACCGAGCAGACCGCCGCCGTGTCCTCCCAGGAGCCGGTGGCCCGCGCAGAGGACCGCATGATTCCGCTGTGCGACCTGATCGCCTCCAAGCGCAACGTGCGCAAGGTCGGCACCAGCATTGAGGGGCTGAAAGCCTCCATCCTCGCTCACGGGCTGTTCCACAACCTCACCGTGACGGTTGCCGCGAAGCGCGGCAAGTTCGAGGTGGTGGCCGGTGGTCGCCGCTTCCAGGCGCTGACCGAGTTGCGCAAGGAAGGGAAGATCCTGAAGACCTTCCCGGTGCGGTGCCGCGTGGTGCCCAGCGCCGAAGCTGTCGAGGTGTCGCTTGCCGAGAACATCATCAGGGAGGCGATGCACCCTGCCGACGCCTTCACCGCCTTCGCGAAGCTGGTGGATGACCAGGGCATGACCGCCCAGGACATTGCGGCCCGGTTCGCCGTGTCGCCGTCCTACGTCTACCAGTGCCTGAAACTGGGGCGGCTCTCCCCGAAGCTGTTGGACCTCTACCGGAAGGGGGAGCTACAGGCTGACCAAGCCAAGGCTCTCACGCTCAGCGACAGCCACACCGAGCAAGAGGCGGCATGGTTCGACGCGCCGACGCACGCGCGCTATGCGGTTGCGCTCCGCGACCGGCTGACGCATGAGCACATCAACGCCGCGAGGGACCGACGCGCGCAGTTCATCGGGCTGGCGGCATACGAAGCCGCAGGCGGTCGCGTGGTGCGCGATCTCTTCGCCGGTCCCGATGATCTGGGGTTCTGGCAGGACGCCCCGCTGGTGGCGCAACTGACCGAGCAGAAGCTGCACGAAGCGGCCGAGGCCGTCCGCGCCGAAGGGTGGGCTTGGGTGGAGGCTCGCACCGAGGCGGAATACAGCTACCTGTCCAGCTTCGGCCGCAGCTACCCCACGCAGCGCGATTACACGCCCGAGGAACAGGCCGAGGTGGAGGCCCTGACGACAGAGCTTGACGCTCTGGCGGAGAACGAGACGCCCGAGGCGGGCGAGCGCGCCCAGGTGATCGACCAGCGGCTTTTGGAATTGCAGGCAGGGCTTGAGGTGTGGGAACCGGAGGTGAAGGAGACCGCCGGGGCTATCGTGTATCTCGATTATGCCGGGGATCTGACGGTGCGCCGTGGGCTGAAGCGCGCCGCCCAGGATGACGACGCCGGGGAGGATGGAGCCGTAGGCCGCGCCGGGGGCCGCGCGTCCAGCACCGGGCTTTCCGAGGCGCTGACCGCCGAACTGAGCATGCACCGCACCGTGGCGCTGCGCGCGGCGCTGATCGACCGGCCCGACGTTGCCTTGCTGGCGCTCGTTCACAAGCTGGTGCTGCGCGTCTTCTACAGCGAGACCGGCAGCGCGCTGGAAATCACGTTGGGGCATGTGCAGCCGCCCGCTAAGACCGCTCCCGACATCGAGGCCGGAAAGGCGTTCCAGGCCGTCGAAGAACGCCGGGGCTGGTGGACCCTGCGGATCCCGGCAAACAGTGATGACCTGTGGAACTGGCTTGCCCAGCAGGATCAGGAAACGGTGATGGGATTGCTGGCGTTCTGCCTCGCTCATTCCGTCAACGCGACCCAGGGAAAGGACCGCTACAACGACGATCGCTCGCGGCTGCGCGGTGCGGACCTGTTGGCCGAGGCCCTGAGTCTCGACATGGCCGATTGGTGGGAGCCGACCGCCGCCGGGTATCTCGGCAGGGTGTCGAAGACCCTCATCCTCGACGCCGTGCGCGAGGGGACCGGCGCGGCAGCGGACGGCCTGGACGGCATGAAGAAAGCGGCACTCGCTGCTGAAGCCGAGCGGCGGCTTGCCGGTTCCCGGTGGGTGCCCGCCTTGCTGCGCAAGCCGGGGCAGCGCACCCAGCAGGGCGAGCAGGGCATGAGCGCCCAGGCCGAGGACGAAGGCCAGGACGAGGCCCTGCCCGACGACGAGGGGAGCCCGTTGACCGCCGAGTGATCCAGGCCCACGCAGCAACCCGCGACCGTCCCCCGGATGGCGCGGGTTCTGTCGTACCGGGGCCGGTTCAGAGTGCCGACGTTGGTATGTGATTACAGCATAGGGTCAGGGCAAAAACGCCGTAACGCGTTACGCTTTTCCGGTTTCCATCGTAACGCGTTACGATATAATGGAGGCACAGAGAACGAAGGAGCCTCCACCATGAACCACATCCTCCGCCTTCAGGAAGACAACCGGATCATGGCCGAAGCTCTGGAGACGGTGGACGAAACGGTGCTGGACCTCTTCCGGTATCTCACCTCTACCAAGTTCCACGAGGACACGACGGTGCAGGTTGCCGACGTGCTGCAGCGCCTTCAGCCGCTGCGAAGCCTGCCCCGTCCCTAACCCCCGCCCTTCCCATCCCGACCGATGCACGGTGCCTCCACGCAGGCGCTGCACGCCAGGAGTCTGCCCCCATGAACCTGTCCGCCACCTATTCCCCCGACGACAACAAGCTGCGGCTCTATGCGGTTACCCGCCTCGACGCCGAAACCTATGAGCGCGTCAGAGCGGCGGGGTTCAAATGGGCACCGAAGCAGGAGCTTTTCGTCGCCCCCGCCTGGACGCCGGGCCGTGAGGATCTTCTGATCGACCTGTGCGGCGAGATTGGCGACGAGGACACCAGCCTTGTTGAGCGTGCCGAACAGCGCGCCTACCGCTTCGACACCTACAGCGACCGCCGCGCCCAGGACGCCGCCGCCGCCCGCAAGACCGTCGCCACCATCATGGACGGCATCCCCTTGGGCCAGCCGATATTGGTTGGTCATCACAGCGAGCGCCGCGCCCGCAAGGACGCCCAGCGCATCGAGGACGGCATGCGCCGCGCCGTGAAGCTGTGGGATACTGCCAGTTACTGGCAGAGCCGCGCCGCCGGTGCGATCCGCGCCGCCAAGTACAAGGAGCGGCCCGACGTGCGGCACCGCCGCATCAAGGGCTTGGAGTCTGACAAGCGCAAGGCCGAGCGCACCAAGGCCGAGGCCGAGGCATACCAGCGCGCGTGGTCGCGCGAGGACCTGACGCACGAGCAGGCCCTGAGATTGGCAAACGGTGGCCACATCTCCCGACCGTTCCCGCTGGCGCAGTACCCCCGCCCGGAGGGTGCCAGCAGCTATGAAGGCGAAATGTCGTTGTGGACGGCGATGACAAACGGAATCATCACGCACACCCAGGCCCGAGACATCGCCCTGCCGGTCTACGCTCGCAGCATCGAGCGCAACAGCCGCTGGATCGCACACTACGAAAACCGCCTTGCATACGAGCGCGCGATGCTGGCCGAGCAGATCGGCGCGACCGTCGCCAGCGATGCCCCGGCAACGGCCCTGATGGGCTGCCGCTTCGACCTGCAGCCCGGTGGACGCGTGATGGTGAGGCGCGAGCGCGATTGGCTGACCATCCTGCGCGTGACCCGCAAGGATGGCGTGCCGGTCAGCATCACCACCCAAGCGCCGCGTGGCGTGACGTGGCGCGGTGGTTGGAAATACGGCGTGGAGGAAATCACCGACTACGAGGCACCCACCCAGGCCGAGGCCGAGGCGACCAAGGCCGCGACCAAGCTCCCGCCGCTGTGCAACTTCCCCGGTGACGGCTTCATTCAGATGACCGAGGCGGAATGGAAGCGCAAGCCGAAGGATTACCGGATCGTCCGCACCGCCAAGGCCACGGACCAGCACGGTGCCTATCGCTATCGTGAGGCGTTCGTCTCCGGTGGCAGCTTCAGGACGGCCCCGGTCTATATCACCGACGCCAAGCGCAAGGATCCTCCGCCGCCCGCAGCCGGTGCAGCGCCGACGCTTCCACCGCCCCGCCCCGCGCTGGTTGCCCCCGTGCCCACCCAGGAGCCGCCGCCCGCGCGTCAGGATAGCGCAGCCGACGACTTCGAGGCGATGCGCGCCAGCTTGAAGGGCGGCGTTCAGGTGGTCGCGGCCCCGCAGCTATTCCCGACCCCGGCGGCCATCGCCGCCCAGATGGTCGAGGCGGCAGAGATCGAGGACCGCCACGCGGTGCTTGAGCCGAGCGCCGGGACCGGCGCGCTGCTGGACGCCCTGCAGGTGGCCGGGGTGGAGCCGGTGATAACTGCGGTGGAGGTTAACCCACGTCTGGCTAACCTGCTGGCTGAGCGCTTTGACGACGTGCGCGCGGGCGATTTCCTCACCATGGACGCGGCAGCGCTGGGACGGTTCGACCGGATCGTTATGAACCCGCCTTTCGCCAACGGCCAGGATATCGCCCACATCACGCACGCGGCATCGCTGCTGAAGACGGGGGGGCGGCTGGTGGCCCTGTGCGCCAACGGCCCCAGGCAGGCCGAGAAGCTGCGCCCGCTGGCGACGGTCTGGGAGGCCCTGCCCGCCGGATCGTTCCGGGAGCAGGGGACAAACGTCAACGTGGCGCTGCTGGTCATCGAGGCGTGACGATGGGGGAGGGCGGGGAGTGCCCCCGCTCTCCGCCGCGCCCGGCTTGGCCCCGTCGCCGGCGACGCTGACGCGCGCCGGCTCCCCGGCCAGCCTTGGGGACCACGACGACGACCAGCTGGTGCACGAGAACCTCGCCGGCGGGAGGCGCGAAGCGGACGGCCGCGCAGGCGCGGCCGAACCATCATCGTGGCGGCTGTCGCCGCCCTTGAGCCGCCGATCGCCAGCCAGGTGCTGCAGTCCTCGACACGGCGGAGCGGGAAGCGGACGGCCGCGCAGGCGCGGCCGAACCATCATCATTGCGGCTGTCGCCGCCGCGGTGGAGCAGCGCCGGGCGGCGGCGGCCGGTCAGAGCCGCGCTACAGGGGCGCGGCACTGCCCGGCCGCACAAGCGCCCCAGCGTCGACGGCGGGGCGTCGGAAAGGCGTGGCCCCCGACCAACCCGCCGGACACGGCGACGGGCCGACCTCCGACCGGCCCGCCGCCGCGCCGGACTATCAGCGTCGGTGTCTCGCCCGGTTCGCGGCCGGAAGGCCGCTCACCGCGCGACTTGGGGCGGCGCTCACTGCCCTCCGCTTCGCTTCGGGTCAGAGAGCGCCGCCCCTCCCCCCACCGCCCGCGCCCCCCACAGCCTGGACGGCTGCGGGGGGCTGGCGACGCGCCGGCAGCGACGGTAACGTGATCGAGCAGGAGGCAAACCGATGGCGAGGCAGTCCGCCGCCGACCGATTGGCGCAGATCGCCGCGGCGCTCAACGAGCGCCAGCGGGCCTATCTGCTGGCCGCATATGACGAGGACCAGCGGCGCGAAGACCTGCACCGCGGCCCGGGCGGCAGGCCCGCGTCCGAATGGCGGTGGATCGAATACGGCGCGGTGGGCGCGAAGACCCTCGACACCGGCTGGAATCTCCGCCGCGTGCTCGAAGGGCAGGGGCTGGTGTCGAACGGCACCGGCGCGACGTGGAGCGCGTTGGAAGGGCGAGCGTTGGTCAAGCTCAGGCACGCGCGCACGGGGCTGATGGATGCTCGCACGGGGCGGCACATCCTCGCCTTGCTGGTGCAGATGACGACGGACGGTCGCAAGGTCGCGCGGCTGCTGCGCGGCCAGCCGTTGACGAAGCCGAAGCAGGAAAAGCCGCTGTCCTTGTCGGCGCTGCGGCTGATCGAGTTCGGCCAGAAGAACCCCGATGCCGAGTTCGAATGGTCCGCGCCGTGGTCCACCTATGTGCCGGATTTTCTGGTGATGCGCGGGATTGCGGCGGGGCTGGTGAGGCGCGGTTTGCTTGCCGGCGAGCCGCCGTATCGGCTGCGGATTACTGATGCTGGGAAGGCGTTCGACGTGACGGCCGAGCCGAATTGGAAGCCGATGCGGGTTTGGAGCGAGCCCGAGATCTAGAATTCATTTTTGGACCCAGCGGGGGTTTTGGTCTCCCGCTTGGGTTCTCCGGCTCTAGTCGCCGGCCGCTGCCGCGGCCAGCTCCCGGAGCCACCGGCCGGGCAGGGTAGCGCCAGGTTGTCCGGGAGGTGGATGCCGGCGCGGTGTCTCCGCCTACGGTACGATCTGGCCCCCTTCGGGAGCCACCCCGCTTGCAGCGGGGCGGGGTAGAGGATAGGCCGTCCGCGGAGCCGGGCGGCAGGCTGACGGGGCAGGGCAGGGCTTGGAGAGGTGGGGCCGTGACCTGCGCTTTGCTCCGGTCACACAATGAGGCGCCTATCGGCGCCAACCATCAAGGTCCGGCCCATCCGGGCCGGACGTCTCCGCCGCGTCGGATGGGCGCCAGCTGGGCGAAGCGATCCGTGCTCGCCCCGCCGGGGGCGGGGACCCCTCGCAGCGGATCGTTCGCCGCCGAAACCGCAGGCTAACAGGGACTAGGGACCGCGCGCCCCCTCGCGGGGGGATGCTGAACGCGCGGTCCCAAGACCCTGTAACGCCTGCTGCGCCCCAGAGCCGGAAACCGCTTTTGCTTAGCGTGTGGGGTTTTGCAGGGAACGTGCCAGTCCGCCGTTAAGCTGCTGATTTAGCCATGTTTTCGCTGCATAGGGCGGAGGCAGTTACGCCGTAACGCGTTACGCTTTTTCGCTTCCGCACGTAACGCGTTACGCTATAATGGGGGCATAGAGACGAACACAACACCAGGAGCCGACAGATGAACGCCATCGCCCCCGCCGCCTTCACCATCGACGCCGCGCCCGTGACCGGTTCCTTCCGCGTGGACGCGCTGCGCGGTGAGCAGAACGCCCGCGTGCAGTCGCAGTGGTTCGAGCGTCCGGCCGATCAGCGGTTCCTCTCCCTGGACAGCCTGTATGCCTTCACCCGCTCCGCGGCCGACGCCAGCAAGCCCGCCACGGTCGAAACCGCCCGGATCACGGTGCAGGCTACCCGCGACGACGCGGAGTCCCTTTTCCTCGCGCTCCCGGACGGCAGCACCGCCGCCCCCTCGCATTGGTCCTTCGGTCAGCTGGCGCAGATCGTCGGCGCTCCCGCCGGCTACCTGCGCGACCTCCCCGCCGCCATCGCCGGGATCAACCTGCAATACGGGCTGGCGACCCACCGCAGCGAATTGGTGAAGACCTACACCCGGATGGACGGCAGCACCGAACTCCGCGCCATCACCGGCCCGGATTATGGCCGCATCCACGATTGGGAAGTGGTCAAGGCCGTGCAGCGCATCGCCGGTAACGGTCTCGGGGAGACCCGTTGGAAGGTGCCGGGGATGCTGGAAGGGATGACCCGTTACAACCCCTTCGTGGACGTCACCAAGGAGACCACGACGCTGTTTGCGAGCGACCGCGACGTGTTCATTTTCCTTGTGGACGACACCCACCCGATCGAAATCGGCAAGCTCCCGGACGGCTCCCCCGACCTCGTGTTCCGCGGCTTCTACGTCTGGAATAGCGAGGTGGGCAGCAAGTCCGCCGGTATCGCGACCTTCTACCTTCGCGGGGTGTGCCAGAACCGCATGATGTGGGGTGTGGAAGGCTTCAAGGAAATCACCCTGCGTCACACCAAGCACGCGCCCAGCCGGTTCTTGCAGCAGGCTATGCCGACGCTCCGCGCCTTTGCCGACGCCGATACCCGCGCGCTCACCAGCGGGGTGCAGGAGGCTAAGGCGGCCATCGTCGCGAAGGACGACGAGGAACGCACGGACTTCCTGACCAAGCGCGCCGGTCTCACCAAGAGCGCCGCCGCCCGCGTCATCGAGGCGGTGACCCAGGAGGAAGGGAAGGCACCGGAAAGCGTCTGGGAATTTGTGCAGGGAATGACCGCCGTCGCCCGTCGCAGCGAGCATCAGGATACCCGCATCACCCTCGAACGTGGAGCCGGGAAGTTGCTCGACGGCGTGACCGGCAAGCGCCGCCGCTGACCCCGGAAAGAGGGGGGTAACTCCCCCCTCGACCGCCGCAGCCACAGCAACGACAGCCCCACCACCCGCGACAGGAAAGGCACGCAGCCATGACTCTCGACCCCGTTAAGCTGGTGATCCTCAGTGCAAGCCGCGGCTTTCTGGCGCGCAGTTTCGGGACCGCCAATTACGACGAAATCGACCGGCACTTGCTGGACATTATCCAAGACCGCGCCGCCCCGCCGCCGCTGCTGCTGGACTGGGCCCAAGCGGTCGTAGAGGCGGAATCACAGCGCCATTAAGACCCAGGCAATGAGACGCATCCGGCCGGTGACGAAAAGAACCGGCCGGATCAGCCAGGATAGGGAGCCTCAGACGATGACCGCACACACCGCCGCCCATCAAGAAACCTGCAACGGCGTGATGCTTGAGATCCGGTGGGAGGATAAGAACCCGGAAATCGGTTCCATGAAGGGAACCTTGAGCTTCCGGCCGGTGCCCGCCCATTTCCGCGCCGAGATTGAAAAAGCGCTCACCAGGATCATCGCGCAGAAGGTGGCCGACGCGTGCTTTGTGGACGAGAGCCAGGGACGGCGGACCGTCGAATTCTACCGCTTGGCCGGGATGACCATCCGCCGCGAGAGCGACACGGAGACGGCGCAAACCGCGCTCTATTTCGTGGAAGGTGACGACCTAGAAGTCTTCAACGCCCTGTACGGTTGACCCCCGGCAGCGGGTGGGAGCGCCGGAGCGCTCCCCCGACCGGAGCAGGAAGGGAGCGACCCGGCAGCGCCCAAGCGGCCAGCCGCGCAAGCGCGGCTGAACCATCGTTGTGGCGGCTGGCGCCGCCCTACCACAGAGCCGCGCCGGCCCACCCGCGCCGGCCGCGCCCCGTCGCCGGCATCGCGATGCTCGCCGGCTCCCCGGCGGGCCTGAGAGCCGGTTTGCACGTCACTCCTGGGTCTCTGTGCCAGCGGTCGCAGGCTCGCTTGAGCCACCCTTCGCCGCCTGCTTTGACGCGCCCGTACCGGCCGGACGACCCCGCTTCGGCTTCGCCAGGTCCTGCCCCTTTTCGGCAAGCTCCGCCAAGCGCGGTGCGCTGTCCGGAAGCTCGCGCAGTTCCCGGAAAAGGCCCAGAAGAACGGCGTTCGGAACCGTCAGGACACCGGCAGCCTCCGCCAGTGCGCCAATCTCTTCGCGGCGTTCCTGAAGCGCCTTAGCCTGCTGTTCCTGAAGCGTCGAAAGCTGCTGCTGCAGCGTGGTCAATTTGTCGAGAGCGGACACAATAATTCCCCTTCGCATGCCACTACGGTGGAGCGATATTTACTGCGTCCGCAACGCGGCTGCACCGCCTTTTTGCGGGCGCCAATGGGCAGGGTGCGACGGCAGCGCCTGCCACCCGCGAACGGCGCACGCCCATGGTCCTGCGGCGCGGTCCCCCCGCTGGGGGGAGGGGGGCCGAGCCCCCCCCAGCCGCGCCACAAGTCGGACCACCCCCCTCTGCCTCGGGGAAAATGCCGGCCGCTACGCGTCCGATCCGCATTCAATGGCGGCCAGCTGGCCGCCCAGGCACACGACACCGCCAGATCGCCCGGCCCTGTCCACAAGCTCACACAGACCAACGCGACCAGTCGCTATCCGCCTGCGGCGGATTGGTCTGTGGATTTGTGGGCAGGGTGTGTCGCCATGCCGGAGTTTTGGACGCGCGCCGGCCCGTCCCGACCTGTCCACAGCCTCCACCGGCCAACGGGACTACGGGGCCATCCCGGTGCGCTATGGGGGCGCGGCTGGCCCCTCCGTCCCTACGCGCCTTCGGCGCGTTGACCCGTGGATTTGTGGACAGGGCTTTCCCCATGGCTTGCCCAGCTTTGCCGCTTCAGTGCCGGGCGATGCTCGGCAATTCCGCCCGTCGCCACAGCCCCATTTCCGGCAGCGTGCGCCAAGCCGTCCCCTAGGATCGGCCGATGCCTAGGTGACCTTGCGAGGGGCACTGGTTGCCCCTCACCTGCCCCCCGTTTTGCGAAGTCCGCTCAGACGCCGCGGAGGCTTTTCCAGCCCAGCCACGTGCATAGGGATTCCAAGGGTTTCGAACCCAGGGGTGAGAGAAAGCAACCTCCTTCGGAGGTCACACCTGATGCAACTGCGTTGCGGCGTCGAAATGGCGAAAACGCCGTTCAGATCAAACACTTAGCGCAAGCTGTACCGTAATACGTGGTGTGTCACACGCGTATTACGTAGCAAAAACAATAACTTAGCTGCCAACGTGTTACGTGGCATACGCTCGCCATCCCCGTTCGAAGGTGGTAGAAAGGTGGCATAAATGCCCCCTTTGGAGCGCGCCAATGCGACAGCCCCGCTCTGTACGAGCCACCAACGACGAATGGTCCGAGATCACTACCGCCGCCGCGGCGGCGGGCATGGCAACAGCCGATTGGGTGCGAAGTACGCTCCTTGCGGCAGCGCGAGGCGAACAGGTGGTGCGGTCGGATTTTCCCCGAACGCCGATCGAAATGCAGATGCTGGTTTGGGTCGGACTGTCCTGCCGGATGCTGGGACGGTCTCTGAAGGCGACCAACCGTGAGGGGGTGATTGGCGACGCGCTGGAGGACGTGGATGCGTGGCTGAAGGCCCAGGGCCTTCCGCCGATGAGCGCCCTGAACCGGGGAGACGATGAATGATCCGCTCGTCCACGATCATCCGTGGCGGTCAAACGATCACTCACACTTGGCGGATGCTCTGGCAGATCATCCGCGATATGTGGCGCCTGATGGTGCTGGTATTCGTCGGTGTGATGCTGGTGAGCGCCTACCTGAATACAGCGCCCTACGACCGCTATGTGACCTTCCAGTACGGCTATGCCAACTTCCTGTGGCGCATCCACCAGAACGCAAACGAGTTCGTCAACTTCCGCCAACCGAGCGGCGAGAACACGCAAGTCCGCGTCGTGGATATCCTTCGCACACCGGGCGTGCACATGGCGAAAAACCGGGTCGTGTCGGAGGTGATCGCGTCGGCGTGGAGCGGTGGATTTGCCGCCGGTGGGATCGCCGGATTGTTCCTGTTCGTCGCCTACCTGAAGGGCCGTGCGTTTGCCAGGAAGACGCATATCCGCGGCGCTCAGCTTACCACTCAGCGAAAGCTCGCGAAGGCCATCAGGCGATACAATATCCGCCGTGGAGGCTCCCGTTACAGCTTGGCGGGGGTGCCCTACCCGCACGGGGCGGAGACGACGCACACGCTTGTTTCCGGTGCACCAGGCACTGGTAAGACCCAGCTGATATTGGGGCTGCTGGACCAGATCAGAGCACGCGGAGACCGCGCCATCGTGTACGACAAAATGGGCGCGCTGACGGAGGCTTTCTTCGATCCGTCGCGCGACGTTCTGCTGAACCCGCTCGACCAGCGCAGTCCATATTGGAGCCCGTTCATCGACGCTCGCTTGCCGAATGACTTCGACATGCTGGCGCAGGCAATGATCCCGCGACCGACGAAAGGAGATCCAACTTGGGCTGAAGCGTCGCAGCTGCTGCTGTCGGAAGCCGCCCAAAAACTGGCGTCCCAGGGGGTGACGGACAACCTCGCACTGATCGACCATCTGGTGCGGATCGACCTGAAATACGTCCAGGCTTTCATCAAGGGAACCTTCGCTCAGAACGTCTTGCCTGAAGGGTCGGAGCGCACGGCGGCATCGGTGCAGTTCACCATCACGAACGCTCTGCGGGCTTTCCGCGTGCTGCGCCACGATGGCGAGGCATTCTCAATTCGAAATTGGGTTTCGGACACGGAGCGCGACGGCTTTCTGTTCATGTCGTCGCGTGGCGACCAGCACAGCACGCTTCAGCCGCTCATTTCGATGTGGCTTGAGGTGGCGGTCAACCAGCTGCTGTCCGGCCAACCCAGTAGCCGCATGCTGTGGTTCATTCTGGACGAGGTTGGCTCGCTCAATTACATCCCGAGCCTCATCACGTCGGTGACAGAGACCCGCCAGTTCGGCGGCGCATTCATGATCGGCATTCAGACCAAATCGCTGCTGGAACACAACTTCGGCAAGGAGGGTGCAGCCGCGCTCCTTGGTAGCTGTCGCTCGCGTGTCGTGCTGTCAACGCCGGAGCCAGAGACTGCAACGTGGTGTGCCCAGGTGTTGGGCGAGCGCGAGGTGTCGGAGTATCACGAAGGTGTCACCTACGGTGCGAACGAGATGCGCGACGGCGTTTCTCTGAGCGAGAAGACGACACCGGAGAAGCTGGTTCTCGCCTCCCAAATTCAGGACCTGCCCGACCGTCACGGCTTCATCAAAATGCCCCAGGGCTTTCCGGCTGCTGCGATCAAAGTGCCGGTCAGGAAGGTGCGCTCCATCGTGCCGCGCTACGTGCTTCGCCACATTCCGCCGCTTCCAGAGGCACCCCGCATTATCGAGGGGACGGCGAAGCCAACGGCAGCACCGTCAGCCCAGCCGGAAGAAACGGGAAGCACACAGGAGGCCCCCAAGAAGCGCCGGGCGAGCAAGAGCAAACCAGTTGTGGAAGCTGCGCCCGCGTCCGCACCGCCGCCGCCGGCAGAGCCGCGCAAGACCGAAACAGCACCGCCCGCCCCTCCCCCGCAGGCCCAGGACGAGCCGGAGCTTGAGGCAACCGCACCGCCGGCTGCGCCGCCGCCGAAGGCCGCCCGCCGGCCGAACGATTTCTGACTAGGAGAGACCTATGCTCTCGATATCGACGCTCAGCAGCGCGCATCAGGCTGGCTCCTACTACGGGAAGGAAAACTACTACGCCAAGAGCAGCGCGGAGGCGCGTGAGGCAAGCGCATGGTTTGGCGATGGTGCCAAATCCGTGGGCTATGTGGGTGAGGTGGAGAACGGCGATTTCATCCGCGTGTTGCAGGGGCGCATTCCCGGCGGCGGCCAGCTGGGGCGCGTGGTGGACGGTGAGGTGCAGCACGCACCGGGCGTGGACCTCACCTTTTCCGCGCCGAAATCGGTCTCAATCCTAGGGCTGGTGGCAGACGATAAGCGCGTCCTTGAGGCCCACGATGACGCGGTGAAAGCGGCTCTGGGTTGGGTGGAAAAGAACCTCATCCAGACCCGCGTCATGATCGACGGGAAGGTGAAGACGGTGGGCAATCAGTCCATGGTCGCGGCCACCTTCCGCCACGACACGAACCGCAATCTCGAACCGCAGCTGCACACGCACGCGGTGATCGCCAACATGGTGCGGGACAATGGTGACGGCACTTGGCGCTCGCTGCACAACCCCGCGCTCTATGACAGCAAGATGCTGGTAGGGCAGATGTACCGGGCGGAACTCGCCCAGCGCCTGCACGAGATGGGCTATGAAATCCGTCTCACGCACAAGGACGGCCGGTTCGAAATCGCCTCCATCCCTCAGGAGTTGATTGACGAGTTTTCCTCCCGCGCCCGTGAGATCCGCACAGCCCTGGACGGCTACGATCATCAGAACGCCAAGACCGCGGCCGTCGCGGCGCTGGTCACCCGGCAGGCCAAGCGTACCGTCTCGCCGGCGGAACTCGCGGCGGATTGGCGTGCGCGTGTGTCGGCCTTGGGGGTGTCGCTGAACAAGGCGACGGAGGCCGACGCCACAGTTGCCGCCCGCCTCGATGCCGGGTTGCCGACCACCGTTCGGGAGGCGATGGAGCAGGGCGGTATCAGCGGAGTGCTGGGCTACCTGGCGGAGCGCGTGACCGACCGCGCCCCTCGCGTTCCGCAGGTCAAGGCGGAGACGGCGCAGCAGGCGGTCGACTATGCGGTGCGGCACCTGTCCGAACGCAACAGTGCATTCGAACTCGATGACGTCAGGAAGGAGGCGATGACGGCCGGATTGGGCCGGGTGAGCGTGAAGGCGATTGAGGATGCGATAGCTGCGGCTCGATCGTCGGGGAAGCTCCTTGATTCCAAGGTTGCCGAGCATCGGAAGCTCGTCACCACCCCCACCGCGGTGGCGATGGAGAAGGAGGTGATCCAGTTGATGCGGGAGGGGCGGGGCGTGGCGACGCCTATTGTGCCCACCCGTGCCGAAGAGGTGGCCAAGCGGCTGGCCGTGGTGCGAGAGGACGGGAAGTCCCTGAACGCGGGGCAGATCGCCGCCTCGACCATGATCCTCACCAGCCGAGACCGCTTCGTTGCCGTGCAAGGCTATGCCGGCGTGGGCAAGACCACGATGTACCAGACCGTGCGCGAGGTATCGGACGAGAACGGCTTCCGCTGGATCGGTCTCGCACCGACCGCTTCAGCGGCCGCAACGCTGGCCGAGGAAGCCGGGATCGAGACGCGGACGCTGCAGAGCTTCCTTGCCAACTTCGAGAAGTTCACGCGCGGCGACGTGCCCAAGGACAAGCTGTTGGAGGCTCAGGCGCTCTTTGCGCGCACGGGTCTGCTGGTGGACGAAGACAGCTTGGCATCGACCGCCCAGGCCCGGGATCTTGAGCGCATCGCGAATGCGCTGAAGCTGCCCAAGGTGGTGCTTTCCGGTGACGAGAAACAGCTGGGTGCCGTGGAGGCCGGCAAGCCCTTCGCCCAGCTTCAGCGCGCCGGCATCACGACAGCTGAGATGAAGGAGATCCAGCGGCAGAAGAACAGCCCAGAGCTAAAGGCTGCGGTCGAACACTCGATTGCGGGCGAGGTCCGCGCTGCCTTCGCGAAGTTGGGTTCGGCCATCGAGGAGCATGACTCCCCAGCCGCCCGGGCGGCGGCTCACTGGCTTTCGCTTTCCGCCGAGGACCGGGCCCGGACACTCATCGTGGCGCCGGCGAACGAGACTAGGAGGGAAATCAATGAAGCGGTCCGCAACCAGCTGGTTTTCGAGGGCCAGATATCCGGCCCGGCCATCACCATCAACACGTTGCGCGCGGCCAACTTCACCGGGGCTCAGCAGCGTGCGGCCTTCAACTACAAGAACGGCCAGGTGGTGGTGTTCAACCGATCCTATGCCGCTCTCGGCGTGGACAAGGACGAGCATTGGCAGGTCAGCGGCATCGACCAGCGGCGGGGCGTGGTGACGCTGCACAAGGACGGCCGCACCGTGAAGTGGAAGCCCCAGGAGCTTGCCGCCGGCCGGAGCGGTGCCGTGTCCGTGTACGACCGGGACAAGCATGATCTGCAGCAGGGTGATCGAATCCAGTGGACGAAGAACGACAAGGAAAAAGTCCTCATCAACAGCCACACGGCGACGATCCTCGCCGTGGACGGCCGAAAGGTCACCGTGCGCCTGCAGAACGGAAAGGAAATCGACCTCGCACGGGATGATCCACGTTTGGCCCACATGGACTATGCGCATGCGGCGACGGCTCACGCGGCGCAGGGGCGCACCGTCGATCACGTCGTTGGCGTGCTCGAAAGCTGGCGGCGCAATCTGTCGAACCAGAAGGTCTTTTACGTCACGATCAGCCGCGCCAGAACGAGCGCCCGCCTTTTCGTTGACGACGCCAAAGCCTTGGGCAAGCAGCTGCAGAAGGCGACTGGCGAGAAGATCTCGGCGCTCGAAACCCAGGGCCACGATTTGGCGGCCGACCAGCACCAGCCCGCCCCGCAGCAGGAGCATGCGAGAGCGATGGACTTTGGACTCTAGTCGCGGAGCGCGTCTCGAACGCACAATCAGCGTGTTTGGAAAAGGAAAAGGCCGCTGCCAATAAGGCGCGGCCTTTAGTGTGGTTCGGGAGGAACGGTGAACCTGAGAACACAATATAGGTTCAGTGATTAACGTGGTGTGAACGGCTTCACCATCACATTCACCTACCACTTTATTGCAACCGCGGCCTGTACCGTCTGAAATCGGTGTTGGTTGTAGAGACCTTTTACGCACCGTGCCGGGATAGCTTCGCAGTACTAATGACGGCGGTCATGCTTGGACGGAATATACATAGCTGTTTTACGGATATACTGGTTCTCCGGGGTTGCTGAGTACCAGTCGGGCGCGGGCTCAGTGGTGCTCTTGATGGGCGTAGACCAGACGCCATCAATCACTCCGCGATACAACCACTTTGCGACGTTGAACGCGAACACCGCAAAAATCAGAAGGCCAACTAGCTCAATCGCCATAACCGTCACCTCTCTAAGCTGTATTCTACCATGCGGTGTTCCACAGCTCTACTCCTTCTTCTGCGCTCCGGTAGGGAGTCCAGCCCTTGGGAGCGGGATTGCTAGTTCTGGAAGCCGAGGCGGCGCTTTGGGTTTATCGGGCACAATGTCGGCCAGCAGCTTGTCGGGCTCACTAGTGCCCTGTGTTTCGGCCGAGGCCGCAGGCGGTGACTCCTTCGCGGCTGTCGATTCCCGCGATGCTGTTGAAGGCATCGGCTCCGGGAGGGGCGGTGAGGCGGGTTGATCGGGGCCGCTGCCGCCCTCGACCACTGCCGGTGCGGTGCCGACCGGCTCAGCGACGGGCGGCAGGGCGTCGGCATGGCGGCTGCGCGAGGTGACGGGTTGATCGG
>NZ_JAVDTO010000030.1:0-32775 GCF_031455875.1 Azospirillum sp. BE72
CTCGTCCGTAAAGATGCGCCGTGTCGTCGTCATTCTTGACCTCTCCGCTCCATCTGGAGCTTAGCAGAGGTGTCCACTGATTCGGAGGAGGGTCAGCTATGGCCTGTCGAAGCTTGGCGGCGAATTGCGCCGGGTCGAGTATGCCGGCCATGAAGCGGCACAGGGTGCCCGGCTCTACCGCTACTTGGTCGAGCTAAGCCGGGCCGAATACCAGATGGGCGCCAACCCGACGAGCGTGGCGACGATCGAAGTGGTCGTCGCCGACCGCAAGGCTGAGGTGCGCGCACATCTGGATCAGGCGCAGACCAGGGGATCGTCAAGCCCATCGGCACGGCGGTGGCCTGCCTGCGCCGCTTGGCCGACGGCGACCTCTCGGTCGACATTACCGGCGCCGACCGCCGGGATGAGGTGGGCGACATCGCCCGCGCCTTGGCGGTGTTCAAGGAGAACGCCCTCGACCGGCAACGCATCCAGGCCGAACAGGAAGCGGAGGCCGAGCGCAAACTGGCCCGGGCCGACAAGGTCAGCGAGACCATCCGCCTGTTCGACCGCGAGGTCAATGACGCCCTGACTGTCATGAGCGCCGCCTCTGCCGCGCTGGAGACGACGGCCCACTCCCTGTCAGCCACGGCGGAGGAGGCGTCGGGACAGATGGCCGCCGTCGGCAGCGCCGCGAGGCAGACTGCCTCGAACGTGCAGACGGTTGCCGCGGCGACCGAGGAGTTGACCTCAACCGTGCAGGAAGTCTCGCGTCAGATGAACGAGGCGCGCAATTTCGCCAGCGAGGCGGCGCGGCAGGCAGAGCAGGCGCAGGGCCAGGTTGGCGCGTTGACCGAGTCGGGCCAGCGGATCAACGACGTGATTGATCTCATCCAGGGCATCGCCAGCCAGACCAACCTGCTTGCCCTGAACGCCACCATCGAGGCGGCACGCGCCGGCGAGGCCGGCAAGGGCTTCGCCGTAGTGGCGTCCGAGGTCAAGCAGTTGGCCACCCAGACCTCGCAGGCGACCGACGAGATCCGCAGCCAAGTCAGCGCGATGCAGACTACCATCGGCGGAGCGGTTTCGGGCATCCAGTCGATTGCGGCGGTGATCTACCGCCTCAACGAAATGGCGACCATGGTGGCCGCCGCCGTCGAGCAACAGGGAGCGGCCACCGCTGAAATCGGCCGCAATGCCGTCGAGGCCGCGCAAGGTACCGCCGAAGTGACCCTCAACATCGGCAGGCTGAAATTCGCTTCGGAATCGACCGCAACGGGATCGAACCAGGTCCTGCAATCCGCTCAGCGAGTGGCAGAGCGGGCCGTCGCGTTGAAGGCCGGCATTCACGCCTTTATCACGGAGGTGAAGGAGGCGTGATGGGGGATGCCATCGTGTGAAGTCGCGCGACTTTGGCGCACAACGGGCTATTGCACGGATAGGGCTGATGCCGTAGGCCATGGCTCCGCCTCCGTTCAGGTTCCTGGCCGTGCCCTACAAAGCGAACGCTGCCCGCCGTCACCACATCACACGGCCGAAGCGGCGCGTGACCAATTGGGCCGCTTATGACGAGGCCTTGCGTCAGCGCGGCAGCCTCACCGTCTGGGTGAGCGACGAGGCGGTCGCGCAGTGGAAGGCGGCGCCCCGGACCACACCGGGTGGTCAGCCCCACTACTCGGACTTGGCGATCACCACGGCCTTGATGCTGAGGGCAGTGTTCCGTCTGGCGCTGCGCCAGACCGAGGGGCTGATCGGTTCCGTCTTGCACCTGCTCGGGCTTGATCTGCCGGTGCAGGATCACTCCACCATCGCGCGCCGGGCCCGGACGGTGACGCTGCCCTCAGCACCGCGCTCGAGCGGCGCGCCCATCCACCTGCTGGTGGACAGCACCGGGCTGAAGCTGTGTGGGCCGGGCGAATGGCTGATCGAGAAGCATGGTACCAAGAAGCGGCGCTCCTGGCACGCCTTGCACATCGGCATGGACGCGGGCAGCGGCCGGATTGTCGCCGCCACGCTGACCGACCGCGGCGTCGATGACGCCTCGCAAGTCGGCCCCTTGCTCGATCAGATCGCCAGACCGGTGGCCTCGCTGACCGGGGACGGCGCGTATGACCGGAGCGGCGTCTACGCGGCCGTGCACGAGCGCCATCCCGAGGCGGCCGTGGTGGCACCACCGCGCAGCGATGCCGTGCTCGGCGACACCGCCCAGACCGTGCCCAGCCAGCGTGACCGCCACATCCAGATAATCGCGCAGCAGGGCCGAATGGCGTGGCAGCGGGCCAGCGGCTACAACAAGCGGGCGGGCGTGGAAAGCCAAATGGCGCGCTGGAAGGGTGTCCTTGGCGAGGCGCTGCGCTTCCACTGTGACGCGGCGCAGGCCACCGAGGTGGCCATCGGCGTCGCGGTCCTCAACCGCATGCTCGACCTTGGACGCCCGAACTCGGTCCGCGTCGTCTGATTATCAACGGGGCTCGGGCAATCTCTTGCTCAGCTCACCTCGCTGCAACACGCCGATCGGGGCGCGTCGTCATGCCGTCCCATACCCCGCACGGCCCGCCCCGGCAACTGGGTGGTTAACAAGTTGACGGTACCGGATCTCCATATCCGTTGAGAGCCGATCCCCTTCAGGTGGTGTCACTCACCAGAAACAGGGGCGTCCATCCCATCAGAACCAACGCTGCTCTGAGCGGTACCGGTCAGCGCATGGCCGTGACCAATACGGAGACGATCCCGGGAAAGGCGAGCACGACCCCGACCGCCAGCAGTTCCAGGACGACGTAGGGACCGCAGATCCGGTAGATTTCGCCCATGCTGATGTCCGGCGGCGCCACCGCCTTCAGCGCGAACAGGTTGAGGCCGAAGGGTGGCGTGATGCCGCCGATGCCAACGATCATCGAGAACAGCACACCGAACCACACCGGCTCGACCCCCAGGGTCTGGATGGCGTTGATCACCAAGGGAATGGTGACGAAGATGACGGAAGTCTGATCCATGAAACAGCCCAGTACCAACGCGATCAGCAGAACGATCAGCACCGCGACGGTGGGGGAACTGGTCACGCCCGCCAGAAACTCGGCGAAACCCGGTGCGATCCCGGTGATCGCCAGGATCTGGCTGTAGGCCTTGGAACCGGCGACGATCAGCATGATCATCGCCGCGATCTCCAGGGCGTCCATCAGGCTTTCGTTGAAGACACGCCAGTTCATCCGGCCATAGGCGGCGGCGACGACAAAGGTCGCGAACGCCCCGGTCGCCGACGCCTCGGTCGGAGTCGCCACCCCCAGATAGATCACCCCGGTGACGAAGAACACCGGCACGATCATCGGCAGCAGCAGCAGCACCCCGCCGAGCCGTACGCGCAGAGTCGCCGGCACCTCCGCCAGCACGCCAGTAAAGCGGCGCGCCTTGATGGCAATGTAGCTGCAGAACAGCAGGATGACGACGATGGCCGGACCGACTCCGGCAATCAGCAGGTCGGCGATGGGAATGCCGGCGAGGCTGCCGATCAGCACGGCCCCGAGGCTCGGCGGGATCAGGTTGGCCAGCGTGCCCGATCCGATGATCGGTCCCATGGCCAGCGTGTTGTCATAGCCGCGCCGCCGCAGGTCGCCGACCATGGTCGCTCCCATCACCGCGGTGGAGGCGACGCTCGCCCCCATCAGCGCACCGTAAAGCGCCCCGCTGCCGATCGCGACGTAGCAACCCGATGCCCGCACGCCGGACAGGATGCGATCGACCGCGTCCAGCACGACGCTGCTCAGCCCGGTGCGGACGAAGATCGTCCCCATCAGCAGGAAGAAGGGGATCGCCGTCAGATGGATGCTGGCGACGCTGGAGAAGGAGGCATGGACGACGAAGGACAGCGCCTCCACCGATCCGAACAGGAAATAGGCGGCGACGATATTGATGATACCGAAGGCGAAAGCGACGGGGATGTTGCTGGCCATCGCCAAGACAAGGCCGCCGGCAAGCAGCAGAAACGCGGTGTACCATTCCATGACCGATCCCTCCCCTTCACTCGGCCGCCACGCGCGGGGCCGGCACGCCGCGCAGGTAGGCGCGCAGATCCTCGATGCCGTTCAGCGCGAACTCCAGGGCCATCAGGCCGCTGCCGACCGGCAGCACCCAGTAGATCGTCCATTGCGGAACCAGGATGGCGTCGGAGAACTGCGAATCACGGGCCAGGATGCGGGCCAATTCGCTCCACGCCAGCCATGTGAAGCCGGCGTTATAGAGGAAGCCGACCAGCCCCAGCACGGCGCCCAACAAGGGGCGGGTCTGCGGGCCGAGGGATTCCTGCAGCAGATCGACAGCGATGTGCCGCCGTCGCGCCAGCACCCAGGGCGCCGCCAGGAAGGTGATGTAGACCATGCCGTAACCGGTGATCTGGTCGGCCCAGACGACCGGTGAGTCGAAGACGTAGCGCAGCACGACGTTGGTGCAGACCAGCCCGACCAGCGCCACGAGGACGACGCGGCTGAACAGCTCCAGCGCCTTGGAGATGGGACGGACCATGATGGCTCCGTTGCGTGTGGAACGATGCAGGACGCCGAGGTCGCGCTCCGGCGCGCCGTTGGCTCATCGGATCAGTTCACGGCCGATCTCAGCTCGAACTTCTCGATGATCTCGTCCTTGTATTTGGAATTGCCGACCAGCCCGGTCAGAATCTCCTTGGGGATCGTCTGGTTCAGGATGGTCTTCAGTTCAGGGGACGACGGCACGACCTGCACGCCGTAGCGCGTCTTCATCTTGTCCATCGCCGCCGCAACGCGGTTCTTCATCCAGGCGAAGCCCTCGACCTCGGTTTCCCGCGCCGTCTCGTCCAGCATCCGCCGGAGGTCCTCCGGCAGCGCATCCCAGCTCTTGGCCGAGATGTAGGTCTCGGTCTCGATGTCGGCGACGTTGGCTTCGGTGACGAATTTCAGCAACTCGCCTTCGTTCAGCAGGTCGATCGACAGCGGATCGCGCAACGCGCCGTCGAGCAGGCCGGTACGCAGAGCCGAATAGACCTCGTTGCTGGCGATGCTGGTGGGCACGATGTCGAGATGACGGACCAGCGGTGCAGTGGTGTCGCCGAAGGTGCGGATCTTCTGACCGCGCGCGTCTTCCGGCTTGGCGATGGGCCGGTTCTTGGTCCACAGGTAGAAGGACAGGCCGGGGCTGGAATATTGCAGGAAGACGACGTCGGCCTTCTCCCGCGAAATCCTCTGGAGCAACGGCGCCGCCTGCTTGGCAGTGCGAATGTGCTCATCGAAGGGCAGATAGTGGAAGAACTGGAGGTCGCGCAACTCGTTGAAGTAGAGCGACGTCGCGACCATCATATCGAACTGGCCGGTCTGCAACGCCTTCAACTGGTCGAACGGCGCCACGATCTCCGGCCCGCCGATGACGCGGATGCGCGCCTTGCCGGTTGCCTTCTTATTGAAGCGTTCGATGAACAGCTTCACCACATGCATCTTGTCGCCCGCCGGGCCGTCGAGCGGGAAGGAGCTGATGAGGGTGAGCGTCCTTTCGGCCGCGGCGGCCTGCGTGACGGGGAACAGCGCAGCCCCCGCCGCCAGCAGGACCGAAAGCGCCGCGACCAGCCGCCCGCGGGAATCGCCCTGGATGGACCGGCGCCGGAACAATGGAATGGCCATGTCTTTTCCTCCGTGTTCGTTTTTCGTCGTCGCCTCGGACGTCCGCCGTCACGCCACCCGTTGCGGAACGGCGGCGCGGTAGCGGCCCCCCGGCAAGGGGGTCAGCACGATCCCGTAATCGGCCGCCGCCCGCTCCGGGGTGACGTAGCCGTCCTCGACATCGGCCAGCACCGCGTCGGGCGACCGCTCCCTCGGGTCGCCCCAGCCGCCGCCGCCCGCCTGCTCGATCGCCACGCGGGTGCCGGCGGACAGCGACATCTGGACCAGACCGGGCAGCGACCGTTCGTCCGGCCCGCCCGGATTGATCAGCGTGTGCGAGATCGCCGCCGGCCCGCCGCCGTTGATGCCGCGCGCCCCGAAGGTGCGCTGCGCCAGCCGCGAGATGAACTCGGCGTCCTGCAACAGCTCGAACTCCCGCCGGTAGCCGAGACCGCCGCGATGCTTGCCCGCCCCCGCCCCGTCGGGCCGGATCGAGAAATCGCGGACCAGGACCGGGAATTCGCGCTCGACGATCTCGATCGGCTGGATCGTCTCGAAGATCATGATCGGGTGGATGATGCCGCAGCCGTCGCCGTGCGCGGTGGCGCCCAGGCCGGTTTCCACGATCTCGTAATGGACGTAGTTGTCGCCGGTCCCGCTGGCCTTGTAGCCGAAGGCGAGCGCGCCGACGCCCAGTCCGGAATCCGCCACCGCCTTGTCCGGCGCCAGCTTGCCCAACGCCTCCATCACGCCATTGAACACCAGATGCGTGGTCGGCATGTAGGAGTTGACCGCCGCCGGGAAGCGCGGGTTGACCACCTTGCCCTCTGGACAGACGAAGCGGATCGGCCGGCGCACCCCGTCGTTGTTGGCGATGGAGTGGTCGACGATCGACAGCACGGCGCCGATTGCCGCCGCCTGCACCACCTGGAAGACGGCGTTGGCCGGGCCGGCGCTCTGATCGGCGCTGCCGGTGAAGTCGATGGTCAGCTCGTCACCCTGCTTGGTCAGCGCGATGTGGACGCGGATCGGATCCTTGGACACGCCGTCGCCGTCGTGCCAGTTCTCGGCCTCCGCCCGGCCGTCCGGCAGGGCGGACAGCGCCGCGCGCAGCCGTTTTTCCGACGCGTCGAGAAGCTGGTCGATGGCGCCCAGCACGCCGGCGGTGCCGAACCGGGCGCACAGCTCGCGCATCAGCTCCGCCCCGATGCGGGTGCAGCCGATCTGGCCCCGGATGTCGCCGATCAGCAGGCGCGGCGTGCGCGAGTTGTTCTCCAGAATGCGGAAGACGCTACGGCTGGGCACCCCCGCCTCGACGATCTTCACCGGCGGGATCAGCATCCCTTCATGAAAGACCGAGCGCGAGGCCGGGCTGCCCGATCCCGGCGACAGGCCGCCGACATCGGGCTTGTGGCCGAAGCTGGTGCAGAAGGCGATCAGTTCGCCGTCCACGAAGACCGGCGTCGCCACCGCCACGTCCGGCGTGTGCGAGACGCCGCCGCGGAAGGGGTCGTTCGACACGAAGGCGTCGCCCTCGCGGATCTCCTCCACCGGGTAGGCGGCCAGGATGCCCTCGACCAGCTTGGCGTAGGGGATGGTGTGAGTGGTCATGCCCGACGCGCCGACGATGCGGCCCCGGCGGTCGGTGATGCCGGCGCTGCCGTCGAAGGATTCGCGCAGGATGGTGGAATAGCCGGTGCGGAACAGCCGGTGCTTCATGATCCGCTGGATTTCATCCAGCCGGTTGGCGATCACTTCCAGCGTGATGGGATCGACAGTCATGGACGCTTCCTTGGCAAGCGGCAAAGGTCAGGCGGCGAAGGTCAGGATCAGATTGCCGTGGCGATCGATCTCCGCCCGCTGGCCGGGAATGACGACGGTGGTGGTGTCGGCCTGCTCGACGATGGCCGGGCCGTCGAACCGGTCGCCCGCCCGTAGGTTCGGCCGCCAATAGACCGGCGTGTCGATCCGCTTGTTGGTGCCGTCGAAGCAGACCGGGCGGCGGCGGGCAATGGCGCGGTCGGGGCTGCCGCCGTCGGCCGGCGGGCAATCCGGCAGCCGCAGCTTGGGCAGCACCGCCAGCGAATCGACGCGGAAATTGACGATCTCGACCGCCGTCTCCTGGGCGCAATGTCCATAGGTGCGTTCGTGCAGGCGATGGAAGGCGGCGCGGATCGCCGGCTTGTCGGCGTCCTCCAGGCGGTCGCCCCCGCAGGGCACCGGCAATTCATAGCCCTGGCCGGCGTAGCGGATTTCCAGGATGCGGGTGATGGCCAGCGCGTCGGCGTCGGTGCCCTCCCGCCGCGCCTCGTCCCGCGCGCGCTCCTCCAGCCCGTCGAACAGCGCGTTCATCGCGTCGCAGTCGTAGCCGTCGAGCAGGCCGGGGTTCGATTGCAGGTAGGTGTGGCGGATGTCAGTCAGCAGCAGCCCCATCGCCGACCCCAGCCCCGGATAGGGCGGCACCACCACGGTGCCGATGCCCATGCTGGCGGCGACCATGCTGGCGTGCACCGGCCCGGCGCCGCCGATGGCGACCAGCGCGAAGTCGCGCGGGTTCAGGCCGCGCGCCATCAGGTTCAGCCGCAGTTCGCTTTCCATGTTGCTGTTGACGATCTTGACGATGCCGAAGGCCGCCTCGGCGACCGTCAGCTTCAGCGGCCCGGCGAGGCGGTCGGCGATGGCCCTGGTCGCCCCGTCGAGGTCGAGCGCCAGCCGGCCCTCCAGGAAGCGCGCCGGGTCGAGGAAACCCAGCACCAGATCGGCGTCGGTGACGGTCGGCTCCTCGCCGCCGCGCCGGTAGCAGACCGGACCGGGAACCGCGCCGGCGCTGTCCGGCCCGACATGCAGGCGGCCGTCGGCGCCGATGCGGGCAATGGTGCCGCCGCCGGCGCCGATGGTGCCGATCTCGTTCATCGGCACCGAGCTGTCATGGCCGGCGACCGTGCCTTCGGTGGTCTCGGTGATCTCGCCGTTGACGATGGTGGCGATGTCGGTGCTGGTGCCGCCGACGTCGAAGGTCACGATATTGGGCAGCCCCAGCAGCTCCGACAGGTAGCGGCCGGAGATGACGCCGGCCGCCGGTCCCGACAGCAGGGTCTGCACCGGGTTGGCGCTCGCCACGTCGATGCTCATCAGGCCGCCGTTGGACTGCATGATGAAGACCTGCGGCGTCGTCACCCCGCGCGCCGTCAGCCCGTCGCCCAACCGCCGCAGATAGCGGTCGAGCGTCGGCCCGACATAGGCGTCGAGCACCGTGGTGGACAGCCGCCGGTACTCGCGCACGATGGGCAGGATGTCGCTGGACAGCGAGACGCGGACGTCGGGGAACGCCTTGCGGATCAGGTCGCGCGTCGCCCGCTCGTGCGCCGGATCCATGAAGGAGAACAGGTAGCACACGGCGATGGAGGTGACGCCGTGCGCCTCCGTCAGTTCCTTCACCGCCCGCACTACCTCGCCGGGGTCGAGCGGCGACAGCACCGACCCGTCGTGGGTCAGGCGTTCGCCGATCTCGCGGGTCTGGCGGGCGGGGATCAGCAGGGCCGGCTTGCGGAACTCCGGGTTCAGCATGTCGGTGGCCGAGGGCTGGCGCGACATGCGCGCCACGTAGACGGCGTTGGTCCCCTTGGTGATGAGCAGGCCGGTGCGCACGCCCTTGCGCTCGATCACCGCGTTGGTGGCGACCGTGGTGCCGTGGGCCAGGAAGCCGATGTCGCCCGACTCGACGTCCGGCTCCATCTCCAGGAAGGCGGCGATGCCGTTCAGCACCGCTTCCGACGGGTCGTGCGGCATGGACGGGGTCTTGATGGTGCGCAGCCGGCCGGTCGCCCGGTCCAGTGCGATGACGTCGGTGAAGGTGCCGCCGGTGTCGATGCCGATCATCCAGGACATCGTGGTCCTCATGTCATGGGGGGCTTGTTGGGGGAACGGGACGGGTCGGCGCGCGCGCCCTACCCCGCCCGGCGGACGACCGATGCCAGATCGCGGAAACCGGCCCTCTCCTCCGCGCCGACCGCGAAGTCGCGCCAGGAGGCCGTCTTGTCGATGATGCCCTCGAAGGACCGGATGGCGGTCTGCGGCAGGCGCGGTTCGTCGGTGCCCAGCGCCGGCGCGCCCTCCAGGAAGGCCTTCACCCCGGTCAGCATCATCTGGCGGAAGCGGACGATGGCGACGTCGCTGGCTCCCAAATTCTCCCGCGTGCGGTCGACGATGGAGCCCATCGTCTCCTGCATCGCCATGTCCTGGTTGGGAATGCCCTCGATCCCGGTGAAATCGCCCAGCTTCATCAGCAGGCGGTTTTGCAGGTAATCGTTCTCGCGGTTGCGCAGCTTGCGGAAATCCTGGTCCAGGTCGATGCCGGGGCGTGCGTGGTTGTCGCGGCGCCAGCGCTCGGTGTCCAGCGTGATGCGGTCGCTCCAGGCGACGAAGTAGAACATCGTGTTGTGGTCGTCGACCGGCACGAAGACCTGCCCCGACCGCCAGGTGTCGTGCGGCGGGATCAAGGTGGTGAAGGGCGCGATGTAGACGGTGAC
The DNA here is from genome assembly GCF_031455875.1 of Azospirillum sp. BE72. Taxonomy (NCBI): domain Bacteria; kingdom Pseudomonadati; phylum Pseudomonadota; class Alphaproteobacteria; order Rhodospirillales; family Azospirillaceae; genus Azospirillum; species Azospirillum sp. BE72. The sequence goes on from NZ_JAVDTO010000030.1 coordinate 10,127, forward strand.
GCGGACATAGTCGGTGGTGTCCGCGTTGTTGATCGGCGTGCGGATCGCCGCATAGCGGAAACCGTACTGCGTGTGCTGCACCTGGATGCGCGGCGCCTTGTCGACCGATGGACGGACCAGCAGCAGTCGTTCCGTGCCGCCCCGGTCGGTCGACCCGGTGACCGTCGCGTCGCTGCGGATGCTCGACGAATGCAGGGTGGAGGAATGGGCGGAATCGATCGATCCCTCGACGCTCTGGACCCAGTTCGCCGCCTCATGGATCTTGGCGATGGCGATGCTGTTGTCGGGTTTGTCGGCCCAGGGCGGCGGCTGGAACCCGGGCATCGTCGCCTTGTCGCCCATGTAGGCCCAGACGAAGCCGCCGGACTCAACCGTCGGGTAGGCGACGTGCTTGACCTTGGTCCTGAAGGCGCTGCCCGGCGGTTCCGACGGCATCTCGGCAATGTTGCCCTCCAGATCGACGGCCCAGCCGTGATAGAGGCAACGCAGCGTGCAGTTCTCGTTCCGCCCCAGCGCCAGCGATGCGCGGCGGTGCGGGCACAGCTCGTCCATCAAACCGACGCGCCCGTCGTCGGCGCGGAACGCCACCAGATTCTCGCCGAACAGGCGCAACCGCTTGGGCTTGCCGCCGGGTTCGGGCAATTCCTCCGACATGCAGGCCGGCACCCAATGGTGCCGCAGCATCCGTCCCATCGGCGCGTCGCCCTCGACGCGGCACAGCAGTTCGTTGTCCTCTCTGGACAGCATGAACGTCCTCCCCGATCGCGTTCGGTCTTTTCGTTGTGGGTGGTGGTCGGCAATCGTTTGCCGTCGCGGGTCGATGACCGGCGTGATGCGAGGCCGGCGCGACCCGGATGCCAGTGGAAGTTTCGGCAGGACGCCGACAACGTAGATATCTAAGTATTATCGTACGTGAACCAAACAATCATGTCCAGCAGCAATGTCTGAGAGCTCTAAGTATTTTCTGCCGTGGTGCCCGTCGGGCGGCGCAGCAGGCTGGCGACGCAGGCGACGGCGGCAAGCGCGCTGGCGAGGCCGACGGTGATCCCCGTCCCCGGCGCGCCGACCGCGCCGGCCAGTCCGAAGACGACGGCCGCCAGCGCGGCGCCGGTGGTCTGACCCAGCAGGCGGGCGGTCGCCTGGATGCCGCTGGCGCCGCCGCTGCGTTCGCGCGGGGCGCTGGTCGCCATCACCCGGTTGTTGGGCGATTGGAACAGGCCGAACCCCAACCCGCACAACACCATCCGCCACGCGATGTCGGCGACCGTCGGCTGGTCGGGCAGCAGCGCGACCGCCGCCAGTCCGGCGGAGAACAGCGCCAGACCGATGCCGCCCAGCACCCCGGCGTCGTGGCGGTCGGCCAACCGGCCGGCGAAGGGTGCCACCAGGGCCACCGCCGCCGGCCATGGCGTGATCAGCAGCCCGCTTTCCATCGCCGTCCGCCCTAGCCCGTGTTGCAGGTAGAAGGGCAGCGACACGAAGGCGAGGCTCTGCGCGGCGAAGGAGCAGACCGATGCCGTTACCGACAACGCGAAGATCGGCAGGCGCAGCAGATCGACCGGCAGCATCGGCGCCGCCCGCGCGCGCTGGCGCCGCACCAGCAGGGCGCCGCACAACAACGCCGCCGCCACCTCCAGCAACGGCCGCGCGGCGCCGTGGTCGCCGAGATCCTTCAGCCCGTCGATCAGCAGCCCGAAGGTCAGGACGTTCAGCCCGGCGCTGACCAGATCGTACGGCCGCGACGCGCGCGGCGTGTCGGGCAGCGAGCGTGCGGCGATCAGCGCGGTCAGCCCCAGCGGGACATTGATGGCGAACAGCCAGTGCCACGACGCCAGCGACAGCACGAAGGCCCCGGCGGTCGGCCCGGCGGCGGACGCGGTGGCGACGATCAGCGCGTAGAACCCGACCCCCCGTCCCAGCCGCTCGGGCGGGAAGATGTAGCGCAGGAAGGCCAGATTGACGCTCATCGTGCCGGCGGCGCCGAAACCCTGGAACACGCGCGCGACGGTCAGCGTGGTCAGCGAATCCGCCGTGGCGCAGGCCAGCGAGGCCAGCGTGAAGACCGCCAGCCCGCCCAAGTAGACCCGGCGGCAGCCGACGATCTCGGCGAGTGACGACAAGGGGAACAGCAGCACCACAACCGCCAACAGGTAGGCGTTGACGACCCGGATCGAGTCGGCCGCGCCGATCCCGAAATCATGCGCGATGGTCGGCAGCGCCACGTTGACGGCGGCGCCATCCAGCACCGCCAGCAGCAGCGACACCGCCATCGTGAACATGGCCCAATAGCGCCGGGGGGCCGACAGGCCCTTCTCGTCCATGCAAGCGTCCGTCGTTCCGGTGAAGGAAGAGTGAGAGTCGTCAGGGAGCCTTGGACACGCGGGGCGCGCCGGCAGCCTTGGTGCCGTTGCGCCGCCGCTCGGACCGGTCGATGATGCGCGACACCTGCCGGGTGGACGGCATGCGGCGCTGCTCCTTCAACCCGTCCGCCTCGTCGGCGATCAGGTTCTGCACCATGGCGACCAGCGTGCGCCGCGTCGCCGCGATGTCGGCGGGATCGACGCCGCGCACCGCGATGGCGTTGACCTCCTCGGCCAGCGGCACGAGCGTGTCCTTCAGCGCGTGGCCTTCCGGCGTCAGGAAGACATGCACCTTCTTGCGGTTTTCCGGCAGATGGCGGCGGATGACGTAGCCCAGTTTCTCCATCGCCACCAGCGCGGAGAAGGTGGTCGATTCCATCAGCCCGGCGTGGTCGCTCAGCTCGCGCTGGGTCAGCCCGTCGTGCTCCCACAGGATGCGCAGGAAGGTCCAATGGCCGAAGGACACGTCATGCTCGGTCAGCCGCATCTGCAACCCGCGCGACAACCCCCGCAAGGCGTCCTTGACCAAATGGGCCAGACGGTCGTTGGGCACCGCCTCGCGCCATTCCTGGCCGGCGACGCTGGTCGGCGGATCGATGCCCAGCGCCGGGTCGGGGTCACCGCCAACCCTCACTATCTTGTCTTCGGAGCGTGTCACACAGCCACCCATCGCGTTACGGGAACAGACCAACGAGCCGATGCGGCAACGCCACCGGCCTTCAAGCTAACCCACCGCTTCACCGGCTGCCAAGCTCCGGCGATGCGGCCATGCCGGGAACGCCGTCGGGCCGGCCGCGACTGAAGATAGGCGCGTTGCCGGGAACCGCAACCTGGCGGCTCAACGTTACCTCGCGCCCCTCGCGCGCCGACCGCAGCATGGCCAGACAGACCTCCAGCGTCGCCAAACCCCAGGCGCCGCCGTGGACCGGCGGGCGGCCGTCCAGGACGGCGGCGCACAGCTCGTCCAGCACCTCGGCACGCGGCACCGTCGGCGGGGGCAGCGGGTCGAGATGGCGGTCGGCGTCGCCGTAGACCAAGACGCCGCGCGGCGTCGGGCGCAGGTCGGCGCGGTCGCAGGACACCACCACCACGCCAAAATGCTGATGAAAGGGCGGGTCATCGGGAAAGGCGCCCGGCGGTTCGTCGGCGCCGCCATAGATGCGGGTGCTCTTGAAGGCCGCCTCGTCGTCGGGACCGGCGACGCGGCCCAGCAGCCGGCGGGCCTGCCCATAGCGCTCGGGATCCTTGGGCTGGCCGCTCTCGCCGACCCAGCCGCAGAACTCGTCGCTGTCGAAATGGGCGTAGCCGCTGTAGGTCAGGGTCGCGACGGCACCGTTCTCGAAGGTCAGCAGGGCGCTGTAGGCGCCCTCGGTCGGGCGGGCCTGGTCCCAGGCGCCGGTGACCGCGCGCACGCTGCGCACCAGCCCGCCGCCCAGCAGCCGCACGACGTCGACCTGATGGGGCGCCTGGTTGAACATCACGCCGCCGCCCCGCTCCGTCGCCAGCTCCTCCGGCCGGCGGGGCCGGTAGAGGAAGTCGGTGTAGTCCATCGCGGTGATCATGCGGACCGCGCCATACTCCCCGCCGGCGATCAGGTCGCGGGCGCGCAGGATCGGCGCGTCGAAGCCGTGGGTGTGGCCGACGATCAGATGGACACCCGCCGCGTCGGCCGCCGCGATCATCGCCCCGGCCTCCTCCAGCGTCAGCGCCATCGGCTTCTCGACCAGGATGTGCTTGCCCGCCGCCGCCGCCAGCGCGACATGGGCGGCGTGGAACTGGTGCGGAGTCGCGACATAGACGGCGTCCAGCGTCGGGTCGGCGCAGAGCTCCTCCACCGTCGCGTGGGCCGGGGCGCCGCAATCGGCGGCGAAGCGGCGGCGCGCCTCCTCGCGCGGGTCGGCGGCTCCGGCCAGGACGACGCGAGGGTGCCGGGACAGGGTCGCCCGCATCGCCATGAAGCCGCGCCCCAATCCGGCGATGCCGAGCCTCAACCGCCTGTCCGCCGTGCCGTGGTCGGCCATGGGGGTCTCTCCCTTCCGTGGATGGTTCAGAACAGCGCCGATTTGACCAGCAGGCTGAGGCCGCTGATCATCAGGACGCCGGTGATGACGCGGCGGAACTGGCGTTCGTTCAACGCCTGGCGCAGCCTCTGCCCGATCAGCAACCCGCCATAGGCGGGTGCGCCGAGCGCCAGCGAGCCGAGCAGGACCGGCCAGCCCACCGCGTCGCTGGCGATCAGGCTGATGTAGAGCGGAATCGCCCCGCAGACGTAGAACAGCGAGATCGTCACCACGAAGGCGTGGCTGGACAGGTTCAGCCGCAGCAGATAGGCGACCAGCGGCGGCCCCGAGAAGGACGAGATCCCACCCAGCAACCCGGCCACCAGCCCGACCAGCGGCGACAGCAGCCGCTCGTGCCGCACCGGGCGGCGTTCCGCCGCGCCGCGCCGCATCTGCATCAGCGCCATCGCCACGGTGACCAGCCCCAGCCCGATGTTCATCGCGCGCGGCGAGGCCGCCACCAGCGCGTTCGCCCCGATCACCGTGGCCGCCAGCAGCGCCAGGATCAGTCCCCAGAATCGCGCCACCGCGCCGGCCAGCAGGTCGCGGTCGTCCAGTTGCAGCAGGTTGCTCGCCAGCACCGGCACCGCCATCAGCGTGATCGCCAGCGGGGCGGACACCACCTGCAGCATGAGCGGGACGGCGATCATCGGCAGGCCGACCCCGGTCGCCCCCTTCACCACCCCGCCGGACAGCACTGCGACCGTGCAGGCCAGCGCGACGGACAGCGTTCCGCCATCGAAACTCAGCGCGGGATTCATCGTCGGGGTTGGCCTTTCGGGACGTGGCTGTCGCGGCGGACGACGGCGCGGAAAAGACGGCGCGGAAAAACCGGCCGCCGGAAAACCGAGAGGGACCGTCGGATTTAACTTGAACAGGCTATCTTAGACGTCTAAGTTTTGTCAATAGTTGGCGTGCCTAACAAACTTGCAAATCGCCGCGGGCTCCGGACCCACCGTCCGACGATGCCCGCGACGACGACGCCGCCCTTCCAATCCAAGGACCGAAAGCATGGCCGAAGACATCGCCGGCACCGACATGACGACGCTGCGCGTGCGGGACATCGCGCGGCTGGCCGACGACATCGTCGCGTTCGAGCTGGTGTCCCCTGACGGTGCCGAGCTGCCGCCCTTCACGGCGGGTGCCCACCTGTCGGTGCGGGTGCCGAACGGGGCGATCCGCCGCTATTCCCTGTGCAACGACCCGGCCGAACGCGACCGCTACGTCATCGCCGTCAAGCGCGACGCGCAGGGGCGTGGCGGCTCAATCAGCCTGATCGACGACACCCGCGTCGGCGACCGGCTGACGGTGTCGGCGCCGCGCAACGACTTCCCGCTGGACGAGGACGCCGCCCACCACATCTTCATCGCCGGCGGCATCGGCATCACGCCGATCCTGTCGATGATCCGCCGGCTGCGCGCAATCGGTGGGTCCTTTTCGCTGTATTACTGCACGCGAACGCCGGAAATGACCGCCTTCCGCGCGGAGCTGTCGATCCCGGAGCTGGCCGATCAGGTCGTGCTGCACCATGACGGGGGCGACCCGGCCTGCGCGCTGGACCTCTGGCCGGTGCTGGAGACGCGGCCGCGCGGCGCGCATCTCTATTGCTGCGGACCGCGTCCATTGATGCAGGCGGTGCGCGACATGACCGGCCATTGGCCGCCCTCGGCCGTGCATTTCGAAGATTTCGGCACCACCACGACGGTGGATGCGGCGGAGGACCGGCCCTTCACCGTCCGCCTCGCCCACGGCGGCGACACGGTGGAGGTGCCGGCCGGGGTCAGCATCCTGGAGGCGTTGCGCGGTCGCGGCCTGAACCTGCCCAGTTCGTGCGAAAGCGGATCCTGCGGGTCCTGCCTGACCGGGCTGGTCGACGGCGACGTGGATCACCGCGACCTTGTGCTAACCCCGGAGGAACGCAAACGGCACATCATCATCTGCGTGTCGCGCGCGAAATCGGGAACGCTGACCCTCGACCTTTGAGAAGGCGGATTCACGGTTTTGCTTGTGGACAAGAATGTTTGGCATGCTAACCTTATTCTTAGATATCTACGATAAAATGCGGGCCGCAAGGCTTTGCGAAAAAAGCGGGCGACACGCCCGGCGGCGCCGAAAACCGGCGTTCGCGACAGGAAGACGGCCGCCAGTCCACAGGGGACGCCCCCAGGGGCTGCGGAACGGCCGCACCGTCCAACAATCCGCCCATCATTGACCTGATGCGCCGTACGGGAGGAAAGAGACGATGAGAAAGATCGCGCTGCTGTTGGTGGCCCTGTGGACGGCGCCATCCCTGCCGGCCGCCGCCGAGCAGATCAACGTCACCCATTGGGGTGAGATCATGCTCGGCGTGCCCTACGCCGTGGCCTTGGAAAAGGGATACTTCAAGGAGGCCGGCGTCGACATCACCGGCATCATCAGCGCCAAGGGCGGCGGCACCACCGTCCGCAACATCATGGCGAGCGAGTTGCCCTATGGCGAGGTGGCGCCATCCGCCGCCATCGCGGCCATCAAATCCGGCTTGCCGATCAAGATCGTGAACGGCAGCGTCCGCACCATCTCAGACTTCGTGCTGGTGGTGCGCCCGGACAGCGACATCAAGTCTTTGAAGGACGTCGTCGGTAAGAAATGGGGGCTGACCAGCGCCAAGTCGAACACCGACATCCTGTCGGCCATGATGCTGGAAAGGGCCGGCATCCCGCGCGACTCCGTGCAGCGCCCGGCCATCGGCAACCAGGCCGCCGTGCTCCAGGCCATCGAGAACGATTCCGTGCAGATCGGCTTCATCCTGGAACCGATGTGGACCAAGGTCAGCAGCCGGATGCGCAGCATCGGCCGCGCCTCCGACGTGTTGCCGCCGATGCTCCAGACCGTCGGCATCGCGTCGACCGACGTCATCAAGGCGCAGCCCGCCAAGATCCGGGCGATCATTGCCGGCCGCCGCAAGGGCGTCGAGTTTGCCCTGAAGAACCCGACGGAGGCCGCCGACATCCTCGTCAAATACTACGAGGGGCTCGATCCCAAGATCGCCCGCGAGGTGGTCGCCGCGCTCGCCAAGGAGAATTACTGGAGCCCCGGCGACATCGAGATGACCGCTCTGCAACAGACCGTCCACGGCCTGGAACTGGTCGGCGAGGTGGAGAAGGGGTTCGACCTCGCGCCCATCATCGACACGTCGATGCTGCCGACCGATCTCCAAGCGAAGTCCAACTGAGACAGCTGCGGAAGACGATGTCATGCTGACCGCCGAAGAGAACGATCTTCTGTGCCGCGTCGAGGGCGACGCCCCGATGGGCCGAATGATGCGGCGCCACTGGATCCCGGCCTGCATGTCGGAGGAGGTGGCGGAGCCGGACGGCGATCCGGTGCGCCTGCGCCTGCTGGGCGAGGACCTGATCGCCTTCCGCGACAGCAAGGGCCGGCTGGGGGTGATCGGAGAGTACTGCCCGCACCGCCGCGCCTCGCTGGTGTTCGCCCGCAATGAGGAGTGCGGGCTGCGCTGCCTCTACCATGGCTGGAAGTTCGACGTGGAGGGCAAGGTCACCGACATGCCGTCCGAGCCGCCGGACAGCAAACTGAAGGAGCGGGTGCGCCACACCGCCTACCCGACGCGCGAGGCCGGCGGCTTCGTCTGGGTCTACATGGACGCCCGGATCGGGGACGGGGCCGCGGTGCCGGAGTTCCGCCCGCCGCCCTGGGCCAAATCGGCGACGACCCGGGTCGGCATCGCCAAGATGCACGTCGCGGCAAACTGGGCGCAGGTGCTGGAAGGCGCCATCGATTCCGCCCATTCCTCCAGCCTGCATTCCTCCAACATCCGCCCCGCCAAGGTCGCCCAAACCATGGCGACCGAGACGGTCGCGACCCGGCCGTCGACCGACAAGGCGCCGCGTCTCCAGGTCCAGCAGACCGAATTCGGCATGCGCTACGCCGCCATCCGCCGGCCGATCACCAACGCCGACACCCATGACTACGTCCGCATCACCGTCTTCGTCGCCCCCTTCGTTGTGATGATCCCGCCCAACAACGTCTATGCGCCGGTGCAGGTGACGGTGCCGATGGACGACACCAACACGATGTTCTATTTCCTGAACACCAGCGAGACCGCCGGGCTCGACCCGGAGGTCTGGCGCAAGCGCAGTGGCGCGCGGGTCGGTGTCGATCTGGACGAGAACTACCGGAAGAAGCGGACCTTCGAGAACCGTTACCTTCAGGATCGCAAGGCGATGAAGCTGGGCGACTTCACCGGCATCTACGGCATCCCGACGCAGGACATGGCGATGTGGGAGACGATGGGCGGCATCGCCGACCGCTCGAAGGAAATCCTCGGCGCCAGTGACGTCGCCATCGTGCAGTTCCGCCGCATGATGGTCGAGGCCGTCCGCGCCTTCCGCGACGGCGATCCCCCCATCGGCTCCGCCGACGCCGTGCCGCGCACAAGCATCCGCGCCTTCGAGGACATCGTGCCCAAATCCACCGACTGGCGCGACCTCGCCCGACCCGATGAGGGGCCGGCGTCCCAAGCGGCGGAGTGACCCGTCCCTCTCGACCCGTCCCTCTCCTGCTCCAGGAGAGGGATTTTCAAACGGCCGACGCATTGTTGCGGCGCAACAGTTCTATTTTTAAAATCTACGCCATTTCTCCTATCTTCCGTAAGTAACCAAATAAAAAATGGTCTTTTGTCTTCTTTGATATTTCAAGATTTCAAAAAATTGCTGTAGACACGGACAATTCACCGTCTTACGCTTGATCTTAGATATCTGCGATGCGGCGAACGACGCGACGACCGGCCTCCGCGGACGCGGTGCCACCGCACTGGAAAGACGACAAGGGAAGGGATCGCATGAAGCGGATAGCCATTGCCATTCCGGCCGCTTCAGCCACCGCCGTGGCGACCGGATGGACCATCACCACCCCAGGAACCGCGCGCGGACGCGCTTCCCGGCCCAGCTTGAAAGGACAGTGACGATGCGTCTGGCCACAGCCTCCCAGATGGTCGCGGAAACGGCGACGGCCGAAGCCCATGTGGAATGCGCCGCGCTGACGCGCAGCTTCCCCGCCGTCAACGGGACCGGTGAACTGCCGGTCCTCGGTCCGATCAGCCTGTCGATCCGGCGGGGCGAGTTCTTTTCCGTCATCGGCCCGTCCGGCTGCGGCAAATCCACCTTCATGGACGTACTGGCCGGGCTGACCACGCCGACCGGCGGAACCGTTCGGTTCGAGGACAAGCCGGTGGTCGGCGGCACGGTGCCCGACGGGATCGGAGCGGTGTTCCAGCAGGACGCCTCGCTGCCCTGGCTCAGCGTGTGGGAGAACATCGCCTTCGGCCTGCGCCGACGCGGCACCGACCCGGTGGAGATCAAGCGGCTGGTCGATTATGCGCTGGGCTTCATGGGGCTGACTCCCTTCGCCCATGCCTACCCCAACCAGCTGTCGGGCGGCATGCGTCAGCGCACCTGCATCGCCCGCACGCTGGTGATGAAGCCGCGCCTGATCCTGCTGGACGAACCCTTTGCCGCGCTCGACGCGCAGACCCGTCTGCTGATGGGCGACGAGCTGCTGCGGCTGTGGCGGGAGACCAACGCGACGGTGGTCCTGATCACCCACGCGCTGGACGAGGCCGCTATGCTGTCCGACCGCGTCGGCGCCATGTCGGCCCGCCCCGGCCGCTTCATCGAACTGATCGAGACCGGATGGTCGCGCGACCGCGACAGCACCATCGTGTCCGACCCCGGTTATGGCGCGCTGTCCAGCCGCCTGTGGAGCGTCCTGCGCAAGGAATCGATGAAGGCGCTCGACCACTCGCTCGGCACCGAGAAGGAATGAGACCATGGGTTCCCTCGCTATGAGTCGAGGTCTTGTCCGAAGGCCGGTCAGGAACACCGTGCGGCGCCGGCGCATCCTGCTGGTGGCCACCGTGGTCGCGCTGCTGGAAGCGGCCTGCAGGGTCGGTCTGATCGATCCCAACACGATGGTCCCGCCCAGCAGCATGGTGGTTGCCCTGGCCGCCCTGCTGCGGGAGGAAGCCATCTACACCGACATGGCGCAGACCTTCTTCGCGGTCGGCGTTTCGGTGGTGGTGGCGACGGTCGCCGGGTTCCTGCTCGGCATCCTCATCCATTCCTTTCCGCGATTACGCCGCGCGGTGGCGCCGATCCTGACCAGCTATTACGCCATCCCGGTCTTCGCCTTCTATCCGGGGTTGGCGGCGGTTATGGGGCTGGGGCCGGGGCCGATCATCATCACGGCGATCTTCAACGCCGTCGTCAGCATGATCATCGCCACCATGGACGCCCTCGACCGTTTTCCCCGCGTACTACTGAAGCTCGCTCATATGCATCATTTCTCGTGGTGGCAGCGGGTGATCCATCTGCAATTGCCGGCCATCGCCTCGAATTTGCTGCCGGGGATCAAGTTGGTGGTCGCCTATTCCTTCATCGGCGTCATCGGCAGCGAGTTCCTGATGGCGGCGGCCGGGGTCGGCTACAAGATTTCCTACGCCTACGACAATTTCAACGTTCCTCGCATGTACGGGTTGATGTTGCTGGTCATTGTCGTGGTCGTCGTCATCAATTCCCTGCTGAGCGTTCCGGAACGCTGGTTCGCGGCGCGGGCGCTGGGACGGAGGGCCGAATGAAACAGATCCGCGACGCCTCCGACTTCCTCCTGCTGATCGCCGGGCTGCTGGTCGCCTGGCAATGTGTCAGCCTCGTGGTGGGCGGCCGGCTGGTCGTGCCGCCGCTGGAAACGCTGCGGGAGATCGGCGTGCTGTTCCACCGGCCCAGCTTCTGGGCACACGTCAACGCCACCGCTCTGGCCTTCGCCTACGCCAGCGCGATCACCATTGTGCTGGGTCTGCTGGCCGGGGTGTGGCTGGGCACCAACCGCGCCGCCTTCGAAACGACGGAGCCGATGCTGGCCTCCATCGCCTCGTTGCCCAAGGTGACGCTCTACCCGATCATCCTGACCATCTGCGGTCTCGGCCTGTCGGCCAAGGTGGCCTTCGGGGTCATCCACGGCATCGTCCCCATCACCCTGTTCACCATGGGCGCCGTCCGCAACATCCAGCCGATCTATCTGCGGGTCGGCGAGATGCACAACCTGTCGCCGCGTGCCCGCTTCTTCCATCTGCTGCTGCCGGCCGCCTTCCCGGAGATCTTCTCGGGCATCCGCGTCGGGCTGTCGGTGACGTTGCTGGGCGTCGTGCTGGGCGAGATGTTCGCGTCGCGCCTGGGTATGGGCTCGATGCTGATGGGCGCGATCGGGCTGGCCGATTTCCCGGCCATCGCTGCGGTCACGCTGATCCTGATCCTGGCCGCGACCGTGCTGAGTTCGGGCCTGCTGTGGATCGACCGCCGCCTGCATCATCGGGACTGAGGGGCTTGCAGCTTGCGCCCATCCCCAACCACATAACTTAGATATCTAATTCTTGGAGCCACGATCATGCTGACCGCCGAAGAGAACGATCTTCTGTGCCGCGTCGAGGGCGACGCCCCGATGGGCCGAATGATGCGGCGCCACTGGATCCCGGCCTGCATGTCGGAGGAGGTGGCGGAGCCGGACGGCGATCCGGTGCGCCTGCGCCTGCTGGGCGAGGACCTGATCGCCTTCCGCGACAGCAAGGGCCGGCTGGGGGTGATCGGAGAGTACTGCCCGCACCGCCGCGCCTCGCTGGTGTTCGCCCGCAATGAGGAGTGCGGGCTGCGCTGCCTCTACCATGGCTGGAAGTTCGACGTGGAGGGCAAGGTCACCGACATGCCGTCCGAGCCGCCGGACAGCAAACTGAAGGAGCGGGTGCGCCACACCGCCTACCCGACGCGCGAGGCCGGCGGCTTCGTCTGGGTCTACATGGACGCCCGGATCGGGGACGGGACCGCGGTGCCGGAGTTCCGCCCGCCGCCCTGGGCCAAATCGGCGACGACCCGGGTCGGCATCGCCAAGATGCACGTCGCGGCAAACTGGGCGCAGGTGCTGGAAGGCGCCATCGATTCCGCCCACTCCTCCAGCCTGCATTCCTCCAACATCCGCCCCGCCAAGGTCGCCCAGACCACGGCGGACAACAAGGTGATGTCGCGCCCTTCGACCGACAAGGCGCCGCGTCTCCAGGTCCAGCAGACCGAATTCGGCATGCGCTACGCCGCCATCCGCCGGCCGATCACCAACGCCGACACCCACGACTACGTCCGCATCACCGTTTTCGTCGCGCCGCTGACCGTGCTGATCCCGCCCAACGACCGGTATGCGCTGGCCCAGCTTTCAGTGCCGATGGATGACACCAACACGATGTTCTATTTCCTGAACTTCAGCGAAACCGACGGGATGGAGCAGGAAGCCTTCCGCAAGATGATGGGTGCCCAGGTCGGCATTGATCTGGACGAGAACTACCGGAAGAAGCGGACCTTCGAGAACCGTTACCTTCAGGATCGCAAGGCGATGAAGCTGGGCGACTTCACCGGCATCTACGGCATCCCGACGCAGGACATGGCGATGTGGGAGACGATGGGCGGCATCGCCGACCGCTCGAAGGAAATCCTCGGCGCCAGCGACGTCGCCATCGTGCAGTTCCGCCGCATGATGGTCGAGGCCGTCCGCGCCTTCCGCGACGGCGATCCCCCCATCGGCTCCGCCGACGCCGTGCCGCGCACAAGCATCCGCGCCTTCGAGGGCATCGTGCCCAAATCCACCGACTGGCGCGACCTCGCCCGACCCGATGAGGGGCCGGCGTCCCTTCAGGTTTCCGAACTGGCGGACAGCCCGGTGTCCTGACCCCCTTTTGAAAAGACTGGAGACACTCCATGGCCAAGATCGTTCTGGGGCTGGGCACCGCGCACAGCACGCAGTGCAGCGTCAAACCCGAATGGTGGGCCGAGCACGCCAAGCTCGACCGCAAGCGCACCCCCTATGAAAGGCTGGAGGCCGACGCCCCCGCCTGGATGCCCGAGCAGTTGACCGACGAGGTGTGGACCCGCAAGTACGAGGCGACGCAGTCGGCCATCGCCACGCTGGGCCGCGCCCTGAAGGACGCGGCGCCCGACGTGCTGGTGGTGGTCGGCGATGACCAGCACGAGCTGTTCCTCGACGATTGCCTGCCCGCCTTCTCGGTCTTCATGGGGCCGGAGATCTGGGATCTGCCGGGCTCGCCCGAGAACCTCGCGCCGTCGCACCGCGCCGGCCGCTGGGCGGTCCACGCCGACGAACCCGACCGCTACGCCTGCGAACCGGCGCTGGCCCGCTGGATGGTGCGTCACCTGATCGACGCCGAATTCGACGTCGCGCAGTTCACCCGCCAGCCGGAAGGCCGCTCGCTCGGCCACGCCTGGACCTTCGTGAAGCGCCGGCTGATGACCGACATGGCCCCGATCCCGATGGTCCCGGTGCTGATCAACACCTATTTCCCGCCGAACCAGCCGACGCCCAAGCGCTGCTACGCGTTGGGACAGGCGATCCGCGCGGCGGTGGAAAGCTGGCCCGACGACCGGCGGGTCGCCGTCGTCGCGTCGGGCGGTCTCAGTCATTTCGTGATCGACGAGGATCTCGACCGCGCCGTCATCAAGGCGATGGCCGACAAGGACGCCGACACCCTGCGCGGCCTGCCGATGGACAAGCTTCAATCCGGGTCGTCGGAAATCCTGAATTGGGTCGTCGCGGCCGGCGCGCTGGAGGATAAGCGGATGGAGCTGGTGGACTATGTTCCCGGCTACCGCTCCAGCGCCGGGACCGGCTGCGGCATGACCTTCGCCACCTGGTCGTGAGGGGCGGGACGATGCTGACCCCCGGCCTTCTGGGCGAGGCGGCGGCGACCGGCACCGCCAGCCTGCACGAGGCCGCCGGCCGGATCGGCGCCCTGCCCTCCGCGATCAAGCCGCTGTCGCCCGCCATGCGGGTGGTGGGCCGCGCCTATCCGGTGCGCTCGCCCGGCGGCGACAATCTGTGGCTCCACCGCGCGATCTGTGCGGCGGCGGCCGGCGATGTGCTGGTCGTCGCGACCGGCGGCGCCACCGAATTCGGCTATTGGGGCGAGGTCATGACCCGCGCTGCGCAGCAACGCCAACTCGGCGGGCTGGTGATCGAGGGCGGGGTGCGCGACGCCGCCGCGCTGATCGAGGCCGGCTTCCCGGTCTTCGCGGCGACCGTCTGCATCCGCGGCACGGTCAAGGACCCGCAGGGCGACGGCGCCCTGGGCGAGCCGGCGACCATCGGCGGCGTCACCGTGCGCGCCGGCGATCTGGTGATGGGAGACGCCGACGGCGTGTGCGTCGTCCCCGCCGCCGGGGCCGGAGCCGCCGTCCGCTCCGCCCGCGACCGCGACCGCGCCGAACAGGACATCTTCGCCCGTCTTGCCCGTGGCGAGACAACCATCGACATCTACAAGCTGCCCCGGCAGCCGGGAGCCGCGTCATGACCGCAACCCTGGTTGAACGCCTGTCCAGGCTCGACACCTGCGCCGTGTCCGACGCGCTGGACCGGCTGGGCAAGAGCGGCCTAGCCGCCGGGCTGACACCGCTCAGCGGATCCCGGCTGGTCGTCGGCGAGGCGATCACCGTCCAGCTCGGCCTCGTCGACGGCACCGCCAGCCCACGCCATCTCTGCACGGCGGCGGTCGACGCCAGCGGTCCCGGCAAGGTCATCGTCATCGCCCACGGCGCGCGCACCGACGTCGCCGGCTGGGGCGGCATCCTGTCGCTGGGCGCGGTGACGCGCGGGGCGGAAGGCGTGGTGATCGACGGCGCCTGCCGCGACCTGGACGAGACGCGGCAGTACGGCCTGCCGCTATGGGGCCGCAACGCCGTCCCCACCACCGCGCGCGGCCGCATTCGCGAGGTTGCCTGGAACGAGCCGGTGACGCTGTGCGGCGTGCCGGTCGCCCCCGGCGACCTCGTCATCGCCGACGCCAGCGGCGTCCTGTTCATCGCCCGGGCCGACGCCGCCGAGGTCGTCGCCACCGCCGAGACCATCGCGCGGCGCGAGCGGCTGATCGCCGACGCGGTGCGGGGCGGCCGGTCGATGGCCGAGGCGATGGGCGCCAACTACGAAACCATGCTGACCGAACACACCGGGGTCAGCGTCAACGAAGGCAGGGAAACGGTATGAGCGACGACAAGAGCCGCCTCGACGCCATCACGGGGTTGAGCTGCACCGACATCAGCGACGCGCTGGACCGGCTGGGCATTCCCGGCCAATGTTTCGGCATCATGCCGCTGGACCGGAATTTCCGCCTTGCCGGACGCGCCTGGACACTGCGTTACGGGCCGGTCGGGCAGGATCGCGGTACGGTCGGCGACTACATCGACGATCTCGGCCCCGCCGACGTGGTGGTGCTCGACAACGCCGGGCGCCTCGACGCCACCGTGTGGGGCGATCTGCTGACCTCCACCGCGTCGCGGCGCGGCATCGCGGGTACCGTCATCGACGGCATCTGCCGCGACATGGACCGCAGCATCGAACTGAACTACCCGCTCTACAGCCGGGGCAACTGGATGCGCACCGGCAAGGACCGGGTGCGGGTCGAACAGACCGCCGTGCCGGTCTCCATCGGCGGCATCCGGGTCGAGCCGGGCGACTGGCTGAAGGGCGACGGCGACGGCCTCGTCTCGGTGCCAGCGTCGCGCATCGACGAGGTTCTGGCCATCGCCCACGAGGTCCATGACGCCGAGGAGCGGATCCGCGCCGCCATTCTCGACGGTGCTTCGCTGCGCGAGGCTCGGGCTTCGGTCGGCTACCACACCCTGCAAACCCGCCGCGCCTGACACCGGAACCGAAGCCTGAAAGGGAGGACACCCGCCATGACCAAGCGCCGGCAATCGCTGGAGCTTCCCAACGCCAAGCACAGCGCGCCGATTCCGATGGGGGCCCGCGTCGGCAACATGATCTTCTCGTCCGGCATCATGGGCCAGAACCCGACCAACGGCGACCTGCCCGATGATCCGGCGCTCCAGGCCCGCTACGCCTTCCAGAACATGAAGGCGCTGGTCGAGGCCGGCGGCGGCACGCTGGACGACATCGGCCGCATCACCGTCTTCATCAAGGACAATTCCATGCGCGCCCACGTCAACACCCAGTGGGCCGAATATTTCCCGGACGAGCACAGCCGTCCGGCCCGTCACGCCATCGTGCTCGACCTTCCCGGCGGCATGCTGGTCCAACTCGAAATAGTCGCCGTCGTGCCCGACGCTAGACAGGAGACCTGACACCATGATCATCGACAGCCACGCCCACATCGTGATGCCCGACGTCGCGTACCGTTACATGGCCGACATCGTGTCGAGCCGGACGAACCCGAACTTCCGTTTCAATCCCGACCATGATCTTCTGCGCGAGACGGCGGAGAAGCTGGTCTCGATGATGGACAAGGTCGGCACTGACATCCAATTCCTCTCCCCCCGCCCTTTCGCGCAGTTGCATTCGATCAAGCCGGCGGCGGTGACGCGGGATTGGACCAGCGCCGTCAACGACATGATCGACGTCCAGTGCAAGATGTTCCCCGACCGCTTCCGCGCCGTCGCCGGCCTGCCGCAATATCGCGACAGCAGCCCGGAGAACTGCCTGGAGGAGTTGGAGCGCTGCGTCCGCGATCTGGGCTTCGTTGGCTGCCTGCTGAACCCCGACCCGACCGAGGGCGACGGCGCGCCGCCTCCGGGATTGGGCGACCGCTTCTGGTACCCGCTGTACGAGAAGCTGGTCGAGCTGGACGTGCCGGCGCTGGTCCATTCGGCGAGCTGCTGCCAGCCACGTGAATCCTATACGCTGAAATTCATCAACGAGGAGAGCATCGCGATCATCTCGCTGCTGGACTCCCAGGTGCTGGAGGATTTCCCGACGCTGAAGATCGTCATCTCCCACGGCGGCGGCGCCATCCCCTATCACATGGGCCGTTTCCGCGCCTGGAACTTCCGCCGCAAGGAGACGATGACCTTCGACGAGAAGATGCGAAAGCTGTATTACGATACCTGCAACTATTCGAAGGAGGCGCTGAACTTCCTGTTCAGCGTCATCGGTACCGACAATGTCATGTTCGGCACCGAGCGCCCGGGCACCGGCACCGTCCAGGATCCCAGCACCGGCCTCGACTTCGACGATCTGAAGCCGGTGATTGAAAGCATCGACTGGCTGAATGCCGATGATCGCTACAAGATCTTTGAGGGCAACTGCCGCAAGGTCTACACCAGCGCCTTCCCGGCCTGAAGACGCTTTCGACAAACATGGGAGCGGGCGGGTGCACCGGGTGAAAGCGCGCCGGAGTTCCCGCCCAAGCCTGAACGGCACAATCAGAAGCAGCCGCGACCAGGCGGAGATTGCGGGTGGCGGGGCGGCATCGTAGAAGAGGTACCTGTAGGTGCTTGAGATCATCGGCGGCCGTGCTCGCTTTCATCGCCGAATCCTGCTCGAAATCGGTGAGAACGGGACAGGGTTTGTGCTCAGATTAACTGCGACGTTGCTCACAGTCGGTGCGACATGCTCGCAATCATCCGGCCCTGCTCATATTGCGTGAGACGATGGCCCGGTTAGAGCGGTAGCCCGGCTGCTTGCATTTGTTGCGTCAGTTCCTGCGCTCTGGCGCCCCCCAGTTCACCGCGCAGGAACTGTCGGATCTCCGCCGGCTTGACGCTGAACTGGTCGGCCAGGGAGCGCACGCTGTAGCCGTGACGGGTCAGGCGCGGTTCAAGGTCGTCGAGCTGACGCGACAGGATGCTCTCTACCACCTGCACGGTGACCGGCCGGTCTCCGATCCGGAACGCCTCCTCGAACGCGAGGGTCAGGTGCTGCTCGATCTGGAGGGGGGTCTTCAGGCGGCTGGCCAACAGCTCCACAGCCGCCGTCTCGATCAGCTCGCCGATGTCGATGCCCTCGCCGGCACAGCGTGCGAGGAGCCAGCGGATGTAGGCGAGCTGGTTCCCCGCCATGCCGTCGAACTCGAACACCACCGACCGGTAGCCGATCTCTTCCATGGTCGGACGCCGGAGGTCGTTCCGGAGTTTGGGATGGCCCACCAGCACGACGGAGAGCATGCCGCCGCCATCAGCCACGACCTCCATCAACCGCTTCAGGCCGATCAGCGTCTTGCCGTGCAGGTCGTGCGCCTCGTCCACGAACAAGGCCACGGGCTTGCGGCCGCGACGCACAAGCTGTTGCAACTCGCGCTCCCGCTTCTCGCCCAGGGTCGGGATCTTCGGATCCTTGTCCGGGGAGAGGTCGTGGAACAGCGCGGTGATGAGGGTCGGGATGGTGGTGCGGTCCTTGTCTACCGACAGGCTCTTTGACACGGTGACGCGCCCCTCGCGGGTCAGCTCGTCCTGAATGCGGCGAAGCAACACCGTCTTGCCGCTGCCGACGACGCCGGCGACCGCCACCAGGCGGCCGGCCAGGATGGATGCCTTCACATCCTTGATGAGCTGGCGGTGATGATCGGTTTCGTAATACCCGGCCATCAGCAGGTCCCGCTCCAGCCTGAAATGCTCCATGACCTCCGTCAGCATGGCCCGCCCCCTCCCGTCCGCTGCCTGAAGTACGCCCGCACCCTCGTCAGCACCTCGTCCTTGGCCAGGGTCTCCCGCACCAGCGCGTCGATCCAGGCCCGGTCCTCGGCCGGCAGCTTCGCCAAGGCCAAGCCGATCTCGCCAGCGACCGCGCGCTTGGCCGCGATGATGTCGGAAAAGGCCAGAGTGCGGTAGGGGTCCGGGTCGGCGAACGCCACCTTGGCGGCCGGTGCCGTAACGGGCGGCGGCAGGGGGGAGGTGCCGCCGTCCAGGGCCGCGCGCGGCAGGCCGATGCGCTCCGCCAGTTCGGCCACCCGGTCGGCGCGCTCTTCGGACCTGGTCTTCTGATGCTTGCGATACTTGTGCAACGGGATGGGACCGCCGACCGGACCGTAGGGACCATACCGCCGGTCACCATGCTCGACGTGGAGTTCCTGGTCGAACAGCCCCCACCAGAGCACCACGTCCTCGCCGGCCAGGTCCGGATCGACCTCGTAGGCCACGCCATCCACGGTGATACGGGTGTCGATGCCGACCTTGCGCCGTTCCGGCTCCCGCGCGAAAGCACAGAACCGATCCCAGGCGCACATCTCGCGATAGCCCTTCTCCGGCAGGTGCCGCACCCAGTGACGTTGTTGCAGCGAGGCGGGGATTGCGGCTGGCGGGATGGCATCGTAGGGGAGGCGTCGTTGACCTTTCCCTGTTCTGATCCAGCCGATGCCGTTCAAAGCCAACGCCGTGCGCCGTCATCACATCCCCAAGCAGCGATACAGGGTTCGCAACTGGCAGGAGTATGATGCCGCGTTGCGGGCGCGTGGCAGCCTGACCGTGTGGTTCAGCGACGAGGCCGTGGAGCGCTGGCGGGCCGAGACCCGATCCACACCAGGCGGGCAGCGCACCTACTCCGACTTGGCGATCCTCACAGCATTGACGCTGCGCGCGGTGTACCGCTTGGCCCTGCGGCAAACGGAGGGGCTGGTCGCCTCCCTCGTCCAGTTGCTCGGGCTCGATCTGGCGGTGCCGGATCATTCCACGCTCAGCCGCCGGGCCAAGACCGTCACCGTCCCGACCCCACTGGCAACAGCCAACAAACCGGTGCGTCTGTTGGTCGACAGCACCGGCGTGAAACTGTGCGGGCCCGGTGACTGGCTGGTCGAGAAGCACGGCATGCGCCGGCGCCGCGCGTGGCGCAAGCTGCACATCGGCCTGGACGCCGCCACCGGGCGCATCGTCGCCGCGACACTGACCGACCATGACGTGGATGACGCCTCGCAAGTCGGACCACTGCTGAACCAGATCGCTGAGCCACTCGAGGCCGTCATCGCCGACGGCGCTTACGACCAGAGCGGCGTCTACGAGGCCGTGAACGAGCGGCACCCAGGGGCGGCCGTGGTCGTGCCGCCGCGCTCCACCGCGGTGCCGAGCGATACCGCGCAGAGCGATCCGACACCGCGGGACCGGCATCTGCAGGCCATCGCTGACGGTGGTCGCAGGGCGTGGCAGGCAACATCCGGCTACAACTTACGCGCGCTCGTGGAGGCCCTCTTCAGCCGCTACAAACACGTGATCGGGGATGGTCTGCGTTTCCATACCGACGATCGGCAGCAGACCGAGATCGGCGTCGCCGTCCTGGTCCTGAACCGCATGCTCGACCTCGGACGCCCGGACGCCATCCGCATCGCGTAATCAACAGCGTCGGCCACGCCGTCAGACGTTCCACCGCCTCGATGCAACAACGTCATTCGCGTTGACACGTTCCGTGGCGCGTGCTGTCGCGTTCGCTGTCGAACAACCTGATGACGTCAACGTCAACGCGATCGTCATCCGGCCGACCGCACAGCAGTTCTGATTTCGACGAGGAGGCGGGGCCGCGTGTGCTCCGCCTCATGGGGAACGTACCGGCCCGCTCGTCCGTTACTTTGCCGAATAATATCTGTCCGTTTCACTTGAGGAGTCATTTATGCCCAAACTTGCCCTGTATGTACCACTGAAGGCCAAGCCCGGAAAAGAGCGCGATGTCGCCAATTTCCTGACCTCGGCATTGCCGCTCGTTCAAGCTGAGGCGGGCACTCTGACCTGGTATGCGATCGAGGAAGGTCCCGGTGCGTACGCGATCTTCGATACGTTCGACACAGAGGAGGATCGGCAGGCCCATCTTGACGGCAAGGTTGCCGCCGCACTGATGGACAAGGCAGAAGAACTGTTTTCTGAACCGCCGCAGATTCACAAGTTCACCCTGCTGGCCGCGAAATAGCGGAGCGGTCGGCACCCTAACATTACAGTTGCGCTTTTGTACGGTGGGCTTGGCAGGCGAGCGCTTGATGGCATCGCCTCCACGCCGACCATGCGATGACGGTTGCGGGCTCGATCGACCGCCGGGTTAGGCGGTCGGCAACACGACGGATCTCCTGCATCGACCAACGGACCATAGGTGAGGAACTTTCCTCATCGTTTTTGGGGGCGTGGCAAGGGTATCGGCCTTGTGCCGGACCACGGCCAGCAGGGCGAAGGCGAGCATGACCAGCGAGACGTGTCGGTGCCAGCCGTGCCAACTCCGCGTCTCGTTGTGATCCAGTCCCAGCTCGGTCTTCGCCGTCTCGAAGGCGTCCTCGATCGACCAACGTTGTCCCTCGACGCGGACCAATGTGTCCACCGGCGTACCGTGCCGGCACCAGGTTGTGAAGAAGGCCAGTTCCCCATCAACGGGGCGTCGCCGCACCAGCAGCCCGCGCGTCCAGAGACCCAGACCGGGCGTCGCTCCAACCATCTCAGGATCGAAATCGGCCAGTTCCAGGTAGGCCCAGTCATAGAGCCGCGGCCCCTTGGTGCCATCGCCCGCCGACAAGCGAATCCAGCTCTCCGCCGGCAGGTCCCTGGCGATCTTCTCGGCAGTGCCAGACACCGACAAAGTCGGGCTCCAGGAATTGAAATGGTGACTGCCGGTCACGCCGAGCACGTAGCCTTTGCCGGCACGGCGCAACACCATCTCCAACTCACCGACGCCATAGACGCTGTCGGCTGCCACCCAAGCGAAAGGCACCCCCGCGTCAATCGCCCGACGCACCATCGCGGCAGCTATGGCCGGCTTGGTGGCGAAGCGCACATCCTCGGGCACGTGGGCTTTGACGAGGCGGTCTGGGGTGCCCGTCCAGTCCTTGGGCAGGTAGAGCCGCCGGTCGATGAAGGCGTGGCCCTTGGACGAGGTGTAGACGGCGAAGACGCCGATCTGGCAGTTGGTGATCTTTCCCGCCGAGCCGGTGTACTGGCGCCCGACGCCGCAGGAGGCTCTACCCTGCTTGAGGAAGCCGGTTTCGTCGATCACCAGCGTGGCGTCGGGCTCGGCCAAGGCATCAAGCGCGTAGTCGCGGACCACGTCGCGCAGCGCGTCGGCATCCCAGGAGGTCCGGCCGAGCACCGCCTGCTGACGCCAGGGACCCGTATCACCTGCGGCCTCGGCGCGCATCCACCCCGTCTTGCGCCGCTCCGGCCCGAGCAGCCCGTCCAGGAACGCGCCCGCTGATGCCGCCGTGCCGGACTGCAAGAACAGCGGCCGGAGCCGGGCTTTGGCTCCACGCAGTTCCTCTGACCACAGCCCCAGCAGGTCCTCGACCGCAACACCGGACATGGCGACCTCCCAAAGCCTGTTCAACAGGCGAGAGGACATTCCATCGCAACTGTAATGCTTCCGTAATGGGCCGTCAGACGTCAAGTCCCTCGCAGTGATTGTCACGTCGCCGGCTTCATGCTTCCGTCCGTGG
>NZ_JAVDTO010000031.1:0-32604 GCF_031455875.1 Azospirillum sp. BE72
CGCGCCCGACCGTCTACCGTACCCTTGCCCGATAGTAATGTCGTGTGCGCCACATAGCGCTGGAGAAAGGCCGCCACTTATCGTCGAAGGTCACAGACGAGCTGTGCGCGATGCCTCCGATGGAGTAAGGCAAACGGCCGTTTTCTTGCCCGAGCAGTAACGTGGGCCTTGCCGTCAGCGAGCGAGCGCCGCCGTGGGCACGAGGCGCGGCACCCACCGGACATACACAAGCATAGCCACGAGCTCCACGAGGGTCTGCGTCACCACGGCCGCGGGCACCAGCGCCGCGGTGTCGGGAACGGCGAACGCCAGAGGCAGCACGACCAGGGAGTTCCGGGTGCTGCCGCTGAAGACGACGGCTCTGGCCGCTTCCGCCTCCAGCCCGAGCAGGCGGGCAACGGCCCGTCCGGCGTAGGGCATCACCAACGCGAAGGCGATGAAGACCGGCACCACGAGGGCGACGGCGCGGGCGTGGGCGGCCACGTCGGGCGCGACGGCGGCGACCACCAGGAACAGCACCATCGCCATGAGCGGCACCGGCAGCCAAGCCATGGTGTCGGCGGCGGCCTTCCCGGCGCCGGTCCGCGCCGCCCATGCCTGCGTCGCCCCGGCCAGCACCAGCGGCACCGCGATGAACAAGGCGAACGCCTCGAGGAACGGGCCGAGGCGCATGAGCGCCGTCGCCTCGGCGCCGACGAAGAGGCCGAGATAGACCGGCAGGAGCAGCATCTGGACGAGAAGCAGGACCGGCGTCGCCGCCAGCACCAGCTTCGCGTCGCCGCGTCCGAGATGGGTGAAGACCACGACGTAGTCGATGCACGGCGCCAGCAGCACCAGCAGCGCGCCCAAGCGTACCGCCCATTGGTCGCCCGGCAGGAGCGACACGAGCGCGAAGACGACGCAGGGCACCACGACGAAGTTGACCGCCAGCAGCGCCAGCAGGAAGCGGCCGTTGGCAAGGCTCTGGCGGAGTTCGCCCAGGGGCACCTGGAGAAAGGTCACATAGATCAGGGCGGCAAGCGCCGGGTTGATAGCGGCACCCCAGGTGTTGCTTGGCATCGCGACAGCGACGAGCACCCCGGCGGCGACCGCGGCGAAGTAGATGGCGACTTGGTTGTTCTCCAGTGTCGCCCGACTGTTGGCGGCCATATCACTGGCTCCCTGTCTTGACCTTAGCCAATTCCACGCTACGAAGGGCGCGGCTTTCGTAGGAGCGGCACCAGGTGTCCGGGGTGGGGATCACGGCGACAGAGCCTCGATGATGCGGCAATCCGACACGGACCCGCCACGGCACCGCTGGACCATTTGGGCGAGTTCTTCGCGCAGGCGCTCCAGGTCTGCGAGCTTGCGCTCGACCTCGTGCAGCTGCCCGATCACGAGCTTGTCCACCTCAGCGCATGGGCGGTCCGGCTGGTCGGTGAGGTCCAGTAAAGCCCGCACCGTCTCGAGCGGGAAGCCGAGGTTGCGCGCCTTTCGCACGAAGGTCAGGCGCCGGACGTATTCCTCGCTATAGCTTCGGTAATTTCCCGATGTCCGCGCAGGCTCCGGCAGAATGCCGACCTTCTCGTAGAAGCGAATGGTCTCCGTCTTGGTACTGGTCGCCTTGCCGAGTTCGCCGATCGACAGATTTGCTCGCATCGTGGAATCCCCATTGACCTTATAGCTGCCACGGGGTGCATGGTGCCGAGGTTCATGGGGCTGAGCAAGGCGAACCGACCTGATGCGGGGTGCCGGGTTCGTCGACATCGTCGAGACGCATCGCTGGGCGCCGCTCTTCGGCACGCTCGCCCTTTGGCGGGCGGCCAAGCAGGGAACGCTCCCTGATCCTCCGGTCGTGATGTCAGAGGGCAACACTCGGTGACTTCGTGCGGCTCCGGCTCGGGCTCAGAATGAGCCACGGCGCCAACCCGTGGTACGGTCCGCCATCGAATGGGGAGAGCCATATGCTTCGCCGAACCTTTCTGTCTCTCTGCGGTGCTGCCGCCGCATCCTCGGCCGTCCGCCCGGCCTTCGGGCAGCCGCTGCCCCGACTTGACCTGGAGCAGCTGCGCGCCGAGGGCGACCTGGGCTTCAGAGCCGCCACACGCGCCTTGGCGGGCCAGCGAGTCGTGGCTGCGGGCTACCTGATTCCCCACTCCAAGGCGGGCGCGGGATACCATGTTCTGGCCAGTTCCCCCCTGGTAAGCTGCCCACATTGCTTCCCGGACCTGCCTCTGCCGCCCGACGCGATCGTGATGTACCTGCGCGAGGACGCGGCCTTGCCGACCGGCGCGGTGGTCGAGGTCGAAGGTGTCTTGGATCTCGGCGCCAAGCGTGACACCTGGACCGGCCTGGTCAGCGTCGCTCGCCTGCTCGACGGCTCGCTCTATCTGTCCTGATCCGGACGTTTGCCTTCCACTGCCACCCAGACGTCAGCCAGGGCCTTGAGGAAGCATAAAGCGGTGCCGCCGCACCTTCCGCTGCTCATGATGGTTGTCGCCGTGCTTGCGGCACCGAGCTCGGCCGTCGCCTTGGTGGCTGTCGCGTGCACCCCGCGAGCGGATCGCCCCCTCGAAGGGCGGGACGGACAGGTGCGCTTGGCGCTGCAAAGCACGGCCGACGTGGCAAAGTATGTCGCATCCTGCCTTTCACCCAATGTGTGGCCGGAGATCACGATCACGGGCAAGGTGACGCGGCGGGACGCCGATGTACTGACCGAGGTCGCGGAGTACCTGGCCCGCACCGCGCCGCACCCGCGCTCCGTCGAGTTGGTGCTCGACAGCAGCGGTGGCTCGATCATGCAGGCGATGAGGATCGGACGGGCGTTCGCCCCTCTGGAAACCGTGAAGGTCAATGTTCCGAAGGGGGCGCACTGCACCGGTGCCTGCACCTTCATTTTCGCCGCGGGCCAGTACCGGTTCGCTCAAGGCCAGATCGGTGTTCAGAGGCCCACAGCCCAAGACTTGTCTGGCATGGCCGGGGATGCTCACGAAGCGATGAAGGTCTACCTGACCGGAAACGGCGTCACGCCAAAATTTTTGAATATCATGCAGACGATCCCCTCCGGGATGACGCACCATCTGCACCGCCGGACCTTAAAGGAACTCGGTCTTGGCTTTCAAAATACCGCCAACCGGGAAAGGGAGCATCGCTTCATTGGGGAGTCGTGCGGCCAAGACTACCTGAATGGACATGTCATGTGGGAGAGAGTCGCCAACGAGCAATGCTACGGACAGCGGGGCGCCTTCGTCGGAGCGTGTATCCGCATGCTGGACAGGTCCATGCAACAGCTGTTCGGGTGGACACGCAGGCAAGAATGCCACTATCGCTGAGCGATAACCTTTCACACCGCCGTCATTGGCCTTGAGCCGGACGCTCGACGCGCTGTTGGCATTCCGGTCGACCGCCGTCTTGTGAACACACGGCGCTGAGGGCTCCACAGCAATGGTTTCCTCTTAGTCAGTGGTGTGCACGATCCGCTGGTTTCCAAAGTTGTGGGTCTCCTCACCGTTGTTTGGCGCTCAGGCTTTCCTATATCGATTCTCCCCACCGCCCAGGCCGATGCCCGCATCAGTGGCAACGAACGCCAACTTCGGCTTGACGTGGCCGATGGCAGCTTATGGCCTTTCGAAGGGGATGATCGAAATACCGCCGCTGCGCTCAAGAACGGCGAACTTGATCTGCTCCAGGCGCTCAAGGCCACGGGTGCGTCGGGCCGCTTCGAGAATGTCGTCTTCGTCGACTCGCGCGCTTGCCATACGTTCCCGCAGAGGTCGCCCGTGGGAGACAACGATGAGCGGGAGACCATTCACCGCCTTGTCCAGCCCGCGAAAACGCTTCAGAAGAAAGGTAAGCAGCACATCGAGCAGGATGAGCGTGCTGATGACGAGAAGCGCGTTCGTCATCGAATAGTCGCTGCCGGTCATTGCCTGCTGCGTTGCCTCGCTGATGATCAGGAGCAGCACGAAATCGAACGTGCTGGCCTCGGCGAGTGTGCGCCGTCCGGAGATACGGAACAGCACAAGGAGAACAATGTACATAGTGGCCGCGTGCAGGACGGATTCCATGGGACGCTCATAGTCATGGATAGACAATTTGGTGAAATTCGACCGCAGGGCCGTCAGCCAACCCTAACGATCCGCGAAGCTGGCCAAATTGAATAGGGGTCAGGCTGATTAGGATCAGCCCCTGTTCACTGGCCTGGTTGGGATCGAAACCGAACCGGATCACGTCTTGCGTAACGACGGTGCGCTCCGGTTCAGGCATGATACGGTCGATGCGGGTACGATCGAAATAGGACTTGGAAAGGTGAAGCCAGAGGAGGTCGGGTTGCTGGACAGCCATCACCCGAACCTTGAGCGTGACCGGTGTATCAACCCGGGCAAATTGCTCGAACCAGACAGTTACCCGACCGGCCTCGTCGCGTGACTCCGCCTCGCTGAGCCTTCCACCGCCAAAGACGCCGAGGAGGCCAGCGAGCAGAAACAAGCCTAGCACACTCCAGCCGAGGCGCTCGAAGCACCAAATCCACCGTTGTGCCTTCAGGTCCTCATCGATCTCAAGGTCTGCAATTTCGTCTTGCCCCAGCGGCTCGCAATGCACTGTTCTGCCTCCTTCTCCCAATTTCATAGGTTGCCACTTCGGCTGATTCGAACAGCCAATGGTAGGAATCAGAGGCAAACAACGGTTCACGGACACGTCCGTCAAGGCGGTGGAAGGATGTGCCCGCTCTGCCTGTCCGGAACCGGGCGCCCGGTGCGCCACCGCGCGTTCCGATCGGTCACCGCCTGGCGCTCCCCATCTGTCATCCGCTGCTCGAGCGTGGCCAGGATGTCGAAGATCCTGGCCTTGAGCGCCTTGTCGCCTTTGGCTGCGGCGCGGGTGATCCAGAGATGCGCCTCGAGGGCGTCCCGCGGTACGCCATCGCCGTCCAGATACAGTTCGCCCAGGTTGAAGGCGGCCGCCGGAACGCCGCGCTCGCCCGCCTGCCGGTACAGCCGGGCTGCCTCCGCAACGTCCCGCCCGCCGCCCACGCCCCACCGCAACAGGTTTGCCAAGTCGTTCTGGGCGAACGGATGGCCCTGCTCCGCGGCCTTCCGGTACCAGGAGCGCGCCTGAGCGAGGTCCTGGCGCGCCACGTGCCCTTCCTCGAGCAGCAGCGCCACGCTGTACTGAGCCTTCGCGTACCCCTTCTCGGCCGCCTGAAGGAGAAGGGCGAAGCCCTTCCGCCCGTCGTGGAATCGGCTCGCGCGGTCGAGGTGCATCTGGGCAAGGTTGTTCAGCGCCTCGGTATGGCCGCCCTCGGCGGCTCGCGCGAAGCGGCGGAACGCCTCGGTCTCGTCCGGCCGGGCGCCCTTGCCGACATAGTGGGCCAGCCCGCAACGGAAGTCGTCTTCCGCGGTCGGGGCGAGGCTGGCACAGGCCGCCGCGAGCGTGCCGGGGTCCAGACCCTGGGCAAGCGATACCGTCGTCATGAGCACAGGACCGCCCGCTGCTACGAGCGCCCCCCGCCGATGTCCTCTCCTCACCATGCCGCCTCCCTGTGCCAGCGCCTTGACGCTACCCTTCACGGTCCATTGGTTTTTGCCCGCGCGCCCTACGATCCATGATCGCACGCCAGATCCTGCGGATGGCCACAGCGGCAGCGATGGCTATGGCGACGACCAGGAGCACGTCCATCAAGCCGTTCAGCAGAAGCCACCAGATCCAGCCCTCGTACTCGGCGCCGTGCAGGATGGGGCGCTCCCTGGCCACCGCCTGGCGGCTCGCAAGCACCCCGATCCCCGCTGCGGCGACCGGCGCCAAGAACGCCCGCTTTCGCACGCCACGTGTCCTCCCTGGTCCCTCGCCGGGGGAACCAGTGTAGTTGACAGTCGTCGATAAACCAAATACACAAATGAACGTTGGAGCGTTTGATAGTGGCCATGCGGGACCTGAGACTGGATGAGGAGCGGGCCATCGAGCTCGCCGAGATCTTTCGCATGCTGGGCGACCCGAACCGCCTGCGCATCGCGGTTGCTTGCCTGGGCGAGCCGCTGTGCGTCGGCGACGTCGCTGAGCGCGTGGGCCTGTCCGCCGCGCTGGTCAGCCACCACCTGCGCGTGCTGCGCGCCGCCCGCTTCCTGACCGCCCGCAAGCGCGGCAAGCAGGTCTTCTACGTGGCCACCGACGACCGGGTGCGCTGCATCATCACCGACATGGTCGAGCACGTCGTCGAACCCGCCGCGGATCCAGAGGACGAGTGCAATGGATGAGCCCACGAAGGCGGCCGACATCGACGACGATGACGACCGGGTCCAGGACTACGGAAACGTCACCACCGGTTATCGCCGGGCGCTGTGGACCGTGGTGCTGCTCAACGTGACCTACGGCCTGGTGGAGATCGTCGCCGGTTTCCTGTCCGACTCCCAGGCCCTCCAGGCGGACGCGCTCGACTTCCTCGGTGACGGCACGATCACGCTGCTCGGCCTGCTGGCCATCGGCTGGAGCTTGGCTTGGCGCGCGCGGGCGGCGCTCCTCCAGGGCTGCTTCCTCGGCGGCCTCGGCACGGCCGTGCTGGCCTCCTCCGCCTACCGCGTGTTCGTGCTCTACGAACCCGAGGCTGGGGCGATGGGGCTGTTCGGCGCGGTCGCGCTCGTCATCAACGTCATCTCGGCGGTCGTCCTGCTGCCCCACCGCACCGGCGACGCCAACGTCCGCGCGGTCTGGTTGTTCTCGCGCAACGATGCGATCGGCAACGTTGCGGTCATCATCGCGGCGGGGCTCGTGGTGTGGACCGGCACGCCCTGGCCGGACCTCGCCGTCGCGGTCGTCGTCGCGGGCCTGTTCCTGCAATCGGCGATCTCGATCATCCGGCACGCGCGCTCGGACCTCCGGCAGGCCAAGGCCGCCGCGTCCACCTGACCCACGCCCCCACAGCACACGTCCGGCGGCACCGCCGGATCCCGCATGAACACGGCGGAGACGAGAATGGACAAGCACCAAGAGACGACCACCCGCCTGCCCGGGCCCGAGCCCCTGCGCTTCCAGGTCGAGGGGCTGGACTGCCAAAACGAGGTCCGCGCGCTCAAGGCGGCCGTCGGCCCTCTGGTTGGTGGCGAGGACAAGCTCGCCTTCGACACCAAGGCCGGAACCATGGACGTCGCGCCGCAGGACCGTGCCGCGCCCGCGGACATCGAGCGGGCGGTCGCCGCCACCGGGATGCGCGCCAGCCTATGGCGCGGCGAGACGGTCGAGCTCCGCTTCAAGGTCCGTGGGCTCGACTGCCAGAACGAGGTGCGCGCGCTCAAGGCGGCCGTCGGGCCCGTTGTGGGCGGCGAGGAGCGGCTCGCCTTCGACACGAAGGCCGGGACGATGACCGTGTCCTCCGCAGCCCCGGCCTCCATCGACGACATCCGCCGCGCCGTTGCGACCACGGGCATGCAGGCCGAACTCTGGCCCGACGGCGCTGTTCCGCCACCGGCACCAACCGGTGGCTCCTGCGGCATGTCCTGCGGGGCATCCGCCCTGACCACGCCCGTCCCGGTCCAACTGCCGGGCCAGACGGTGCTGCGCATCCACGGCATGGACTGCGGCGAGGAGGTGGCCGCGCTGAAGCGCGAGGTCGGCCCGGTGGTCGGCGGCGAGGACAAGCTCGCCTTCGACCTCATCAACGGCCGCATGTCGATCTCCGGCGACCCGGATGCCGCGACCCTGGAGCGGGTCAGCACGGCCGTGGCCCGGACCGGCATGCAGGCGGAGCTCTGGCAGGAGGGAGCCAGCACGGAGGCGACCGAGGCGGAGGAGCGCCGACGGCGCCTCCAGACCACGCTCACGACGGCCAGCGGTGTCCTCGCGGCCGTCGGCTTCGGGCTGCACGCCTGGCTTGGCGGCGGCGCCGCGGTCGCCTTCATGGGCGAGGCCGAGGCGCCGTGGGTTGCCATCCTCACCTACGCCGTCTCGATCCTCTGCGCGGTGCGCTACGTCGCTCCGAAGGCGTGGTTGGCGGCACGGCGGCTGCGGCCGGACATGAACCTGCTGATGGTCGTCGCCGTCATCGGCGCCGTCCTGATCGGCGAGTGGTTCGAGGCGGCCACCGTGTCCTTCTTCTTCGCCCTCGCCCTCGCCCTTGAGGCGTGGAGCCTGGGACGGGCGCGCCGCGCCGTCGCCGCGCTGATGGAGCTTGCCCCGCCGACGGCGCGGGTGCGCTTCCCGGACGGCACCGAGCGCGAGGTGCCCGCGGGCGAGGTCGCCGTCGGGGCGCACATCGTCGTCCGCCCCGGCGACAAGCTGCCGCTCGACGGCCGGGTCGCCGCCGGAACGAGCGACGTCAACCAAGCCCCCATCACCGGCGAGAGCGCGCCGGTGGCGGTGGCGCCAGGCTCCGAGGTCTTCGCCGGGACCATCAACGGCGCGGGCGCGCTCGAGATCGAGACCACCAAGGCCGCCCAGGACACCACGCTCGCCCAGATCATCCGCATGGTCGGCTCGGCGCAGAGCCGCCGCGCGCCGACCGAGGCGTGGGTCGAGCGGTTCGCCCGCATCTACACACCCGTGGTCATGGCGTTGGCGATCGCCGTCTTCCTGCTGCCGCCGCTGCTGTTCGGCGGCGAGTGGCAGGCGTGGTTCTACCGCGCCCTGGTGCTGCTGGTGATCGCCTGCCCGTGCGCCCTGGTCATCTCGACGCCGGTCAGCATCGTCGCCGCGCTCACCGGCGCGGCCCGCAACGGTGTGCTGGTCAAGGGCGGCGTTTACCTCGAGGCGCCCGCCCATCTCAAGGCGGTCGCCATGGACAAGACCGGCACGCTGACCGAGGGGCGCCCGCGGGTCGCCGACCTGGTCCCGCTCGGCGGCCGCGGCGAAGCGGACCTCCTGGCGCTCGCGGCGGCGCTGGAGGCGCGCAGCGAGCACCCGCTCGCCCACGCTATCCTGGAGAACGCCAAGGAACGGGGCGTGTCGCCGGTCCCCGCGGAGGATGTCCAGGCGGTGCCCGGCCGGGGCGTCACCGGCCGGGTGGACGGGCGCGCGGTGTGGCTGGGCTCGCGCCGCTACCTGGAGGAGCGCGGCTTCGCCACCCCCGAGGCGCTGCGGCGCGCCGACGAGTTGGCGGCGGCCGGGCGCACCCTGGTCGCCGTCGGCGACGAGGGCGGCGTGTGGGGGCTGGTCGCGGTCGCCGACACCGTCCGGCCCGCCGCCCGCGCCGTGGTCGCGGCGCTGCACGCGGCGGGCATCCAGCGCGTGGTCATGCTGACCGGCGACAACCGGGCCACCGCCGAGGCGATCGCCCGCGAGACGGGTGTGGATGAGGTGCGGGCCGAGCTCCTTCCGGCCGACAAGGTGGCCGCGGTCGAGGATCTCGTCGCGCAGCACGGGGCGGTCGCCATGGTCGGCGACGGCGTCAACGACGCCCCGGCCATGGCCCGGGCCAACCTGGGCATCGCCATGGGCGCGGTCGGCACGGACGCCGCCATCGAGACCGCCGACATTGCCCTGATGTCGGACGACCTCTCGAAGCTGCCGTGGCTGGTCCGGCACTCGCGAGAAACGCTGGGCATCATTCGGCAGAACATCGGCTTCTCGCTCGCCGTGAAGCTGGTGTTCGTCGTCCTGACCTTCGTCGGGATGGCCTCGCTGTGGGGCGCCATCGCCGCCGACGTCGGGGCTTCGTTGCTCGTCGTCCTGAACGGGTTGCGCCTGCTGAAGGCTCAATCCGCGACCGCGTAGCGCGTGCCTCTCGCACGCACCGCCGCGCCCGCTACGTGCAGCGGCGGGGGCGGCGGGCGCGGCAGCGCCATGATGCCGGAGCAATGCCTCCTCTACCGGTGCCCTATAGGCACCCCGTCTGCCACCGGTTTCAAGGAGCCCCCTCATGAGTGACACCTACATGCTGGCGGCGCTGCTGGGCATCGTCGAAGGCTTGACCGAGTTCATCCCTGTCTCCTCCACGGGGCACCTCATCCTGCTTGTCGATCTCCTCGGCTTTCAGGGGCCGCCTGGCAAAGTGTTCGAGATCGTCGTTCAACTCGGAGCGATCCTCGCCGTGTGCTGGGTGTATCGCGCCAAGCTCCTTGGAGTCGCCACCGGGCTGCCGCACGACCCCGCCGCTCGTCACTTTGCCGTCGTCGTCCTTCTGGCGTTCCTTCCGGCGGCGTTGGTCGGCGCCCTGGCGCATGGATTCATCAAGAGCGTGCTGTTTTCCCCCTATGTGGTTTCGGTGAGCCTCATCCTGGGCGGCTTGGCCATCCTTGTGATCGAGCGCGCCATCCCAGTGTCGCGGGTGCACGAGATCGAAGGGCTCCGTCCCAGGACGGCGCTTCTGATCGGTGCCTTCCAGACCCTGGCGATGATCCCGGGTGTCTCCCGCTCAGGGGCGACCATCATGGGGTCGCTGCTGCTGCGCGTCGATCGCAGGACGGCAGCCGAGTTCTCCTTTTTCTTGGCCATCCCGACCATGCTCGGCGCAACCACCCTCGACATCTACAAGAACCCGGGCGTTCTCAACCCGGACGACGCGCTCGTGGTTGTCGTCGGCTTCGCCGCGGCATTTCTCGCAGCGCTTGCCGTCGTGCGCGTGGTCGTGGCGTTCGTCGGCCGTCACGGCTTCACACCGTTCGCTTGGTATCGCATCGCCGCCGGGGCGACCATGCTCGCCATCCTTGCGGCTCGTTGATCGCCTCCCAACGGCCCGTGGGATCGAACCTCCGGCATGCCGTCTCCACGCCCACAGAGGACACCGCATGACATTGCAAAGTGCCGCCCCAAACAACACGCTCACTGGGCGCCGGAGGAGGCTCGGGGCTGCACTCCTCGCCGCCACCTTTGCCGTCGCGCTCGACCAAGGCTCGAAGTGGGCGATCATCGAGCACGTCATGAATCCCCCGCGCCTGATCGAAGTAACGCCGTTCTTCAATCTCACGCTTGGCTTCAACCGGGGTGTCAGCTTCGGGCTGTTCGGCGATGGGGCCGTGGGACCTTGGCTGCTCTCCGGCCTCGCGCTGACCATCGTCGCCCTTCTCCTCGCCTGGGCAATGCGCTCTATAAGCCAGAGCGAGGCGGCCGCCCTGGGCGCCATCATCGGCGGCGCCCTGGGCAACGTCATCGACCGGGTCCGCCAGGGCGCAGTCACGGACTTCCTCGACCTGCACGCCTTTGGTTGGCACTGGCCTGCCTTCAACTTGGCGGACGCGGCCATCTTCTGTGGCGTGGCGATGCTGCTGCTGCTCTCCTGGCTGGGCAAGTCGGTCGAGCCGTTTCAATCCCGGCCCTGAGCGGCCAGGACATCATGGGCATTTCGTAGGACTACGGGTATGAACGGCATCGTTTGCAGGTTCCTGGCTTCGGGCATGCGCACTCCAGGGTTCGGCCCTCTTGCGATGGTCGCGGGCCTGATGGTCTCGGCCGCTACTCCCGCCGGGGCCGCGGAGGGGCCATGGGCATCCCACGATACGGCCAAGGCTCGGCTGGTCGCCGCGATCGAGGCGACGGGGACGCTCGAGACCGTGCCCGCCGGTCTGCATGTCGTGCTTGCTGACGGGTGGAAGACGTACTGGCGCTCGCCCGGCGACGCCGGGGCGCCGCCCAGCGTTGACTGGTCGGCCTCGGAGAACGTCAAGAAGGTCGAGTTCCGCTGGCCCGCGCCTCACCGGTTCACGCTCTTCGGCCTGGAAACCTTTGGCTACGCCGAGGAGGTGGTGTTCCCGCTCGACGTGGCCTTGGAACGGCCCGGCGAGCCGACCGCGCTGCGCGGCAAGGCCGACATCCTGGTGTGCAGCAACATTTGCGTGCCGGTCGTCCTCGACCTCGCCCTCGACCTGCCCGCCGGTGGTGCGGCCGCCGATCCGGAGGCGGGCAACCTGATCGCGCGCTTCCAGGCGGCCATACCCGACGACGGCACCCACTCCGGCCTGCGGGTCGAGGGCGCGATCCTCGAACCGGGTCGGCCGGGAACGCTCGCCGTGAGCATCGTCTCGGACCGCCCGCTTCAAGAGCCGGACGTCCTGCTCGAGAGCCGCGACTGGACCTTCGGCAGGCCGGAACTCTCCTTTGCGCCGGACGGCCGGAGGGTCACCGCCAGGCTGCCCATCGGTGCCGGTCCAGACGCCGTGAGCATGCCCGGCAGCAGCATCACCGCAACCGTGACGGACGGCCCGCGTGCCGCGGAGTTCCGGCTAACGGTCGCCGCCGCCCCGGCGGGAGCGCTGCCGCGGATCGGGCCGCTCGTCACGACCCTCGGAATCGCCCTGCTCGGCGGCCTGGTGCTGAACCTGATGCCCTGCGTCCTGCCGGTGCTGAGCCTGAAACTGATGTCGGTGATCGGACACCGTGATCGGGAGCGGCGCCGCATCCGCCTCGGCTTCCTCGCGACCGCTGCGGGGATTGTGGCCTCCATGCTCGTGATGGCAGGCGCCCTGGTGGGGCTGAAGGCGGCCGGGATGGCCGTGGGCTGGGGCGTGCAGTTCCAGCAGCCCGTATTCCTGGTGCTCATGGCGGCCGTCCTCGTCGTGTTCGCGCTGGGTCTCGCGGGTGGGCCCGAGATCCCGCTACCGTCCCGAGTGGCGTCTGTCCTCGGCCACGCGGGCGGCGACGGCTTGGGCGGCAACGTCGCG
Organism: Azospirillum sp. BE72; assembly: GCF_031455875.1. Taxonomy (NCBI): domain Bacteria; kingdom Pseudomonadati; phylum Pseudomonadota; class Alphaproteobacteria; order Rhodospirillales; family Azospirillaceae; genus Azospirillum; species Azospirillum sp. BE72. The sequence goes on from NZ_JAVDTO010000031.1 coordinate 12,564, forward strand.
GCGGGGGCGTTCGCGACGCTGCTGGCGACACCGTGCTCCGCGCCGTTCGTCGGCACGGCCGTGGCGTTCGCACTGGCCCGGGGCCCGGCCGAGATCCTGGCGATCTTCACCGCGCTCGGCCTGGGGCTCGCCGCGCCGTATCTCCTGGTATCGGCGTTCCCCCGGCTCACGGGCCTCCTGCCGCGCCCGGGACGTTGGATGATGATGTTGCGGCGCCTGCTTGCGCTGGCGCTGCTCGGGACCGCGGCGTGGCTCCTGAGCGTGCTGGCGGCCCAGACCTCCTGGCCGTCCTCCGCTGCGGTCGCCGCCGCGCTGTTCGTTCTCGCCGCCGCGCTTCTGTTCCGCTCCCGCCTCGGACGAGCCGCGGCCGTGTTGACCGCGGTCACCGCTCTCTCCGGCGCGCTCGCCGCCCCGGTGGTGCTCGATGCCGCGACGCGGACCCTTTCGCCGCCTGCGGCATCCTCGGCGGCCAAGTGGACCCGGTTCGACCAAGCCGAGATCGGACGCTTGGTCGCCCAAGGACGGACGGTGTTCGTCGATGTCACCGCGGACTGGTGCATCACCTGCAAGGCCAACAAATCCCTGGTCCTGGATCGGCCAGAAGTCGCGGCCGCCCTCACCGCCGATGGTGTCGTGCCCATGCGGGCCGACTGGACCCGGCCCGACGCGCGGATCTCCGACTACCTCGCCCGGCACGACCGGTACGGCATCCCGTTCAACGCCGTCTACGGGCCAGGCGCGCCGCGTGGTATCGTGCTGCCTGAGATCCTCTCGAACGGGGCCGTCCTCGATGCGCTCGCCCAGGCCAGGGGCGGCGGCTCATGACAGAGCCTGCGGACACCAAACGGACGGTGTTGCGCCCCGAGGCCGCCCAGCATGGGTGCGCCGATACAGATGCCAACGACGCTGCCGGAGCGCCTGCGCTGGAGTTGCTGTGGCGGACGACACTCGCCCTGCCTCTGGGCGGTCTGGCTGTCCTCGCGCTGCCGCCGTTTTCGTTCTTCCCGGTGCTGGTCCTCGCGTTCGGCGGCTTCTTCCTGCTGCTTGAGGGCGTGGCGCCCGCAGCCGCCGCGATCCTGGGATGGGGCTTCGGTTTCGGGTTCTTCGTCACCGGCGCGCAATGGATCGCCGAGAGCCTCTATGTCGATGGTGGACGGTTGGGGTGGTTGGCCGTTCCAGCGGTCGCCGGGCTTAGTGGTTTCCTGGCCCTCTTCATCGCCGCGGCCGCATGGGCCTTCGCCCGCCTCAGGGGCCGCGGGACGTCAGGGGCTCTGCTGTTCGCGTCTCTTTGGACCGCGGCCGAATGGCTGCGAGGCCATCTGCTGACCGGCTTCCCCTGGAACCTGGCCGCCTATGCCTGGACGGACTACGCGGCGCCCCGGCAGGCCGCCGCGGTGGTGGGCAGCTACGGCCTGAGCCTGCTGACGGTCCTCGCCGCCACGCTCCCGGCGGTCGCGATCCTCAACACCTCCGGCCGGGACCGCCGCTGGGCGATCCTGATTGCGGGGATTGTCGTCGCCATGCTCTTGAGCGGCAGCCTCCGGCTGTCTTCCGACGACTCGGGGAAAGCCACCGGACCGATCGTGCGCGTTGTTCAAGGCAACATCGCGCAAGCACTGAAATGGCTCCCCGAGCGGCGGGCGGCGACCGTCGAGCGATACCTGGATCTCTCGTCCAGGCCCGGCCGCTACGATGTCCTTCTGTGGCCCGAGACCGCCTTTCCAGGCTTTCTCGAGGAGAACGGGGCCGTGCTGGACCGGATCGGCACGCTGCTGCCGCGGGGCGCCCATCTTCTGGCCGGAACGCCTCGGCGCACCGCGGAGCCCGAAGGCCCCGCATACTGGAACAGCATCGCCGCCGTGGACGACCACGGCCGGATAACGGCCACCTACGCCAAGCATCACCTCGTGCCCTTCGGCGAGTACGTGCCCTGGCGGGGCGTGTTGCCGATCGAACGGCTGGTGGCCGGGCTTGGGGACTTCTCCGCCGGGCCGGGGCCACGTACGATCCCGCTTGGCGGTAGGGCGGTGGGGCTGTCGATCTGCTACGAGGCGATCTTCCCCGGCGCGGTGGTCGATCGGGAGGAGCGCCCGACCTGGATCTTCAATGCCACCAACGACGCCTGGTTCGGGACCTCGATCGGGCCATACCAGCACCTCGCCTCGGCCCGCATGCGCGCCGTCGAGGAGGGCCTTCCCATGGTGCGTGCGGCCAACACGGGCATTTCAGCCGTTGTCGACGGCTTTGGCGCGGTGCGGGCCAGCCTTCCGCTCGGGGAGACCGGCGTCATGGATGCCCCGCTTCCGCTATCCCTGCCGCCGACGATCTACGGTCGCTTCGGCGATCTCGTCCTTGTTCCCCTGTTCCTGGCCGCGCTGGGGGGCGCGTGGGCCGTTCAGCGCCCGGCCAAGCCATCGCGGCGTGGGGCGTCAGCCTCGCAAAGCATGGAGAAGCCTGGATGAGGCTCAGAATGCCCGTGCACACGCCAGCCCCATACGTCTCCTGACGGTCGTTAAGGTGAATGCCATGTCACAGATCCCGCGAGACCGAAATCTGGACAGCACGTTGGCCCTGCTGTCGGACGGTTACCGGTTCATCTCGAAACGCTGCGACCAGCACCAGTCCGACATCTTCGAAACCCGGCTCATGCTCACCAAGGCGGTTTGCATGAGGGGGGCAGAGGCCGCTCGGCTTTTCTATGACGGCGATCGCCTCACCCGAAAGGGCTCCATGCCTATGCCGGTCCTGAAGTTGCTACAGGACAAAGGCAGCGTTCAGCAGATGGACGGGCAGGCCCATCGGCACCGCAAGCGGATGTTCATGGACCTGATGACTCCGGTGAGCATCCAGCAGATCGGCGATCTGTTTGCCGACCTGTGGCGCACCCGCATCGAAAGGTGGAGGGACAGGGACGAGGTGGTGCTCCACGAGGAGGTGCAGGAAATTCTGTGCGTCGCCGTATGCCGGTGGGCTGGCGTTCCGCTCAGCGAAGCGGAGGCGAGGCAAAGGACGCGCGAGTTTGCCGCGATGGTTGATGGCGCCGGAGCGGTCGGTCCGCGGAACTGGCGGGGCCTGCTGCTCCGGGCCCGGACGGAGCGATGGGGCCGGGACGTGATCGAGAAGGTGCGGGCTGGCGAGATCAGGGTCGCCGAGGAAAGCGCCGCGCACGCCATTGCCTGGCACCGCGATCCGGATGGCCGACTGCTGGACGCCAAGGTGGCGGCCGTCGAGATGATCAATCTGGTGCGGCCGACCGTGGCGGTTGCCTGGTACGTGACCTTCGCCGCCCTGGCGCTGCACCAGCACCCGACGTGCCGAGCAAGGCTTCGGGCGGGCGACGGAGACTACCTTGAGTGCTTCGTGCAGGAAGTCCGTCGGTTCTACCCGTTCTTCCCCCTTGTCGGGGGCCGCGTGAAGGACGGCTTCGACTGGAAGGGGTATCACTTCGCCCGAGGGACCTGGGTCCTTCTGGACCTGTATGGCACGAACCACGATGCCCGCATATGGGATGAGCCTGAGGTGTTCCAGCCGGAACGGTTCCGCAGCTGGGATCGGAGCGCCTTCAACCTCATCCCCCAGGGGGGAGGCGACTATCACCAGAGTCACCGCTGCCCGGGGGAGTGGATCACGATCGAGCTCATGAAGCGGGCGGTGAGCCTGCTGACCACGGCCATGGATAACGACGTGCCGGAGCAGGACCTGCGGGTCGACCTGTCGAGAATGCCCGCAATACCGAAGAGCCGCTTCGTGATCACGAACGTGAGGGCAACCGGCTAAGTCGTCATGCAAGGCTCCCGACGAAGCCCGCGACGAACAGGGCTGACCGAGCAGATGCGCATCGAGTCCATAGACACCAGGCATTTCACTTCCAGGCCCCGGAACCGGACCATCAGGGCCATCGCCATTGTTCATGGAGAACCAAGATGCCGAAGTTCCGTGCGACGCTCATCACGGCAGCCTCGTTGGCCGCCTTGTCCCTCCCGCTCCTCGCGGCGCCCGCCTTCGCAGGCGGTCCCGGCAAGCCGGTCACCTTCACCGTCACCGTCGAGAACGTCTCCGGTGACGACACCCTGAAGCTGCCGGACGGCAAGGCCACCCGCGCGCCCATCGCCCCCGGCGTGTACGCCGTCTTCCAGGGCACGTCGCCGATCTTTACGGTCGGCAAGGGCGCAAGCCCGGCGCTGGAGCGGCTGGCCGAAGACGGCGACACCAAGGCCCTGGAAAGGGCGCTCGAGGGGCGCCTGAACAGCGGCCCCCTCATCCCCGGCTTCGGGGTCCAGGTGACCGCGGGACCGGGCGACAGGCTGTCGTTCGCCACCATGTTCGTGCAGTCGAACGACAGCTTCTACGGCCCGAAGGACGGCGGCATCGACCTGTTCGACCGCGACGGCATGCCGATCTCGGGCGACCTCACGGAGCGCGTCGTGCTGTACGACGCCGGAACCGAGTTGAACGAGCCGCCGGGGGCCGGTCCCAATCAGGCACCACGCCAGAAGCACCCCGACACCGGGCCCAGCGAGAGCCGGGACGTCCGGCCGGTCGACAACGGGTTCGAGTATCCCGCGGTCCCGGCCGTCATCAAGGTGACGGTCACCGCCGGGACATCGGGTTCCATCTGAGCCGGGCGGCCCTGCCGTCCCTCCGCGGGGCCATCGGGAACCGGCGGACGCCGGAGCCCGACGTCCGGCCTCCCGAACCCGGCGCGCGGAAGGACGGCGTTCCGGGGGCTAGCCCAGACAAACATGCAACGTGCGGACGCGGCCCTTGACGGCGGCCGGGCGCCGTGCGTTCTTGGAAGCGGTTGCATTCTCGATGCGCGGCGCCACATAGCTCGGGCATGCGCGCCGGGGGCAGGCGTAAGGGTGGGAGTCCATGCGGCGTTTCGGTGCAGGCACAGCGGGCAGAAAAGGACGGTCGGCCGGTCGGTCGGTCGCGTCGCTGCTCGTCGTCTGGGTCACCATGGTCGCCCTTGTGATCTACCAGATGCCCGCCTTCGCCGGAGCCGCGCAGGCCATGCCGATGCCGATGGCGGCATCGGCCGCGATGGCGGAGGTCGGCGCTCCCTGCGACGGGATGGGCCAGACGACCGACCAAGGCATGGCGGGTATCGCCGCCGCACCGGACCGTGGGATGCCGTGCTGCGACACATCCTCCCCGGACACCGGCATGAGCGTCGATCACTCGTGCCCGCTGATGGGCGGCTGCTTCTCCATGTGCGCGTCCATCGCCCCCCTGGTTTCCGGCGTCCTGGTGACCGAACGGGTGGCGGAACACGTTCTGCCTTTCGATGATGTGGGAACGCCCCACTCGATTTCCCCTCTGCGGCGACCACCCAAGCACCTCTGACGCCATCTCCCGAACCGGGCATCCGGCAGGCGCGCGCTCCAGGCGCGTGACTGGACACCCGCGCCGTGCGCGGAGGATGCCCAGCGCACACGTCGTCACAGGTAACCATCATGAAACCAGGCACAGCCTTGGCCGTCCTGCTCGCCGTCCCGGCGGGCGTCGGCGGCGGCGTCCTGCTCGAGCGTCAGGTGCTGTCCGCGGGCGCCCCTCAGCAGCAGGCCGGTACGGGCCCCCGCATCCTGTACTGGTGGGATCCGATGATCCCGGACTTCAAGAGCGACAAGCCCGGCAAGTCGCCAATGGGCATGGACATGGTCCCCGTCTACGAGGGCCAGGAGCCCGGCCGGGCCGAGGACAAGGGCACCGTCACGGTCTCCTCCGCGGCCATGAACAACCTCGGGGTCCGCACCGCCGCGGTCGAGCGGGCGACGCTGACCCCGGCCGTCGAGACCTTCGGCTCGATCACCTTCGACGAGAGCCGGACCGCCCACCTGCACGTCCGCGGCAAGGGGTGGATCGAGCGCCTCCACACCCGGGTGCTGGGGGAGCACGTCGAACGCGGCCAGCTGCTGATGGAGGTCTTCTCGCCGGACCTCATCACGGCCGCCTACGAGTACGTGCGCGAGGCCGAGCGCGGGCCGTCGGGCAACACTGAGGGCGCCCGGCGCAAGCTGACCGCGCTGGGCGTCTCCGACCGCCAGATCGAGGAGGTCCGCCGAACCAAGGTTGTGCCAGAGCGCATCAAGGTCTACGCGCCGCAGACGGGCGTGGTCGAGGCGCTCGGGGTGGCCGAGGGCATGTACGTCGAATCCGATATCACGCTCATGTCCATCATCGACCACGCCTCGGTCTGGGTGATGGCGGAGGTCCTGGAGAGCCAGGTCGGCCTGGTGTCCCGCGGCATGCAGGCCGAGGTGCGGGTGGCGAGCCAGCCCGGCCGCACCTGGAGCGGCACGGTCGACTACGTCTACCCGGAACTGAGGCCCGACACCCGCACGGCGCGGCTGCGCATCCGTCTCGACAACGCCGACCGTGCCCTCCAGCCCAACATGTTCGCCTCCGTGCGGCTGGCGGCCCGCGCCCGCGAGGGGGTCATCGCCATCCCGAACGGCGCCCTCATCCGCACCGGGCAGGCCGACCGCGCCGTGCTGGCGCTGGGCGACGGCCGCTTCAAGCCGGTGCCGGTCAAGGCGGGCCTGGCGGTCGGCGACATGGTCGAGATCACCGAGGGCCTGAAGGAGGGCGACCGCGTCGTCACCTCCGCCCAGTTCCTGATCGACAGCGAGAGCAGCCTGACGGCCGGGTTCGCGAGCATGCAGGACGCCGGGATGCCGATGGCCAAGGAGACGGCCGCGCCCCCCATGAGTCCAGCCATGGGAGAGGGCGAGGTCACGGCCATCGCCGCCGACGGCCGCAAGGTCACCATCAGCCACGGCCCGATCCCCGACCTCTCCTGGCCCGCCATGGCCATGGAGTTCGGCGTCGCCCCGGGCGTCTCCGTCCAGGGGCTCGCCCCCGGCGCCCGCGTCCGCTTCGGCGTCGTCAAGGCGCCGGACGACACCTACACGGCGGCCACCATCGAGCGCCTCGGCGGCGCCGGGGGGACGCCGTGATCGAGCGCCTGATCCATTGGTCGGTCGGCAACCGCGGCATCGTCCTGCTGCTGGCCGCCATGCTCGCCGGGTGGGGCCTCTGGGCGGTGCGCAACACCCCCGTGGACGCCATCCCCGACCTCTCCGACGTGCAGGTCATCGTCAAGACCACCTACCCGGGCCAGGCGCCCCAGGTGGTCGAGGACCAGATCACCTACCCGCTCTCGACCGCCTTCCTGGCGGTCCCCGGCGCAATGACGGTCCGCGGCATCTCGATGTTCGGGGACAGCTACGTCTACGTGCTCTTCAAGGAGGGCACGGACCTCTATTGGGCGCGCTCGCGCGTGCTGGAGTACCTGAGCCAGGTCGCCCCGCGCCTGCCGCCCGGCGCCCGCCCGGCGCTGGGCCCCGACGCCACCGGCGTGGGCTGGATCTTCCAGTACACCCTCGTGGACCGCACGGGGCGGCACGACATCAGCCAGCTTCGGGCCCTCCAGGACTGGTTCCTGAAGTTCGAGCTCCAGGCCACCCCCGGCGTCGCCGAGGTGGCGCCGATCGGCGGCATGGTCCGCCAGTACCAGGTCGTCGTGGACCCTGTCGCGCTGCGGGCCTACGGGCTGCCGCTGGCGCAGGTCCGCGAGGCCATCGAGCGCGCCAACCAGGAGTCCGGCGGCTCGGTGCTGGAGATGGCCGAGGCCGAGTACATGGTGCGCGCCAGCGGCTACATCAAAGGCGTGGACGATCTCCGCAGCGTGCCGGTCAAGGCCAACCCCGGCGGTGTCCCGGTGCTCCTCCAGGACATCGCCCGGATCCAGCTGGGCCCCGAGCTCCGCCGCGGCGTCAGCGAGCTCGATGGCCAGGGCGAGGCGGTCGGCGGTGTGGTCATCATGCGCTGGGGCGAGAACGCGCTGACCACCATCGAGGCCATCAAGACGAAGATCGAGCGCCTGCGCCACAGCCTGCCCGAGGGCGTCGAGATCGTCACGACCTACGACCGCTCCGGCCTGATCGGGCGCGCCATCGACAACCTGAAGGACAAGCTGACCGAGGAGTCCATCGTCGTCGTCCTGGTCTGCGCGGCGTTCCTGCTGCACCTGCGCTCGTCGCTGGTCATCATCCTGACGCTGCCGCTCGGCATCCTGGCGGCGTTCATCGTCATGCACGCCCAGGGCATCAACGCCAACATCATGAGCCTGGGCGGCATCGCCATCGCCATCGGCGCCATGGTCGACGCCGCCATCGTGATGATCGAGAGCCTGCACCGGCGCATCGAGCACGAGCCGCTCACGGGCGAGAACCGCTGGCGGCTGGTCGCCGAAACGGCGGCCGAGGTCGGCCCGGCGCTGTTCTTTTCGCTCGTCATCATCACGCTGAGCTTCCTGCCGGTGTTCGCGCTCGATGCCCAGGAGGGGCGGATGTTCAAGCCGCTGGCCTTCACCAAGACCTACGCCATGGCGGCCGCCGCGGTGCTGTCGGTGACGCTCGTGCCGGTGCTGATGGGCTACTTCGTGCGCGGGCGCATCGTGCCGGAACACCGGAACCCCATCAACAACCTGTTCATCTGGCTGTACCGGCCGCTGCTGCGCGGGGCCCTGGCGGCGCCCTGGGTCACCATCCTGGCCGCGGTCGCCCTCATGGCGAGCATGGCGTGGCCGCTCCAGCACATCGGCTCGGAGTTCATGCCGGACCTCGACGAGGGCGACCTGCTCTACATGCCCAGCCTGATGCCCGACGTGTCCATCGGCAAGGCGCGCGAGGTGCTCCAGCAGACCGACCGGCTGATCAAGACGGTGCCCGAGGTGGAGGCCGTCCATGGCAAGATCGGACGGGCCGAGACGGCCACCGACCCGGCGCCGATCTCGATGTTCGAGACCACCATCAAGCTGAAGCCGCGCGACCAGTGGCGGCCGGGGATGGACATGGCGGGCATCCGGGCGGAGCTCGACCGGGCGGTGAAGGTGCCCGGCGTGACCAACGTCTGGATCATGCCGATCAAGAACCGCATCGACATGCTGGCCACCGGCGTGAAGACCCCGGTCGGCATCAAGGTGTCCGGCCCCGACCTCGCCGAGATCGGCCGCCTTGCCGCGCAGGTCGAGGCGGCGGTCCGGACCGTCCCCGGCACCGCCTCGGCCTACGCCGAGCGGCCCGTCGGCGGGCGCTACGTCGACGTGGACGTCGACCGCCGGGCGGCCGCCCGCTACGGCCTGAACATCGCCGACGTCCAGCAGGTCGTGCGTACGGCGATCGGCGGCGAGGAGGTGACGCAGAGCATCGAGGGCCTCCAGCGGTTCCCGGTGAACATCCGTTATCCCAGGGAGTGGCGCGACAACCCCGACGCCCTGGCCACGCTGCCCATCGTCACCCCGAGCGGCGCCCACATCGCGCTCGGCGACGTGGCCAAGGTCCGCATCAAGGACGGCCCCGGCATGATCCGCACGGAGAACGCCCGGCTGGGCGGCTGGGTGTTCGTCGACATCGCCGGGCGCGACTTGGGTGGCTACGTGGCCGAGGCCAAGGAGGCTGTGGCCCGCACCGTCCGGCTGCCGCCCGGCTACTCGATGGCTTGGTCCGGGCAGTTCGAGTACCTGGAGCGCGTCCAGGGCCGCCTCACCGCCATCGCGCCGCTGACGGTGGCGCTCATCGCGCTGATGCTCTGGCTGACCTTCCGACGCCTCGGCGAGGTGCTGATCGTGATGGCCTCGCTGCCGGTGGCGCTGGCGGGGGGCATCTGGCTGCTCTGGTACTTGGGCTTCAACCTGTCGGTCGCGGTGGGCGTCGGCTTCATCGCGCTGGCGGGCGTGGCCGTGGAGACGGCCATCGTCATGCTCGTGTACCTGAACCTCGCGCTGAGGCGGCGCCGGACCGAGGCCGCGGCCGCGGGGCGGCCGATGACGGCCCGCGACATCGAGGACGCCGTCGTCGAGGGCGCCCTGCTGCGGCTGCGGCCCAAGGTGATGACGGTGGCGACCATCTTCGCGGGCCTGTTCCCGATCATGGTCGGCGAGGGCACCGGCTCCGAGGTCATGCGACGCATCGCCACCCCGATGGTCGGCGGCATGGCGAGCACGACGGCCCTGACGCTCATCGTCATCCCGGCCGTCTACCTGGTTTGGCAACGGTTCCTCCTGCGGAACCAGGCCGTTGCCACGGCGGACGACGTCCGCGCGTTGGGTTCCGCACATCCCGCAGAGTGAAGGAAAGCATCATGAAGACATTCCACCCCGTCATCGCCGCGGCCGTCGCGATGCTCCTGGCCGGACCGGCCCTGGCGCAGATGGACATGTCCGGCCAGGGCAAGCCGCAGGGCGGCGGCATGGACCACGGCTCCATGTCCATGGCCAAGCCCGCCGACAAGGGCGCTATGGGCTCGGGCACCGTCAAGAAGGTCGACGCGGCCAAGCGCACGGTGAACCTGAGCCACGGCCCCATCCCGGCCATCAACTGGCCCGCCATGACCATGGACTTCCCGGTCGCGCCCGAGGTCGACCTCAGCGGCGTGAAGGCGGGCCAATCCGTCGAGTTCACCTTGGCCGGGGCCGGGGGCAACTACACGGTCACGAGCCTCAGGCCCAGCAAGTGAAGCTCGGCTGGCCCAGGCGGCCGCTCCCGGCCCTCCGGTCCTTCGGGAGACCAGGGCAGCCGCCTGGGCTAGGGTAGGGATGAATGGGGGGTGGTCAGCGGTTGGGCTCCGGCCGCCGACGCGGCGTCCGCTCCGGCAACCGTCGCGGCCCCCTCGGCAGGCGAACCCAATCGTCACCTGGACCGGCCGTCGGCCTCTGGCGCGGCTTGGTCGTGACGGAGGACACCGTGAAGGCATTCGTTCCCGTGCGCCGCCTCCCAGCCCGCTCGGCCCTGGACGCCGAGCCGCGGATGGGGATCACGGAGGCAGTCGACCAAGGCGCCTCCGACCACGCCTCACATGCCGGATGGCTGGCGGCCCTCCGGCGCTACCTGGCCATCGTCGCCATCGGGAACCTGGCGTGGGAGCTCCTCCATATGCCGCTCTACACGCTCTGGGAGACCGGGACGGCGGGCGAGATCGTGTTCGCCGCCGTCCATTGCACCGGCGGCGACGTCCTGATCGCACTGGCCTCCCTGGTGGCGGCCCTGCTCCTGGCGGGGAGCCGTCGCTGGCCCCGGCGGCGGTTCTCGGTCGTGGCCGCCCTGACCGTCGCGTTCGGGCTCGGCTACACCGCCTTCAGCGAGTGGCTGAACATCGGGGTCCGGGGGACCTGGGCCTATTCCGACCTGATGCCGGCGCTGCCCTGGCTGGAAACCGGCTTGTCGCCGGTGGCGCAGTGGATGGTCATCCCGGCCCTGGCGTTCCGGTCGATCCGGCCGCCCCGGGCGTCGGAACCCTTGGACGAAAATCTTTGACCTTCCAACCACTGGAGGGTGGAGCCTGGAACCAATCGACCCGGAGTCCCACCGGGCAGGCGTTCGCCCCGGGGGCCGAAGACGCTGCCGGACGGCGCGAGCGCAAGGAAATGGAGGACGACCATGGCTGACCTGCATCGCGGCCACGCGCATCACCGCCACGATCCTCACGGACACGGTGACGGCCCGAAGGTGACGGATCCCGTCTGCGGGATGGCCGTCGATCCGACGAGGTCCACGCACCGCGCCGTCCACGACGGGCAGACCTTCCACTTCTGCTCGGCCCGCTGCCACGACCGATTCGTCGCCGATCCCGAGCGCTACCTGGCCCCGGCCGCCAAGCCAGCGGCCCCCGGGCATGCGGACCGGGAGTCGCCGCAGAAGGGCGTCATCTACACCTGCCCGATGCACCCCGAGATCCGGCAGGAGGGGCCGGGCACCTGCCCGATCTGCGGCATGGCGCTCGAGCCGGTGACCGCAGGCGTCGAGGGCGAGCCGAACCCCGAGCTCGCGGACATGACCCGCCGGTTCTGGATCGGCACGGCCCTCGCCGTGCCCCTCGTCATCCTCGAGATGGCCGCCCACATCCCCGGCCTCGGACTGCACGGCGTCCTCTCGCCCCGCACCTCCGTGTGGGCCCAGTTCCTGCTGGCCACCCCGGTGGTGCTGTGGGCGGGCTGGCCGCTGCTCGAGCGCGGCTGGCGGTCCTTCGTCACCCGCCGCCTGAACATGTTCTCGCTGATCGCGCTCGGCGTCGGCGCCGCCTACCTGTTCAGCCTCGTGGCCACCGTCCTGCCGGGCCTCTTCCCGGCCGGGTTCCGCGACGCGGAGGGGCTGGTCGCCGTCTACTACGAGGCGGCCGCGGTCATCACCGTGCTGGTCCTGCTCGGGCAGGTCCTGGAGCTCCGGGCCCGTGAGCGCACCGGCGGCGCCATCAAGGCGTTGCTGAACCTGACGCCCAAGACCGCCCGGCGCGTCCGCGACGGCGCCGACGACGAAGAGATCGCGTTGGACCGGGTCCAGGTGGGCGACCGGCTCCGCGTCAGGCCCGGCGAGGGTGTGCCGGTCGACGGGCGGGTTCTGGAGGGCCGTAGCGCCGTCGACGAGTCCATGGTCACCGGCGAGTCCCTGCCCGTCGAGAAGGAACCCGGCGCCACGGTGATCGGGGGCACCATCAACCAGACCGGTGCGCTGGTCGTGGTTGCGGAGAAGGTTGGCTCGGACACCATGCTGTCGCGCATCGTGACCATGGTGGCCGAGGCGCAGCGGTCGAGGGCGCCGATCCAGCGACTCGCCGACCTCGTGTCGGCGTGGTTCGTCCCCTCCGTCATCGTCGTCGCCGTGCTGGCGTTCGTCGGCTGGATGATCTGGGGGCCGTCGCCGGGCTTCGCCTACGCGCTCATCGCGGCCGTGTCGGTCCTCATCATCGCGTGCCCCTGCGCCCTGGGTCTGGCGACGCCGATGTCGATCATGGTGGGCGTCGGCAAGGGGGCGACCGCGGGTGTGCTGATCAAGAACGCCGAGGCGCTGGAGCGCTTCGAGACGGTCGACACCCTGGTCGTCGACAAGACCGGCACCCTCACCGAGGGCAAGCCCCGCGTGGTCGGCGTGACCCCCGCGCCCGGTTTCGATGAGGCGACCGTCCTGTCGCTGGCGGCGAGCCTGGAGCGGTCGAGCGAGCATCCCCTGGCGGCCGCCATCGTCGCCTCCGCACGCGAGCGCGGTCTGTCGGTCGAGGATGTGGCCGAGTTCGGCTCGGTGACCGGCAAGGGCGTGGCGGGCAGGGTGAACGGGCGCACGGTGGTCCTCGGCAACGCCGCCATGATGCGGGAGCGGGGGATCGCCCTGGGCAGCCTGGAAGCCCAGGCGGACGACCTCCGGCGCGACGGCGCCACGGCCCTGTTCGCCGCCCTGGACGGCAAGCCCGGCGGTGTCATCGCGGTCGCGGACCCGATCAAGGCCAGCACCCCGGATGCGCTCAAGACGCTCCGCGAGCATGGCATCCACATCGTGATGCTGACCGGCGACAACCGGACCACGGCCGAGGCCGTCGCGCGGAAGCTGGGCATCGACGCGGTCGAGGCCGAGGTCCTGCCCGAGGACAAGAACCGGGTGGTCAAGCGCCTGAGGGCCGAGGGCCGGGTGGTGGCGATGGCAGGCGACGGGGTCAACGACGCCCCGGCCCTGGCCGAGGCGGACATCGGTGTCGCCATGGGAACGGGCACGGACGTCGCCATCCAGAGCGCGGGGGTCACCCTGGTCAAGGGCGATCTCGCGGGCATCGCGCGGGCGCGCGCGCTGAGCCGGGCGACGATGCGCAACATCCGGCAGAACCTGTTCCTCGCCTTCGTCTACAACGCGATCGGCGTCCCGATCGCCGCGGGCGTGCTCTACCCGCTGTTCGGCTGGACGTTGAGCCCCATCATCGCTGCCGCCGCGATGGCCCTGAGCTCGGTCAGCGTGATCGGGAATGCGCTTCGCCTTCGGACCCTTCGGCTGTGAGCGGCGGGCCGCCGCTCACGCCCCTCGTCGGATTGCAGCAACCAGGACGGATGCCATGATGCACAATATGGAAGGGATGGGATGGATGATGGGAGCCATGGGAATCGTCTGGCTCCTGGTCCTTGTCTTCCTGATCCTCGGAATTGCCGCTTTCGTGAAATACTTGCGGTCGGGGCGATGAGACGCCCTTCTCCGTCGCACCACGTGCAACGGCAGCGCCCTTGGCCGAACCTGAACATCGAGCTATATTAGACCCGTCATGCAGGTCGTTCGCCGCATCCTCTCCGTCGTGTTCATCCTGGTCTTCGCGCTCGGGACGACGGCGCTGGCCGCCCAGGTGCCGATGAGGGGCACGATGGGAAGTCCGGTGGCGACCCTGGGCATGGGCGTCGCCAGTTCCCCCGCCTGCCCGGACTGCGGCGACAACGACCAGGGCATGATGACCATGGCGGCGTGCCACGGCGGCGTCTGCGTCATCCCCTCCATGCTGCCTCCCGAGGCGCCGCACCCGCCTTCGATGCCCGTGGCCTCCCCGGTCCCCCATGACCCGGCGCTCGGGTGGGGCGAGACCCCGCATCCGGAGCCGTACCCTCCGAAGTCCACCCTGCGCATCTGATCCGCGCCCGCCAACCGTCGGCGGCGCCGCGGTGATCGCCTGATCGGGTCGCGACCACGCGGCCAATCCGGCTGACCCAGACGCCCGGAGTTCGTCCGGGCGCGTCGGGAAGGCCACCGATGCGAGGGCAACCATGCCCCTGATTTCCCTGCCCCGGCCCGCGCCGGGGCACCTTGCCACCCGCGGGAACGAGCTCGGCCGCCTCCCGCCCGCTGCGTCTGCGCGACCTTTCCCCGGCCCGCGCCGGGAGCTTGCCCCGCTGGATGACGGCGGGCGTGGGCGGCGGCTGAGCCGACCACGGCCCGTCTCAGATCAGCTTTCCGGATCCATGGAGAAAACGATGAAATTCATGTCCCGCACCCTTCTGCCGGTCGTGGCCCTCGCGGCGTCGGTCTCGCTCGCCCAGGCCCAGACCCAACCGGATCACCAGGCCCACCACGTGGCGGGCCAAGGCGCAACCCAAGCCGCTCCAACGGCTTCGTCTGACCAGTCCCACGGCAGCATGCAGGGCATGACGGGTCCGGGCGACACGATGCGCATGATGCCCATGATGCAAGGGATGATGGGACAGCGGAACGCGCAGTCCGACACCGACGCGATGTCCTGTCCGATGATGGCCACGGGCGGCATGGGGTCGATGGGCAGCATGGGCATGCCCTTCGAGCACGTTGAGGGCCGGATCGCCTTCCTCAAGGCCGAGCTCGGCATCACCGACGCCCAGACCAAGGAATGGAAGGCTTTCGCCGACGCCCTGCGGACGAACGCCGAGGTCCACCGCTCCATGCACGGGCAGATGATGAAGGGTGAGACGTCAGCATCCCTGACCGAGCGCCTCGCGCAACGGGAAAGGGCGCTGTCGGTCCGGTTGGAGGCCACGAAGAGGCTCAACGCCGCCGCGACCCCGCTCTTCGCCGCGCTGTCGGAGGAGCAGAGGAAGGCCGCCGAAGACCTGCTCGGCGGCTCGCTGGGCATGATGTGATCCACACCGGATGGAGAACGGATGGAGAAAGGAACCCAACATGGATGGACAAACTCGGCGGATGCCTTGGTGGCGCAGCTGGCCTGTTCTCGGCGGCCTCGGCCTCCTCGCCCTTGCAGCCGTATCCCTGTCGGTGACCTATCCGGGTCACTTGGCCGCGGCCCTGCCTTATCTGGGCCTTCTGGCCTGCCCGCTGATGCACCTGGTCATGTGCTCCGGCATGAAAAAGGGAAGCTCCTGCGACAAACCGGGCGACCAGAAGCAGTGTGATGGCGTCTCGGGGCGCCCATGCCGGGCGCCCCACCCGAGCGGCCGAGGAGGTTGTCGCGGCAAGTCGCCCGAGGCCAGGAGCCGCGGACGGTTTCCGCCTGCACCGATGCCGAACAGCGGAGGCGAAGAATGCGGAGCCGGAGCCTGGAAAGGCAGATCCTCAATGCGTTCAAGAGGGCCATGGATGAGGGCCAACACGATGCTGCCGAACATCTCCTGCGCGCCCTCGAGGCTCTCGCGTCGGATGGGGTGCTCGGTTCACCCTTGGGCGAGGCATACGCATGCCTTGCTCGACATGGCTCTCGTCCCGTTCCTCGGCGCCAAAATCATTGAGAACGCCGGAGTTGCGAACACGGGGCGACAAACCTGTTGGCCTGCCCCCCTGACGAGCTCATATTGAAACCATGGCCTGCCTGCGCCGTATCCTGTCCGTCCTGCTGATCCTGGGCCTCGCGCTCGGGACGACGGCGCAGGCTGCCCAGGTGGGCATGATGGCGGGCACACAGGAGACGGCCGCGGCCGCCATGGACGGCGGCATGGCGGGCTGCGAGGGCTGCGCTTCCGGCCAGGAGACCGGCAAGGGCATGGACATGGCGGGCTGCCACGGAGGCATCTGCATCGTCCTGCCCGGTCTTCTGCCGGACTCTCCCGACAGCCCCTCCGTCGCGCCTGGCGCCTTCGCCGCCGCGTCGCCGACGGTCGCGGACGGCTTGTCGCCGCCGCCTGACCACCGGCCTCCGATACCCTCATCCCTTGCCTGAGACGCGCGCCGACGCACGTCGTGCGCCCGATGTACCTGCCTAACCGGCGGGGCCAAGCTGGCTACCCGCCGTCAGGCCCAGTTCGAGGGATTGAATGCTACCGAACCCGTTTGCCCGGCCGATCGATCGACGGCAGCTGCTGCTCCTTGCAGGCGGCGCCATCGCCGCGGCGGGCTTCGCCCCCGCCATCCTCCGCCCGGCACAGGCCGCGGAGCCGACCCACACGCTGACTCCCGGTCCCGGGCGGGCCCGGATGGTCGGCGCCGAGTACCCCGAGACGACGGTCTGGGCCTACGACGGCCGGGTGCCCGGCCCTGAGATCCGCGTCCGCCAGGGCGACCGGCTGCGGGTCGCCGTGACCAACCGGCTGGCCGAGGAGACCACCGTCCACTGGCACGGCGTCCGCGTGCCGAACGCCATGGACGGTGTGCCGCACATGCCGCGGCCGCCCATCGCCCCCGGCGAGACCTTCACCTACGAGTTCGACGCCGTGGATGCGGGCACCTTCTGGTACCACCCGCACATCCGCAGCCACGAGCAGGTCGGCCGCGGCTTGGCCGGGGCGCTCATCGTGGAGGAGCGCGAGCCGATCCGGGTCGATCGCGACGTCACTTGGATGCTCGGCGACTGGCGGCTGAAGAACGATGCCTCCATCAGCGACGACTTCGGCAACATGATGGACCTGAGCCACAACGGCCGGGTCGGCAACACCGTCACCATCAACGGCCGCGTGCTCGACGAGGTGCCGGTGCGGGCGGGCGAGCGGATCCGGCTGCGCCTCGTCAACGCCGCCAACGCCCGCATCTTCGGCCTCCGGCTCCAGGGCCTTCGGCCGCAGGTCGTCGCCATCGACGGGCACCCGGTCGAGCCGCATGAGCCCGCCGATGGCCGCGTGGTACTGGCCCCCGCCATGCGCATCGACCTCGTCATCGACATGATCGGCGCTCCCAGTGACCGGGTCACCGTCGTCGACGACTTCTACAGGGGTCTTGCCTATCGGCTCGTCGACTTGGCCTACGGGGCCGAGCGGCTTCGCGACCGGCCGCTCGAGGCCCCCATCGGCCTTCCGGCCAACCCGGTGCCCGAGCCGGACCTCTCCGGGGCTGTCCGTCACGAGGTAACCCTGGGCGGCGGCATGATGGGCATGATGGCCGGGGCCATGGTGGACGGGAAAATGACCGACATGCGCACGATGATGCGCAGCGGCATGGCCTGGGCCATCAACGGTGTCGCCGCCAGCGGTCCCGACGGCCACGGAGGAGGCCACGTCATGGATCCCATCTTCACGCTCGAGCGAGGCCGGACCTGCGTCATCGCCATGGCCAACGACACGGCGTGGCATCATCCCATGCACCTGCACGGGCACACCTTCCGGGTGCTGTCCAGGAACAGTCAGCCGACCCGCTTCCGCGAGTGGCAGGACACCGTCCTGCTGGCGCCCAGGGAGCGCGTCGAGGTCGCCTTCGTCGCCGACAACCCCGGGGACTGGATGTTCCATTGCCACATCCTCGAGCACCAGGTCGCCGGGATGATGAGCACCATCCGCGTCACCTGACCCGAGCCCGATTCCGAGGAACACGACCATGCGCATCCTCAAGACCATCGCCCTGTCGCTGGTGCTGCTGACCCCGGCGACCGCCTTCGCCGAGCAGGCCATCCTGTACAAGAACCCTCAGTGTGGCTGCTGCGAGGGCCACGCGGAGCACTTGCGCGCCAACGGCATCGACGGGACGTCCGTCGCCACCCACGACCTTGCGTTCAAGCGCCAGGAGCAGGGCGTGCCGATGGAACTCGTTGGCTGCCACATGATGCTGATTGACGGCTACGTGGTCGAGGGTCACGTCTCCGCGGCGATCATCAAGCGGCTGCTGGCCGAGCGCCCGGCCGTCAAGGGCATCTCGCTGCCCGGCATGCCGATCGGTTCGCCGGGGATGGAGGGCCCGCGGACCGAGCCGCTCGTCGTCTACACCTTCGGCGGCCGGGGCGAGCCGCAGGTGTTCGCGGTCGAATGACGCGCCGCCGGACAATCGCCTGGACGGGGGGCGCCGCGCTGGCGCTCCTCGTCGCCGGGGGCGTGGCAGCCTGGACCCTGACGTCCAAGGGCAGCCGGGCCGACCCGACCGACGCCACCCAGGTGGCGCTCGGCAAGGCCGTTTACGCCGAGAACTGCGCGTCCTGCCACGGCGTCAACCTCAAGGGCCAGCCGGACTGGCAGAGCCGCAAGCCGGACGGTCGCATGCCAGCACCGCCGCACGACGTTTCGGGGCACACGTGGCATCACCCCGACGAGGTGCTCTTCAGCATCATCAAGGAGGGCATCGAGAAGCACGCCCCGCCCAGGTACGAGAGCGACATGCCCGCGTTCGGGGGCACGCTCACCGATGATGAGATCTGGGCCGTTCTGGCCTACATCGCGAGCCGCTGGCCCGAGGACATCCGGGCCCGGTGGTCGATGATGGCGCAGTAATCCAAGAAGTGACCAAGGGTCGATGTCGATCCCGCCATGAGAACGAAAGCACCATGAACAAGCACTTCGCCGCCGCGACGGCAGCACTCCTTATCCTCGGCACCGGCAGCGTTGCCCATACCCACTCCCTGTCCGAGGTCGAACACAACATCTCGAGCAAGGACAAGTACGTCGAGGTCGTGAACCGCCCAGCCCCCGACTTCAGGTTGATCGACACCGAGGGACGCACAGTGTCCTTGGATGATCTCAAGGGTAAGGTCGTGGTCCTGTGGTTCGTCTACACCAGCTGCCCTGACGTCTGCCCGCTGCACACCAAGGCCGTGGCAGCCGTGCAGGAGCAGGTCAACGCGACCCCGATGAAGGACAGGGTGAAGTTCGTCACGATCTCCACGGACCCCGCACGGGACACCGCCAAGGTCCGCAGGGATTTCGCTGCGGCGCATGGCCTTGACCCGATGAACTCGATGTTCCTGAGCAGCGGCGCCGAGGGGTCCATGGCCACCCGGGAACTTGCGGAACAGTACGGCCTGAAGTTCACATCGATGCCGGACGGGATGCAGATGCACGGTGCTGTTATGCACCTTATTGACCGCGAGGGCAACCTGCGCGCCCGGTACCACGGTATGAAGTTCGACCCGACCAATGCCATCATCCACATAAATGCGTTGACCAACGATGGCTTAATCAAAGAACATTCCCATCAAAGTCCCAGTCACCGGCGCGACTTAACCGTCTGGGAGCGTATTAGGTCCATGTTCTGGTCGGATCAGGTGACGTCGTCTAATGAGTAGGCGCTCACCAACAGAGATGAAATAGCTACTTTTTCTCTGTCGGTGAGCTGAGCGGGGTGGAGGTGCAGGAATAACGCAGCAGGCACAGGCGGCCGAGCCGCTGCTCGGGACAGGCAAGCGTCTCAAATGATAGGAGCCCTTGCCTCCGATCTCAGGTCTGTCTCAAAGAATACGGTCCCAGTCTCAGCTAAACTGGACCGGCCTCCATCGTATGTCTCAGAGAGTTTGGTCTCAAAATTGGTTAGAGCGTTCTCAGGTTGCCTGGAATCGCTGAGGGGGATTCCCTTTGCCGCCGTAGCATGATTCGCTGCTCCTGGATTTCCGGTCTGGGGGTTAG
>NZ_JAVDTO010000032.1:0-32046 GCF_031455875.1 Azospirillum sp. BE72
CGAGGTGACGGGTTGATCGGAGCCGCCGCCCTCGACCACTGCCGGTGCGGTGCCGACCGGCTCAGCGACGGGCGGCAGGGCGTCGGCATGGCGGCTGCGCGAGGTGACGGGTTGATCGGAGCCGCCGCCCTCGACCACTGCCGGTGCGGTGCCGACCGGCTCAGCGACGGGCGGCAGGGCGTCGGCATGGCGGCCGCGCGAGGTGACGGAACGATCGGGAGCGCCGCCGCCCTCCATAGCGGACGGCTCATCGCCACCACCGCCCTCAGTCGCCTTCGGCGTAGCTCCGCCTTGAGGAACCTTGGCAGGCGATTTCGCCGCTTTAGGCGGCTTGGGTGGAGGGTCTGTGTTGATGACGTTTCCGGGCGTGAAATTGCCAAGCTGCAGGAAGGCGCCGCTACCGGGTTTTCCAACGACCTTCCCGGCGGTTTCCGTCGCTGCATTCACGGCTTCAGCGGTCGGGTGCCGGTCAGACTGAACCTCGACGTCTGGCTTCACAACCGCGGCGTTGTTGATTTCCTGCCGCCCCTTTTTGATTTCCCCACCAATACGGGCAAAGTTCTGTTCGAAATTGGACATTTCGGGGTGAGCGCCATCACGGTGCGGCTTTTCAGGCGGCAGCGCGCTTTCCAGCCGTTCTGGCGCCCTCTGGGGCAGAGTGAGCGGGTTGGCCGGATCATTTCGCAACACCCTGTCCGGGGTGCCGCCAGCCTGCCGAGGCTGAGCGACCGGCGGCGCTACCGCAGCAGGCTGAGAGTTGCCTACCGATGCGCCCATAGACCCAGCTGACGCGCGATCTGCGCCCAGGGGAACGGGAGCCGGTTGCGCGTTACTACCCGTCAGGCCGCGTGCTTCTGCAGCGCCACCTGCCATGCTGCGTGCGGTCGGGAGACGGTCGAGGGAGGGGGTGACCTCCGTTTCAAGAAAGCGGCGAGCATAGCTCTGCACTTCATCCCGATCCATCGGGTGGGTCGATTCCAGTAGGTTTCTGGCCCCATTGACGCCCATGACGCCGCCGTTCCGCTGCTGCTTCTGCAACCACTCGAAAAAGGGCTGCTGAAGGTTGCGGTTGATCGAGCCAGACTCGCGTTCCACCTCTTCTGCAGACGTTTCGAAACGTCTTGCCTTTTCGAAATAGCTTTCGGACGAGCGCTCGAAGGTTGAGGTTTCCTCATAGCCTTGCCGGACACTTTCTCGCAGTTCTCTCCCCTGCTGAGAGTAGTCGCGTTCATCTGAATTTTTCACGTAATTTGTGGCGCTTTCGAACGCCGAGCGCAGATCCTTTGCTTCTGAATACTTCTTTGCCTTGTCCCACAAGTCCGAACGCGATTTGCCTGTAGTAGACGATCCCTGCATGCTCACGCCGAACTTAGTACCGAACGCCTCAAAGCCAATGCCTGACGAGGCGCCAGCAATCAGGGCGGTTGCTTCCTCAATGGTCAAGCCGTTCGACTTCGCGAAATCCTCTGCCGCGCTTCTAATGCGGTTGAACGCCTCCGTCTCTCCGCGGTTCTCGTGAACGCTGCGGCTCTTATCGAATGCCAGCCCCTTAGAATTGAGATTGGCGAGTTCGCTGACCTTTCCGAAGGTATTGGCCCGGCTGAAGGACGCGCGCTCGCTTTCCCGCTCGCCCAGGGTCTGCGCCTGAGACCCCTGTTCGCGATAGGCGCGTTCCAGGCCACTGGTCAGGTTGATGTCCACCGGCAGCTTGGACTCGCCGGCGGCCGTATCGAGTACCGTTCGCCCGCCGGAGGTGACTGTATACGTGCTGCCTTCAGCGGTGCGGTAAGTCGTGGCCCCCTGATCGTACATGGCGCTGCTCATCACCTGATTGGCGCGCATCGTATGGAATGCGTGGTTGCCCACATTCGTGTTGCCGAGGCTCAGATTGCCCGTGCTTGCTTCGCCGGCGGCCTGTTGCGCAGCGCCCTGCGGCACCGCCAACATGGAGGTGGCCATGCCCGCCACACTCGTTGCCCCCTTGGCAATGGCGAACGCCAGGAACGGGATCGACATGGAGAGATACCCGGCCAGGACCGCCACATCACCCTGTACGGAATCAATGCCAGCGGCGGTCACCATCGTGATCCCGGAACCGCCGGCCGGAAGCGCAGCCTGCGCGCTGACGCCGAGGCCCGCATAGCCCGTCATGAGCCGGTTGAGGATCGCATAGAGGATCGGCCAGCTTTGCAGCCAAACGAAGACGCCGAAATAGTTCTTCAGCGTGCCCAGCCCAGCCTTGGGAATGAAGAACAGCAGGACCACGATGGGGAAGACACCATAGAAGAGCGCTTCCAGAACGATCTTGAGCAGAGGCACCC
Organism: Azospirillum sp. BE72; assembly: GCF_031455875.1. NCBI lineage: Bacteria > Pseudomonadati > Pseudomonadota > Alphaproteobacteria > Rhodospirillales > Azospirillaceae > Azospirillum > Azospirillum sp. BE72. Next base: position 2,322 of record NZ_JAVDTO010000032.1, read on the forward strand.
ACTGTTCGGCCTGCCGGCCGACAGCGCGGTAACCCATCTCTGTCTGCCTCTCTGCCCGGGTTTGGGCGTAGACGTCCAGTGCAGCACTGTTGCCGGTCGCAGCCGTAGAGGACTGCAGCGCACCGTGCACGGCGTTCAGCACCATAGACTGCTTCATGATATCCGCCGCAGAGCGCGACGCGCCGACGAGGAAGTCATGGGCGACGGGGAGGGAGGACAGCAGCAACGCCTTCGCTTGCACGGCAGAGCGATCCGGGAACAGCTTCACACCGAAGATCGTGGAGGCTCGGTCGACCTCCCCAGCCCACTGGTTGCTCAAGGCCACACCGCCGATATCGCAGCCGACGATCGAGGGGGTGCCGGCTGTGCGCATTTCGAAGGATCGGGCCTGTGACGGCGTGTTCGTCACAGTCAGGTAAGTCCATAGATCACGCGATTGCTTCATCTCTTCGAGACTAAGATGCCCCAATAGAAGATCATAAAAGACGCACTGGTTCATGAATTCGCGGACGTTGCCCGCGAATTCGCTGTTCGTGATTTCGAAATTTAGTGACGACTGCAGGAGTCTGGATCCGAAGATGAACCCGTTCTGGGTGTAGCGCATGTCATTCGGCAGCGAGAACGCCACCTCGACATTACGAGCCAAGCGGTCGCCCACTTGGCTCGACACGCTGGCGAGCACCCCCAGCCCCCAGGGGACGTTGGCGACCGCGGCACCAAGCAGGGTCGGGTTGATCCTGTCCGTGATGAGGACGGTGACGCGAGGCACGAGCAGGCCGTTGTAGATGACGATGACCGTGGCGAACCACCGCAGATTATCCGACCATTTCTGGCCGAATGCCGTCTGCAGCAGGATCATGCCGAAGCAGGCCGTCAACGTGACCCGGATTGCGGCCCCGAAGTCGCCGGCGCCGGTGAGGGCGGCAACACCGTTGAACAGGTCAACAAGGTAGACGCCGCCGCCATAGGTGATGATTTCCCACATGTTGACCTCACTGCCGGGCCATTGCGCGCGACCACCCGAGGCTTGCGCTCAGCGACCCCGTGAGGCGGCTTGCCAGGAGGGATTCGATAAACTGGGTCTGCTGCACCAGCTGGATGGTCTGGTTCACGCGATCCAGGCTTTCGGCTTTGTGTTCGGCAAGCGCCTTGCGGCTTTCGCGGAGGCTGCGCTTCCACGTGTCCAGTTCGCTGCCCAAGGCAATCATGACCTGATTGCCACCTTCCTCGACTTGCTTCAGTCCTTCCGAAATGAACTGAGACACCAAGTCGATGGCGATGATTTCCGCGTATTTTGGAAGTTCTTCCTCCGCCTTCAGGCCCTGATAGGCCGTGTAGACATTCAGCATCTTGTAAACGGGCAGGCTGGTCATGTTCAGGAAGTTCCGCTCGGTCGCGGTCAGCTTCCGATTGGTGCGGATCGCTTCCACCATCCCGAGCAGGATATCGCGCACACGGGGTTTGAACGCCGCGTCGGCCGCGATGTAGATGCTCTTGGTCCGCGCGTCGGTCGGGTTCAGGCACTTATCGGTATCGGTGCCGCAGCCATACACCATCACGTTGGTGTCGCCGTCCAGCAGGGCCGAAATCAACTCGGCATTGATGACCTGCGGCGAGATATGCCGGTGGTTCTGGGGGGCGTCATCGGTGCCGCCGCCCGTGAGGATCACCGTGCCAGCAATGGTCATCATCAGTTCGCGCATTTCGGTGTCACCGTTCAGCACGTCATTCTTCTTGATGGCCTCCCAGGTCAGGTTCTTGTTGATCGGGATTTGCTCCTTCACCTTGCTGTCCGCGGCGTTGAGCGTGGAGGTGCGCCGCCCCTCATTCGAGCAGCCATGCCGGGATGCCGCGAAGTCAGCGAAGATGCCTTGGCTGTTGCCGACCTTTTCACAGATCAGCTTTGATGCCCGGTCGGATGCCGGCCAAAGGCCACCGACCAGCGCCTGTGCGGTTTCGCAGCTGTTGATGTTGGCTTGGTTGATCTTCTGAATCAGATCGTTCAATTCGCCCATCTTCTCCGCGATGACGGGGGAGATGGTCTCCAAAGCCAGTTCGAAGGCAAAGGCCGGCGCGTTGCTGGCGATGGCCTTCAGCGTCGCGACCAGCTGGGCGGCATTGATGAAGGAGAAGGCGCCTGAGAACGCGTCGATGCCGCCGCATCCTGCCCGCATCGACGGCAGCTGGATGTTGACGAGGTTGGCATTCTTCGACGGCACACGCGCGTAGATGTTGCCGCCGGTGTAGTAGCCGGACTCCTGCCCCTGATACGCTTGAGGGCCGGTCACATTGGCGCGAATGCCGGAGTCCTGAAAGAACTCGCGCATGCGGTCCCGCACGCCAGCATCGGCCGGCGCAACAGCCAGGGAGCCGATCGCCACGACGATCACGGCCGCAGCCGCCTTGAGAGCCTTAGTAGTCATGGCCGATCTCCACCTGTGTGAGCACAAAGATCCGTTCTTCAAGGTCCTGTTGGGACAGGACGCCGTACCCAACCTCGATCAGCTGGTTGGCTTTGGTGTCGTAGAGGACGACGGCCGGGACGGGCTTTTCCGAGAGGCCGAAGCGGGCCATCTGGCCGGTATCGCGAACAGCTTCCGGCCACTCAGGCAGCGTGCCGCCATCGACCGACACGGCCATCACCGACACGCCGTACTTGTCGGCAAAGTTGCGCATGATCGGGCTGAAGGCGTGGCAGTAGACGCAGTTCGAGGCGAAGAAGAAGAAGACGCCATACCGCTCGTTCAGGCCCCGGATGGTGCGGTCCTCCGCAGCACGCCGCTGATCCAGCCAGGTCCGCTTCGCCATCGTGCCTACAGGCCGTTCGAGGGAGTAATCAAGCTCCGGGCTCTGCCAGATCACGCGACGCCATGTGTCGCTGACGTCCGACGCGCGATCCAGCGTCTGCCGCTGCAGCGCGATGTAGCGCGCCACCGCGGCGGGATCGCGCGGGTTCAGCACCATTTCGGCTCGGGCTTCCTCCAACTCTTCACGGATCGCGGCAACGCGTTCACGGGCCGTCTTCGGGGCCGGCTGCGCTGCAGGAGCAGGCGGCGGCTGAGCCGCCGGTTCCTCCGCGTCAGGATCGCAGTAGAAGTGCCACCCGAGTTTCTGCAGGTCGCACCATTTCGGCTTGTCCTCAGCCGCCGCCGCGCCGGCCGAAACCAGCCACAGCAGCGCCAGGATCAGGATGTTCTTACCGACGCGCATAGTAGTTCTCGATCCGACTGGTGAATTCGTCTTTGATTTTCGCTTCGACCGGCACGTCGATTTGCTTCAGGAGTTGCGGGTAGAACTCCGTCAGATCGACTTGACTGAAGTCGATCCTTTGCATTTCTTCCAGCGTGAACCCGGTGCAGTTAGGAGATTTCGGATCGCCCCACTCTTTGTGAATTTGGGGGCGGCCTTGTTCCTGCAGCATGCGCGCAAGACGGGATTGGAAGCAGCAATAGCTCTTCCGCTTTGACAAGCAGACGCCGAGGATTTTATTGCCGCAGTAGGTCCCAACATAAGTGCACAGCTTCGCATTCAACTTTTCAGCCAGCATCTTTTCGTCGTCGCTGCACTGAGCAATTCCAAGATCAAGGCCCCATCCATCATCAGAGCAGCAATTGGAAAAACCAATGATGCCCTTGCCGCAGTAATAGTTTCTTCCAGAGAACACGCGGAGGGAATTCGGGTCGAAGTCCTTTCCCATATCCCGGAGCAAATTCAGGTAGGTCACGGCCTTGGTGAAGTCTTTATTCGGCTCGTAGGAGATGCTTTCGCAGTCACCGTCGATGCAATAGATGGAGTCTCCGCAGACAACTTGCTTGGGGCCTTGGGAGGATGCTTCGCCGCACCGATAGTTGCGCTGCCATGTGCGGCACGTGCCGCTTCGGTCGGTCGCGATGCACTCTTCGTTCAGGAAGGTGCATCCTTCCTGTTCGTTCTTGGCGCAGTCGTTCTTGGTGGAGGCAGCCCGGCAGGTGTAATCACGGCGCCACTTCCAGCAATCCTTGTAAACGTCGAGCCCGTTGATGTTGCGGGTTCCGCCACCTTCGACGCAGACCTCGCCGGCAAGCTCGCAGCTGCTGTTCTGTTCCAGCGACGTGCACTGGTTGGAAATGGAATCGTTGCTGATGGTGTAGGTCGTGTTCAGGAACACGACGTTGCTCGGCAGGGAGCCGAGTTGGACGTCGCACACATATTCGTCCTGATACCGGCCGCAGATGCCATCCGGATCCCAGGCGACGCAGGTCGAATTCACCGCCGTGCAGCGCCCGGTGTTGCGGAGAGGGGCACAGTAATCAAGATAGGTGCCGCTGCCACAGCGCATGGTGGCGTCGTAGCGCCAGCAGTCCTTATAGACAGGAAAGCCGTCGATCGTCCGCGTTCCGCCACCTTCTGCGCACCATTCCGACGTCTTGACGCAACTTGCGTCAGCGCTGAAGGAAAACGCGGTTAGTGCAGACATGACGACACCCAGCGTCAGTAATAGCCTGCGCAGCCATCGTTCCATGTTTCTCTCCACTGCCCGCATCGACGGGTTGAGCCCGCCATGTAAAGGTATCCAATATTCGCGCCAGCATTCGTGGTCAGGTGAACACTGTTCCACCCGCTACGAAGAACGTGCTTCACCTCTGCCCAGACGTTGAGCGCGTCTCCCGCAAGGGTGTTGTTGTACTGGCCGAGACCAAGGACGTGTTGATCGTTGACGTACACATTGAGAAAGTCTCTTGCGCCGTATCTCACCTTTTCAATGCGCAAGGACTCAAGAACATTGACGTCTGGTATGTAGATGTTGAACCACGCTTCTGAATTTCCGGGACCACCACACATGGCAGCGCCGATATTCGGGTAGGTGGTATCTGACCCAATCCAGATCGCGTTCCCGGCTATTCCAGCGCTCACCCCGCCGCAGCCCGAGGATACTTGTGCTCCTTCAAGTCCTGTCGACTGAATCCAGTCGCAGGAGACGCGCAGCTGCTTTTGGCAGCTGACGGTGTAGCTGTCTCGCACCTTGTCGCAGCGGTAGCGGTGATGCTGATCGACCGACACCAGACGTTCGAGATAGCAGGTGCTTGTCGTGAGATCGCTCCACACGTCGCAGGTCTTGTATGTCGATCCCCCAGGCAGCGTCGCACCGGGAAGCTCTTTGCACTCCCCGTATCGGCCGGTGAAGCTGTCCACCAGCGACTTCGGGTTCGCTTCAGCATCGAGGCCGGGCTGCATCCAGGCGTCCGACCGCTTCACCTCGATCTTCGGGCGATTGGTGAAGCTGTCGCTCAGCAGCGTTGCCGCTTCGCCTTCGGGCGTGGAGGTGTCATGCGCCCGCTCTACCGCATCATCGAACATGATGCCGTTCTGGTAGGCTGACTCCGGCAGGTTCGTGCCTTGATAGTTCGGCACCTCACCGGGGTTCGACTGATTCCGCGCCACCCCCTTGAGATTTTCCTGCTGCGGAGTGCCGAACGCCTTGGCGTCATTCCGTGCATCGGATTGCGTCTGGGCCGAGGCAGGCAGGGCCAGCAGCAGAGCGGCCAGGACGCATAGCGTTGTCCGGTTCATGGCTCAGCACTCCGGAGCTTGGACAGGTTCTCCGCCGCTCGCGCAGCGCCAGGTCCGCCGGCATTCGCGATCGTTTCCAGCGCATAGAAAAGCGTGACGTTGCCTGCGATCCGATCATGCTCCGGCGCGGCCGACCGGCACCTTGGCTCAAAGCAGGGCTGAACCTGCTCGGCCGGCACAACGATAGTCGGCACGACCTTGACATCGAACATGCGGAACATGGTCGGATCGAGCATCGCTCCGCCCTGTTCCCCAACGATCCGGCCCATGGCGGCCATGGTGTCGGTGATGTTGTTGTTGACCATGCCGCGGAAGAGCAGTGCGCCGCCGGCCCGGCGCGTTTGCTCCGCCAGATCCTTCAGCGCCGCCTCCGGCATCGAGAACGAGACGAACACGAGCGGCGAGTGCAGGTCCTGCCCAGCCGTCTGAGCTTCGTCCATAGGGCCAGCGTAACGGCCCACCAGTTCGCCCAGGTCAACGCCGCTCTCGGTGGCTAGAGGCCCGCCAGTGGCGCGCTCTCCGGCCCCGCCCAGGCGAATGCGGTTGTTGCGCACCCACTTCCCGGTGTCGTCCATGGCGCCAGAGCCCTGCACCCTGCCCATGACGCCATCGAGGAAGGACTGCGCCTCACCTTTTTGTGCCTCAATGGCCTTCTCGGTGAGGTCCGGCCGCACCTGCTGGCGAAGCTGGTTCAGGTCTTCCGCGTTGGCCGGCACCAGGGCCAGCAGCACGGCCATCGCGCACAGCGGCCTTAGAAGCTGCAGCAATTGCGTTTCCTCCAGAACAAGAAGCCGAAGTCCTCGCCAATCACCGGCACCTCGCGACCGGTCTCGTAGAGCACCGTCGAACGGCCGAGCGGGTTGCAGCCGAACAGCCCCCACGGGCCGGGCACTGGATTGGTGATCTGCGAGCGGTAGAGGGATTTGCGGACCACCGGCAGGGGATACTTGCCGCAGATCGCTTCCGGACCCCCTTCGGCCCACAGAATGAGTTCGCGGTGGAGCTTGTAGACGAACCGTTCGGCGGCGAGCAGGCTGGATTGGATGGAGCCCACATGGTTGGGCAGACGGCCGTCGAGCGGGTAATAGGAGCCTTGGCAGCCCGCGCACCAGAACAGCGGATCAAGCGGCATGCCCACAGACGCAGCAACGCAGTCGGCTGCACAGGCAGCAATAGCAATCGGATTGGCGAAGAGAACCGCTTCCGGGTTGATCAGGAATGTCAGTTCGTCATCGAGCCACAACGGATCGAGTTCGGTGATGTAGGCGATATCGACCGACACGGCTTCCAGACAAATCCAGTCGACCAAGATCTCTAGCCAGTACAGCACCGGATAGATGTACCAGTGGATGTGCCATGCCGCGTCGTGGCTGTTCCCGTCCTTGGAGACGGTCTTCCCCGCCGGCGCTGGGATGTTCCCCAGAGTGAAGCCGCCAAGATTGACGAAGCAGTACGGATGCCGGGTGACGTCCGCGAGCCGGGCCGGTTCCCAGTAGCCGACAGCCAAACCCAGCCGGATGAATGGCGGGAGCGGCATCGGGCACATGCAGATCGGCAAGGCGGGATTGGGCGTGTCCGGACGGTTCGACGGCAGCAGAGGGAAGCTGCCGATCGTGATCGGAAACACGCAATCCCAGCACAGATCGCTGATCGGATTGACGAAGTGTCCGGTGCAGGTTCCCGACGTGGAGGCAGATTGCGCCACGGCCTGCCGACCGAGACCAACGGCCGCCATCACCACGACGGCCAGGAGGCCCAGCGCGCACAGCAGCTTTTTCATTGTGGCACCTCTTCGATGCGCAGATAGCGGCCTTCCTGCCGGATCAGCGCAGGCACATTGCGGATCCCGAAGCGTTCGGTGAGCTTCCCGCCTTGGTCGAAGTAATAGGGCTTGCCTTCCCGCCGGCTGTGATCGGCCACAGCCCCACGCACGAGGATGATCTTGGCCCGGCCGCCCAGTGCGTTCTCAGTGCGCTTCGCCCAGGCGACCTGCTTCTCATCATCGCCGTTGATGAAAAGCATCTGCTGGGACAGGTTGATGTAGTCGAGCGGGTTGATCCGCCGCCCTGACTTCTGGAACACGTTTCCGTCTTGGTCCTGCAAGTCACGGTTCAGGGCCACCGCCGGATCGTAGAGCCAGGAGCGCGCCTGGACTGCAGTACCAATTCCGGGGACGGGCGGCGGGCGAACCGCGTATGCGGCCGTCCGGCTTTTCAAGCCTTCCTGCATTTCCGTGATCTTGCCCTCCGCCTCCATCTGGCGGAGCTTCGCCATGATCATTTCGAGCATGTCCGGTTCAGCCACCGGGAAGACCTGACCGTGCACGCCGAGGTCCGCGGCCACCGCGTCAGAGAATGGGGCGTGCAGCGCCGAGCACAGCAGCAGCAGGAACCCAGCCAATATCCGCGTATCGCGAGTCATAGGAATCCTTGTGGGGCGCGTAGACGAAGTAATGGCCGGGGGGGAGAACCCCCGTTGGACCGGGAGCGAGGGGAAGGCCGCGGGCGGAGACCGCTTTTGCCTCCCCAATCGGACGGCCAGCCACGCGATAGGTCTGGCCGTCCCGCTCCACCTCATCCCCCGGCACCCCTCCCACGATTTTGACGAAAGTCTCAGAGTAGTAGGGGTTTGATGGTGGCATAAATGCCACCATTTCGCCTCGATCCGGCAATCGTCCGATATCGACTATGAAGCCCCAGTTCCCCAAGCTCCCCGTCTTGTTGATGAGGATCTGATGGCTGCGGCTCCACACGACACCCGCAGTGCCGGCGATCAGCAGAGCAACCGCAGCAGCGACATTAACGACGCGGCGCATAGCTCCCCTCACGAAGCGCTTGTTCGACCAAGCCCGTCACGTCGGGGGCGCCGGCCATCACAGCCTCTTTCGGAACGATGATGACGTTGTAGGTATCAGCGATCCGGTTGACTTCGGTGTTGAGGCCCTGGATGAAAGCCTCAGTGCGAGCAGCCACTTCGTGTTCGTCCTTCACGGACTTCGCAGTGTCCAGCACGAACCCTTCAACCAGACCCTTCAGCCCAACCTTGACCATCGTCGGCGGCGGCGGATTGAAGTGGGCATGCCCAAGAACGACGACCAAGGCGGCAAGCAGCGCCACCGCGACCGTCTTCAGCTCACCGAGCAGCGCGCTACCCACGGACGGCATCCTTGTTCCGGCCGACGAACAGCGAACTGGTGAGGACCAGCCACACCGCCCACAGCGCGGCGACGCCAACCATGATCACCCGTTCCAGGCTGAGCGCAGCGTCAGCCTGTGCATCCGCCGGCAAGGCTTGCCAATGCTGAAGGAGGCTTGCGAACAGGGCCAGCAGAGCGCCGGTGTCGAAGTGCAGCAGCGCCAGCAACGCCCACAGCACGAAACCGGGCAGGAACAGGGCGGCACCAAGCGCCGGGATCAGAATGCCGGACAGGGTGCGGCCGGCTGCGGTCATCTTGGCTTTCACGGTTGCGAGGTTCATGGAGTCATCCTTTCTTGTTGTGCTTCAATGCCGAGCATTACGAATGCGGTCGGCAACCTTATCGACGGCATCTTCCAGAGAGACGCCTTGGTCAACGAGATGCTGAATTTCGGCGTAGTCTTGGCCCTTCGAGGAATACAGCGCGATGGAATAAGGATCGAGAATAAGGCGGCCGATATGGTACCCCATCGGTCCATACACCATGATTTCCGAGAACTGGTGTTCGACCATTTTCAGTGACTTCAACGCTGTTTCCATCTGCGGATCGCAGGCAATCCGTCCGGATTTCTTGATGGCTTCGACTGATTCATTCTTCTGAGCCAGCAGCAGGGCCCAGTCCGAATTTTGGAACGCGGCCAGTGTCGCTGGTGTCTTGTAGTAATCGTCCACCGATTGAGTGCCGGTGATAAGTGCCCCGAAATACTTTCGGCATGTGCGTGCGAATTTCTCAATGAACTCGCCGCTTGCTTCGCCGTGCAGCAGTTCCCAGGCTTCGTCGATGATGAGGGCGACCGGATAGCGGCGTTTGCTGCGGTACATCGCCTGGAAGACGAGGAACATCAGCATCAGAAGCACGACGCCCTGAAGCTCCTTCTTGCCGCTAAGCTCCGCCATTTCGAAGATGGTGAGCGGATTGCCGAGGTCGATGTTGCACTCCCCCTCGAAGAGACGGGCATACAGGCCGCCCACCATGTAGGGTTCGAGCATGAGGCCGAGATCCTGTGCACGCGCGTCCGGGTTCTCGCGCAGGAAACGGCCGACCGTCGTCATGGTCACGAGTTCGCCGGTCTCGCGCACTTCGAGCGCCGCCATGATGGCCTTGGCGATGAGTGCATTCTCCACAGAGTCCGTGCGTTCATGCGGCCGGCACATCTGCCGCACCATCTTGTTGATCAACTCGACCACTTCGCCGCGGTAATCGCCGTCTTCCGCAAAGCTGGACGCGTCGATGATGCTGAACGGGTTCACGCACAACCCAGCCGCCGCGGTGAACTCGACGTGCGATCCTCCTTGCAGCTTGCCGCTGTTCTCGAAGCTCCGGCCATTGTCGACCACGACGACGTGAGCGCCCGCCCCGCGCAGAGCGGCGGCCAGTTCCTGCATCGCCACCGATTTGCCGGAACCCGACTTGCCGACCACGATGGTGTTGTAGTTGCCTTCAGTGTTGGCGAAAGGGTTCCACCAGAATGGTTCGCCGCGCCGGCCGATCAGCTGCAGATACGGGTCTCCCATGCCCCGCCATTCGCCTTGGAGGGGGGCCAGGTTCGCACAGGTCCACGAGACCATGGTTCGCGTGCGGCCATAGTAATCCAGGTCCTGCGCCAGTCCTTCCGACAGGGTGTGTGGGAGCGCCGTCAAGAAGGTCTGCAGCTGGACGAATTGCTCACGGGCCAGTGCCCAGCCGTTCGCCCGGTACAAGCCCCTGATGCGTCGCTCTGCCTCGTCCCCCTCGCCCCGGCGCGCGAAGATCACCACGCTGTAGAAGCCTTTCACCAGCTTTTGCCCCTGATCGAGCTTGGCCTTGGCGAACTTCCAGTCGCGCTCTTTCTCCCGGATGCTCGGCACGAACCGAGCCATGTCCGTCCCGGCTTGCTGCGTGGCGCGCGTTGCCTTCGCGCTCGCCTTCATCGACGCGTTCACATCTTCGCCAATCGTGAAGGTGAAGACCGAAAGGAATGGACCCGATGGCCGCAGCTGATCGTTGCTGGGATCGCCGATCAAGCGGGCCATTTGCCACTGCGCCCACACCTCTGGGAAGCTGCGCACGGCGAAGCAGCGCACGTCGAATGCCGACCGGCGGCGGCCGTCATCGCACTCTTCCACCGCTCCCAGGCCAAGACCGCCGCGCCCGACGATCAGCTGACTTTCACCCGTACCGACTTGGGCGTTGATCGGATCGGTGGAGCTATACGGCGGCACGTCGCGATCCAATCCTTCGCGCGGATTGAACACCTCGTCCAGCCAAGCGATTAGCCCCTCCGGCCGCAGCACCGACGCGCGGATCTTCATGCCGGACAGCGTGGCGACCAAGCCAGCACGGAGCATGCGCATCTGGTCGAAGGTCCGCATGTCACCCTTGCCGGGCAGGCTGAGGGCGATGAAGCAGCGGAAGTGTCGCAGCAGGCAGGGAGAGCTTGGCAGCAAGGATTCCCAGCCGCCGCGGGCCAGATGCTCCAACCGACGTTGCCCCAGGCGAGCGTAGATGCCTCCTTGCTTCTCCCGCATGCCGACCCACTGCTTGAGCGTGGCGGCGACGTTCGGGCTGGCCCAGCACAGGATTTGACCCGAGCAGCCCGCCGGCAGCCCGTCCGTAATCATCCCCGTTAGGAGGTTGACGGTTTCCTCATTGGCGCCCACCAGCGGTGAACATTCGAGGATGAAGCCGTGGCTGTCGCGGTTGATGTAAAGGTCGTTTTCCTGATCGTAGACGCGGTAAGGCAGGAGTTCCGCGATGGAGTGCGGCCGTTCCAACTCGGACTGGCGGTCAATCAGGTGGTCGTCACCGAACAGATTGCGCAGCTTTTCACGCAGCTGCGCCATCGACACTCCGGTGAGCGTGCCTTGCAATCCGTCCAGCAGGTTCAGCATGGTCAGCGCTCCACCCACTCAGACGGGACAATCGTCGCGTGGACGTAGGCTGCATCGTGGTATGCGTCGGTCGCATCCACGAAGGGGAAGAAATAGATGCTCGCCACCCGTTCACGGGTGCGGGGCGGCACCACCACGGACGGTGCCGCGGCTCCCGGAGCCAAGCGCACCGGCTCCGCACTGGCGGCGCTGACGCTACCTGTAGAGCCCTTCAGGCCGAGCGCTTCCAAGACGCCGGCGTTCGAGGTCTGGGAGGACGGTGCGGGAACCGTGGCAGCGGCCTTGGGAGCCGTATAGACGCCCGAGGACACGACCGCCGTTCCGCCGCCGTGACGCGCCAGTTCATCCGCCTCAGTGATCGACACGCAGCCGCGGCCTTTCTGGGCCGGGCAATCCCAAGATCCTGAGATGTTGCCGTTGAGGCCGCTACAGCCGCCAAGCAGGGCGGCGAGTCCTATCGCCAGGAAAATACCACGCATCTTACTTGCCCCCATCGGTGAGCCAGCCGCGAACTTTGTCTCTGCCGGGGAACCCGACCATCACGGCCCCATCGGCGCGCACGAGCATTGGCGTTCCACGCCAGCCCTTGGAATCCATGAAGGACCGCACCTGTGCAGTGCGCTCGCGCGAGCAGCCGGGGGTGCCACCAGCCAACTTCTCGCCTCTGTAGGTGCGGTCGACTGCCGCCGCGGGATCGTCGGAGCACAGAGCCTTGTCCGCGAGGCTTTCCGTGCCGAGGATAGTGGTCACGTACTCGTGAACCTCCACGTCCCCCCACTCCACGAGCGCCTTGTGCAGTTCGCGGCAGTAGCTGCAGCCCAGGTCCGAGAAGACGGCCAGCTTCAGCGGTCGTCCGGCACCGCTCACGACTGCGGTGTTGGCCGGGAACGTCTCCCAAGCGGCTGACAATTCAGGTGTCGGCGGCCTTGTGACGGGAGTGACCGCGGGGCCGTCATCGGGCACGTCCACCCGCCCCACTTTGGCACCCTCTCCACCCCCGGCCGCGTCACGAACCGGTTCCGTCAGGTCCTCGCGCGCCACCAGATCATACATCGAGCCGACGAAGACCAGCCGGGCCGACGCGTCGGTGTAGAAGACGTTCTTCCCAGCGACTACTTCAAACACCCCAGGCCAGGGCGTGCAGCTGAGCTTGGTGACACGGGTGTTCGGCATGCGGGCTGCGAAAGCCGACGTTACCGCGGATGCATCCTGCGCGGTGCAATCCGCCAGAGCCGGGCCACTCGCCCCCAGGAGGGCAGCCGCAAAGGCGCCCATCGCAATGCGATAGCTCATAACAATCTTTCCTTATTTGGCCGAGCGGCCGTCGAGGTGGAACCCTTCGATGAATACGACCTCGACGGGTCCAGGCTGCGCGGTGATGACCGGCTGGTACTGTTCGGCGCGCTTGATGAGGTAATCGGAGAGCCGGTCACCAGCATTCCCCAGGCCCTGCCCTATGCCCGACTTTGCGACTTGCCCAAAGCTCGGGGCTTCGGTCTCGCCGGTGTTGATCGTGATGCCGCTGCCGCCAAGACCGCCAAAGCCGGCCATACCGCCGCCGAGTGTTTGCGAGAAGGTCTTGCCAACGCCACCGGCCACGCCGGCGAAGAAGCTCTGCATCACCAGATCGCCTTCGCGGCTCACGACTTCACCGCGGATACCAGCCTTGCCAGCACCGACCAGATAGCCCTTAACGTCCGCTTCCATGACCTCCCCCGCCTTGCGGGTGCAGGTCATGCGCTGCAGACGGCCATACACCTTTTCCGACGATAGGTCGCCGGTGGCAGCAACGGTGACCGTGCAGCCGACGATATCGGTCTCTTGTATCTGTGCGCCTTTCAGCGCCGCGGACTTCGCCGGGCCGACGATGCGGATCAGCATCGGCCGCGGATCGGCTTGCGAGGTTACGGATGTGGAGGCATCCACGCCGCTGATGATTTCAGCGGCGGCATAGGCGCCCGCCGGCACGTAGTCGCGGGTTGACCGCGACCGCCCAGGCCCGGCCGGCTGATCAAGGCTGAACGTGACCACCTCGACGCCGCCGCGCGGGGCCTCCGTCCCGTTCACCAGATTGTCGGCTCCGGCTCTCGGACGGCCGTTCTGGCGCGAGACGAAATCGCCGTTCACGCCGGCCGACTGACCGCCTTGGGACGGCACGAAACGCCGGTTCTGATTGCCCGCGTTCGGCGCAGCATTGGGGCTGGCTACCGCCACGGCCTGCACCTGATCCTGCAGCCGTTTGTTCTCACCTTCCAGCTTTTCAAAGGCGTCAGCCTGTGCGCTGATCACCTCCTTCGCGTTCTTCTCAGCGGCAACGAATGCCTCATTCGTTGCCTTGAGTTCCGACTTCAGCCGATCGACTTCCTTCTCTGCCGCGGTCTTAGCCGAGTTCAAGAAGTCCACCGTCTTTTCCAGCTTCCCAAAGCGTTCTTCCGCCTTGTTCAGCCAGTTTTTTTCCGGTGCCGAGGCGCCGGACAGATCATTGATCTTCACGGCCTTGTTGGGATCGAAGGATGCCATGGTCGCGGGGCCGGGCTGGCGCAGGACGAGATAGACGACAGCGCCGACCAGCACGACCGCGATGGTGCCACCAGCGACCAGCTGCTGCCGCCGCTTGAGTCTTTGTGCTTCAGCGTCCCGTGACATTGCCTGACCCCTTCCGAAGCGCAACGAAGGCCGTGGTCTCACCCCCCGGCTGCAGCACCCGTTCCGTCAGCATTGCAGCCACCACACCGGCCCGCTTGAAGCGTTGCTCCGTCAGCTCCACCGGCTGGCTCGCCGTGTTCCTGACCGTGTAGGCTTCACCGTCGAGCGACTTGCCGAGGTAGTGAGCCTTCAGCACAACCCGGATGCCGCCGCCGAGGTCGTAAGAAGTGTCCGGTGCGCTGATCTCGTAGCCCTTGATGGCCTCTTCGAGCACCATCGACCGGATGAGGCGGACCACCGACTCTTGGAAGGGAGTTTCCCGCTCCCAGTCGCCGGCTTCCTTGGAGCCGTTGACCTGCGGATTATGCAGGGCGATTTGCTCGGAAGGACGGTCCGCCGGGGTGAGAAGCAGCTTGTAGGTGTAGCCGCGCTCAGTGGTCAGGAAGAAGTTCAGCGGCGCTCCTTCGCCGCCGGGCAGCGTCTGCACATACAGATCGCCCGTCGCCTTATCGACCGTTGCTGAGAAAGCCCCCTTCTCCATTTTCACGCTGGTTACCCGGTCACCGACCACGGCAATCCTGTTGGGATCGAGCTTCGACACGGTTGCCGAAATCTCGCCGCCATCGACAACCTTCTTGATCTGCATGGCGCCTGCCGACACCGGCAGTGCGACCAAGCCAACGGCGGCCAGAATGGCCCAGGCCCGCGGCGTCATTGCTTACCTCCAGCATGATCTTTGCTCACCTCTTGGAAGCCGTAAAAGGACAGACGGCCACCAGAGAAAGCCCACTTGAACTGATAAATCTTCACTTCAGAGTTGGTCTGGGTCTTCCCCATGTAAGTGTCGAATTGCCCCACCATCTCCACCATCATGGTGCGCGTGTCGACATTGACCGATGTGGGGAAGTAGACCGTGGATAGTTTGCGATCACGCAAATAGCCGAAGTATTCGAGCGTCTGTTGTTCGACAGCGCCGTACACCGCCGGATGCGTGATGCGCAGGATGGCTTGGCGCGCATAGTCGGTCGTGGCTGGCGTGCCGTTCAGCAGCAGCCCCGCCATATCGCGCGTCAGCAGTTCAAGCGTCGCCCGGTCCACAGACTTCGTGCCGATCGTCATGCCGTCCGGAATTACGGACGGCACCAGCCGCGTAACCTTGTCTTCCGTGGCCGCATTCCAGGCTTGGCCCGCGTTGACGAGCAAGCTCAGAACAAGGAGGACTAAGAATATGTTTCGCAGCACGATAGCATCGTGCAGCGTTGTGTTGTGTAAGCGAAAGTCCATTGCTTTACCCCACGTAACGCCGCACGTATGACGGGGGCGTTCCTTTCAGGCCAAGCGGTGGATAGTACCAATACACGCCGTAAACGGCGACGTTGGCTTGTTCTGAACCTTTGAACTTCCTGTAGGCAAAATAACCGCCAGCAGAAAGCAAGATGCCAAAGGTAAACATATGGAAAACGTAGCCAAGAATGATCGGGCCGACGATTACCAATGCTTCGTCAAAGGTCCAGAAATACCACCGCTCCGGGTCGTCTAAATGACGGGGAATGTAGTAGGGCTCAACGTCGCCGTTGCTCATGATTACACCAGCGCCGTAATGCCCCCGGTGATGATCGGCAGCCCGAGACCGGCCATCGCCCCAACGCCGACCGCGGAAGCCATCTGCTGAAGATTGAACTTCAGGATGGATCCAGCGAGGGCGAAGCCGAAGGCCAGCACCGCGGCCAACTCGCCGCCCGAACCGCTGATGTAACCGGAGAAGCGGGTGTTCAGTGTGTCGAAGGTGGTGTCCGTGCCAGCAAAGGCCGGATCGCAGAGAGCCACGACGAAGACGCAAGCCAGAACAGCCAGGGCCGCGGATGCAACCTTGTCTTTCCCGTCCCGGTTCAGTGTGGAGAGCGAACTGTCGAACTTCATGGTTAATAGTTCCTTTCTGTTGGTCTGACGCGTTCAGCCGCGCTCGATCACCATAACGGTGGCGCTTATGCCACGAATTGCGGTATCTTTCGAGACACATTTGCGCAATCTGATTACCTCAGCCTGATCGCGATGTTTCGTCGCACCCTCTTGCACTGCGCATGTAGGTGCGCGCTGGTCGCCGCCACTCCGAGGCTCTTGAGTGATTTCAGCGCCTTCGCCATAACGGTCGTATATGCAGCTATGGTTTAGCATTTATAGCTGCATATCGTCAAATGGGTATTGACGTATATACACATATATTAGAGAAAGAGGCAGATCGAATGACCGATAGTGGCAAGACCGTGCTCACGTCCTTCAAGCTCACCACAAGCTCAGCGGCTGCGGTCGAAAAGCACCTCACCGATCTGACGTACCAGCTGGATCGGAAGGTCCACAAAGTCACCTTGTTCCAATGGCTGACGGACCGGTTCCTTGAGGATCCTGATCTGCAGCAGCAGTTCCGTGAGTATCTGGATGGACAGAAGAAGCCCTAGGCGCAGCTTTAACCGCGCCTATCACGTCCCCTCGCGCTCGATGCTCTTGGGGGCTGCCATCATGGCAGCCACCCTGCTTCCTGCCTGCCCTGTGCGAGCGGCGCCGACGTGCGAGGATGCGATCGCCCAGGTTGCTGAAGAGAGTGGCGTGCCACACCGCATCCTGAAGGCGATTGGACAGGTCGAAAGCACCGGCTGGCCTTGGACCCTCAACTTGGCCGGTCAGGGCTTTTATTACCAGACCAAGGCCGAGGCTGTATCGGCGCTCACGGGCATGCTGACCAAGCGTCAGTACCCGGATGCTGGCTGCGTCCAAATGAACATGCGGTATCACGCATACCGCTTTGGCAGCGTGGAAAAGGTTCTCGACCCACTGACCAACGTTCGGGCCGGCGCGGCCTTCCTCATCGAACTGAAGGAGCGCCACGGCACGTGGGAACGGGCGGCAGGCGCCTTTCACAACACCCGCGATCTAGTCCGGAATCAGGCATACCGATGCCGCCTCGCGCGGGCACTGGCCCCAGAACTGAAAATCTCGTACTGCGTCCGGTCGTGACCCACGGGGATGTTGCGCACCGCCCGATTATGCGAATTCACATAACCGGGCGATGACACTCCATTGTTCACTCGCCACCGAGCAGCTGATCGACCTTCGCCCGTAGTGCGAGAAGTTCCTGTCGATGTTCCGGCGTCAGGGCTGCGCGGTAGGCGTGCAGTTTTTCCACACCGCCGACGAGCCGCTTAATGCCGGTGGTGGCAGCCTTGACGGCATCGGCCGGGGGCTTTGCCGGTTGAGGGGCCGGACCAGCTTCCGCTTTAGCGTTCCGCACCGCTTTGATTGAGAAGCCGGTCTTCTTCAACGCGTCCCATATCGCGCGTTGGGCTTCCTCGCCGTCTACCGTCGCCAACTCGTACAGGACGGTTTTGGCGATCTGGCCTGCCAAGGGCATGTACTCCACCAGGATGCTGTCAGCGATCCTCAGCACTGATAGGCTTCTGGCAATGTCCGGCTGTGCGCGCCCGACCACTTTTCCTAGATCGGTTTGCGTGTAGCCATGCTTGTCTGCCAAGCGCTCCAAAGCTCGCGCGTACTCGACCTCGTTCAGATCAACCCGCTGCACATTGTCCACCAGAGCGATTTCGTCCAAATCGCCTTCTGTGATGATGGCAAAGATGCTCGCCCTTCCCAGCAACTGGTGAGCGCGCAGACGGCGCTCCCCAGCAATGAGGACATAGCCCTGATCCCGGTCGCCCTGGACCAGCACAGGGTTCTTGAGACCATGCCGCTCGATCGACTGCGCCAAAGAAGCAATGGCTTCATCATCGAAGTGCTGCCGGGGTTGATCCGGGTTCAGCTGGATAGCATCAAGCTGAAGCTCGACAACGCGCGGCAGGTTCTCTGATTGCCCGAAAAGGCGAGACGTGCCAGCAAGGTTCTCTGTCGGATCGACGCCGCCGAGCAATTCGCTGGTTCGCCGCTGCAGCTTACGAGCCATAGACGCTCTCCCCCTTGGCTGCCGCCTTCTTCGCGGCGATCCGCATCAGGTCCGCGGTGATGGCTTCAAACACCTCTTGCCCAGGCACCGAGCCCTCGACGGCAAACACGACCTGCCCGGCCGACGCGGCTTGCGCGAGGATCGTCGCATTCGGGATGGGTTCATAGATGTGCAAGCTCTTTTCCCACTGGTTCCGCATATCACTAAGGGTGTCACGATGCTCTGTGAGGTTCCTGCGGTAGAGGGTCGGCACAAGGCCCAGAATGTCCAAGTCCGGATTGGCCGAGCGGCGAATGCGCGTGATCGTGGCGACCAGGCGCTGTACGCCATGGAGAGCGAAGGTCTCCGTTTGGACGGGGACCAGCACCAAATCCGACGCCGACAGCATGTTGATCGTGACGGCACCCAGGTTCGGAGCGCAGTCGATGACCACGAAGTCATAGCTGCGGCGGAGACCGCGCATCTTCCTATCAACAGCCTTCCCCGCGATGCTGTCCGTTACCAACCCTGCGTCTGCATCGGCCAAGGACAAGCTGGCGGGCATCAGGTGGAGCCCTTTGTAAGTCGTCTCGTAAACGACATCGGGCAACTCAGCGTCTTTGATGAGGAAATCGTAGGTCGTTTTGCCGGCCTGTTCGAGCGAGAGGATCGCGCCGGCGCCCAAGCCGAGGTGGATCGACGCATTGCTTTGCGAGTCCGCGTCGATGAGCAAAACGCGGGCCCCAGCCTGAGCCAGATGGTAGGCGAGGTTTACGGCGGTGACAGTTTTCCCGACCCCGCCCTTCTGATTGGCAACGGCGAGGATTGTCGGAGCGAGTTGCGGCCGCGGCGCTGGTTGCTGAATGTCGCCGGCGAGCAGATCGTTCACGGCTTCTGGGATCCGTTCCGCCCCGGTCTCCCAACGCGAGATCTTCTGCTTGTTATAGCGGCGGTTCAGCTGGGTGTTGAGCCAATCTGCGAACGCAGCTTGATCCAGCCCGCGCGCTTCGCGAAGCGCACGCATTTCTTCGCCTTCCATTGGCGGTCCCCTCGTGTGTCTTGATGACGACACGATATTCAGTAGTAGCAACCGCGTCAACCCTCTGTCGCTCAGTTGCTACTACTATTTTCGTCAAAGCCACTCTGCGCTCAGCGTCGGCTCCTGCGCAGACCGAAGCGATTGAGCAGGTGCTCACCCGCTCGCCAGTAACGCAATAGGCAGGGCCTAAGCATCCTACCGTTGACAGTAGTATCAGCTAGACCTCGCCCCTTGTAATCGCCATAAATACTTCGGGATCTAATCGATATGCAGCGATGCGACCACGCCCTTGTTTGTCGAACCGATTACCGGCTGGATCAACATAGTAGCGCTCTGCAATAATCCCGCCGACCATAAGCTCTGTAATTACCCGACTAATGTCCGGGCCGGCCGTTGCCTTCGATAGCATTGAGCGACTAGTGCGGCGATCTGACCAGCGATCTTGGTCAAGAAGGCTGACGACATGCTCTGCTAGTTCATCTCGCGGCAAAGATATGACGCCGGACTTATCGCAAAATTTTGCAATAGTAAGCACAACCGCAAATGCAAACCATGGCCTGCTGCTGATTGCCCCGACTCTGGCGAAGAGTTCACCGAGTTTCATCATTCCCAGACGTACGGAGGACGCTTGTTTAACATGGCGTACTACAAGAACTTTCGCGAGTGCAACTGTGGCGTAATGGTAGTGCATAATCGGGTATGTAATTATCTGAGGCAAGGCGGTTTACGCGAGTCCACGCATGGAATGGCATGCGTCGATTAAAGTGTTGGAAATAAAGGGAATTGAGCCGCTTGGGTACGCCCCTGGATTGGGCTCCACTCGCCAGCTAATAATTATCGCAAAGACGCTATACACGTATATGTAGGTATGGCGATATACATTTTTCTGGTCGTCCACCGCTAATATCGCTGAGCAGGGCTGCGACTCGCATAGCCAAAAGGTGGCATTTATGCCATGATATATAGTCCGTCTGTTCCTGAAAAATGTCTAGCGGAATCAAGGGGATTTACGTTCCAGGGCATTGTTTCCGGTGCGCTGAATTGTGACGATATGCGACAACGTGCCACAAGATAAGGTAGCGATTATGCCACTATTGGTGTGCCGATAATCGGGACAGATAGACGAAATGCGCCGCTGTGCTCCATGGGCAGCGAGACCCGCCCCATCGTTGATAAAGTAGGTATAGGACCAAGACCGTGCTCTACAATGCTGAACAACGCACTCTGAGAATTGGCTGCGGCCGGACGACCGTTCTTCTTGAGCGGCCATTCTGGGATGCCTTAGATGAAATGGCTCTTCAGCTAAAATTTGGCCGTTGGCAACATCTTGTGCGGCACATTTTCAAAGAGTACGGCAAGGACATTGACGGTGGTGTGCCGCTCGCGAGCGTCTTGCGCTGCTATGTACTGCACCATCAGCGCCATGCGACTCCCCTCCCCCGCTCGTTCGATGCTGCTGCGTAACGCGCGTTACGCCGTTGCCGCGTGACGCGCGTTACGGTAGCGTGCCTACAGTTAAGCTATGGGGTGGTAGATGCCGACTAACAATTCCCGGCGCGTGCGAGCTTATGAGCAACGCCTGAAGGCGAAGGGCTATGTGCGCGTGACGGCTTGGATCCCTGCTACGGCCGAGGCGCGCACCCAGCTACAGAGCACAGCCCGAATGCTGCGGAACGACGCTGAACTGGACGCCACTCCAGAGGCTGCCTCCCATGAAGCCTGATGACAATGCACCGGCCGATCTCTTCGGCTATCGCCAGCCTCCACGTGCTGTTGCGACCGGTCGGCCGCTTGGAGACGCCACGGCCAGCCGGCTTGCGGCCGCCACTGCAGAGATCGTGGAGACGGCACCAAGCGCTGCCGATATCTCTTTCCAGCATACCGTCTTTTGCCAAGTGGGTCTGCCATACCGGAAGACTGCGGCGCGCGAGTGGGAGCGGCAACAGGGCCGTATCTCGCTGCGCCTTGAGGCCGGTGCTGTCCTCAATCCGGAGACGGAGAAGTTCGAAGAACTGCCGCTGCCTTACGGTGAAAAGCCACGGCTCGTTCTGCTGCACCTGAACGCGGAAGCCATGCGAACACAGTCGCCCGTCATCGAGGTGGAGAACAGCCTGACGGCATTCGTGCGCTCGCTATCCCTGAACACAGGCGGTCGCACCATCAAGACGATCAAGGAGCAGCTGGCCTGCCTCGCCGCTACCAACATCCGCCTTGGCATGATCGAAGATGGCCGGGCACGGCAGATCAATACGCAGGTCGTCGGCAGCTTTGACCTGTGGTTCCCCCGCACTCATAACCAGCGTGTCCTTTGGCCGTCCACGATCAGGCTGTCGGACGACTATTTCCACTCGCTGATGATGCATGCCGTTCCGCTCGACCGCCGAGCAGTCGCGCGATTGGCTGGCTCAGCATTCGCGCTCGATCTCTACGCATGGCTTGCGCAGCGGCTCCACAAGGTGCCCGCCGGGAAGCCCCAGCTGATCACGTGGCCAGCCTTGGCCGCTCAGTTCGACCAGGGTTACGATCGCCTGCGCGACTTCAGGGCTAGGTTCAACGAGACCATGACGAGGGTGCTCGCGCTTTACCCTGCAGCCCGTACCGAGCCGGCTCCCGAGGGCCTGTGGCTGCGCAACAGCCCGCCGCCTGTCGTCGCAACGACGATGCGCGGCCAACGACTGTTGGAGGTGATCAGTAGCGAGACCCCTGTCCACAAATCCACGGGTCAACGCGCCCGCGGCGCGTAGGGACGGAGGGGCCAGCCGCGCCCCTCATAGCGCATTGGGCTGGCCCCGTAGTCCCGTTGGCCGGTGGAGTTGTGGGCAGGTTCTGGCGGCTGCCACGCCACATCCTTGTTGGCCTTGGGGCAAAAGGGCTCTTCAGTCGGCAGCTGGGGTCACTACACGAAAGTATGTAAATTGTCCGGGATCTGAGAAAGCAGCGTGAACGTGAGCTCAGCCACGCTTTACCTCTGTCCGTTGCCCGTTTTCGAGTTCGTCCAGAACATGCTGGTATTCTCCTGGCGGCAGGGCGCGTGCATCCTCGGCCATATGCCGTAAGGCAGCGAGGCCGGCCTCGGTGAACCGCGCCCGCAGCCAATGGCCGCCATCATCCCGTAACTGCAGCAGCCCACGGTCCAGCATCCCCTGAATGACCGTTCCCGGCTTCGGCTGACCCTTGTTCGGCCCGGTGGCCCACCGCTTCACCAGGATGCCGCTCTCCAGCCGCGGTGCCTGCCCAAAGCGCACCATGAATTCGTTACGGATCAGAGCCCGCTCCCGCGGCGTCAAGGTGGTGTCACTCACCAACTCATCTCCCTCAGTCTTCTCCCCGCGATACGCGGAACCAGTGCTCAGCATACTGCCGACACAGTTCAGCCTCCACGCCATCTCCGATGCGTTCGGCATCAGCCGCGCGGGCGAGCCACTGAGACTGTTTCTGAAGCGCTGATCCGTTCACACGGGCGGGTGCTGGTCGAACTCCGGTCGAAGTGGCAGTGGTGGGACGAGACTTGCTGAAATTCGGTCGCGGCACTGGTATGCGGGGCCTGGAGGGTGGCATGGGGCCTACCGACTTCCTTGAAAGAGTGGAGGGTCATTCTTCGACCTGACAGAGTCTACGCCGCGCAAGGCGCACGATGCGCGAAAATCTTCCGCCGTGACGGCGATGCTGACGTCTGGCGACGCGCAGATCGACACCGGAGGATGTGCGGGCCGGCCACGACACCTGCCAGCCAAACTGCACACCGACAAGGGCTACGACTTCGCCTACTGCCGGCAGGCGTTACGCCGACGAGGGATTGCTCCACGCATCGCTCGGCGTGGCATCGAGAGCAGTGAGCGCCTTGGCCGACACCAATGGGGCCGAGCGGACACTCGCCTGGTTTGCCCGTCTCCGCCGCATCGCCAAAAGCCTCATCTGCTGGCGATTCGTCCAGAGATGGTTCTGTTAGGCACTCTTACTCTCAATTCCAGGACTAATCACAAAATGCTAGCACACCAATTCTTTCTGCTTGCCGAGCCAAACAAAGCGCAGCAGCACAATTGGAAAAACCTAAATATCTATTCGTGTGATGTGGCTCAATATCAGAAATAGTATTGAAAACCTCGGTAAGTAAGTCGTATGGATTGTTTTCGTCCCATATTTCGGCGAGGCCTGCATCAAGCGTAACACGCTCTAGCCATTTGCCTAAGGTTCTTGCACCAACTTGCTTCACGAACTCGTTAGAGATCCCGGATGAAATGCGTAGAAGCAAAAACGCACGACTTATCATAGAGAATGGGTGCGCCTCCGCACCACTTGTCTTCTTCGCATAACGGATAATCGCCAGATCATCCGGCTCAGTTAACCTCTGGAGAAACTGTGGCGTCAAAACGGGAGAGACAGCGCCCGGCATTGTTCTCAAAGCATTTCCAACCTCTTGAGAGATAAAGTTATCAACCGAAAAGCTCTCATCATAAGAATCTTCATCAAAATTTTCAGAAATACTGTCGCGTAGCGCAATCCTAATTAAGTGTTTGTCGACATTATCAAATGTATTTGTTCCTCCAGCATCAACACCCCCCCAAAACTCCGCAAGGAAGGTACAAGTCTCTTCCCACGTAATGGATATCCTATTTAAATCTGTGGGCTCATAACTAGAAAGATTTCTTGCGTCCCTTTCAGAAGCGTATCTCCTAATGTCCAAACCCCACAAATTAAGCCAGTGAGGGATTTGCGCCTGCCACCGATGCTGATACAATATTGTTGAAAGAGGATGATTCCGCAACTGGATCACTTTCCCAATTCGCATCTTTGCGTCTGAACTGGTGATCCAATGCTCGAAGGCCATCCATACCATTTTATGGGTGCCGTACCCATCCTCAGTGTCGGTACTTGCATCAATGCGCGTGCATTTCCCGCTGCCATCGATAGCGTAATTCCATCCGTTCGAAATACCGATCCCAGCCGAAGCAAGAATTGATAAAGCTGCACGAAGCTCAGCATAGTAAGCCATGTGACGCGCACCATGGTAATCGCCATGAATAAGAGCGCCAAGTGATCCGGATAAATATCTCCAGCCATCCATGGAATGGAGTGGAGCGGAAACAGCTATATGCTCCGTATACTCTTTACTCTTAATGGAACCAGATGAAGCGTCTCTTTCAATATCAGAAATGCGCCTGTAGGAATGACTAGGGGGCAGCCATTCTCCAGACTCCACCGCCGGCAACACTCTCGATAGGCCGGAGCTCACAGAAGAAGACTTAGCAGCATTCAAACGCACTTTAATGTGGGTAGGAATCGGCTTAGAGGTCATTGTGTTTCTAACTCCCTAAGCAGATGCCTAGAGATATCTTGCCCCCACCATTCATAGCTAGCGAGGAAGTGATGAAGTTCTTTACGGATTGTCGAATATCCGCCAGTTCCACGGAAAGCTTTCTTAAGAAGACTTTGATCACGCGTTAAGCCCGGAGCCTCCGAGGTACGCCAATCAAACGTCGCCAGTATTGCCGCCAACTCAAATATTTTTTCCACAAATAATTGCTGTTTTAAAGAGGCTATTGAGGCGGTGATTTCTTCATTCGACACGCCCTCGATACCAGGCGGCAAATTCCACATTTTGAGGCTGAGATTCTCTGCCTCATTGGCAAATATGTCGTTGACTACGGAAAGGTAGCCACGAACTCCTTGATCTTGATTCAACAATGAATGCTGACCAATAAACGCCGGATCAGGATCAGAACCCCAAAAATCCATCGTGTCTTGGTTAGTTTGGGGTCTGATGCTTAGCGCCCATTCTGTTGTATTGCGAGAAATTTCAATGCGAAGAGCATCCCAAATAACCATCAGGAACGCTGCTTGCTGGGGTCGCGTCCATGGAAGTGGCCCTTGAATACCTAGGACATTCGCCCCGAATAACCCTTTAGCGCTCCGACCTTTTCCGGTTGCTAGAAAAGTAGCCATAAGGCTATTTACCCAGGCCGCTTGAGATATTTGCTTTAGTCCTCGCTCGCCTAGCATATTGATACGGTCTAACCACGGGCTAGCTGGATGACTGAAGAGCAGATCAACCAACTCTTGAGCGCGAGCTTGCCGATAAATTGAATGTCCCTCAAACTTATAGAGCCAATCCTCCGTACGCAACAGAGGATAAAGATCAAAAGCATGGCTGGGATTGATTCTCTTCGGGGAAACGTTGATCGACCAAAAAAGGTATGCTTGCCAACTTACATCTAGTCCATAAAATGCTACAACAGGGAGTTCAAAGTCCAGATCTATATCCACCTCGCTGAAAGCCCACAATCTATGCTGTCCATCAATTACTTCAAAAGGTGGAAGATCTTCAGGGGTCCATCCCGCCTCCAGACACCCCGCCGGTAAAAGTAATTCTGTCTTGGCTCCGTCATCGTTGATGACTACCTGATCACGTTGGGATACAGACCGCCCGCGCCGCTCGTCTGTAGGCGGAAGAATGTTAATTACGATTGAATTAGGCAACCAGCCTGGCTTCCTTAGATCAGCAAACTCCTGATCACTTCTTTTTGATTCACTCATCTCGGACCAGGGATAACCAAAGCGGAGAAATTTCCCAATTTCAGCCGAACGCTCTCGATCATGGCCGCGCTGCAGTCCAGTAGCGCTCCCTACGCCAGATCGTTCACGCCGAAAAACTCCGCTTAGCGAACGCAAAAGCCCTGCTTTCATCTTGAAAATGAAAATCTCGCTTCTAGGTTTTCTCCTGTTTTGCGAGGCATCATAATCAAGGTTGTCCCACTCTTTTAGCCATTGCTTAACCTTTAAGCACGGAACAGCAGTTTGGACCATTGCATTTCCCAATCCGAGATTTCTCTTATTGCAATTTGCCGACAGTGGCACTCAAAACATAACAATTAACCTTCTGCCATTCTGTTGAAAACTGCATATAAGCTCATCGCGACGCACGACATTCGGGCTTCTGATTCATTCACAGACACCGCTGAGCTTAACAGATACCGCCCTCGGGTCGCAAAAAAAAACAGGACGGCAACTGTCTCCGTGTTTGTCCAAATAAATCTGGCCTGTTCGCGCAACATACACCTTAACAATTTCATCTATTTTACCCGCCGCTTTGATATTTCCGGTATTAAGTGGGCATTCCATAGGATGGGCGAAAAACAACGGCAGCATTATCAACCAAAGACAGTCACGGCGGAGCGGATGCTGATTTCGCTGTCCTTGGTCCGCCAGAATTGGTGCCCGACAGCATAACGGAAGATAGCCGGAGGCTGGATGGCTGGGGGAACGCGGGACCAGAGGGTTTGGATCACCATCCGCTCCTCTGGGGCCGACGATCGGCCTGACCTGCCAATCCCGTCTAACTGCCGGAGGCCGGGTGCTGGGAACAACCGCCGATAGGGGTCTTTTGGCGTTGTTTAGCTGACACTTATCGCGCTGTCCTCTAGCAGATGAATCAACGACTTAGCCGGGCAGGGGACTTATGACCTGTCGGGGCCGGAATCCCCCGGTCCCACACAAGGGATCTTCTCCCCTTGCCTCAACATCTGGGGGCCGGGGACCGCGAACGACGTTCGCAGAACAGCGAGTCGCCCATCTCATGAGCGTGGCAGGTTTGTCGCGCACGGGATCGCCATACGAGATAGCCTTCGTTTCGGCTTGCAGAGAGGGGGGGCGGAGGGTCTTAATTGACCCGTCGAGCATATCGAGGCTCCTTCGCGGAACTTCGATAGACAAAGCCCCGCCGGATCGCACCCGGCGGGGCTTCTGCGTCTCAGAGGATCATGTCTTGGATCACCCGCCACAGGCGGGCAACCGCAGCAATCACCCCCACGATCGCGAACAAGAGGTCGAGCATATCGCCACTCCTTCGCTTTCCGAACTCAGTTCCGACCAGAGGCCGTAACCTTGCAGCCATGTTGCGTCCCGCCGTCTCCGACGCCAAGGCGGAAATTGGGTGAGGATGGGGCCGTGGTGCGGCGCGGCGACAGATTACAGCCTGATTGCCGAACTGATTCAACCACTTGGCAAGGTTGCCACGGAGCGGGAAATTTTAAGGAGGCCTCGGCCTGATCGCCCCAACCGGGGTGCGGTTGGCGGCAATAGCATCACCAAAGGAGGGTACAATGCAGATGTACGGGATCAAAGGGTTCCCGGACGGGGCCGAGGTGCCGAACGTGGTGATGAAGGTGCGCGCATCGGCGCCGGAACGCGCCCTCGCCCTCGCCGGCGCCCGCGAGATCGCCGCAGGCCTGCGCCTGGAAGCCGTCCATATCGGCGGCGCGCTGTCGACCGAAGGTGTGTTCTACGAAGGCCCATGGCCCTGGCCGAACCGGCCGAGATGAACCGGCGATGAGGCGACCAGAGGGCCGCCGCCCTCTGGTCTATAGCCTGCGGCCGAGCGCGACTTGGCGAGATGCAGGGGTTGTCAAGCGCACTGAACGATGAAGATATAAGAGACAGTCGGAGGCCTGCGTTGCCGCGCAGGCCTCCGGCGGGCTCAGTGGCGGCTCACCTGAACGGCCAGAGCCCAGCGCCACAGGCGCAGAGTGAAGGAAAGCCTAAAGATCATCAGGATGACTCCTTGTCTTGATGGGGCGTCCGCCGGGTGTCTCCGCACCCGGCGGCTCGCTAATTCTGAATGTAAAGTTTGCCGCGCATCTTTCCAGGCACTCAGTCTCCATAGCCAGAAAGAGCGCAAAGTCGGTAATTCATACTCCTAGAGGGGTATGGAATTTCCGAAATATGGAGGTAATCCCTGCCAATGGCATGTGGCAGGGTAGCTGTGGGCGCCGCACGAGTCGTCTCGAGGTTGTTACCAGCGTCAGCCGGTGCGCTCTTCTCATTGCTGTCCTCATTCCTCTGTTGCCCTGTCTTTCTAAACCCGCAACTCTGAGCCAAATTGCGGCTTAGACGAAAAAAAGAGGCAGAGACCGGGCAGCGATCCTATCCGGTTGTATGAGCGCCGGCAGCAGCCTCGAGGGTGCCTAAGCTCTTGGGCACCAAAGTGGCGTCCGGATCTGCGAATCCCGTTCGCCCTCTCGACGGAGATTGCTCGACGTTCTATTCTTGTTCTCATGCCGGAACCGAACGTCAAAGACCCCGCGCCGATCTCCTATGGCTTCGACAGCCTCGATCGCTGGCGCGAGCGCGGATCGCTGTTCATTGAGTTCTGGTGCGTCGGTGGTGAAGCGTACGGCCGGCGGTGCGAGCACAGGGAAGCCGTCCCAATCAATAATCTGATCCGCCGCGTCGGGCCGGGCACCTCGCTGCTGATGCTCGCGCGCCGGTCCCGGTGCAAACGGTGCGGCAAGCGTGGTTGTCACGTCCAGCCGGCCGAGCCACCCGTGCAAGGCCAGCCGGGTTATCGCGACTGGCTGCGCGAGGAGATGATACGCTGTCAGCGCTTCCTGGTATGGGCGCGCGAGCATCTCTAGGGGGCTGAGTACCAATGGAACGGGATTCCTTGGTAAGGGCCGAAACCCAGCAATTCCGGCCTTCGTGTCCGGCGTTCCGGTAGGGTAGACCCCAGCAAGGCGAGGCGCTGAGACGCTTCCCGCGCCTCAATAGGGTTCTATTCAGCGTTTCGAGACGGCCTACAGGGCCGGTGTAGACCCTATCGAGACGACGGAGGGCTCAACTAGGTTTCCGGTTCCGCTGCTACTCGGGGTCACTACACGAAAGTGATCAGATTGTCCGGGATGTGAGAACGGACTGGGAACTCATGCTGCAAGCAAGGACTGCATCCTCCGCAACGGCCTGAGGCCGGCTTCTGGAAGGGGATCAGCCCCCCAGACATAGTCACCGGTGAGGCCGATATGCTCCCATCCCAGAGGCGCCACATGCCGCATCAATTCGGGGGTTACGCCATGCCCTTGGCTTACCAGTTCGGCGAAGGCGGCTTCGAGATAGCGCGTGTTCCACAGGATGATGGCCGACACCAGCAGGTTCAGCCCCGATGCTCGGAAAACCTGGTTTTCGAAGCTGCGATCGCGCATCTCACCCAAGCGATTGAAGAAGATCGCCCTGGCCAAGGCGTTCCGGGCCTCCCCTTTGTTGAGGCCGGCGTTGGCGCGCCGGCGCATGGCGGGATCACGCAGCCATTGCAAGGTGAACGCGGTCCGTTCGATACGGCCCAGTTCTCGCAGGGCCAGGGCCAAACCATTCTGGCGCGGGTAAGCCGAGAGCCGCCGCAGCATGGCAGAGGCCGTCGCGGTGCCCGAGCGGATCGAGGTCGCCAATCGCAGCAACTCCGTCCAATTGGCCGTGAGGTGCTCGATATCGATGGTTCCTCCAACCAAGGGCCGCAGGATGGCCGGCGCCTCCCGGCCAGGCAGCAGGTAGAGCCGCCGATCTTTCAAATCGCGAATGCGCGGGGCGAAGCGGAAACCGAGCAGGGCACACAGGCCGAAGACATGGTCGCTCGTTATATGGACATTTGGCTCCAAGGAGCCTTTCGAGCATTCTTGTGACGACATCGGACACAGGGGGCGTCTATGGCCAGGATCGAGCGCACGGAG
>NZ_JAVDTO010000033.1:0-22029 GCF_031455875.1 Azospirillum sp. BE72
ACGAGCGACCATGTCTTCGGCCTGTGTGCCCTGCTCGGTTTCCGCTTCGCCCCGCGCATTCGCGATTTGAAAGATCGGCGGCTCTACCTGCTGCCCGGCCGGGAGGCGCCGGCCATCCTGCGGCCTTTGGTTGGAGGAACCATCGACATCGAGCACCTCACGGCCAATTGGACGGAGTTGCTGCGACTGGCGACCTCGATCCGCTCGGGCACCGCGACGGCCTCTGCCATGCTGCGGCGGCTCTCGGCTTACCCGCGCCAGAATGGCTTGGCTCTGGCCTTGCGGGAACTGGGCCGTATCGAGCGCACCGCGTTCACCTTGCAATGGTTGCGTGATCCCGCTCTACGCAGGCGCGCCAACGCCGGCCTCAACAAAGGGGAGGCCCGGAACGCCCTGGCCAGGGCGATCTTCTTCAATCGCCTGGGTGAGATGCGCGATCGCAGCTTCGAGAACCAGGTCTTCCGGGCATCGGGGCTGAACCTGCTGGTGTCCGCTATCATCCTATGGAACACACGCTATCTCGAAGCCGCCTTCGCCGAACTGGCAAGCCAAGGGCATGGCGTAACCCCCGAATTGATGCGGCATGTGGCGCCTCTGGGATGGGAGCATATCGGCCTCACTGGTGACTATGTTTGGGGGGCCGAACCCCTTCCAGAAGCCGGCCTCAGGCCATTGCGAAGAATGCAGTCCCTGCTCGCCGCATAAGTTCTATTTTCGTTCCTACATCCCGGACAATCTGATTCGACTTTGCGCATTTTGGGACGCTCGTCCTGTCATCCGCGGGCGTCGTAATACCCTCGGCGAAAGGTTGTCGGCTGGTCAATGCTCGATGACACCACAGGTGCCCCATGGCACACCTCGCTGTCCCTGTCCCCCGATCTTCGTCGCTTGGCTGTGGCCCTACCTGGTCGCCTTCTCGGGGCGCACTCGGTCTGCGGTGGCCGCGCTCGCGGCCGGTGCGGTGCTGGCGGTTGGTCCCCGCACCGTCGCCAACCAGCTGCGCGCTCTCGGCTTGGCGGACAATCCCCGCTTCGCCGCTTTTCACCGCGTGCTCAACCGGAACCGCTGGTCGGGGCTGAAGCTTACACGCACCCCGCTGAACGCCGTGGTCAGCGCCTTCGTCTCGGACGGGGCGATCGTCATCGGTGTTGATCATACCCTGGATCGGCGCTGTGGAGCCCATCTTCGTCCAGCCAGCTATCGCTCCGAATCCGTTCGATCCTTGACGGAACAGCCGGTTACCAGCCGCGGATTGCGCTGGATGACCGCCATGCTACGCCGCCACCGCTCCTCCGACGGCTCGTCGACGTCGCCTGCTACACACCATAACCTCCCATCATCCATACCGTTGCTGGACTTGTGACCCGGCTCCTAAGCGAGACGGCAGTCCTGAAATGCGCAAAGTCAAAGATCACTTTCGTGTAGTGACCCCAAGAACTGATAGAAGCCCTTGATAGAAAACAGGACTTGGTTGTGCAGACTGGCGGAGCCGGTGCAGTGTTCCCAGTGCAGCGGCACGGTTCCAGCGTGAACGGTAGCCTGATGGCTGCCGTATCGGACCGCTGACATGAGGAAGCGGTCGAACTCCGGAGCCGTCAGTTGCGCGAAGCTCTTGCCCAGGGATCCAAGATAGTTTCCCAATTGCACGACATGACGGGCGTAGTGCCGGATGGTGCTGGGCGCGTAGCGGCGCGCCTCCAGGAACAGCACGAAGTCGCGGATCTCCGGAACGGCCGCGCCGTGATCGTCGAAAGCCGTCCAACTGACCAGGCCCGAAGGCATCACGATGCGCTGGAGGTGCATGATGCACCTGACACGTTGTTGACAACCTTATGGTAAGCCTGTCAGCAACGCGGCTCAAACACGCAGAGTGGCTAGGTTCTTGACGTTCCTGACATGAGAAATCCTCCTATAGGTATTTCCATGATACACATTATGTGTCTTCTTGTTGTAAGCGCGGTGGGTTCTATTCTGAAGTGCGACTTTCTTGTAATCACAGGGCTTTACGGGTCGTGAGCGCTGATGGGTGAACATTATTCGCAGATCGATTTCGCAGAGCGCCGCCGCATCCAGGACATGCGCGACGCCAAGATGCTGGTGAGGGCGATCGCCGAGGCTTTGGACCGTCACCGGTCAACCCGCTACCGCCTGGAACACGGTTAATGCCGCCGCCGTCAATGGTGCACGCGCTGATCGCGCGGGCCGAACATTTCGCAAACCACCGTAGAGAATAATCGCCACACACGGGATCGAGTTTGGCCCCCTACCCTTTCCAGTTCAGGCCAGCAGCCTTCATCAGGTTCCAGAAGGTCCGTTTCTGCCGGTGGTGGGCGACGATCTGCTGCTGGTAAGCCTCCTGAGATGGATGATTGATCCAATCATCAACAGCCGAAACCAATCGCTCGGCCGCGACGAGATCACGGACAACGTGCTCGTACTGGGTGGATTGCGCCCGCGCCAGCACAGCGTCGCCCATGCACCGGTAGAGCAGAGTGGCGGCAAGGGGGTGATTGGTTTCCAATGCCTGGGCGGCAGGCCGTAAACTGAAGTAATGATTACCATTCAACTCGCTGATGCGGGTGAGCACCAGGTTTGCTGCCGCATTCAGATCGAGAGTGATCAGCAGGTTGAGCGCAGCATGCGCTTCGCGATGCTGGCGGGCCATTGCCACCGCCGTCGCGCGCACCTGCTCATGCTCGTCGCTTGGAAGATGAGCAAGGTACGCGCGCAGGGAATGCTCGGAAAGGCTACCGGAGAACATCCGCCAGCGCACAGCTTGGGCATCATCTTGGCGACCGACGAGCTCCAGCAACCGGATACGGAGGTCATCGACTTCCCATTGCCGATGACTTGGGACCGCAGCCGCTTCCACCCGTGTCAAGGCTTCGGCTACGCGCCCTGCCTCAATCAAGCGCTCGCAGATGTCCTTCAGGGCCTGATCTTCGGTTCCGGCGAGCCGATGGGCGGCGACGAAGCTGTCGACATCTCCACGGGCATCGGCGATCTGCTGGAGTCCGCGGATCAAAGGCCAGGTCCGTGCCTCCCGCTCTTCAGCCCGGCAGCGGTCTAGATCATCGCGGATCAGGCGCTCCAGTTCGCTCAGACCTTCCTGCCCCAATGCCTCCCCAAAAGCGCTGACAACACCACCATGAACGCCATAG
This sequence comes from Azospirillum sp. BE72, assembly GCF_031455875.1. Classification (NCBI taxonomy): domain Bacteria; kingdom Pseudomonadati; phylum Pseudomonadota; class Alphaproteobacteria; order Rhodospirillales; family Azospirillaceae; genus Azospirillum; species Azospirillum sp. BE72. Next base: position 3,162 of record NZ_JAVDTO010000033.1, read on the forward strand.
TCGTCCCCGGTGAGAATGTCGAAGACCTCATGCGCCAAGCGAACTTGGTCACGGCCAGGCATCACTGCCCAGGCTGCTCCCAGATCGTCGACCGCCTGCTTTATGACCTCACCGATCATGCCATCAGAATCGTCGGATCGATCAAATACGATGGCGTCGAGCCGGATCAAGCGGTCGAGCAGCTGGATAGCTGCCGCGGGCTGCCGTGGCAGCAGGTCCCGGACGATGGCATCACGGATACGGTCGAGGTCAGTGGCCAGAGATGAACTTTCGCGGTAGCCGTAGAACCGGCGATCGGCTTCGATTCGCTGGAGTTCATCGCACAGAGTGTGAACCAGTCGGTCGTCGCTGCTGCGTGAAGCGAGGGCGAGCCGTAGCGCTTGATGCAGCCCCACGTCCCAGCAAGCGTGCCCGACCAGGATCTCTGCCAGACGTCGGGCGCCCAGAGCCTCTACAGCCGCGACCGAGATTTCCAGCTCTTCTCCTGGTGCCACGTCCCAACCCTTTTCGAATTGGCTCAGTTCCCAGCTGCCGGTGCCAGCATTCCGCGCTGGAGCACATCCCTCAATGCCGTTCGCATGTGTTCCCGTCCTGGGGAGCATGGTTCGGCCACCATTGCCTGTAGCTGTTCCCAAGCCCAATCCTCACGGCCGATTCGCCTTGCTGCCGCCATCAGATGACCAACCGCAGCATGCAGGTCTGTAACGATCGGATCATACCCACCGCCAGCCAAAAGACTGCGCAGCGCGATCACCGCGACCTGAACGGCGAATTCAGGTTCCCGTTCGACATTGTCTCGCACGGCGCGGATCAAGGTCGCCGGTTCGGCGCTCATCGACCTGGCACACTCCAGCGCGATGTCGAGGAAACCAGCGTCCTTGGCCGCCGCGAACCACTTGCCTGCCTCCCCGCGGGTCTGAATGAGGTCAAGGAGGAGCTGGCGCTTGTCCCGACCGGGGTAGCTGCGCACAGTGTCGCGATAGATCGCCAAGTAGGTAGATCCCACACCGGTGCGAAGTCCATAGCGCTGGTAGGCTTCGTCTGCCCGCCCCGATCGGAGCAAAAGTGCCTCGCAGAAGCGGTCGATGGCCCTCTCATCATAGCTGCGGAGCTTCGGATCACGACAGCCATCCGCGTAGGCGATGGCGGCGTCAACCAGCCCCTGGCGTGCCAGCGCCTCGGCGCCGAACCGATGATCCGACCAGAAGCGATGACGGGACGTCGCGAGCAGATCCAACAGGTCACCATACCGCCCAACCTCGAGCAAACAAGACAGACCGATCGTCCCGCCGACAAGATAGCCGCCGGGCATGCTATCGGACCAGACCCGCTGCAGGGATGGTGTGAGAAGGTCGGCGTACTCGTTCATAAGTTCAGGATAGACGGCAATCTCCCCCCAACGCTGCTCAACGGGGAACAGATACTGCACTCCGTCATCAAGCACAGCTTGGTACAGGCGCTCCAGCCATTTGGCGCGGGTCTTGGGATCGGCCGGTGCCATAATAAGGATCGGAATGAGCACGCCGAGTGCTTTGTTGACAGCGCTACCCAAGGCGCCCGAGGAGGTATCGATCTGCTCGAAGGCGGGCCACAGCCGCTCCATAAGCACGAGGGCGCCCTCCCCCGCCACCAACGGATTGGACTTGCCGACGGTCTTGATCTCGGCCACAGCCTCCTTCAGGCGCGCAGCAGCAGTTTGAGACCCGCGCCATCCAAAAGCGCGTGCTCGGAGCTTCGTCTTGAACGCCCACTTGTGGCCGTTAGCCATGTCCGCTCCTGCCTGTGGGTGGAACGCAGCCCGGGATGGAGACACCCGGCTTGGTTTGCTCAGGCGGCCAAGGGTAGCTCAGCCACCGGCGACTGATCACCCCTACCCCTCCCACTCTGAAGCGTGGTGTTCTCGTCGTCCACTGCAGGCAAGGCGCGGTCGCTTCCGGACGGCAGAATTGCTAACGGCATCCTTTCACGTCTCGCGGCTGTCTGGTGCCGCCAGCAGAATACGTTGGGCGAGGGGGGTATCGGGATGGTTCAGCATCACCGCAGCATCCCCACTGTTCCAGCAGCGCAGCCCCTGAAGCTTCTGCACACAGGCGGTGGCCGCTTCACGCGTCAGGAACTCGCGGGGCAGACGCTGTCCAGTCGACAGATGCGTGATCACCCAAACCGCAGCCTTGTCATCGGCCACACGTTGGTCGATCCCGAAGGCACCGCACACTTCGCCAGAAAGCGTGATAATTATTATACCGTCTCTCCCAGCGGGATCGGCGGCTACTGCTTCGTAAGTCGCTGGTATCCACTGCTCGTTCCCAACAAGATTAGCGTTGCGCCCATGTATCTTTGCTGGTTCGATCATAGTGGTTTCGGGGACGGTCGGCTCGTGGCGTGCGGTTGCCCGGGAGCTTCGCGGATCCGACTTACGGCGGGTGTTGCGGTTGGACAATGACGCCTCTGAGGGCCAACGCACGATCGTCCGCACGGCTGACAGAGCATCCTCATTGCGTTGGAGCGGAAAGTACCGACGCAGTTCGGCTACAGCAGCCCACTCGCCCCCGGCTTCAAACGCCTGACGGATGGCAGACCGCTCGTCCTCACTTACGACAAACATCGCCTCTCCTTACCTGCTGGGGGCAGTTCCTGCACCGACCCTCTCTCCATTTTACAACGGTTTGGGGCGATTTGGGCACTGTCATCAGGTGGCTATCAGATTGATCCAGACGGCCTTCGAGAGCCGTTGTCAAGTTGCCGGCGGAGCGGAGGATTGAGGGCCGCAGAATTGCATTCACCTCCCGGGGACTTTGGTGCGGAACTCGGCGTGCGGACAGATTTCGCTCAGAGGCGATGGAGATCAGGCGTCCTTCCGGGAGGTTGGTATGCCGAGGCTGGTCATGCGATTGATGACGGCGCAGGCGGCCTTGGCTTCGGCTTTTTGTGCGGGCAGAGTGCGGGCGCGCAGGCTGCGTCCGATCAAAACCATGTACCAGAGCATCGCCACCTCGACCAACGATCTCCTGCCGTATTGCACGGCTCGCTGCCAGCCCAGCCGACCACGCCCCTTGATCGTCTTGATGTGGCGGTCGCGCCAGGTGGGCGCGCTCTCGGCGGTGTCGCTCACCACGGCAGTGGCGCGCGGCGGGATGATCACCTCGGCGTCCGGCGCACGCGCGGCGACAGCACGATAGACTGGCTCGCCGTCGTAGGCGCCGTCCGCCAGGACCGTGCCGATCGGGCCCGTGACCTGGTCGAGCAACGGACCGACCAGCGAGGCGTCTCCCTCCTCGTTGCCCGTCAACGCCGAGGCGAGGATCTCGCCGGTGGCGGGGTCGACGGCCAGGTGCAGCTTGCGCCAGAATCGGCTCGCTGTGCCGTCGTGCTTTTCCAGGTGCCACTCGCCCCGGCCGAACACCTTCAGCCCGGTGGAATCGATGACCACGGTCACCGGCCTGTCCGTCCTGGCCAGCGCCGACGCGACAGCCAGATTGGTGCTGCGCCGGGAAAACGTCGTATGATCCGGAACCGGCAGGTCCAGGCCGAGCAAGCGCATGAGCGAGCACAGCAAACCCTCGGTCTGGCGCCACCGCCGACCGAACGCCAGGCGCAGCATCAGCCTGGTCTCGATGGCGATGTCGGAGTAGCGCGCTGGCCGGCCACCCCGTCCCGTGGCGGGCGGCGGCCACGCAGCGATCGCCTCCAGATCGTCAGGTCTCCCCGCCGGCGCAGCGCCGCATCGTAGGCCGCCCAGTTCTCCACACCGTAGTGCGCCTTCGGGATCTGGTAACGGCGGGGCTCGTTGGCCTTATACGGCATCACACTCTCGGGCTCAGAGGGGCCGCTTTTCTACCCGATACCCCAGCCTAGACCAACTTCCGACCGGTTTTCGCACCAACGTCCCAGTTCGGAGATTCGTACAGCGACTTACGCAACGGTGTTCCTTCCCATCATCCTTGGCTAGGATGGCGCTTATGGCGGCATTTCATCACAACGCGTCAAAGCCGTGAAACCTGTCCGATCAAGGCGAAGGGAATGGTGGCGACTGGTTTTCGCCGCAACAGTCTTTGCTTTGATTGTCCAGAGCTTTTGGGTGGCGCCGGTGAACCGAATGGGCGGGCTGCGGCCCTCCCACTCGCCAAGCACCGGGCACGCCCAGCACCACGCCTCCACTCAGAATCCCGCCCCGGAAGAACCGACGAAGCCGGTTTCCGATCAATCGCATGGCGCCCTGTGTGCCCTCATTTGTGCCCTGAGGAGTGTCGCGTCCGGCCCCGCGATCCTGCCGGTATTGTCGTCGCCGGGAGAGCCGCTCGATCTACCGGTCCACCATGCGTCGATGCCGTCCGCCGTCGTCGCTCCAACCCGTTCACCTCTGCCGGTCGGAGCGCGCGGACCTCCAGCCTGGATCTGATCCTTCCTTCCCTTTCTCATTTGTCCAATCACAGCGCCTGGCGGGCTCGCCACCGGCGTCACGCGACGGCGCTCGTATGAGGATCATTCCATGGCGGATACGGTTTTATCCTCCGGGAGCGGTGCCGGCCGCTCGTCGGATTTGTACAGGGCTGTCTGGCGTTGGCATTTCTATGCCGGTTTGATCGCCCTCCCCTTCCTCATCCTGCTGGCCGTGACGGGTGCGCTCTACCTGTTCAAGGACGAGATCGACGGCTTGGTACACCGGGACGTCAAGAGCGTTGCGGTGCAGAGCTCCGCACCGGCCGCGCCGACATCGCTGGTCGACGCCGCGCTGTCGGCACGACCGGGCACGGTGACCAAGTATGTGCCCCCAGCCGACCCGACGGTATCGGCCGAGGTCGGGATCAAAACGGCAGCCGGGGAGAAGATCTCCGTTTTCGTCAACCCCTATGACCGCCGGGTGCTCGGTGACATCCCCGACAAGGGCACGGTGATCTGGATCGTCCGTCAGCTGCACAGCCTGTCCTACTTCGGACCCATTGCAAATGGCTTGATCGAGATCGTCGGCGGTTGGACCATCCTGCTGGTGGGAACGGGCGTATATCTCTGGTGGCCTCGCCAACGCGGGTCCGATGGGCAGACGGGTGGCGTCGTCACGGTACGCGGCAGACCGGAGCAACGAATGTTCTGGCGGGACCTCCACGCCGTCACCGGCATTGTCGCCGGCTTCTTCATCCTGTTTCTGGCAATCACCGGCATGCCCTGGTCGGTCTTCTGGGGCAGCTACGTCAACGAGTGGGCGAATGGCACGAATTACGGCTATCCGACTGGAGTTTACGTCGGCGTGCCGATGTCGGGACAGCGCATGAGCGACACCGGTCCAACCTCCTGGTCGCTTGAGCAGGCGCAAATCCCGCAATCGTCCAGTCATGGCGACGGGCATGGGGCTGCCGGCCATGGGGACGGCCATGGAGCCGGCGCGGGGGATGGTGCGATCACGCTGGACGCCGCCGTGCGGGTCTTCGATCAGCTCGGTCTGGCGAAGGGCTATGCGGTCAACCCGCCCGATGGGCCGACAGGCGTCTATACCGCCACCGTCTATCCGGACGATCTGTCCCGGCAGCGCATCGTCCACATCGACCAGTACACCGGCAAGCCGCTCATCGACATGAGCTTTGCGGATTTCGGCCCGCTCGGCAAATCGCTGGAATGGGGCATCAACGTGCACATGGGGCAGGAGTTCGGCGTTGCCAACCAGCTGGTCATGCTGGTTGTCAGCACGGCGATCATCGTGATGTCGGTGTCGGCTGCAGTCATGTGGTGGAAGCGGCGCCCGAAGGGCTCCCTGGGCGTCCCGCCACTGCCCAGGGATCGCGCCGTTCTGCGGGGCGTGGTAACCATCTTGGCTGTCGGCGGCGTCGTCTTTCCGCTGGTGGGGGCGTCTCTGCTTGTGATGCTCCTGCTCGATTGGCTGTTCACCCGACGGCCACGTGTGCCTGTCCGAGCCTGACGAACAGGCTCCGGTGCCGACCGGCACCGGAGCTTCATCTACGGTCGCAACAAGACATAGCAGTCAACGTTCAGCCGGCGTCGGGTCTGGCACCAATGGGCGCGAGGGGCATTGTCACGGGAAGGGTGGCGGCTTGCCGGCCGTGACATTATCCTCCTCGGATGTCGCCGCTCTCGTATGCCCGCCATCGGCTTTGTCACGGCAACTGAGTCGACAAGTAGAACTTGCGAACTTCGCACCTGGTTCATGCCGCGGCGGTGGCGGCCTGCCAGTCGGCCACGGCCTGTGCCCGGAAGGTGCGCAGGGTGCGGCGGGAGACCAGGTGGCGCTGGAGGTTGAAGGTGTTGTAGACGGCGGCATGCAGAGAGACGAAGCGCTGGGCGGAACCCGATGATTTGAACCGCTGCGTCTTGCGCTCTCGTCGCCGCACCGGCTGGTGTGAGGGTTCCATCAGCTCTCGCGCCAAGCCGGGCGAGTGGGCGCAGTGCGGCCGGTTTCCGGCGCGGTTGGTTAGGCGATGGCGAGCATGTCGCGCAAGGCGGCGACCCTTTCGGCGTGGATCGCCCGTCGCTGGGCGACCGGGACGTGCTGGTTGCGCCCGGTCGCCGGCCGCAGAAAGTTGCGCACTTCGTCATGGGCCCGGCAGAAACGGTGGGCGTTGTTAAGCTGCTGAAATCCGCGCATCGGCCGTGTACGCCCTTTCACCCCACGGTGATCTTGCTCCAAATGGTTGTTTTTGAATTTGGAGGTGCGGTGCTCGATGGCATTCCCGAACACCTCCGCGATGGCCGGCGGATAGCCAGCGTGCTTGTCCGTCGTGATCGTGTCGGGTGTGCGGCCGGTGACCTCGACGGCGGAGCGGAAGAAGCGCTCGGCGGCGACTTGGTCGCGATGTTCGCTGAGGTAGACGTCGACCAGGGCGCCATCGCTGTCGATCGCCCGGTACAAATAGCACCACCGCCCACCGACCTTCAGGTAGGTCTCGTCAACGTACCAACTGCGCCCCGCAGTACCACGCCGGCGGTGCCGCAAGGCATTGGTGAGCAGCGGGGCGAGCTTCGCCTCCCACTCCCGTACGGCCTCATGGGAGAAGACCAAGCCGCGCAACAGCAGGATTTCAGCAAGATCGCGCAAGCTGAGCTTGAGGCGCAGCCGCCAGAGCAAGATGAGGAAGGCCACGTCGGTGGGCACCTGCAGCCGGTTCAGCACCGAGCCTGTGCGCTCATTGAACTGGCGCCCGCACTCCCGGCAGCGGAACCGCCGATAGCCGTGCGCGGTCCGGTCCGGACGTTCGGCGGTTGCGGTCGACGAGCAGTGCGGGCAGTGCATCGGTCACCTCGTGCAGAGAGGTGACCCTCTACGTTCATCCCGCCGTTTCGATCAAGATGGCGCGAAAGCTGCCGGAACCCAGTCCGCGACCGGGCAAGCAACAGCGCGTCCGAGGACGCCGGCACGCCGAGTTCCGCCGCCAGATCCAGCCCACCGAACATCAGCGCAGCCAGGCGCGAAGACGCCGCCGCGATGGCCGACGCCTGCTCGACGCCTCGCAATGTATTGATCTGCGCCACCAGGCGGACCGGCACGCCGGCTTCCGCCAGCACCTGATCGATCCATTGCACCTCCTCGGCGGACTCCAGTTGCGGCACGGCCACCGTTCCACCCGCGGGACGGGCCTCGGCAATCGCCAGCAGGTCACGAAGCCCGGCAAGGCTGCGGACGCTGTTGATCCGCACCACCCGGTCAGGTCCCCCCCTGCCCTGCCCCATCCACCAGGAAGCGGATGGCCGCGGCGCGGGCCTCCTCCTTCTGGGCCGGCGCGACGGCATCCTCCAGATCGACGCAGACAGCGTCGGCGCCGCTGGCCAGCGCCTTGTCGAAGCGGTCCGGACGCGCGCCGGGGACGAACAACTGGCTGCGCCAGCCCATGGCCTCATTCATCTTGCATTTTCCTTCCATATCCGCCGTCAGGTGATCGTCAGCCCGCCATCGATCGCGAAGATCGCCCCAGTGGTCCAGGCGGCCTCCGACGAGGCGAGAAAGACGGCGATGCCGCCGAGATCGCTGGTCTGGCCGATCCGGCCCAAGGGGTAAAGCCGCTTGACCAACTCTTCCATGGCGCGCTGGGCGTCCTCCGGCATCGCGGCGACGGTGCGGCGGCGCAGATCCGTGTCCACCGTGCCCGGCGCGATGGCGTTGACGCGGATACCGCGCGGTGCGAGTTCGTAGGCCATGGCCTTGGTCAGGGAATTGAGCGCCCCTTTGGTCAGGGAATAAAGGCTGGACGGTCGCCCCGGCAACATCTTTCCGGCGAAGTAGGAGGAGATGTTGATGACCGAGCCCCCCGCGGCGGACATCAGCGGCACCAGAGCCTGCGTCAGGAAGAAGGGTGCCGTGACGTTCAGGGCGATGCTGTGGTCGTACTGGACCCGGTTCGCCTCCAGATAGGGGACGAAGGTCGCGGTGCCGGCGTTGTTGACCAGCACGTCGACGGCCCGGCCGAGACCGCCGATCTCCGCCGCGACCCGCTCAAGGCCGTCGGGACGCCCGAGATCCGCCGCGACCGTTGTGACCTGGGCTCCGTTCCGGGCCAGTCCTGCGGCGGCGTTCTCCAGCTTGGCGGCATTGCGCGCGACGAGACAGAGATCGGCCCCCTCGCGGGCGAAAGCCTCCGCGATCGCATAGCCGATGCCGTCCGACCCGCCCGTGACGACGGCGAATGTCCCTGAAAGTCTCATCCCTGCCCTTCCTTCGTTCCTGTCGGCCGGTGGATTGGAGTCAGTGGGACGCCACGCCGAGATAGCGCTGCTGCAGGACATCGTCCTCCCACAACTCCCGAGAGGAGATGACCAGAGCGATCTGGCCGCCGGACATGATCGCGACGCGCTCCGCCGCGCTGGTGCCGACGCGCAGGTTCTGCTCGACGATCAGCACGGACGTGCCGTCGCGGTGCAGGGAACCCAGCACCTCCAGCAGATGATCGACGATCTTCGGCGCCAAGCCCTCCGACGGTTCGTCGAGAATCAGAAGGCGCGGGTTGGTCAGCAGCGCCCGCCCGATGGCCAGCATCTGCTGCTCGCCGCCGGAGAGTTGGTTACCGAAGTTGCGGCGGCGTTCCGCCAGTCGTGGAAAGACCTCATAGACGCGCTCCGCCGTCCAGGGGCCGGGGCGCCGGCCCTGCATCAGGCGCAGATGCTCGTCCACGGTCAGCGACGGGAACACCCGCCGCCCCTGCGGGACGATGGACACGCCCTGGCCGGCGATGTCGTGCGGCTTGCGCCCGGCCAGCTCCACCCCATTGAAGCGGATCGATCCCCGTCCGGCGGGCAGCAGCCCGATCAGCGCGCTGCACAGCGTCGTCTTCCCCGCCCCGTTCCGGCCGAGGATCGCCAAGCTCGGCCCGTCGAGCCGCAGTTCCACTCCATGCAGCACGGGAAGCGCGCCGCGCCGCACCTCCAGCCCGCTGACCACCAGGGAATTAGTGCTTTCCACCAAGATAGAGCTCCCGAACCAAGGGGTTGGCGCGAATGTCCGAGGGCGTGCCCGCTGCCACCACCGCGCCGTCGCGCATCACGGTGATCCTGTCGGCCAGCGAGAGCGCCACGTCCATGTCGTGCTCGACGAACAGCATGGTGATGCTGCGCGGCAATCCGCGCAGGATCTCGACCAGACGGCCGCGGCCTTGCGGCGACATGCCGGCGGCGGGTTCGTCCATCAGCAGCAGTTCCGGCTCCCCGGCCAGCGCCATGGCGATTTCCAGTTCCCGCTGCTGGCCGTAGGACAGGGTGCCCACCGGCTGGGCCAGCACCTCGTCCAGCCCGAAGCGCGCGGCGCAGACCCGCGCCGCCTCCACCTGCGGCCGGTAGGACCCCCACGGGCGGAGGCCGAAGCGTGGCCCGCGGCTGCCCATCACCGCGACGCGGAGGTTGTCCTCCACCGAGCGGTCGGCGAAGGTCAGGCTCGTCTGGAAGGTGCGCCCGATGCCCAGCCTCGCCCGCTGGTGGGGGCGCAGCCGCGAGATGTCGCTCCCCTTGAAGGCGATGCCGCCGGTGGTCAGCGGCACCTCTCCGGAGATGGCGTTGAAGAGCGTCGTCTTCCCGGCCCCGTTGGTGCCGAGCAGGGCATGACGCTCTCCGGGCGCGAGCGCCAGGGACACCCCGTTCACCGCGCGCACGGCGCCGAAGCTGATGGATGCCTCTCGAACGGCCAGGATCGGCGGCGTGGGCATTGCGGGCCTCCGGCAGACGGACGGTCAGTTGCAGGACGGGTTGTCGCGGGAGGCCGGGCCGAGCGCCAGGAACTTGGCCCGGTCCATGCCCAGCGCCTGGTCGACGCCCTTCGCCACCGTCACCACCTTGCTGTAGAAGGCGCCGTCGGGCCGCTGGGCAACCTCGGTCACGAAGTTGTCGGCGACGGCCTGCCGGTTCTCGTCCAGGCGGATCAGGCCGGTCGGCGACCTGTCGGTCAGCTCGGTCTTCGCCAGGGCGGCCTGGAAGGCCTTCTGCCCGTCGTCCAGCCTGCCGCCGACCTGCTCCAGCGCCTGGAGCACCGCCAGCGTGCTGACGTAATAGCCGTGAGCGAACAGCGACGGCGATTCCAGCCCATCCGGATACTTCGCCTTGTAGGCCTTTACGAACGCGGTCCATTTCGGGTCGTCGTTGGAATCGGCGACCGGGCCGGCGGAGATCATGCCCAGCACCTTGTTCTTGAAGGCTCCCTTGGAGCTGAGCACGGTCTGGTCGACGGTGACGCTGCTGCCGACCAGCGGCGCCGTCCCGCCGGATTGATAATATTGCGTCAGGAAATTCACCGCATCCGCTCCGCCCAGCAGGACATACACGGCATCCACGTTGTCCGGCAGCTTGGCGATGACGGAGGTGAAATCCTTGGTGCCGACCGGCACCCAGTTCTTCTGGGAAATCTTGCCGCCGCGGCTGCAGAATTCGGCCTGGAAGCCCATCACCTGGGAATAGGGAAAGGAATAATCCTCCGACACGATGGCGATGTTCCGATAACCCTTGGTCTCGTAGGCGTAGCTGCCCAGCCCGGCCTGCCATTGCGCGCCGTCCAGCGTGAAGCGGTAGAAATTCGGCGCCGGATCGCGCAACGTCGTGTCCTGCGCGCCGGAGGTGCCGTTGACGAAGGTCTTGGACGGAACCGACTTGGCGTATTCCTTGACGGCGATCCCCTCGCCGCCGGACAGCGGGCCGACGACGATGTCCACTTTGTCCTGCTCGATCAGCTTGCGGGTCTTGGCGACCGCCACGTCCGGCTTGGCGTTGGAGGATTCCTTCACCAGCACGATCCGCTTCCCGGCCACCTTGCCCTCGAAGGCATCCACGGCCAGCTCGACGCCGCGCATCCCGTCCAGGCCCGATTGGGCGAAGGGGCCTTCCAGGGTGGCCAACGCGCCGAGGCGGATGTCCTGGGCAAAGGCGGGGGACAAGGCCGTGCCGGACAGCAGAGCCGTGGCGCCCAGAGCGGCGCCCAGAATCGTGTGCAAGGTCGTCTTCATACCGCTTTCCTCCCGTTTTTCGCGCACATGCCGGTCCAGGCCGGCTTGATCTGCGCGCGCAGTTGTTGGATCAGTCCGATCAGGCCTTCCTTCGCGAAGAGGACGATCACGATGAAGACGGCCCCAATCACCAGATTGAAGCGCTCGCGGTCGATGACCGACGCGGCGTAGTTCTCCAGAAGAACGAAGGCGGCGGCCCCGAGAAAGGCGCCCAGCGGGTGCCGGATGCCGCCCAGCACCGCGACGACCAGCAGGTTGACCGCCGCGTGCACGTCCACCGCACCCGGCGACATCTGGCCGCTGAACCACGTGTTCAGGACGCCGCCCACCGACGCGATCAGCCCGGCGATGCCGAAGGCGGCGATGCGCAGGAGCGTGGTGCTGAAGCCGAGCGCCGCGACCCGCCGCGGGGCATTGCGCAGGGCGTGCAGCTGCAGGCCGAAAGGCGTGCGGTCCAGATGCATGACCGCGGCGGCCGACAGGACGGCAGCGGCCAGAGCCATGCCGTAGAAGGGGATGGGCGCCCGCAGGTCCATGCCGAACAGTTCCGGCGGCTTCAGCCCGTTGATGCCGTCGAAACCGTTGAAGATCTCGGTGTTCTGCGAGACGAGGTAGAACAGGCTGACCGACATCGCCAGCGTGATCATCAGCAGGTAGATGCCGCTGGACCGCACCGACACCCAGCCGACCAACAGGCCCGCCAGCGTTCCCGTGACCAACGCCGCGCCAACCGCCAGGGGCCAGGGCACCACCACGCCCACGCCGGTGATGTTGGGCGACAAAAGCGCCAGCGTGTAGCCGGCCACGCCCGCCACCCCGGCCTGGGCAAAGGACACCAGCCCGGCGCTGGAGGTCAGGAAGGTCAGGCTCAGCGCCATGGTGCCGATGATCAGCACGCGGGCGGCGACGGTGCCGACCCAGAATTCGCCGGCGATCAGCGGGAAGGCCAGTCCGGCCAGGGCAAGCCACAGGACGGGATGGCGAAGGAATTGTTGAGGCATCGGCGTCATCCCCGTCCGAGAAGTCCCTGGGGCCGAACCGCCAGGACCGCGACCATCAGCAGGAAGGTCAGCAGGGTCGCGTAGTTCGGGATGAAGGCGAGGCCGAACTGTTCGGCGAAGCCGATCAGGAGCGCGCCCAGCGCCGCCCCGGCCAGACTGCCCATGCCGCCGATGATGACCACGACCAGCGAGGACAACAGGAACCGCGCATCTTCCCCTGGAGAGATGGAGAGGGCGCTGCCGCCGATCACTCCGGCCAGCCCTGCCAGACCGGCGCCGAGCGCGAAGACGAGCAGAAGCACCCGCTGCACGTTGAAGCCCATGGCCGAGAGAATTTCGCGGTCATCCACCCCGGCGCGGATCAGCATGCCCAGCCTGGTGCGGTGGATCAGCAGCCACAGGCCCAGCCCAACCAGAAGCGCGCTGGCGATGACCACGAGGCGGATCGTCGGATAGCCTCGGATCACCGGCATGGGCGTCGTGCCGTACAGGATTTCGGGCGGGGAGAACTGGTAGGTGATGCCGCCGTAACGGGCCAGCAGCAGGTCGCCGACCACGATGGCGAAGCCGATGGTAACCAGCGCCTGCCGCAGCTCGTCGCCACCCAGCGTGCGCAGCAGCGTCAGATGCATCGCCAGTCCGACGGCGGCCACGGCGACCGCCCCCCCCGCCAGCCCAAGCAGCCACGACCCCGTGTAGGACGCGATGTCGTACCCGACATAGGCGCCCAGAAGATAGAAGGCGCCATGTGCCATGTTGACGGTCCGCAGCAGCCCGAAGATCAGCGAGAAGCCGCTGGCCACCAGGAAGTACAGCGATGCCACGGTCAACGCGTTCAGCGACAGGAGAATATAAAATCTCATGCTTGGCGGCCCCGATGCTGGGGATGGAGGGCACAAAGCCCGCCCGTTCCCTCCCCCGCTCTCAGCGGACCTACGGTCCGCCTGTCGCGTCAGCACAAAGCGAAGCTTTGTGCGAGAGCTTCGCAGGGGAGGGGTCGCGGCTGCGGCGGGATGCGCCGCCCTCAGGCGGCGACGCTGACCTGCGCGCGGGCCGGCGGCGTCATCTCCTTGTGGAAGGAGCCGTCCTTCATGATCGCCAGAATGCGGCTCCGGTCCTGGAACAGCGTGATGTCCTGCAGCGGGTCGCCGTCCAGCAGGATCAGGTCGGCCAGATAGCCGTTGCGCACCAGCCCCAACTCGCCCGGCCGCCCCATGATCTCGCCGCCCAGCAGGGTGGCCGACTGGATCGCCTCCATCGGGGTGAAGCCCAGAAGCTCGACGAAATATTCCAGGTCCTTGGCGTAGGTGCCGTGCGGGGTCCAGGCGAAGCCGTAATCGCCGCCGGGCAGCACGCGGATCCCGCGCCTGCGCATCGCCTTCATGGTCTCGATCGCGGACTCGAGCTCACGGAAATAGCCCATGTTGCGGGCGACCTCCTCGGTGATGCCCCAGTCGGCCGCGGCGTGGCAGGTCTGGTAGACCCAGGCAAGGCCGGGGGCGACGAAGTGCTTGTCCTTGTTGGCCTCCAGCAGGTCCAGCGCCTCTTCGTCGGCGAAGCTGGCATGATAGATGATCTCGATGCCGTATTTGACGCAGAGCTTCACCGATTCCGCGCTGCGCGCGTGGGCGCAGATGCGCACCCCCTTCTTGCGATGGGCCTCGCGGACCGCCTCGGCGATCTCGTCCTCGGCCATCGGGGTGTCTTCCGCCTTGCACTTGGTGATCTCTTCGCCGGAGAGGTTCAGCTTGATGAGATCGACGCCCTCCTTCAGCAGGCGGCGGACGCAGGCGCGCATCTCGTAGGGGCCGTTGACGACCTCCACGAAGGTGTAGGCGCCGACATGGCTGGGGTTCAGGTCGCCCAGGCCCCCGATGGTGGCGATCTCCGGGCCGTTGGCGAGGTAGCGTGGACCGGCAATGCGGCCCTTGTTGATGTAGTCGCGGACCACGACGTCCAGGCGCGGCTTGGCCGCCGCCGCGCCGACGCACATCGTGTAGCCGCAGTCGAGGTAGGTGCGGGCATTGTCCGCCGCCTCCAGGATGTGCTCCTCGACCGGCATCAGGCCGATGGGGTCCAGGCCGGCCTGGTTGATCCAGCTGAAGTGGGTGTGCGCGTCGCACAGGCCGGACATCAGCGTGGCGCCGCCACCATCGACGACCCGGTGCGCCTCGTGGGAGATGGTGCCGGCCTGCCGGGCAACCTCGGCGATCCGGTTGCCCTGGACGAGCACTTCCCCGGCGTAGGGCTTCTCACCGGTGCTGTCGAGAATCTGGACATTGGTGAACAGGGTCGTTGGCATTGTTTCCTCCGGTTGCGGGGGCAGCTTCTTGGTCCTGGCGCCTCGCCGCGGGTGGGTGTGGGGTGAGTGATCGTTCGTGCGTGGTCGCCTCGGTTCCTCGTGGGTCTCAGTTCGTTGCAGCCGGGGGCGGGACGGCGGAGGCGATGCGGGTCTCCAGCCCGAGCGGTCCGGCATCCCCGCGCACCTCGCCGCGGGTGCTGTCCAGATAGCGGTGCGCCAGAAGGACCAGCGGTTCCGCCTGCTCCAGGCCGACGCCGTTGAAGCGCAGCCGGGTCTTGCCGAAGGCGGACAGCGACACGTTGCAGGGGTGTCGGCAGCCGCTGAGGCATTCCACCCGCCGCAGGGTCAGCCGCTCAGCCAGCCCGGTTCCGGCGATCAACGTCTCCAGCCGGTCGGCGAGCCGCTCCCCCGGCGTCGGCTCGCCGGGGCGGGGCGGGGCGTAGCGGTGGCAGGTGCGGCACACCGCCAGGATGTGCCGCACGGCAACCGGCGGCGCGCCCATCAGTCCACCGAGAACAGGAAGTTCATCAGCGCCTCGTTCACTTCGGCGGGGCGTTCGAAGGTCGTCCAGTGGCCGCAGCGGTCAAGAAGGCGCAGGGACGATCCGGCGATCTTCCGGTGGAGCGCCCGCACGGCGGTCGGCGGGGCCGTGCCGTCCTCGTCGCCGGTGACCAGCAGCGTCGGGCAGGCGATCCGGGAGACGTCCGCCGGTTCCGCGGCAGCCAGCGCCTCGCAGGTGCGGGCGTAGCCTTCCGGGTCCTGGCGCATCAGGATCTCGCGGACGAGGGCCGCGACTTCCGGCCGGTTGGCCTTGGTGTCCGCCGAGGTGCCGGCCTGGACGATGGCGTCGGCGATGCCGACCATGCCTTCCGCCCGCGCCTTGGTCGCGCGGTCGCGGATGACCGGACGGGCGGCATCGGGTGGCGCGTGGAGCGGGCCGATCAGTGCAAGGCTGCGGACACGGTTCGGACACCGGACGGCGACATGCTGGCAGACGATGGTGCCGAGCGAGTGGCCGACCAGATGAACGCGGTCGAGGCCGCGCTCGTCCATCACGCCTTCGATCGCCTCGGCGAGACCGGCGATGGACAGCTGTCCGTCGGCCGGGCTGCGCCCGGACCCGGGAAGGTCGGGCCGGATGCACTGGAAGAAACGCGACAGAACGCCGACCTGCGGACCGAACACGTTCGAGGTTCCGCCAAGTCCGTGGACCAGGAGGACCGGATCGCCGTTGCCGTGCACCTCGACGGCCAATTGCGGTGCCATAAGCGCCTCTCTTCGGTTGATGATCGTCTTTCGCCCGTCAGGCCAGGGTGTTTGTCAGCGCGCCGATGCCGCTGACCTCGACCGTGACGCGGTCGCCGGGGAACAGGAATTTCGGCGGAGAGAAGCCGAGTCCGACGCCCGCCGGGGTGCCGGTGGCGATGATGTCGCCGGGGTACAGCGTGATCCCGGCGGACGCCGTCGCGACCAAGGTGGGAATGTCGAAGATCAGGTCGCGGGTGTTGGCGTTCTGTCTCAGCTCGCCGTTGACCCAGGTCTTCACCTCCAGGTTGGTCGGATCGAGCTCGTCCGCGGTGACCACCCACGGCCCCATCGGGCAGAAGGTGTCGAAGGACTTGCCCAGGAGCCACTGCTTGTGGCGCGCCTGGACATCGCGGGCGGTCACGTCGTTGATGACGGTGTAGCCCCAGACATGCCGATACGCATCCTCCGGCGCGATGTTCTTGCCGCCCTTGCCGATCACCAGCGCCAGTTCGACTTCGTAATCGATCTGCTCGCTGATGCCGCGCGGATAGAGGATGGCCTCGTCAGGCCCGATGACGCTTTCGGGGACTTTGGTGAAGAAGATCGGCAGGGCCGGCACGGCGTCGGCGGAACCGGTGGTGCTGCTGTCATAGCCGCTGCCGGCGAATTCGTGGGCATGGTCGTGGTAGTTCTTGCCGACGCAGAAAATGTTGCGCGCCGGGCGCGGAATGGGCGCCTCCAGCCGGACGCGGGAGAGGCTGATTCCGTCCCCTTCGATGGCGATCCGCCCCTTGACCTCGTCGTAGCGGCGGATGACGTCGAGAAGATCGTCCACCGCTTCGCCGAGGAGTGACTCCAACGGCCAAACCCGGTTCTTGTCCGGATCGATGACCGCGACGGCGCGGCGTCCATCAAGCTGGATGGTCGCAAACTTCATGGCGTTTCCTTCTTGCCCCATTGTTGAGCCATTTACCGGCCAAACCGGCACCGCAGAAAGGCTTGTGAGCCAATTAGGCCAGCGTGGTGATTGTTTGGTCAACTGAAAAACGGAAATATGACCTTTGGTCGTGAAGAACGTTGAAGGATTGTATTGCGCGGAGCGGAGGAGCTGGATAGAATTGGCTCACGTTTGGAGCAAATTCTCGGAGCGAGGAGGGGCATGGACTCGCTGAATCTCAGGGATCGGGCGGCCAACGGCGCAAACGCCGTCGTGCAGTTCATCGAGCGCAACATCGCCGATGGCAGTTGGGGCCCGGGCACCAAGCTGCCAACGGAGCGGGACTTGGAAAAGCGCTTCGGGGTTTCCCGCAACACCCTGCGCAAAAGCCTGCGCCAGTTGGAGGATCAGGGAAAGATCGTCCGCCATGTCGGCCGCGGCTCCTTCGTCTCGGGCTCGCCGGAACCGGCACTCGGCGCAGCCCTCCGCCTGATCGGATCGCAGGACGGCGAGACCCTCGTCCGGCGCATCCACGGCGCCAGCCCGACCGAGGTGATGGAGGTGCGGCTGATGGTCGAGCCGCTGGCGGCGGAGCTGGCCGCCAGCCGGGCGAACGCCGCGGATCTGCAGCGGCTTGAGGACTATCTGCTGCGCGCCGATCAGGCCCGCGACGTTGCCGACTTCGAGCATTGGGACGGAATGCTCCACGTCGCCATCATCGCCGCGACGAAGAACGGCCTGCTGATGGACATCTATGACGCCATCAACGACATCCGCAACCAGCCGGAGTGGGGCCGGCTGAAGGCGCGCAGCGTCACGCCCCAGCGCCGGGCGGTTTATCAGGAACAGCATCGCCGCATCGTCTCCGCCCTGCTCGACCGCGACGGGGCAAAAGCCCGTGCCGAATTGCTTCATCACCTGACGCTGGTTCGTGCCAACCTGTTGGCGGCTTCAAGCCACGGCACTGCAGCAGAGCCGGAGCCGAACATCGATCTTTAAATGGCTGACCGGAAAGGAATTGAGTGATTTCAGTGTCTTGTGATTCGTTCGTGGTTGCGAGCTACGAGGGTTTCCCAAGATGGTCTGGACTGAAATCACCCGGTTGGAGTATCGGCGGGACGAGCTCCGGTATTCAAGCGATATGACGGATGCGGAGTGGGGTGTCATCGAACCACTTCTGCCGCGCCCCCGGCGGCTCGGTCGGCCGTGGACGACGGATCTGCGTGCGGTTCTGAACGGCATCCTGTACATCGCGATGACTGGGTGCCAATGGCGAATGCTGCCCAAGGATTTCCCCGGGCATTGTCACGGGAACGATGGTGGCCTGTCGGTCGTGACGGTAACCTCGCGGGATGACGCCGCTCTCGTATGCCCGCCACCACTTCCCGCCCGCGATCATTCAGCATGCGATCTGGCTGTATCTGCGGTTCACGTTGAGCTACCGGGGCTTTGTCACGGCAACTGAGTCGACAAGTAGAACTTGCGCACTTCGCACCTGGTTCATGCCGCGGCGGTGGCGGCCTGCCAGTCGGCCACGGCCTGTGCCCGGAAGGTGCGCAGGGTGCGGCGGGAGACCAGGTGGCGCTGGAGGTTGAAGGTGTTGTAGACGGCGGCATGCAGAGAGACGAAGCGCTGGGCGGAACCCGATGATTTGAACCGCTGCATCTTCCGCTCTCGTCGCCGCACCGGCTGGTGTGAGACCTCGGCGCGGTTGTTTGTTCGCCGCCGTTGTTCATGCTGGGCGGTCACACCGAGTTGACGGAAGGCGGCCCCATAGGACCGGAGCTTGTCGGTGGTGACCTGGGTGGGCGCGAAACCGTGCTTCTTCAGCAGTTTACGCATCAGCTTGCAGGCTGCGGCCTTAGATGCGGTAATGGGCCTTGCACCAAGCTCTGGCTTGGTCGGGTGGCTGTCCCCACAGTGATGGTGTGAGAAACGGGGTCCGAGCGGATCGGCC
>NZ_JAVDTO010000034.1:0-19790 GCF_031455875.1 Azospirillum sp. BE72
CGTATCGGCCAACTCCTTGACCACTTCAAGCCGGACGAGTGCGCCAACTACTTCCGCGCCGCAGGGTATGGAGACTCATTCTGAAAATGCTCTAGTACTACAGCCGGGCATTATGGGTTTGGGTGCGTCGTTTCCAATGTGCCCGTCTTGCCCGTTGCTGGTGACGTCTTCGCCAAAGTGACCAAGCGATAACGGCGCTTTGATTGGGTGGTGGGTTGGCCACGAGATGGTAGAGGAGCCGACGGACTTCCGGCACGGTCAGGGGAAGGAGATCGGCTGCCAGATCGAGCGGGTCCTCTCCCCCCGATGGCCGCCTTGCGCAAGACGGTGAGGAAGGCGAATGCCAGCATGGCCAAGGTGATGTGCCGGTGCCATCCGGTCCAGGAGCGGACTTCGTACTGGTCGAGCCCGACCTCGCCCTTGGCCAGCTCGAAGCTGCTCTCGATGGTCCAGCGCGCGCCTGCCACCCGTACCAGATCGGCCAGAGCGGTGCCTTCCGGTGCGCAGGTCAGGAAGAAGGTCAACTCCCCATCCCCTAGGCGGCGCCGGATCAGAAGGGCCTTGCTCCAGCCCTCGGGCGCACCGCGGAACGGCAGGCGGGCCCAATCATACAAGCGCGGCCCCTTGGCGCCATCGCCCGCGCTGAGCCGGTGCCAGCCATCGGCCGGCACCTCTTCGACCCAGTCGCTCACCGTGCCAGGCCACAGCCGCTGGCCGCTGGTGACGGTCAGCACGTAGCCGACCCGACGGCGCTCCAGTGTTCGCCGGATGGCGCTGTCGGTGCCGTAGACGCTGTCGCCCGCTACCCAGGCGCAGGGGACGCCGGCGTCCAGCGCCCGCTCCAGCATCGTCAGCCCCAGCTTGGGCTTGGTGGCGAACGCGACCGTCTCGGGCACCCAGGCTGTGCGGCGGCGCTCCTCGTCACCGGCCCAGGACTGCGGCAGATACAAGGTTCGGTCGATCAGGGCATAGCCGTGCCGGCCGGCGTAGCCCAGGAAGACGCCGATCTGGCAGTTCTCGATACGCCCGGCCGTGCCGGAGTATTGACGCTGCACGCCGACCGAACGCTCGCCCTTCTTCAGGAACCCGGTCTCGTCCAGCACGAGCACGGCGTCGGGATCACCCAGATGCTCGACGACGTAAGCCCGCAAGTCGTCGCGAACGGCATCGGCGTCCCAACGCATACGGGCCAGAAAATCCTGCACGCTGTCAGGGCTGGCATCGCCAGCCGCCTCCGCCAGATGCCAGCCATTCTTGCGTTCCAGCGGCGCTAGAAGCCCGGCCAGATAGCGCCGTGCCCGCTCGCGCGCCTCGGGCCGGCAAAATCGTGGACCGATCCGGATGGCCAAGGCCTCCAGATCGCCTGCCCAACTCGCCGCTTCTGTCACTGTCGTCATCCCGACCTCCCTCCGGTAGGATGAACCCTTCAACAGCCGGCCAGACAGATAATCCCGGCTGTAGTACTAGTATCTCGGGTCCGACTATCGATGATCTCGGGCCACTACACTTAAGGTCATTTTTTTATGCAGGAGCTATTGCGTTTAGGGCGGGCGCGGGTACGATCGTCCTATGGAGACGTTGTGAGTTCGTCGCTGTACAGATTGGACATCGACTATGTTGGATTTTCTTTCTCATCTTCGGCCCCTAGAAATTCTCATCCTGGGTCAGTTCGGGCTCATATTGCTGGCTTTCCTTGCCTTTTTCGCCAGTGCGTGGAAGTCACGGTCTCGGGGTTCCTCATCTCATGGTCGCTCATTTGCGGTGGCTGTGGAGAACAGTGCCGGGCAAATCGGACCGTCGTCTATAAACGTGGCCTCTGCTTTGCCGACGGAGAACTATGGCTGCCAAGTCAATAGCATCAATCTCAGCCGTAGCCTTCTCGACTGATCCGACTTTCCCCTTGCAAGCCGACCCGCCCGGTTCTCTTGGAGCCGGGCGCTTTTTGTTTGTTGAGCGGATTGCAGGCGCATTGCCGGCCGCATGGTGTCGGTCTCCAGGATGGAGGCGGGGCATCACGAGAGATCATCGCCTTCGGAAGCCCGTTTAACTGTGCCACATCCTGCCGACCGGGGTGTGCTCCGGGAGGGCCAGGAAATGTAGGTTTTCCCGCACCATTTCTTCGTCCGCGAAGGCTTGAGGACCCTTTTCCTCTCTAGCATGGCACCTATCTCCAGTGCTTCGCCAGCTTGCTACGGCGCAGGCAGTGAGCGACGTAACCGCCAGTGACACTCCAGAGCACCTCGACGGTACCGCAGTCAATTCGTTCCCATGGGTGAAGGGGAAGTAGGTGCGCTCAAGTGTACTGCTAGTGCACCTTGCTGCTTTCAAGAGGTTGAGATGTGAGCCTCGGCAGGCAGGTGAAGATCAGTCTCCCAGTAGGCGCGCTAGGACAGAAGTCACGGGTGCGCAGTGCTTTAGTCAGCGTCCATCGGTCCGCTGGAGATGAATGCGTGCTCGCGCACCATGGTAGATGTTAACGTTAAATTAAGCAAAAGCGAAACGGAAGCCGCTCCGCTGGCACCAGCAGCAGTGTCGGCGGGATGTTCTGTCAAGAAAAAAGCTAGAAGCGGTTCAGGCAACTTGGGCATATCCGGGTATGTTTTGCCCAATCCACTGCTACGAACATGGAGGCAGAAGCTCTCTCGGCAAGAGGGTGATTTGGTGTGCATCCTCATTGTCGTGGGCACACCCAGACAATTGCCTCGAAATTCGATTTATTACTTGCATACCTACGAAAGTTACGTGATAAAGCAATCGTTCGAGGTATCGCGCACATCTGAAGGGCGTAGGCACACGATGTGGCCGGTTAAGCACTACGACAAAGGGTCCAGCAAGCCGGGTTCGCCGCAGCGAAAGCGGCGCTTGATATCCGCGGTCGCGGCTATCGGGACGGCGATGATGGCCGCTGTCAGCTCACCAGTTTCCGCTTTCAGCCTTTCTGGCACTGCCTGGGAAGCTGCAGCAGCAGAGGAGGGGATCGATCCCTACCTGCTGTTCTCTGTGGCGCTGGTTGAAAGCGCCAAGCATGAGAACCGCTTCGCCCGTCCCTGGCCTTGGGCGCTCAACGGCCCGAAGGGCAATTTCTATGGTGATGATCGTCGCGAAGCGGAGCGTCACCTTCGGAGCATGCCTTCAGCTGATCTGCAACGGACAGCCGTTGGCATGATGCAGGTATACGTCGGCGCCCATGGAAAGCGCGTTGCAGACCCAGCCGACCTTTTGGACCCAGCTCTAAATTTGCGCATGGGTGCAACCATCCTGCGCGAGAGCATCGCATCAAAGCCTGGCGATCTTGCCCTTGGCATCGGACGCTACAACGCATGGCAGAACGAACCGGCGGCACGAGCCTATGGACAGCGCGTGCTCGCCGTCTACCAGCGCCTTAAGCAACTGACCGGAAGCGGTCTTTCCGTTTCCTCGCTCTGGAACGACTGAACCATGACCAACAAGTTTGCCGAAGATTTTCGCGATCTGAACCGGCACGCGCTGCTGCTGCTTCAGCGCGTCGCGCAAGAAGACTTGGGCGAGGCGACGGCCCGATTTGGTGTCACGCGTGCCTTTGCCGAAGAAATCAGAGGCGTGAGCATCAGCAAACTGCAGGAAATGGCGTCGGAATCGCTATTCCTCTTTCAACCGCGTCCCACGATGCCCGACGTTCTTGAAAAAGGTGAGGCGCCATCAAAGCAGCTTGCGCTCCTGCGCTCCATTTCTGTGCGTCAAGGTTGAGGGCCGTTGCTCATGAACCGCCTATCTCAGCATGCTCAAATGGCTCTGGCGATCAAGCTGATCGTGTTCGGCGTTCGGACGTCGATCGTCCAACTCCACACGGGCATCTCCGCACCGATCCT
Organism: Azospirillum sp. BE72; assembly: GCF_031455875.1. Classification (NCBI taxonomy): domain Bacteria; kingdom Pseudomonadati; phylum Pseudomonadota; class Alphaproteobacteria; order Rhodospirillales; family Azospirillaceae; genus Azospirillum; species Azospirillum sp. BE72. The sequence continues at coordinate 3,849 of NZ_JAVDTO010000034.1, forward strand.
GCGAGCTCTTTACCGTGAGATCAACGACGGCGAAGCGCCGGTGTCAGGCCAGATGGCCGAGTCCGACGGGGTGGTCAGCACCCGGCAGGACGTGATCGAGGCCAGCCTGTTTTTGAACCTTTACGTCCATGTCGGCACGGAAACAGTGTTCCGGACGATCAACATAGACGCTTTGATTCGAGCCTACGGCTTGTTCTTGGAGTTTCGCGCTGAGGCCGGGCTGGTCGCGGTTCCGAAGATCGGACCCACAGAGGCTTGGATCTTGGTCCGGGACCTCCGTATTCGCGATCTTTCCCTGCGCTCGTGTGAGTGCGGCTGTACCTATGCGGTGGTTCACAAACATCGCCTGCTACCCCGGTGTCCAGCGTGCGGGGCCGACAATGAGCCGACCATAAACTCCTCGGAAAGCGCAAGCCGGATCGGGCGGCCGACCACCAGTGTCTCGTCTGCTCGCGTTTTCTTTTCGGACGAAGCCGACAGGTCTGCAAATCCCCTCAGCTTCAGGTCGGTCTCCACAACCGCTAACCCGTCCTGATACGGCACGGGAAGGGGCCAGCGAGTACGAGCGTCATGGAAACTCGGGCGGGGATCGTAACGATCGACAATGGTCGACGCCCCCGGCCCTTGCCACTCGCCCGCAGAGTTAAGCACTGTTTCCAAACCTCTGTGACGGCACGTTGTACTCCCCAGTGTCGCCCGGATTAGGACCGGAGCCCGTTCCCAAAGCTCCAGCCGGCCATTGACCGGAGTCGGCTACCCGAGCAGTTGGAGTGCCATCGCGTTGATCCTGAGATCGATGGCGGCGCCCTTGTCGTCGCCGTCGCCGATGAACCAGGCTGCCGATAGGCCCGTCCACGCGACGATCCAGCGAAGGAGCCGGCCGGGCTCGATCCCCGTCGCCTTGATTACGACATCCAACCGGGCCTCCAGCCGGCCGGGCATGATGGCGAGTGGCCTGCTTGGGTCGCTGAGATCGGGATTCGTGAAGATGTTGGCGTAATCGAAGGTTCGTTCGCCAAGCAGCCCATGGGGGTCAATCGCCAGCCATCCGCGCTCACCGAAATCGAGCACGTTCTCGTGGTGCAGGTCGCCATGGAGTGGGCACACGGTGTGGGGAGTGGCCAAGAGTTGGCGTGCGGTGTCCGCAGCGAGAGCTAGCGCCGACTGCCCTGTGGAGGCCTGAAAGAGCGGCTGGAACCAGGTTTCTAATGGGTGCAAATCCGGAAGCGGGCCGCGCCGCGGTGCGTGCAACCGAGCCGCGGTATCACACATGATGCGGCAGGCTTCGTCATCCCGGCCCGACCACGCCATCTGGGCGAGATTGATGACACCGCACGCTGCCCTCTCCATAAGCAGGGCGTCCGTTGACGAGGCGAAGACCTTGGCGGCGCCCTGGCCATTCCACCACCTCATGAGGCGGTAGCCCGACTGCTCATCGGGGATGCGGGCGACCTTCAGCATCGCGGGTGCCCCCTCGTGCTGGACCGGGAGCACCCAACTGGAGTGTGTAGTCAGCAGAGGGGCGTCAGGGACAAGGCACCATGCCTCTAGTAACCCTCTGACCTCCGGTGGAAGGACAGCATGCGTGCCCAATTGAAATCTCCTCTGTTGGTTCGTCCGCCTGCGACAGCGCAGGATGTTCGAGAGATCTGCCCCAGCACATTAGGACTTTCGGAGAGTTTTGCTGTTTCCAAATTTTGCACCTCCGTATGATTTTTATGGCTGTGGACTTTAGAGGCGGTTTCCAGACCCCATCAGCCGATGGTCACCTTTCCGGAAACCAGCTGATCTGGCGTCGGGTTCTTGCGCCGTTGTACCGGAGTTGCAGGCATGACATCGCCAGTTGCGAACCTGCTGGCGGGGATCATCGACCGAACAGAGGTTCGACCTTCCGGCTCCGGGCGTCCGCCGATGCCCACCGCCGAGATCTTCGAAGCGCTTCGCGTCTTCCTGCGTGAGGGCGTCCAGTGCCGCGAGCTTCGAGCGGCGGATGGGCGCTTCTGGCTCGACCTTCCGCCGCCGCATAGGACGTCGTGGTCGACAGTTGCTCAGTACGGGCCAAGCGCGGTGGGGCGTTGATCGGCCCGACCCGACGGACCGCGGCAAACCAGGAACCAAGTACCACCTGGTCGCCTAGACGGACGGACTTCTGGTGGCGGCGTTGCCATCGGCGGCCAACGTGCACGACACGCGGCTCATTCCCGACGCGCTGTGCTTGGCCATGGTCGTGTGCGCCAGCATCCCTCGTCTGTACGCGTGCGCCAGATACGACAACGGCAACAACCGTTGGCCCTGCTCACGCGAGGGCATCCAGCATAACATCCTCAAGACTGGACAACCGCTCGCCTCCGGGCTCGGCCGGACCCGCTGTATCGTCGAACACGCGAACGCTTGGTTGCTGGCGAACAAACGCCTGGATCGCCGTCATGACCGGCCGGGCGCCATCAGCGATGCCCTGCACACCATGGCCTGCGTCAGCGTCACTGCCTATCGTCGCGTTGAGTTCTGAAAACACCCCCCTAAGTGATTAGGGTCAGGGCGCCCGCGGGGACATGAACTTTCCCTCGGGCGCCCGGTGCGCTCTCACCGTCGGGCGCTGGACGAAACAGCCTGCTCGGTGCGGATTCGAAATCGCGTCGTCATGAAAGGCTATCGGCTGTGGCCGTGCCTTTTCTCATCAGTCGATATCCAAGCTCTTCAGACCCTTCCGCTTCAGCCGCCCCAGCTTCGGGTCTGGTGTCGCTTCCGATGCGGCGGTCGGCATCGGAGCCACCGGAGCCGTCGCCGCCACTAGGCCCGCATTGATCTCACGACGGCGGTAAAGGCCCTGCATTGCAAGGTTGCGGACAAACTCAGCGCGGTCTCTGGGCGGCAGGCGCTCGAGCTCCTCGCCAAGCTCAGCACAGGCGCGTGTGATGACCAGGACGATTCTCATTGGACAGCTGCGCTCCAGAAGCCTCGCGCGTTCGCCAGGACCGGGTCCTGGGGCAACACGGGGCGGCTCCTGGGGAAAAGGTCGCGGGCCGCCGCCTCATAAGCCTTGGCACCGCCGCCGACGATCAGCACGATGTCTACAGCGCGGTCGTTGGCGCGGAGCTGCTGCTTCATTTCCTTCAGGGCTTCGACTGCAACACGCTGTGCCGCCTTATCGATGTACGGTGCGAGATCGACCGGAGTGCCGAATACCGGGACCGAGGTCTTGCCCTGACGCACCGCCTGTTCCAGTCGCTCTATGCCGGCGCTGCCTCCATGGTCCTCTTGGATAAGACCGTTCACCGTCTCGATCAGGACCGACATCGCCCGCTTGGAGGTGCCGCTGCTGGCCTTGCGGATCTCGCCCTCCTCAATGGCGATCCAATCCACCGAGAAGAAGCCAGGATCGATCACCATGATCCGTGATTCTTCAAGCTCCGCGGCGTCGTCGACCGTGTTCAGCAGGTCTAGGTAAGCGCCGAAGGGCTGAGGCACGACCAGCGTATTCTTTACTGTGATCGTCCGGCCGGCGGTGACTTGATGCTCACCGGTCAGACGGTCTGAAAGGCGTGCTCGAAGATCCTTATCGAGAAATTGGGAGACCGGCAGGCCGGTGATGAGCTGGTCCACCGTGTTGTGCTCGCCCATGAGGAGGGCAGCGTGGAACAGCGCCCGGTAGGCATCGGAGGCGGGGTAGTCGGCGTGCAACTCGCGAACTGAAGTTTCAAGCCGAGATTGATCCACACCTGCAGCCCACTTCTCGCCGTTGACGTTCACGACAAGAGCGTCGGTGTCCCCGTCTGCCTTGCCCATCCGCAATGGGAGGTCGGACAGGCGGCCGGCGCCAGCGGGCAACACCCGTGTGACGGCCGGCTTGGCCAGCCCGTCGTCCGACACCTTTCCGTAGGCGAGTTTGAGGTTCGAATACCCAATGTCGAGCCCGATGGCGAACATGGCGGCACAATCCCGGAAGTTGCTCTGGCGGTTCACTGCAGGAACCTATGAGCCATGCTAGCAACTTCAAAAGGCCCAGCGCGCCGTCGAAAGACGACGGAAATCGACGTCTTTCTCGGCTCCTGCGAGCAAAGTGCCTCTGGCGGTTCACTGGCGGTGCACTGGCGGTATCGGAAGCGGCGGAGCAAAGCCTTAGACCTCGGCTACCGGGCGCAAAGTGCCTCTAGCGGTGCTCTAGCGGTACCGGAGGCGGCGGAGCACATCCATGGGCATCAGGTCGGGCTGCATCTAGGCTCGTTTGGGTGTTCAGCGGGAGCCAAACGGGACACTAGCCGAGCCAGCGCCTCGCAACACCGTTTGCTCTTATGGCCCCCTATTGCGCAGACCCACATTTGAATCGCGCAGGCGGCCGTAAGCGCAACCATGTTCCAAGTTGTTTTGCGAGTCACTGTTGCGCAGACACCCTGGGTCTGCGCCAATCATTGTTGCGCAGACCCCTCTTGCAAAAAGCGGTATTCGAATGGTAGCCTAGCCTCTGTTGCGCAGACCCCCCGGTCTGCGCAACAATTATATGCGCAGACCCCTCCTGCACCGTCACCATTGACGTAGCCCAGGTCCTGTTGCGCAGGGGGGAGGGTCTGCGCCGATGGTTAGGTATTTGCACAGACCCCCTGAGGAAAAATGATCCTTGAAGACGAGATCAAAGCACTGCGGGAACGGACCGGAGCTAGCTTTACGGACCTGCTGAGGGCTCTTTTGCAGTCTGAAGGAGACATCCTGGAAGCCGAAGCCCGGGAACTGGCAACGCGCTTCTACGAGGAGTGCGAGGAAGTTCGCCAACAGCAACCAGCGTCGCAGCACAACCGGTATCTGGCACGCGTAGCGCGTCGGAATGTGGGGGTCTCAATCCGCTGGGCGAAAGTCAGGTTCTTCGGAGCGAAAGGGAACCGTCGGCGGATGGACGAGAACGTGCCGCGAGGCGAGACGGCTCAATACCCAATGACTTCGTTCCCTGATGCGCAGGTTTGGGAAAAGGTGCTCATTAGTGGTCTGGAAGAGAGGTTTGGCCCTCTGCGATCGCGAAGCAGTATGATCGCGAAGATGGCTGTACTTGCAGCGACCTACCGCCAGGTTGAGGAGGGGGCTCGACAGCGTCAGGCCGCCTTAGAGGCCGACCTCGCGAAGTCTTGAGCGAGGCAAGGACTTGCGTTTCCGGGAAAATCCGTAGGCTGAAGACAGAGGGTGAGCGGACGGCCGCGCGCCCCCTGGACGGGCAACGCACACCTCAGGAGCAGGCATGCTGGACGCAGAGTTGGAGCTTTATGGCGATCTGTTCGTAGCGTGCCGCTTCCACGAGGCGGGGCTGACCTTCGAACAGTTCCTTCGGCATCCGATGAAGGCGATTGCGTCGTTGGAGAATGGTCCTGCGGTGCAGCGGTGGGGACGAATGCGGGCGGTGTCGGCGACAAAGCTCGCCAAGAGTGCCTGCAGCAGTCCTCCTCCAGCCCTGACCAATGAGGCTCGCCGTCAGGCGGGCATCGCTGAACACGAGCGCTTCGACGCCGAGGTTCGCCGCTTCTTCGCAGCGGGCTAACGCCCCCTGGATAGGCCCCCTGGAAAGGACAGCCCCTATGGAGCGTCTGGAGATTGGCAAGATACGAGACCGGGTGCGGGAGCGTGAGGAAGCGGACCGCCTTCTCTGGCTCCGCCGGGAGAACATGCCGGCGGAGTTGGCCCGTGGCCGTCTGGTTCTGTCGGAGGAGGAGGTTCGCACAAATCTGCCAGTGCCCCTCCTCGGACGACCCGATCAGGTGTTCATGTCGGACGCGGGACTTCTGGTGCCTGTGGACACGAAGACCCGGCGGCTGCCACGGGTGTTCGTCTCGGACATTGTGCAGCTGTCGGTCTACGGGACTATCCTGAACTTCACGACGGACCCAAGGTTCGCCGGCCGGGATGTGGCCGCTCACGGTTACGTCCGCATGCCGACGCTCGCTGGCGTGGCTTGGGCGCGTGTGGCACTGTTGAAGCCGGCAGCGGTGGTCGAGCTCTGGGCAGATCACTGGCGCCGCACTGAGGCCCAAGCGACGCAGGCGGCATAATGCCGGAAGGCGTGGAGGGGCCAAACACGGCCCTTCGCTGCAGGCGATGGGTGTTGGGGCGGGAGGAGTGTGTGATAGGCCTGTTCGACCACTCCCCTCGCATTCGGCGCGTGGTGCAGAAAACAATGCTGGTTGTCGGTGTGCTTGGCCTTTGCGGCTTCGGCCTGCGGGTTGCGCAGCAGTCAGGCGTCGTTACGGTCTCTCTGGACACCGATCAGAAGACCGCCGACTGCGCTCTCCTAGGGCAGGCCTTCGAAGCGGGACAGGTCACCGCTATCGAGTTTGTGACAGCCGGCTGCTCTCAAGCACGGCTGAGGGAGATGCTGGTGCGCCGCGTTCAGGGCAACCAACGGACGGCACAACACGGCTCTTCCTGAGTGAGCACTGCAGCGGACATCTTGCCCCTCGGGTCGCGCCTCCACCCGTTCTCGCAGATATCTCCTTGTCCGGTCTGAGTGGCTTGTGCTTAATAATCTTGGCTGCTTTGGCGCCTAAGGATTTGCAAGAATTTTACCCGGTTGTAACGATTCCCCGCTCGCTGATTTCAGGCTACGGGTGTATGGTTGCGGCCAGACGCTCATTTTTGCGAGTTCTGGACTGGGCAGCAACCATGGGCAGCGCGCGGGCGCATCGGGGCAACCTACTGTGACTAAAGACGACGACATGCTCAAGGAGTTCCGGAAAGCGGCCGGCGGTGATGCCTCTGAGGGCGTCAAGGAGATACTCGACCTGGTGAAGATGGACTGGCCAGGAGCGGCGAAGGCGATGGAGCGATTGGGCAAGTTTCTGGGCGACACCGTGACGGCTCCCGGCTCCGAGGGTCAGAAGCCGTTGGCCTTTGCCGTTTACGAAAAGGCGCTGGCCGCCTATCAGGAGGCGATGGGCCAGGAAGACCCGGTTCGGTTGGCCGCCCTCATCGAGACGCTGCTGACCGAAGCGGCCGACGGGCTCACGAAGGTGGAGATCGTCGACGCCGTGGGGCGGGTCTGGAACCCGGCTGACGGCAAATCGGTGTCCGAGTGGAACAAGGACCGGAATAAGATCGAGGTGCGTGAGGGCTCACAGCCGATGTCCAAGGAGGACCTGTACGACATCCTGATGACCGTCACGACCGACGGCACGACGCGGCAGATCATCGCCGAAGCCAAGACCTACTACCCCGACGGCACGGTGCCGAACCCGTTTCCAAAGCCGACGACGTCGCTGCACTGAGTGCAGCTCGCCAGATATCCATGCTTGGCCGGAGCCTGTAGGTTTCCGGCCTTTTCTGTGCCTGGAGATTGGCTCGAGCCAGCGCGCGTCCGGCAGGTCCGGTGAGGTAACTGAGGCGCCCACGCGCCGCGGAGCCAGGACCTCGATCAGGGGCGAATGAGCAGCCCACCCAGCCGCGGCACATTCGGCCCCCATCGACCGGCGACCTCTTGCACGGTATTGTCGGGAGGCGAAGGGGACGGGGGACGTGTTTGTCTACGTGATAGGACACTCGGCGGACGGGCCTGTTAAGGTCGGCCACAGCGTCGATCCAGCGATCCGGTGCGCCAACCTACAGACGGGAAACCCCGAGAGATTGTCGGTGCTGTTCCAGGTGGAGTGCGGAGACCACGCTCCAGCCGTCGAGACAGCCGTCCATGAGGCCCTGGCGGACTATGCGACGGACGTGCCCCGCCTAACAGAGTGGTTCCGCGTCCCCGCGATGGAGGCCGAACTTGCTATCATGGAGAAGCGTGAAGAGGTGGATGCGAATCCGCCCGACCTGAGCAACGATATGGACATCCGGACGGCACCGGCACCTGGTTGCGATCGGAGTCCTTCCGGCGCGGTTCCCTTCTACGAGTGGCTCCTCTGGCGACCGTCCTACCGGGACTTGGCCGACGATCTCCTGTCTGATTGTGGTCGCCCCAAGAGCGGGCGGTCCTACCGGGTGCTCCGTGATCGTTTGGCGGCGGCTGGTGCCCCCTTGGAAGCGATCCTCATGCTGCGTCACGCCTGGAAGGATCACGTTGCCTCCAGGAGGCTCACTGGCGAGGAATTGGCGCACATCGCCCCTGGGAGTGTCGGGCTGCGGGTGGTGAACGAGCGCGGGTTTGGGCTTCTGCTTCGTCATGCTGCGGAGGGTGAGTTCGCCGGCGCCGTGCTCACGCGGGCACGCTGGGAGACAGCTGGGGAGCGCCAGGCGGCTCGCGATGTGCGGGACCGCAGTCTTGCCGCGTGGCTCCCTTCGGTGATTACGTGACCGCGCTCTTGGCAATCGGTGGCGGCACCTGCATCGTGTTCGGCGTCCATCTTGAACGCTGGCGCTGGCTCCATTAGAGTGAGTGCACTTCTGATGCCCCGTGCATCACAGTGGGCCGTCTGCATGACGCGGCGGCTCGTCGAGCGGCGAGGTTCGCCTGGTCGCTCGATCCGGCGCTGAGCTGGCAGGACAAGCTTTGGTCCTGGCCCATCTGGGTGAAGCAGCCTTGGTCTTCGGGCCTCTTTGTGGTTTCGGGCTTGGTCCCTGCCACACCAAACCGCAGGGTTCGGCCCTGTGAATACGTCCTGCCCGGCGGACTGCAGCCGAGCGCGACACCCTCATCTTGCTCAGACCAAACCCGCTGGGGAAGGCCTCCTTCCCCTCAGGGGTGGTGTGTCTTCTGCCAGCCTTTTCACGACAGGAGTTCACATCATGGCTGACCCCAAGACCTACACCGCCGAGTGCAGCGCCTCGAGCGAGTACTCAACCATTCCTGCGGTGGTTGTTTTCAGCATCGACGAAGCCAAGGCCCGCGAGATCATCAGGTTGGCCGGCTTGGTCAAGGAGCACGATCTGCTCCGCGTGAAGAAGTTCGATTACGATGCCGTTTGGCTCAACACCGAACCCGCGCCGTCTGACGAGGACGCCGAGGACTGCGATGAAGAGCCCAGCGAGATCGACGACGACGTCTGCACCGAGTGCGATTGCCTCAATGTGTCGGAAGACATTTTCTGGTTCAGCTGCATCCTGAAGCATACGGACACGGAAGTCTGTGGTGCCCATCAGTCGGTCCGGGAACTGGCAGAGCACTTCGGCCTGGAGTTCGGGCCGCAATCTCAGCCCAGCCGGGTTGAGGATCTGTGGCAGAACCAAACGATGCTAGCCAACTTCGTCAACAGCTACTGCTGTGGCCCGACGCCGGCAGGCATCGTGCTGACAGCCGACAAGGCGCTGGTCATTGCCACGGAGGATCGCCGGTTGTTTTACCGTCTGTCCGAGGTGAACGGTGATGTTTGCGCCACCAAAACCTCTGACCTGATCAACCTCGCCGACCCCGAAGCGGAGAGCGACTTGGTTGGGACTTACAGCGGGGACAATGCGGCCATTCTGGCACTCTCGGCTGTCTGCCGACTGCAAGGCTGGACTGCGGTTCTCTGATCTCAACCACCCTATCCTGGGGAGGCATGCCTCCCCGTGACGGGTGTGCGCCTCCCCAGCAGCTTTTGAGGAGGCAATCCATGACAAACCTCGTTCTTGTCGCCAGCAGCGATCTGCAAGTCGGCGATTTCGTCGACCTCGAAGGGGACCCCTATGCGGATCCTCGCCACGACCACCCGGCTTTCGACTGCCTCTTCATGGAGGTGGTGGACGTCGAGCGTGAGTCGGAAACCTGCGTCGCCATCGGCTTCGAAGGGTTCGACGTTGTCGGGTTCCCGCCCGATCATGTCCTGAAGGTGCTCCGGCCCGCGACTCTCGCCCGCTGCAATGGCCCTACGCCATAACGCTGGGGCGGAGCTGCTGGCAAAGGCCACGTCCGTTGTCAAACAGAACACCGACGTTTACGCCTGATCCAGCTGACGTCGAACAACACCAACCTAAACCCGTGGAGCGCGCCCCCATAAGGGGGCGTGCCTTCTCCATCCCTGTCTGACGATGGAGGGCGGGGCGCCACCGGCTGCCCTCACCGCCAGCGTCGCGTTCGGACGACACACCCGCACTGCGCCGCTCGTGACCGGGGTACCAGAGAAGAGCGACGATTTTCATCGTCTTTCGGAGGCGCGCCCGAAAAGCCGCCCAAGCTATGGTCTCTCCAACCTGCGCCGGACCTTGGTTCTTGGACTGCGCACACCCTGGAGAAATGGCATGAATGGTATCCCCGGACTTGAGGCTCAGCTCGAAGAGAATACAACCCAGCGCACCCCTTGCATCCTCGTCCTGGATGCCTCCTCCTCTATGGACGGCAAACGCATTCAGTCGCTGAACGAAGGACTCCTGGCGTTTGAGGAAGCCTTGAAGGCTGACCCGGTGGCACGGAATCGCGTTGCCGTCAGCATCGTCTGCATCGGCCGCGACAACTTGGCCCAGGTGATGACGCCCTGGACCGACGCCATGCACTTCCAGGCCCCAACCATTTACGCGAACGGTTCGACCCCGCTCGGAGCTGGCGCCCGCCTGGCGCTCTCCGAGTTGGAGAGTTACAAAGCAAGCCTCCGGAACATGGGCATTCCGTATACCCGCCCGTGGGTGCTGATCGTGTCGGATGGCGAACCGACTGATGCGGATTGGGAGGATGCTGCGGAGGAGATGCGTACGGCGGCGGTCGAAAAGAAAGCCATCGTGTTCCCTCTAGCCGTCGAGGGCGCCAGCACAGAGAAGCTCGCCACCTTCAACGCGCCGGGAAAGGGGGTGCTGCGGCTGCACGGGCTCGCCTTCCGCGAACTGTTCGTCTGGCTGTCGGCGAGCGTCAGCAGCGCGAGCCAAGCCGCCGCGGGCACCAAGATGCAGATCGAGGCGCCCCGCATGATCACCATCGAGACCTGACCGGAATGACCAGCCCTGCACGAACCGATCGCGTCTCCGGAGCGGATGCAGCGCCTTGGCGCGTTGTTGGTGCTTCCGTGGTAGGGCCTTCGCATGTCCACGCCGGACTCCCGAACCAGGACGCCTACGCTTTCGAGGTCGTGGATGGCGCGCTGATCGTTGTGGTCTGCGATGGTGCCGGCAGCGCAGCCTCAGCCGAAGTGGGGGCTGGTCTCATGGTGCGAGCCCTGCTGGACAACCTGCGCGGGGTGAGCAGTACCGCCAGCGCGCCGCTGGCAGTCTGGGTGACCGCTGCCGTGCGCGACGCGCGGCAGTGCCTGGAGGAAGCAGCGGTCCGGGCCGGTCTTCCCCTTTCGGACTATCACACCACGGTCGTTGCGGCCGTCCTGCTCCCTCAGGGCGATGGATTCGTGCTCCATATCGGAGATGGTGCAGCCGTTGCCAGCGCCAGCCTTGCTGAGGACGGCACGGCGAATTGGAATGGCGCGTCCGTGTCGGCGCCGGAAAACGGTGAATACGCAAACGAGACGTTCTTCGTTACCCAGAGCTGCTGGGCTGACCATCTGCGCATAACTCCGCTGAGGGGCGTGACCAGCATCCTGCTCATGACCGACGGTGCGGCCAGCTTCGCCCTTCATGCAGACGGAAGCCCGAAAGTTGGCTTCTGTGAAGCGGTGGATCGGCACCTTCGCCGAGTCCATCATGCCGACGGAGCAAAGGCGCTGGCGGCGTCCCTGGCCTCGGAAAAGGCGACGCACAATCCGGACGACAAGACGCTGGTCTGGGCACGGAGGTACTGATGCAGCTGTTTCTCCACGACGGATCAGGCTCTCAGCGACAGCCGATCACGGTGGAGTCGGGCCAGATTGGCGCCGGCGGCGCCGGAAGCGTCCGCCGCGTCGTCGGCGATGACCGTCATGTGGTCAAGCTCTACCACAAACCCGACGACGGGCTCGCAGGCAAAGTCGCGGCAATGCTCGCGGCGCCACCGCAGCAGGCCGTCGTCCAGCACAACGGCACCGATGTGGTGGAACTTGCGTGGCCCAACGCTCTGGTCAGGGACGGCTCCGGGCGGTTCCTTGGCTACCGCATGCGCCGCGTCGACCTGTCGAGAGCAACGACACTCGAAGAAATCCTCACTCGCGCAGCACGCAGCCAGGCCGGCCATCGCGACGACCTTGGCTTCCGCCTTTTCGTGGCGCGCAACCTTGCCTCCGTTGCTGCCGACGTGCATGCCGCCGGCCACAGCATCATCGACCTGAAGCCGCCCAACGTCCTGGTATACCGAGATAGCGGATTCATCGGCTTGATCGACTGCGACGGGTTCTCGATCCGCAGCCGTGCCAACGTCTACCCTGCTGAGATGTTCACCATCGAATATCTCGCGCCGGAAGGACACTCATCGACGCCCGGACGACTCGGTAAAGAACAGGACGCCTTCGCTTTCGCGGTCATCGCGTTCCAGCTCCTGAACGAGGGCATCCACCCGTTCCAGGGCAGGCCGGGACCCGCGGCGAGTGAGAGCGATCCAACCGACATTGCTGGAGCCATAGTCGCAGGGATCTACCCGTATCGGAACGACCGTCCCGAGCCAAGGAAGGTGCCCACCGTCCAGAGCATACACCGAGGGTTTCCGCCGGCGCTTCAAGCGGCCTTCGACCGAGCCTTCACCAAGCGGCCAGCCGACCGGCCCAATATGGTCGAGTGGCGAGATTTGCTCGATGCGCTCACCGGCCAAGTGAAGACGTGCTCCACGAACCCAGAGCATCAATTCATCGGCGATAGCTGCGCTTATTGCGCGCGGGAACAGGAACGTGCTGCGGAGAAATCACGGCAACGCGCGGCGCCGCCTCCGCCGCTTACCAAGCCGTCGACGCCGCGGCGCGCCCAACCCGCTTCCCAGCCTCAACCGGCATCTGTCTTCGGGGCGCCGCGTGGCGGGAACGCTCGGACGCGTTCGGGGACGAACACCGGGCCATTCGTCGTGGTGAACAACACGGCATCGCCGGGTGCAAGGGGAGCCCGCGCCTCACTGATCCCGGGAGCCATTGTCGCCGGTATGCTTGTCATTCTTGGGCTTGGATATTTTCTGGTTCCGGGGTCGGATTCCTCCCCCTCCAGCGACACGCATGTTCGGCGCACCCGGCAGGTCATGACGGCGGCCGGCGGCGCTATCGTCCGTTCACTCGACGGTAACGAGGAGCTGGCCAAGCTGGCCGGCGGCAAGCTTGTCCCGCTCGCCGACGGACAGTTCTGCGGGCTTCCTGCGGACAAGCCGGTGAGCATCCGTCTCTCCGATGGGCGTGTGGGTCTGGTTCCGCTGACGTCCCTGTCCTCACGTGACCATCAGCGGCTGACCGATTATTGCCTGGATCGTCCGGGCGATACGCCGGGCACGTCGACAAACGTGCAATCCCTCGATGCCCCCAGGAATGGCGATGCTCCGACCAAACCTGCACAGAGCCAACGCCGCGGATTGCAGGTCATGGTCGTGGTCGGAGGGGCTCCGGTCCTTGAAGCGGATCGTCAGACCGTGATTGCGCGCCTTCCGGGGGATACCCTGGTGGACTTGGCCGGTAAAGAGGCCTGCGGGTACGGCTGGGCCGCCAAGGTGCGGCTGGCTGACGGGCGGGAAGGCTATCTCCCCTATGACGCAATGTCCTCCAGAGACAGATCGCGCCTACCGGCCTGCTCCTGACGTGGATCAGGTTGCCGCCTGGGCCTGCCGGACGGCCCCGGTGATGTCGATGACGCCGGGAAGGACCACCCCGTCGGCGTAGCGGATACAGCGGTTCTTGCTGGCTGCGGCCAGTTCGCAGATCCGATCGTGCGGGCACACGTAGGCACCGACTACGGAGAAGGTCTGGTCGAAGACGAGGTGGACGAAATGGTCGAAGTGTCCGGCCTTCACCACTGGAACCTGAGCACGGTCCTCACGCCGGCCGTCGAGCGGGTAGCGACGTGAACGCACTTCGATACGCCCGTAGAGATCGTGGTGCAGGTCGTAGCCCTTGTTGACGCCGTTGGCGAGCTTTCGCGCCCCGAGAGCCTGCGCGACAAGCTGGGCGGCATACTGACCCTGATCCTTAACACCGAAGTGCTCCCAGAGCTGCTGTTCAACGGCGGCGAGCTGGCGGAAGAGGGCAGACATGCGGGGGGTGTTCGTCGTCTCCATGACGGCGTTGCTCCTTGTCGAGATTGAACGGTGAGGAAGGTGTGGCGCGTTAGGGTCGCTTGAAGCGGAAGCGGCGGTGCGCCACCGTAATGATCCGGCCGTTGTCGTCGACGACGGCGTAGCAGGCGAGCGCCTTGGCGCAGCGGCGGAGCGCCTGCGAGCCCAGATCACGGCATAGGCGCTGGCGGGCGGGCTTGTCGAAGAAGAGAACGTCGCCGCCGCGCCGGCGCATCTCAGAGCCATACTCCCAGAGTACCTCCACCACATCGGGCGGAATCGCTCGCTGCTGGGACCGGTCAGAAGCGTGCTTGGACAAATCGAAGGCCACGGTCGCCTCCACCGTCAGCGTCCAAGCCGAACGACGGAGGCGGCCAAGGCATCAGGATCGAGGCCGAGCAGGCCCGCCAGCTTTCGTGCCTTTGCTTCCTCCTTGGTAGGGCCGTGCTTGATCCAGCCGTCCACCTCGCCGACCGTCCAGCCGAGACGCTTGGCAAGGTATTTGGTCGGGCCGAAGTTCGACCAGCCGAGCACGCCGAGAACCATGCCGAGGTGGTGTCGGTCTACCGGATCAGCGATAGCGATCTGATACGAGTCCGGATTGAGCGGCACGGGTCGGAACATTCGCCGGCCGATCAGCCAGTCGAATGCTTCGAAGCCATCGACCTGAACGAGGCGGCCCATCCCCGCAGGGCGGGGCAGGGACCGCAGCGGAGTGCCGCCGGCCGGACTTACCTTGTTCCGCACCGAGCGCTCGTCCATCTGTGCGATCGCCGCGATCTCGGCAACGCTCAACGCCCAACACCGCCTGGAGTCCTCGTTAATGTCGCTCTCCGCGATCGAGCGTGTCATTAGTGCGAGGGTGCTGCGTGCCCAACCAGCACTGTGCAAGCGACGCAGGCGGTGCTTGGTCCGGAGCAGATCAACAGGTTCGCCCGGATACTCGCTGGGAAGGGCTCCAATCAATCCTTCGAGCATTAGCAGGTCGCTGCCCATCGCATCCAGTTCCATGCCCAATCTGGGTTCGAAGCAGACACGGAAAAGACGTTCCATCGCTTGGGCAGCGTCCAGAGACGTAAGGTCGAGCGTCTCCGGCTCCATGTTGTCGAGGTAGGACAGCCCCATCGGTGCGCCCACCAGTTGCTCAGCCAGATCAGTGCGGCCGATCAGGTGGATCAGGTCGCCCATGGCCAAGACCGCTGTGGCGAGGTCCTGGCACAGGTCGGGTAGGGTTAGCGCGCTTCCCATGGTCTTATCGTAGCTGGGTTGGTTCATAGCCATCCTCGTTGAAAGAGTGCGGCGGGGTGGTGCCTGCCCAAAGTATGGAAAAAAACACGGGAGGTCTGGAACAGAGAACAGTGATAAATCAACCATCATCATTGTACCTGATTTGATCTCATTTGCCGGCGCTCGGGGCGCGTTCAATGTCCGAATGCGACGCGTGGCAATTTCAGGCACCTTCCCGCTCAAACATGCGCTCTGTACGATTTTTCTGTTGATGCGCTCTGTACGATATGGCAGGATGTGGACCATCCCCAGACCGCATCGGTTCCCATCATGCACATTGCCCACGCCCGTATTGGCTGCAACAAAGGTAAGTCTCGCCTCTGGCTCGAAGGACCGCGTTTATCGCTGGTCGCTTTTGAACCCGGTTCGCGCTTCCACCTTCGCACCGACGCCGCTGCGCGCAAGATCATCCTCGAACTGCGTCCGGACGGAGAACGCACGGTCAGCAGCCGCACCCGCCGTTCGGGCGGCGTGATCCGCCCTATCATCGACCTCGCAGGTGCCATTCTGGATCGTGTGTTCGGGGCCGCGGAGAAGGTGCGCGTCATCTACCGCGAGCGCGAGATCGAGGTGACGCTGCCGCCGCTAGAGCATTTTCAGAATGAGTCTCCATACCCTGCGGCGCGGAAGTAGTTGGCGCACTCGTCCGGCTTGAAGTGGTCAAGGAGTTGGCCGATACG
>NZ_JAVDTO010000035.1:0-11507 GCF_031455875.1 Azospirillum sp. BE72
CCCCCAGACCGGAAATCCAGGAGCAGCGAATCATGCTACGGCGGCAAAGGGAATCCCCCTCAGCGATTCCAGGCAACCTGAGAACGCTCTAGCAGCGCTTTCACCGACCGAAATGAGGCTGACAGCGGCTACTGCCATGCCGTCTCGGAAGCTCAATCCTTCGCTCAACAGGTTCGCGGTCGCTACAACCGCGCCGCCTGACGACGCCGGCGTCTCCCGCCGCCATTCATCAGCTCTCCCCCTGGGGCACACGTTGCCCCTCGGGCATGGTGTGCCTCGTCGTCTAACCTAGACGCCAATAGGTGCATCATGACTGGCCACCTGCTGAAATCCGTTCCAGCAGATATCCTACAACGCGTGACCGCGGCCCTGCGGGAGCACGCAGACCGTCCAAGCGCGGGCTTCACCTACAGTGGACCCGGCGCCATACAGGCCGACTTGGAGACGTTGGAAGCGATCCTCGCCAACAACACTCCCCGCCGGCTGGCCATCGTGCTTGACGGCGGCCTTGTCCAGGCCGTCGTCGGTGAGAACATCCCAGGCAATCTCGGGGTCGCGATCATCGACTACGACACCGAGGGCGCAGACGAGGTCGATCTGGCGCGCATCCGCCAATCCGACGGGTCCGATGCCGAGGCAATCGTGACGCTTTCGGCCATCGATCCCCCTGGCATCGACCTCAATAGCGTGTTCAGCAGCGTGACCTGATCGTCACGCTCTCCTGAGCTCGCAACCACAGCCGGCTCCGGCCGGCCGCCACAGCTACATTCCCCAATCGGGGCGCGCTTCGCCCCAACAAGGGGAGTGGTGCGCCTCACCCACAGACAAGGTGCATCATGAAGAAGCTGACCAAGTTCATCGGGCTGACCGCACAGTTCCTCTACGAAGTGTCGGATGGCGAGCTCTTCAGCAAGCCGCCGGCGCCTGTCGTTGTGACGGAGCGCACGGTCTACACGGGTGAGACCCTCCAACTCAAACGGCAAGCTTCGCTCGCCGGCGGGTACTACCGGGTCTTTCTCAAGCCGAGCACCGAAGGCGTCCGCCAGTGGTTCAGTCCTCGTCTGAACCGTGAGGAAGCCGTTGCGACTTTCTCGCGCATGGCGCGGCGGCTCGCCTGAACGTCAATCCGCGCCGTCCGGCTCCCCCTGGGGGTCGGGCGGCGCCATCCCCAAGCGGGCACATGATGCCCCATACGGGGAGCGTGTGCCCCAACCACGAGATCGCACATGCAACAGCAGTCCATCACACTGCATAAGATCATCGGGCCGTTCTTCGACATCTTCAACTGCCCGCTGCCAGTGTGGCACGTCGTCATCGAGGTTCTCTCAACGGGCGAAGTGTTCCACTTCGTGGTCTATGGGGAATCCCGAGACGACGCATGGGACGCAATAGACGGTGCCCTCGGCGCCGGGAAGGCGTTGAACGATGGCCGGAAGATATCAACGGCCGACCGGGCCATTTGGATCAACGCACTCCCACCGGGGCAGACCCGTCCGCAAGGCACCGAGCGTGTCGTCATCGCGTACGGCGTCACGCCCTACGATGGGGAGTTTCGTTGGTTCGTGACCGTCACCGCTGAGGGGTGCAAACCTCGCTCCATTAAGGAACGGTGGCCGCGGTCATACTTAACTGCGGCGACGGCGCTCCGGGAAGCCAAACAGAAGGCGGAAGAGCAAGCGGCGCTGTATGGAGCCAGCTGGCAGGTGACCGTCACAGGCCCGAGCGTACTCGCGCCGGCTGCTACGTGAAAGGGGGAAGGATGATGCAGAGTGTCACCATTCAGACCCTCGACGACGACGGCAACATTATCAGCGAGGAGACGTCGGGTGTGGTTCGGATAACCGACACCAGCCAATTCCAGGAGATGCTCAACCTCATGCAGACGGGGTTGAGTTTTGAGGAGGCCGCGGCGCGGATCGAGGCCGCCTGAGGTCGCCCATATCATCGCACCGGATCGCGAGGCACTGCCTTCAAATCCGGGGGGGTTAACCCGCTGTGGTCTCGGTGTTCTGCATGAACTCCGAGACCGCAGCACTCTTTCGTTTGTTCATTCCAGCCGGTCGATAGGAAGTGCGGGGCATGCCTATCCAGGCAAAGACGACGCACAGTCGCTGCTGCGCCCCATGCATGTCCAGCTTTATCGGACTGCGCACGCCCGAGAAAGACATCGATTTCCCGCGCCTTTCGGCGGCGCGAAAGAGGGGTCTGGAAAGGTAGCTTTGCGGACATGACGATACGCTCCGCCCTCATCAGCACCACTGCCGCCTTGCTCGCTGGCTCGATGGCTTTTTCTGCGTCGGCCCAGCAGCAGGCACAGTCCGCGGGCTTCTTCGGCGATCGGGAGCGCGGCTGGTTCTGGTATGAGGTCCAGCCGGAGCCCGACGAGGAACCGCCGCCCCCAAAAAAGGAAGAGCCCGCACTGCCGCCAGCGGCGGCGACCCCACCACCTCCTCCTCCGCCTCCGCAGCCCCTAGAACAGCCAAAGGTCCCGGAACCGCCCGCCTTCGGCTCGGCCGCTTGGCTACGGGAGAACCTGCCCAAGTACCGGGACCGTGCGCTGGATGAACCCAGCGCCGAGAACGTGCGCGCCTACTACGTCATTCAGCGGCTCGCCATGGACAAGGCTTCGGCTTTCACGGATATGGCTCAGCGCGTTGTCGTGGGCGATCCGCTATTGGATGAGACAGGCCGTCGTCCGACCGCGACCTTCGCCGCGAACGAGATGAACGCCGTGGCTGGGGAGGCCACCGACGCGGAGCTGAAGGAGATCGCGCAGCAGGCCGGCATTTGGTTCTTCTACCGAAGCGATTGCGTCTACTGCGACAAGCAGGCGCCGGTCCTCGAGATGCTGGAACGCGCCTATGGCTTCCACATCACGCCGATCAGCCTTGATGGAAAACCCCTGCCTGGTGGGCAGTTTCCGAACTTCCGGGCGGACACAGGGCAGGCTGCAAAGCTGGGCGTGGAGCGCACGCCGACCCTGGTCCTGGTCCGCCCGCCGGAAGGCGTTCAGACCATCGCCCGTGGTGTCCTATCGCTGCACGAGCTGCGGCGGCGCATCCTCACCGGCGCCCTCAACGCAGGCTGGATCGACCAGAACGCGTTCAACAAGACCCGTGCCGTCGACAACGGGCCAATGCTGCCCGCGAAGATCGATATGCCTCCTGAGATCGCCGCCGACCCCGCTCAACTCGTCAAACACCTTCGTTCCATGGTGAGGCAATGATCAAGATCGCCCGCAAGATAGTCGCCGCGGTAACAGTAGGCGCGTGCCTCACCGTCATGGCGCCCCCGGTACAGCCGCAGGCCGCCGGTCTGCAGAGCCAGATGGACTCGCTGTTCGGCGCCATGAGCAACACGACTGCTCCTGGCGTTTGGGAGACGCAGCGGCGCGGCGTTTTGGCCGGCGGACAGTTTACTGCCAAGAACCGGATCATGAATGAGAACTTGGTTTCCTTTGTGCCGCCGAGCTTTGAAGCGGGATGCGGCGGCATCGATCTGTTCGGCGGCTCGTTCAGCTTCATCAACGCCGATCAGTTCGTGCAGCTGATGCGCGGCATTGCCGCAAACGCCGCCGGCTACGCTTTCCAACTCGCGCTGGGCTCGATGTGTCAGGACTGCGCGGCGATCATTGAGCAGATCCAGAAGAAGATCCAGCAACTCAACCAGTTCTTTGGTAACAGCTGCCAATTGGCGCAGGGTATCGTCAATGACACCTTGGGCGCGGCGCTAAAGAAGCAGGAAACCGAAGCGTCCAAGATCAGCTTCACAAAGGGCATTGGCGACATTTTCGAATCCTGGACGACATCCGGCGGCAAGGGCCCGACCCAACAGGCCGCAGAAAACGCGCCGGATGACTTTTCCCAGAAAGTTAAGGGCAACATCGTTTGGCGCGCCCTCAAAAAGCATGCTGTCAGCGGTTGGTTTGTTGGTGGTGACGAAGAGATGCTGGAGGCGATGATGAACGTCGCCGGTACGGTCATTGTTGGCGACATGACTGACGCGGGGGGCGGCAAGCAGTCACCGCGATACTCAGCTATCTCGGGAAACAAGATCCGCTTTCGTGACTTGGTGGAAGGCACAAACGGTCAATCCGTCACCGTGCTTCGGTGCGATACAAAGTCTGCAGATGGCTGCATCAACCCGACCATGGGAACGATGGTTATCAAAGGCTTTAGGAAGATGCTGGAGGAAAAGCTCCTGGATGGAAGCGGTGGCGCTCCTGGACTCGTGCACCGAATCGCGGACAACCAAGGCACTTTGAGCGCGGCGGACCAGGCATTCCTTTCCCCGCAGCGTTATGGCTTGGCTGGGCTGATCTTCCAGTTGGCAAAGCATGGACGGATGGGTGCCGTGGCGTTGACCGAGCGGGCCATCCCTCACCTTGCTTATGACATGGCGGCGCTCATGGTGGACGATATGATCAAAGCCGTCGAGGCTGCCGTGAAGGTATCCGATGACGCGCACGCGAAGGAACTGGATGCGCTCCTTCGGGATTCACGTACCGATCTTCGAGCTCAGCAGCAGCAGGTTCGGGGACAGATCGGTGACCCGACCGAGATCTTCCGGGATTATCTCTCTATTTTGGATATCACGCAGAAAATTCGCTACGCCGCAACTGGCCCGGTCGCGAGGGAATGACGCCAAATGTGGAATATTAATAGCATTGGCGACAGCGCGTTTCTTGCTGAGATCTTGAATGCCGTAGCGATGATCGTCGGCACCGGGGAATTTTATGCTGTGGCTCAGATCGGGCTTTTGCTCGGAGCCCTGCTTGTGTGCTTTCAAGCGGTTGCAGCAGGAGCGAGGGCCATCGATTGGCAGAAGGTCTTTCTCGGATGGGTCGTGTTCTCACTTCTCTTTGGACCGTCGACGACCGTTGTCGTAACCGATGCCTACACCGGCCAAGTTCGCCCCGTTGCTAACGTGCCGGTTGGCGTTGCGGCTGGCGGTTCGCTCATTTCCGAGATCGGATATCAACTCACTGTGCTCTTCGAGCAAGGGTTCTCGATGCCGGCAATGACTCAGCATGGCTATGGAAGCTCACTCGAAGTGTTGAAGAAAGTTCGGGTTCACTCGGGGGACCCGTTGATGCTTGGTCCCGCGAACAGATTTGCAGGGGGTTCATCAAACTTCGAGAGGTCGTGGACCGATTACATTCAACGCTGCACAATGACCGGCTTGAGTTCGGGCGTGATCGACCCACATACGATATACAACTCTGCAGAGCTTGTTTCTGCACTTAAGTTTGATTCCCGTATATGGATGGCCGAACTGTGGCTCGGCAGCTCGGGATCCCAAAACTACGATTGCACCGAAGCACATGCTCGGCTTGCTTCGATCACGCCCGTCGTTGTCCAAGATTACTTGGGCAAGGTGCTTCCGTCGGTGCTGAATGTGCCAGCCTCGGACGTACCGGCGAAGATCGGGGACGCACTCCTTGCTCTTGGAGTCACGGCAGTTACGCCAACACAATTCGTCACCACTTCGATTTTGCAGCCGATTTTCGAGCGC
Organism: Azospirillum sp. BE72; assembly: GCF_031455875.1. Lineage (NCBI taxonomy): Bacteria > Pseudomonadati > Pseudomonadota > Alphaproteobacteria > Rhodospirillales > Azospirillaceae > Azospirillum > Azospirillum sp. BE72. The sequence continues at coordinate 5,515 of NZ_JAVDTO010000035.1, forward strand.
GCCGCGGTGGCAAGGTCGGAAGAGGACCGCGCTTTCAGCTACGCCAAGATGATCGAGGACGCGAAGAACCAGCGTGCGATGTCGTGGATTGGCGAAGCCTCGATGTTCCGGAGCATCGTTCGGCCAATGCTAACCTTCCTGGAGGGCTTCACCTACGCCGTGACGCCGATCATGGGGTTCCTCGTGGTGCTCGGCCCCCTGGGCATATCGATTGCCGGCAAGTACGTCCTGACGCTGCTCTGGATTCAATTGTGGATGCCTGTGCTCGCGATCGTGAACCTGTTCATTCACATGAGCCTAACGGGACGGTTGGGAGGGCTTGAAGACTCCGGCTTCTCACTCGGGTCCATGAACGGGCTTTTGGCCGCCGACGGTGCGTTGCAGAAGTGGATATCCACTGGTGAAATGCTAGCCTCGTCGGTCCCGGCGCTGACACTCATGCTGATCTACGGTGGGTCCGTAGCCGCCACGCACCTAGCTGGACGCCTTCAGGGTGGCGACTTCATCAAAGAGGATAAGGTGGCCCGGGACACGTTCAATGCCACACCCAAATACCAGATGGCGCCGAGCTATACCGGTGACTCGAGCCGCGTGACGATGGCCAGCGGGGCTGACCAAATGTTGACGTCCTTCAACGTCGGCTCGTTGGCGCAGAGTGCGGAGTCGTCGACCAAGAGTGTCGCCGACGCTAAGACGCATACCTTTGCCAGCAACCTCGCATCGACGGTTGGCACCCAAGCTGTTCAGCAATATCAGACCGGGCACAGCGAACTATTCAAGTCGGGGTCGGCGTTTCAGGGCAGCAAGACCTATGAGCTGGTCTCGAGTAGCATGAAGGACGTGACTGATAGATTTTCCCGTGGCGATGACGTTAAAACCCAACTCATCAATTCTGCTGCATTGGAGTATGGCCTTACAGGGAACATCAGTCCCGGGTTACGTCTCAAACTTGGCGAAGCGTTTGGGGGTGCGGTTAAAGGTGGAGTTGAAGCCGGCGTCAGCGTTGGAGCTGGAGGCAAGGTAACTGACCAAATGAGCGGGGCAGCCGGACATTCAGCTGCGGCGCAGATCGAGGCGTCGATCAGAGCTCAATTTGGCCGGAACGATAAGCTCAGCGGCGCGCTGACCGACACCGCAATGCGTGAAGCTGCTGATACTAGTCAGAATAGCTTCACCAGCAGCCTATCGGAAAGCCATCAAAAGACGCTGAGTGAAAGCGCTCAGCAAGCCCTCACCGCCCAGGAGGCCTACCAGAGGGCAGACAGCCTTGCCCGGTCCTTTGGAACCAGCCAGACGATCTCCGCCGGTCAAGCAGTCAATTCGATCAACCAACAGCATGGTGGCAGGGAGCGGCTTGAAGCAGAACTGGAGCGTCGCAACCTGAAGGGCGCTCGTGACGCTCTGATCCGTATGGACGAGCGTTCTGGTGGAGCAATCACAAAGGCATTCGCCAACAGAGAAGACGCTATTACCTACGCCGGCTTAATGACCTTGAACAACCAGAACAAAATGCAAGGAGCTTCCGCGAGTTCATCCGCTGAAGTTGCTGACAGAAAGGCTGCATTGCTCGGCTTGCTCTCGGGCGCAACAAATCATAATAGCGATCCCATGGGAGATCCGTCCCGTAATGCACATCTAGAAGAGTCCGCTGCTGGAATCCCCCAGCCACGAGCGGAAGTTCAAAGTGTGGTTGGCAGAAAGCCAATCCCCGCCTTTGGACAGGTTAAAGCCGCGGGTGAGCCAAAGATGCCGGATCGCCAGGACCTGGAAGGGTCCACCGGGAGAAAGCCGCTGCCGCAATCAGAAGATCAAGGAAGGGATGGCAGCAAGCCCATCCCTGCCGTCGGTCACACCAACGGAGCGAACCAGCCAAACATGCCCACACGGGCTGATCTCGAGAAGCGGTTTGAGGAGACTGAGGTCCGTCACAGAAAGGAGTTCAACGACGATCCGTTTGTGCAAGGTACCGGAGAACTGCACGACAAAACGCGGTCGCGAGTGCGGGAAGATATGGCCCCTGGCCAAGCCCGGTTCAACAACCCGTCTTTGGTTCGGAGTAGCTATGAAACTTTCCAGCATGATCCCGGTCATATGGTTGGCATCAATGTGGAACCCAAAGCGACGCAGGGTTCGCCATCCACCAGCTCACCTGAGGCGCCAAGCAACGCTCCTCCCTTGATGCAAGGGAACGGGCACCCCTCGACAGGCGACGTCGAAGCGGCGCCCCCGCCGAAACAACCATCGACTGGAGTCGCAGGAAGTCGGCCGCCAGGAACTTTGGCTCAGGGGCGCGCAAACTAATAGACGCTGGCCGTCAGCATCCTGGCTAGTTCCTACCATACCGCCCGGCGTCGAACACCGACGGCCGGGCGCGTTCATTTTCTGCCCCCAACAAGTCACGAGCATATTCGACCGCTTTGGCAGCACGCCGCCGACAAAAATGGAGCCTTAAGTGTAGCGGCCCGAGATCATCGGCAATCGGACCCGAGATTTTGACCGACTCCGGGACCGGATTTCCTGAGACGGGACACGGGCTCTGGCCCACATTGCGTGAGACGGGAGGCGCATTGTTTGAGACGGACCTGAGATCATGGGGGCCGGCCCGCAATCCGTGAGACAAGATCGGTCAGAGCGGAAGCCCGGCCGCCTGCATCTGCTGGGTCAATTCCTGCGCCCGGACACCGCTCAGCTCACCTCGCAGGAACTGACGGATCTCCGCCGGCTTGACGCTGAACTGGTCGGCCAGGGAGCGTACGCTGTAGCCATGGCGGGTCAGCCGCGGTTCCAGATCATCGAGCTGACGTGACAAGATGCTCTCGACCACCTGGGCCGTGACCGGCCGGTCTCCGATCCGGTACGCTTCCTCGAACGCAAGGGTCAGGTGCTGCTCGATCTGGAGCGGGGTCTTTAGCCGCTTGGCCAGCAACTCCACGGCCGCCGTCTCGATCAGCTCGTCAATGTCGATGCCCTCGCCGGCGCAGCGCGCGAGGAGCCAGCGGATGTAGGCGAGCTGATTCCCCGCCATGCCGTCGAACTCGAACACCACCGAGCGGTAGCCGATCTCCTCCATGGTCGGACGCCGGAGATCGTTTCGAAGCTTGGGGTGGCCCACCAGCACGACGGACAGCATGCCGCCGCCGTCGGCCACCACCTCCATCAGCCGCTTCAGACCGATCAGCGTCTTGCCGTGCAGATCGTGCGCTTCGTCCACGAACAGGGCCACCGGCTTGCGGCCGCGCCGTACGAGTTGCTGCAGTTCGCGCTCCCGCTTTTCGCCGAGGGTCGGAATTTTTGGGTCCTTGTCTGGAGAGAGGTCATGGAACAGCGCGGTGATGAGGGTCGGGATGGTGGTGCGATCCTTGTCCACCGACAGACTCTTCGACACCGTGACGCGCCCGTCGCGGGTCAGTTCGTCCTGAATGCGGCGAAGCAGCACTGTCTTGCCGCTGCCGACGACGCCGGCGACCGCCACCAAGCGTCCCGCCAGGATGGACGCTTTCACATCCTTGATGAGCTGGCGGTGATGGTCGGTTTCGTAATACCCGGCCATCAGCAGGTCCCGTTCCAACCTGAAATGCTCCATGACCTCCGTCAGCATGCCCCGCCCCCTCCCGTCCGCTGTCTGAAGTACGCCCGCACCTTCGTCAGCACCTCATCCTTGGCCAGGGTCTCCCGCACCAGCGCGTCGATCCAGGTTCGGTCCTCAACCGGCAGCTTCGCCAACGCCAAGCCGATCTCCCCGGCAATCGCGCGCTTGGCCGCGATGATGTCGGGAAAGGTCAAGGTGCGGTAGGGGTCCGGATCGGTGAAGGCCACCTTGGGAGCCGGTGCCGTGACGGGGGGTGGCAGGGGCGAGGTCCCGCCGTCCAGGGCAGCGCGCGGCAGGCCGATGCGCTCCGCCAGTTCAGCCACCCGGTCGGCCCGCTCCTCGGCTCTGGTCTTCTGATGCTTGCGGTACTTGTGCAGCGGGATGGGGCCCCCGACCGGGCCGTAGGGCCCATACCGCCGGTCGCCGTGCTCGACATAGAGCTCCTGGTCAAACAACCCCCACCAGAGCACCACCTCCTCGCCGGCCAAGTCCGGATCGACCTCGTAGGCCACGCCTTCGACGGTGATGCGGGTATCGATGCCAACCTTGCGTCGTTCCGGCTCTCGCGCGAAGGCGCAGAACCGGTCCCAAGCGCACATCTCGCGGTAGCCCTTCTCCGGCAGGTGCCGCACCCAGTCCTCAATGCGGCTGTGCGGCTCCGACCGGTGATCCTGGGCGTTGTAGCGGACGAGGTAGCGGCGCAGCCACAGATTCGCCTCCGCCTCGTCCTGCGGTTCGTGGAAATGGTAGAGCGTCTCATGGACGTCCTTGACGGTGCGGAACGGCCGCTCGACCTTGCCCTTCGACCGGGCGGTGGTGCGCCGGCCGTCGCTCTCTGCCGGCAGGTGGGTCATCACCTTGACGCCCAGGCAGGCCATGACGTTCTGGAACACGCGCGAGCGGGTGACCGGGCCGTTGTCCATGTAGATCGCTTCGGGGATGCCCTGGAAGGGCATGTCCTCCTCTGGCTTGGGCGCCATGGCGTTGTAGAGAAAGCGCAGGGCCGACTCCGCGTCCTCGCCGTAAACGCACCGGTACTCCTGGTAGACGGTGCCGCTGCGATCGTCGGCGACGCTGAACAGCATCAGGGTGGGCGCTCCCCGGCCGGGCTCGATCCAGAGCGGTTGCTTGACGTGTTTCAGGTCCGATGGGCTCATGTCGAACTGCCATAGCTCATTCGACCGTCGGGCTTGAAACCGCACGGCCGCCGGCGCGCGGGTCACCCTGGCATAGTCCAGCCCCCACACGCGCAGATATCGGTTGACCGTGGTTTTGTGCAGTGTGCCCGGCGCCGGCTGCACCAGCCCCTCCGGGGCCTCGACCCCATGCTCCTCCATCAGCCGGATCGCCTGCACCGTCGACAGGTGGCGGCCCTTCTTGTTGGTGGTCCGCAGCTTCAGGGCGGCGACGATCTCGCAATAGCGCTCCATCTCCGTGGCAGGCATCTTCCGCGGCTTTCCCCGGTCGGCCCGACGAAGGGCCTTGGGCCGAAGGGATTGCTGAAGGGCGCGGTAGAGGGTGGCGCGGGACACGCCGTAGAGTTCCCTGGCCGACCGCAGGATCTCGGCACGGTCGGGATGACGGGGCGGCAGCGTGTCCAGCCGGCGGCGCAGATGCACCAGTGCCTCGGCCGGGATCCGCCGCCCGTCACTCACCGGCCATCTCCTCGATGTAGGCGTACAGTGTCGGCTTGGAGATCCCCATGAGCCGGCAGATCTCCATCACCGTATGCTTGCGTTCCTGATAGAGCTGGACGGCGAGCCGGCGTTTGTCAGGGTCCAGTACCTTGCGGCGCCCGCCCAGCCGGCCACGGGCCCTGGCCGCGCTGAGCCCGGCCTGGGTGCGCTCCCGCACGAGGTTGCGCTCAAATTCGGCGAGCGCCCCAAACATGTGGAAGACCAGCCGCCCGCCGCTCGACCCTGTATCAATCGCGTCGTGTAGGCTGCGCAGCCCGACGCCGGCGGCATCGAGCCGTTCGGCCAGCTCGATGAGGTCCTTCAGGGACCGACCCAGCCGATCGAGCCGCCAGACGACCAGCGTGTCGCCCCGGCGGACCACGTCGAGCGCGGCGGCAAGACCGGGGCGGTCAGTCCTGGCACCGCTGCGGCGATCCTCGAAGATCCTCTCGCATCCAGCCGCGCCGAGTGCATCCCGCTGAAGATGCAGGTTCTGATCGTCGGTAGATACCCGTGCGTAGCCGATCAGCATGGGCCAAGCCCCCGGTTGGGCAGGAAACCCGTGGTGCGCGCTCGATACCAGACGATGAAAGACTGACCTGATTTCTTTACCACATCGGCGGCGGCGCGACGTGTGACCTTCAGAGATAGGTGGCGGTCGTTCTCCAGCGCTATGTGGCACCGATGACGAGCGTACTCCGCGCGGCCTCGACCACATCGTCGGTGAT
>NZ_JAVDTO010000036.1:0-7914 GCF_031455875.1 Azospirillum sp. BE72
GGTACTGCGTCTTAAGACGTGGGAGAGTAGGTCGCCGCCAGGTCACTCAGGCTCAAGAGACGCACAATCCAAAGCACAAACGCTGGCATCGTCACACATATCGGAAACGCCCCGGCTCACATGAGCCGGGGCGTTTTCCGTATTGAATCGACGGTCTTTTCCACCATGCGGAAAGCCTGCCGCCGATTTGCGGCAGATCAATCGCCCTCGGTTGGCTGCTCCCCTACTCTTACCTCACCGCACAACATCAAGGGGGAGCGAAACCATGAAGGCAATCGATCTGATGACGCCGCGGGTCATCACCATCGGCACGGACGCGACCGTCGCCGATGCGGCCAAGAAGATGCTGGAGAACAATATCAGCGGCATGCCCGTGGTGGATGCTGCCGGCAAGGTGGTCGGCATCATCAGCGAGGGTGACCTGCTGCGCCGGGTGGAACTCGGGACCGAGCGTCACCGCTCCTGGTGGCTGGGGCTGGTGTCCGGCGGCACGCTGCCGGCGGAGGACTTCGTCAAGTCCCATGCCCGCAAGGTCACGGACGTCATGACCGCCCATGTCACCACCGTCGACGAAAGCGCCTCACCCGAGGAGGTCGTACGGCTGATGGAGACGCGCCGGATCAAGCGCGTGCCGGTGGTCCGTCAGGGCAACCTGATCGGCATCATCAGCCGGGCGAACCTGCTGCGCGCATTGGCCAGCGTCTCGCCGGAGACCCCGGCGGCGGCCCCTGACGATCGTGTGCTGAAGGAGCGTGTCACCGCGGCCGTGAAGGAACTGTCCTGGGATTCGCGGTCGCATGACGCCATTGTCGTCCGCAACGGCGTCGTTCATCTCTGGGGCTTCATCAGCAGCGCGTCCCAGCGCGACGCCATACGCGTCGCGGCGGAAAGCGTCCCCGGTGTGAAGGGCGTGGAGAACAACATCCAGGTCGTCGACCCGGCGGAAAGCGGGGCCTGGGGGCTGTAAGCGGGGCTGTAGAAGGTTCCTGCAAAGCGGATGGGCATGGCCGGTCTTCTCCCGGCCATGCCCGCCTTCCGGACCAAGTCAGATCCGCCCCGGCAGCCGTGCGCCGATCAGGTGGGTCGCCTGTGCCCCGTATTCGTAGGCGGCTTCACGCACCGCACGGCCGGCGACCGTATCCGGGGCCGTGTCGGGAAGCGGCATCTCCGCGTCGGTCAGTTTGCCGGTGATGCGGTCGGCAAGACAGCGGCCGAGAACCGTGCCGGGCGCAATGCCGCGGCCGTTGTAGCCGCTGAAGCCGATCACGTTGCGGCCCAGCCGGTGGAAACGGGGCAGGTTGTCCTTGGTCATCCCGATCTGCCCGTACCATTCGGACTCGAAGCGTACCGGGCCGAGTTGCGGGAACAGAGCGGCCAACGAGCGCTGCGCCCAAGCCCGGTGCACCGCGATCCCGGTTCCCCGCAATGCGCCGACACTGCCGAACACCAAGCGTCCCTGACGGTCGAACCGGTAGGAACTGAGCACCGATTTGGTGTCCCACACTCCCTGTCGCTCCGGCAGGATGGCTTTCCGCATGGGTTCGGACAGCGGCTCCGTCGCCAGATTGAAGTAGGGCAGGTGGACCTGCTCGGTGCGCAGTTGCACCCAGGGGCCGATGCTGTAGGCGTCGGTGGCGACGATCACCCAATCGGCCATCACACTGCCGGTCGCCGTCTTCACCTCCCATTTGCCGCCGGCCTCGCTTGCCGACTGGACGGGGCTGCGGGTGAAGATGCGGGCACCCGCCTTCACGGCGGCGATGGCCAGCCCACGGGCATAGGCCAGAGGCTGGATGGTGCCGGCCCGCAGGTCGAGAAGCGAGCCGGTATAGGCCCCGGTGCCGACCTTCTCCGCCGTTTCCGCTGCGTCGAGCAGGCGCACGGGCGCTCCGCGCTTCTGCCAGATCGCCGCCCGCTGCTCCAGTTCGCGCAAGCCCGCGGGACCGACGCCGCAGTGGAGGGTGCCGCTGCGCTCGTCCTCGCAGGAGATGGCGTGTTTCGTGACCAGGTCGAACACCGCGCGCGGAGCATTCCCGAGCAACTCGATCAACCGCTCTCCATAGACCGGCCCAAGCGTGTTGACGAGCTGGTCGGGCATCACCCACATGCCGGCATTGACCAGCCCGACATTTCGCCCGGCGCCGCCGAAGCCGATCTCCACCGCCTCAACCACCACCGCCTCGACGCCGCTTTCCGCCAGATGCAGGGCGGCAGACAGGCCGGTGTAGCCGGCCCCGACGATCACCACGTCTGCCCTGACCGCGCCGGTCAGCGGCGTGGTCGGTGGCGCCGGCGGTGCCGTCCGTTCCCAAAGCCCATGCGACCGCGGATCGTTCAGCATTCCCTGTGGTCCTTTTCCCGTGTTCTTGCCCGCCTATCATTCCCGGCCGGAAACATGGCCCGGACCGGTTCCGTGAGCGTAGCGGGTCGCCGCCTCAACGGACAGCTGGGAAGATTCGCTTGCCTACCCCCTTCGGCAAAGTGATGTTTGCTCAACCAGTCATTCCCGGTGAGAATGAAATGCAGAGCCCCCGCCGCTTCCTCCCCTCCCTGTCCCTTCTGACTGCATTCGAGGCGGCGGCGCGGACCGGCAGCATCACCGCGGCGGCGAAGGAGCTGTCCCTGACCCAGAGCGCCGTCAGCCGTCAGATCAAGGCGCTGGAGGAGTTGCTGGAGGTCGAGCTGTTCCACCGAGAACGACAGACCATCCGCCTGACCGCGGGCGGGGAGTATTATGTGCGCGAGGTCCGCGATGCGCTGCGCAAGATCAGCACTGCGTCGCTCAACCTGCGCGCCAACCCCTATGGCGGCACGTTGAGCATCGCGATTCTGCCGACCTTCGGCGCCCGCTGGCTGACGCCGCGGCTGCCGAAATTCCTGGCTGCGAATCCTGGCGTGACCATCAATCTGGTGACGCGCACGGTGCCCTTCGATTTCCGGCTGGACCCCGTCGATGCGGCGGTTCATTTCGGCCGGCCGGACTGGCCGGGTGGGGAGATGGCGCTGCTGCGCCGGGAGACGGTCATCCCCGCCTGCAGTCGCGATCTGCGCGACCGCTTCGGCTTCCGGCAGCCGGGCGATCTGCGCCTTGCCCCGCTGCTGCACCTGACCAGTCGTCCCGATGCTTGGGAACGCTGGTTGACCCTGCACGACACGCCGGCCGATGGGGTGCATGGCATGCTGTTCGACCAGTTCGGCACCACCATTCAGGCGGCCGTCGCCGGGTTGGGGGTGGCGCTGCTGCCGCTTTTCCTGATCGATGAGGAATTGGGCGCTGGGCGACTGGTGCCCGCGCTCGACCTGCCGATGGAGAGTGAGGACGCCTATCACATCGTGTGGCCGTCGGAACGAACGAGCTATCCGCCGCTTGCCGCCTTCCGTGATTGGATACTGGAGGAGGCTCGGGACGACGTCCCCGAAGACAACCGGCCGCATCATGAGCTTTCCTCATCAAGTCGGTAAAAACAATCGCAATCCAATGCGGCGCTTCGTTGCTATAGCTGCCCCATGGGAGAGGCCGGGAGATCGTCCGGACCGGTCCGACGCAGGCAACGCGAGCGAGATTTGCAATGAGTGCCCAGAGTTCCTTCAGCGCTGGTTTCATCAGCCCCGATGCGATCCGTACCCTGTTCTCCACCGCCATGTCGGAGATGTACCGGACGGAGGTGCCCGCTTATCAGACGCTCGTCGAGCTGGTTTGCGAAGTGAACGAGGCGGTGCTGGACGCCGACCCGGCGGAGCGCCACAGGCTGGAGGCCGCGGGCGGTCTCGCCCGCATCACGGAGGAGCGTCACGGCGCCATCCGTCTCGGCACGGCGAATGAACTGTCCACCATGCGCCGCCTGTTCGCGGTGATGGGCATGCATCCGGTCGGCTATTACGACCTGTCGGAAGCCGGAGTTCCCGTGCATTCCACCGCCTTCCGTCCGGTGACCGACGAGGCGCTGAACCGCAATCCGTTCCGTGTCTTCACCTCGCTGCTGAGGCTCGACCTGATCGCCGACGCGGGACTGCGGCAGGAGGCGGAACAGGTGCTGGCCGCCCGCAGCATCTTCACCGCCGGTTGCCTCGCCCTGATCGAAAAGGCCGAGGCGGCCGGCGGGCTGACGGAGGAGGAGGCCACCCGCTTCGTCGCGGAGGCGCTGGAAACCTTCCGCTGGCACAGCCGGGCCAATGTGCCGCTGGAGCTCTACAAGCGGCTGCATGACGCCCATCGGCTGATCGCCGATGTCGTTTCCTTCAAGGGGCCGCACATCAACCATCTGACCCCGCGCACGCTGGACATCGACGCCGTGCAGCGGATGATGCCGGAGAAGGGCATCGCACCCAAGGCGGTGGTGGAAGGCCCTCCGACCCGGCGCTGCCCCATCCTGCTGCGCCAGACCTCCTTCAAGGCGCTGAGCGAGCCGGTGGATTTCCGCGATGGCGACGGCTGGCGTTCGGGTGTCCACACCGCACGTTTCGGCGAGATCGAACAGCGCGGCATCGCGCTGACACCGAAGGGCCGTGCGCTGTATGACGCCTTGCTGCAGGATTCCCGCCGCCTCGTCGCCCCGGCCGCCGACGGGTCCAATGCCGCCGAGTACATGACGGCCCTGCAGGAGGTCTTCGCCCCGTTTCCCGACAGCTGGGACGAGATCCGTCGCCAGCAGCTCGGCTATTTCATCTATTCGCTGACCGAGACCGGACGGCGCAACCCGCCGGCACCGGACGCCGATCTGGAGGCGCTGATCGGGGCTGGCTTCGTCCGGTTCGATCCGGTGGTCTATGAGGATTTCCTGCCGGTCAGCGCCGCGGGTATCTTCCAGTCCAACCTGGGCGACGATGCGCAGCAGGATTTTTCCGCCAGCCCGAACCAGCAGCGTTTCGAAGCCGACCTCGGCGCGTCCGTCCTGAACCCGTTCGACCTCTACGCGGAGATCGAACGGGCCTCCATCGACACCTGCCTGTCGGCGATGAGCCCGGCGACGGCGTAGGTCACACTGCAACCACGGCGGCGGGTCGGAAGGCCCCCGCCGCCAGCCAGTCCTCGAAGGCCGCCGGCGCGAGCGGGCGGGAGATCAGGTAACCCTGCCCGAAGTCGCAGCCGTGCAGGCGCAGCCACTCATAGGCTTCGACGGTCTCCACCCCCTCCGCCACCACCCGATAGCCGAGATCGTGGGCCAGGTCGATGGTGGAGCGGACCATGATCTGGTCGCTGCGCTCGGTGGCGATGGAATGGATGAAGCGCTGATCGATCTTCACCGCCGTCGCCGGGATGTCCTTCAGGTAGGACAGCGCGCTCTGGCCGGTTCCGAAATCGTCGATCTCGACCTCGATCCCCAGCCGGCGCAATTGGTCGAGCTGCCGGTCGACCACCGCCCGGTCGGTCATCAGCGCGCTTTCCGTCACCTCGAAGTCGATCCAGTCCGCCTGCACCCCGTGCCGTTCCAGCATGGCGGCCACCCGGTCGGCGAAGTCGTTGGCCCCCAGGTCCAGCATCGAGATGTTGATCGAAACCGGCAGCGCGATCCCGCGTCGGCGCCACCGTGCGATCTGGACCAGCACCGCCCCGATCACCCACTCTGTCAGCGGGCGCACCAGCGCCGTCCGCTCCGCCAGCGGCACGAACTCCGCCGGTGAGATCGGGCCCAACTCCGGATGGGTCCAGCGCAGCAGCGCCTCCGCCCCGATGCAGGCATCGGTGCGCAGGTCGACCTTGGGCTGGTAGGCGATGTGGAGCTGCCCGTTGTGCCCCGTGGCGGTAGCGGTGGCTTCCACCTTGGTGCCGCCGATCGCTTCCGTCAGGCATCTCAGCAGCAGGAAGGCGCGGTGGGAGGCGCGGTCCTGCTCCTCGTCATAGGCACACCAAGGTTTCTGCTTTTCCAGCGACTGGTGGGCGGCACTGGCGGCGGCGCGCAGCAGTTCCACGCTTCCGGCCGGCCGGTCCGGATGATGGACGAATCCGATGCCGGTGGAGGACGCGATCGGCACCCCCTGGTAATGGAAGGGGCGGCGGATGGCCGTACCGATCCGGTCGAGAGTGGCCGCCAACTCGTCCTGCGGCCGGTCGGTGAGGATGCAGGAGAAGCGGGCCGGCGACAGGTGGTAAAGCCGGGTGCGCCCCGGCAGGCAGGCGGCGATGCGCTCTGCGCAATCGACTTCGAAAGCGTCGGCGCAGACTTGGCCCAGCACGCGGGTCAGCTCGGCATATTGCTGTGAGGCTGCGGTGTCGATCACCACCACGGTCTTGCGGGTGCGTTCCCCGGCGGCCGGATCGCCCTGCAGAGCGTCGATGTCGGCAAGAAGGCGGAAGCGGTTCGACAGCGAGGTGACCGGATGCAGGTAGCCGATGGCGCGCCGCGCCTCGATGTGGGCCATCACCATCGCCGACAGGTCGCGCAGGGTCTCCTCCTCCTCGGGCGACAGGGCGGGGCGGGGCTGGTCATCGATCACGCAGATGGTGCCCAGCGTCAGGCCGTCAGCCGTCCGCAGAGGGGCGCCGGCATAGAAACGGATGTGCGGATCGCCCGTCACCAGCGGGTTGGCGGCGAATCTGTGGTCCTGGCGGGCGTCGCCGACCACGAGGATGGATTCGGACTGAAGCGCATGGGCACAGAATGCCTGCTCACGCGGCGTTTCCCGCACCGGCAGGCCGACCCGCGATTTGAACCATTGCCGGTCGCGGTCGACCAACGAAATCAGTGCGATCGGCACATTCAGCAACTTTGCGGCCAGACGGGTGATCTGGTCGAAGGCGGGTTCCTCGGGAGTGTCGAGCAGTTCGTAGCGCCAAAGGGCCGCAAGCCGGTCCTCCTCGCGGGACAGCATTGAGGGCATGGACGGGGACAATGGCACAGGCAAGGGCGGGAAAGGCGTCATCACGGCTGGCATCGTTCCTTGCGCTATCCTGTGGGCCATTATCCTGCAGGCCATTGTGAAGCAACCCGGGGGCCGGCTCTATAACCAGTTGGGACAGCTAGCATTTCCGCTTCTCGATCGCGACGAGTGCCGTCACGGTGAGCTGGGCCAGCACCATGCGGTCCACCATGCCGAAGCTGCGCGGCACCGTATCGATCACGCAGACCGAACCGAGCGCCAGACCGTTGCGGTTGATGATCGGCGCGCCGGCATAGAAACGGATATGGGGCGATCCCAGAACCAGTGGATTGTCGCGGAACCGCGGATCGTTGGCGGCATCCTCCACGACCATTGGCAGGCTCTGCTGGATGGTGAAGCGGCAGAAGGCATGGTCACGCGGTGTTTCCTGCGTTGCCAGCCCACACCGCGCCTTGAACCACTGGCGGTCGGCGTCCAGCAGCGACACCAGTGCGATGGGAACCTGGAAATGATCGCAGGCCCAGGACACCAGTTCGTCGAAGGCGGGATCCGGTGCGGAATCGAGCAGGCCCGTGCTCCGCAATGCCCGAAGCCGAGCGGGCTCATCGTCGAGCGGAAACGTGCATCCGGTGGGCTTAGGCGCAATTGGCATCTTCAGAAGGGCCATGGGAGAAACTCCGCAGTCGATGAGGACAAACCGTTGCGGCGCACCACGGCCGGGCGAGGGACCGCCTGCGCAAACGCAGCGGCGAACCAGCCAGAGACCGGCATCGTTCCTCCAAGCCCCAAATGATATGCCGTACCAGCCACTGTGAAGCTCGCGGTAACTCGATGATGCGCACTCTGCTTCTACGTGCGGGAGCAGATTTGGATTTATCGATTTAGGTATTATCTCGCCGAACCGCGGTCATAGGCGACGCTATGACTGTTGTTGAGCGACAAAGTTCGGCGGGCAGCGGAACGGTCGGTGTCCCAGGGTGGAGGAGGGGCCATCCTGCGTCGCGAGCGGCTCGGCTGAAAAATCCGCGGGGGTCGGAAAAAAGCGCTTGCGCCGGGTCGGTCGGTCGGCCTATACACCGCCTCCCGCGACGCAGC
>NZ_JAVDTO010000037.1:0-7224 GCF_031455875.1 Azospirillum sp. BE72
GCTGCTTGAGGAGCGCTTCGCGGCGCACGGGGCCCCTCTGTGGACTATCCGGACAGCCGCCTCCAGTTCCCTCTTGACTGTCCATGTAACGCTCGACCATGTCTTCGCGTTATGCCACCTTTTGGGATTCCGCTTCGCGCCGCGCATCCCGAACCTGCACGACCGGCGCCTGTACACCTTTGGGCCGGCGGCAACCTGGCCGACCCTGGAACCATTCATCGCCGGGCGGATCGACGAGGCGCGGATCCAGGCGCACTGGGACGACCTGCTGCGGTTGGCCACCTCGATCCGGACCGGCGCCGTGCCGGCCTCGCTGATGCTGAAGCGGCTCGGCTCCTACCCACGGCAGAACGGGCTCGCCTTGGCGCTTCGCGAGGTGGGGCGCCTTGAGCGGACACTGTTCACCTTGGAATGGCTGCAAAATCCGGCACTTCGCCGCCAGGCCACCGCTGAGTTGAACAAGGGCGAGTCCCGCAACGGGCTTGCCCGCGCTGTGTGCTTTCACCGCCTTGGGCGCATCCGCGACCGGACGCCGGAGAACCAGCAGCACCGCGCCGGCGGCCTCAACCTGGTCGTGGCCGCAATCATCCTCTGGAACACCATCTACATAAAGCGGGCCATCGATGCCCTGCGCGCTGGGGGCGAGCGCATTCCCGACGAGTTGTTGAGCCATCTCGCGCCCCTTGGATGGCAACACATCAACCTGACCGGCGACTATCTCTGGAGTGCGGACCGGGTGCCGGGCACGTCGAGATACCGCCCGCTGCGCGCTCCAACCGAACTCCTGGCCGCATGATGTTCCGGCTTTGTCCGCTTAGCGTATGTTTTCGCCCGTCCTATGGCGTCACCCCCTTCCAGGCCCGGCTGCCCACCCTCATCGCCGACCTGACCGCAAGTCCCGAATTCCGCACCTCTGCCCTCCTGCGCGACAACGGTCTGCGGTCTGTTCTGTGCGTCCCCGTCATCAGCGGCGGTGTGATTGCTCAGGGGGCTGGCTGAGCGCCCGCTGCCGGCGGGGCCACCCGCGCATTGGGGGTGGCCGGCGATCGGGTATTGCGCGGCGACTCGGGATATGAGTCAACGTCTCTATGACGGTTCCGCCGCGCTATCGCCTGAGCGACGCTGAGAAGGACGCCCTGCTCGTCGAGCAAGCGGCGCTGATCGAGCGTATGGCAGCGCGGATCTCCGAATTGGAAGCCTTGGTCGGCAAGCCGAAGAAGACCTCGGCGAACTCCCACATCCCGCCGTCCCAGGATGGCCCCGGGGGCAAGACCGGCAAGGCGAAGCGGGGGCGCAAACCGCGGCCGCCCCGTCCTGGTGTCGCGCGGCCGCTCGCGCCCGATCCCGATCGCACGGAGCGCCGTCTCGCCGAGGAATGCCCGCATTGCCAAACGGCGCTGTTGGCGGCGGGACAGCGCTGCCGGCATCGCTACGACCACATCGACCTGCCCGAAGTCCGCCCGGTGGTGACGCGGGTCGAGCTGTTCGGCGGTCGCTGCGGTTCGTGCGGACGGCGCTACCGGGCCGAGCCGCCCGCGACCATGCCGCCGGGCACGCCGTTCGGACCCGGCATCCGCTCGCTGCTGGCCTACCTGCATCACAGCCATCACGTCAGCTTTGAGCGCTTGGCGCGGATGCTCAAGGAGCTGTTCGGATTGAGCATCTCCGAGGGCGCCATCGCCAACGCGTTCCGCCGCATGGGCACAGCGTTCGACACGGCCTGCGCGGCGATCAAGGCCAAGCTGTTGAGCGCTTCCATCATCGCGTCGGACGAGACCACGACGCGCGTCAACGGCGTGACGCACTGGCAGTGGGTGTTCCATTCCGATGCGGCCGTGCTGCACACCATCGCGCCGAGCCGGGGCCGGGCGGTGGCCGCCGTGGTTCTGGGCGCACACCAGCCCGAGGTGTGGATCTCCGACCGCTACGCCGGCCAGCAGGAACTCGGGCAGGCCCACCAAGTGTGTTTGGCTCACGTCTTGAGGGACGTCCAATACGCCATCGACTGCGGCGACACGGTGGTCGCGCCGAAGATCCGCGATCACCTGCGCTGGGCGATCCGCGTCGGCAAGCGAAGACCGGAGTTGAAGGACAGCACGCTCGCTGCTTACGCCGCCAAAGCCGAGCGCCGCCTCGATGCGCTGCTCGGTGTGCCCGCCGCCCATCCGGCCGGGCGCGAGTTGCAGCGCCAGGTCAAGGCGTGGCGTGGCAAGTTCTTTGTCTTCCTCAGCGACCGCCGCGTGCCGCCCACCAACAACGGCAGCGAGCAGGAGATCCGCCCGTCGGTGATCTTCCGCAAAGTGACCAACGGCTTCCGTTCCGACTGGGGGCCGGACATCCACGCTGGCTATCGCTCCGTCACCGGAACCGCGCGCCGCCAAGGCCAGTCCGCCTGGACCGCAATCCAGGCGCTCGTCGGTGGAACCTTCGCCGTCGCTTAACGGCTCAGCTGCCGCCAGCCGGGTGAGCAATCACGCGGCGGTAGCGTCTGGGGGGTGCTGGAGGTGGCCAGCACGATGCCCACCGCTTTTGGTGAGGATGACGAACGGTTCCTGTTCGCCATGGCCAACATCCTCGGCGTGGCGGTCGACCGGGGCGCCGGCCACGCCACCACCCAAGCCTCCTCGGCCACAGCTACGGCGACGGTCTCGCACATGGAGGAAGGCTATCGGTTACGGATTAGCGAACTGCAGCACCGGATGACGAACACTCTGGCCGTCGTCTCGTCCATGCTGATCATGGAGCAGCTCCAACACACCGATGCCCACATCAAGGAGCGGCTGAACGGCTTGGTGAACCGGATTGGCGCCCTCGCCCTGGCCCATGAACAACTCAGCGCAGACCCGGACGCGACCGTGGTGGAGCTGGCGCCCTACCTCGCCCACTTGGCCAGCAATCTGGCCCTGCAACACAGCGGCCTGCGGATTGAAACCGACCTGGAGGCGGTTGCAATTCCGCCGGATCAGGCCACGCCGCTGGGGTTGATCGTCAACGAGCTGCTGATCAACGCCCTCAAATATGCCTTCCCCAGCGGAGCCGGCACGATCCGGATCACGCTCCGGTGCGACCGTCTGACCAGGGAAGCCACCTTAACCGTAGCCGACGATGGGGTGGGAATGGGACCACCGCGACCTGGCAGCCTGGGGACACGGCTGGTGCACAGGCTGGCCGGCCAGATCGGCGGAACGGTGTCATGGCCTGCGGTGGCGCGCGGCGTCACCGTGATCGTCCTTTTCCCCATTCTTGCCTGAGAGACATCCTCATCGAAGTGCTGTTGGCCTTCCGCGGCCGCAGAGGCCACTTCCTGTGGACGGCCTGCCGAGCCGGGGGCGGCTCTACCAGGGTCAGGAGCAATAGGGGAAGGGCACAGATACAACCGCACCAGAGGGGCCGCTTCGGAGGCGGTATGGCGTTCCCTGTCGCGCCTCGTCGGCAGCTTGACCGCAGGCGCCTGGGTGCAGGGCACCTTGCTCTCCCCGGCCGCACCGTGCGCTATGTCCTGGCCGTCCAGGCAAGCAGCTTCTCGCCGCTTTGACGCCCTCCTGGCGAGGCGCCCCATGAAATCAGTTCCGATTGCTGCCCTGAGCGGAGTGGGAAAGCGCATTCTGGATCGGAGGCTACGAATCTGCGATGCAATTTGCGATGGCTGGAGGAGCCAACTGCGGGTGGCCCCTAAATACTCATGTCCTACACTGTGGTGTATTATTTGCATCAACTGCCTTCGCTTTCTTGCCGTCGCACCGGAGTTTCCATGCCCCGCCACCGAAGCGCCCTGCTCGCTGTTGCATTGGCCCTGGCTGCCGTCGTTGTCATGACAGCCCACTTCGTGTGGCAGGACCGGCAGAGGACGACCGCGCGGATGGAAGCGCTTGCCGCCGACATGGCCAAGGTCGTCGAGGCCCACGTCCTGCACACGACCAAAGGCGCTGACATCGCCTTGCGTCAGGCTGCCGCTGTGGTCGACGAGGCCGGCAGCCTGGAAGCCGTGCGGAGCAGCGTGCACTGGCGCCGGTTGCGCGATGCTCTCGCCAACCTGGACGGCGGAGAAACCCTGGGGCTGTTCGACGCCAAGGGTAATGCGGTGGTCGGTACGGGCCGGCAACAGGAGCGGCCGATCAACATCGCCGATCGGCCCTATTTCCAGGCAGTGATGGCGGGGGCCGACCTGGTGGTCAGCCCGGCGCTGCGCAGCCGCCTGGACAACCGCATCATCTTCGTCATCACTCGGCCGATCCGCGATTGGACCGGTGAAATCATCGGTGTCGCGAACACCGGGATGAAAACGGAATGGCTGGTCAACTTCTATGCCCTGATGTCGTTCGGGCTGGACACCACCGTCACGATCTTCCGCACCGACGGAGAGATCGTCGCCCGAAGTCCGGATCTGGCCAGCCACCTCGGCAAGAACAACCGGAACGGACCGCTCTTTCAAGAGCAGCTTCCACGGTCACCGGTCGGAGTCTACCGCTCCCAAGCCGAGTTGGACGGCAAGGAACGCATCGCCGCGTACCGGCTGGTTTCTGATCTGAACCTCGTCGTCTACGCCGGGATCGAGAGCGGGTCGGCCTACGCCGCATGGCAAGCCCGCTCGCTCTGGTTCATTGCCGAAGTGGCACTGACCACCACGCTTGTCCTGCTCCTGCTTCTGTGGGGCACCCGGATGAGCCGCCGCGAGCACAACGTTCAAATTCGCGCCCTCGAAGCTGAGAGCGTCGCGTTGCAGCTGGGCGCTGAGCTTCATCAGGCTCGGCGCGACCCTCTGACCGGATTGCCCGCCCGCGGACTCTTCCTGGAACTGGCGGAGAGAATGCACCAGAGCGCCGGCAGGCGGGAGTTGACCCTCGCCTTTCTCTACATCGACCTGGACGGCTTCAAGGGAGTGAACGATCGGCACGGCCACCATCAGGGCGACAAGGTTCTGGCGATGGTGGCCGAGATCATGCGCCGGACGACCCGCGACGGCGATCTGCTCGGCCGGCTTGGCGGCGATGAGTTCGTCATCTGCCTGTCCGGGCACGCTCCCGACATTCGGACGGTCGCTACCAGCGTTGCCGCCCGCATCATCACCGATGTTCGTGATCTGGGCCAAGGCGTCGGGTGCAGCATCGGAATTGCGCTGTGCGCGGGCGACTGCGACGACCTGCCCGGCTCCCTGCGCCGAGCGGATGCCGCAATGTACCGGGCCAAACAGATGGGAAAGGGCGCTTGG
Source organism: Azospirillum sp. BE72 (assembly GCF_031455875.1). Classification (NCBI taxonomy): domain Bacteria; kingdom Pseudomonadati; phylum Pseudomonadota; class Alphaproteobacteria; order Rhodospirillales; family Azospirillaceae; genus Azospirillum; species Azospirillum sp. BE72. The sequence goes on from NZ_JAVDTO010000037.1 coordinate 5,210, forward strand.
TTCATTCACGAGACGGCGCAGGGACCAAGCTTGTCCCGCAATGACAGGATCGTCGCCTGACCGCTTCTTTTCAACGTCGGAACGCTGACCGCCTTCTATGCCTACGCTGCGGCTTCAAATCAGACAGCAGCGATTGGAACATGGACGACTGCAACCGCGCTTGGCGCCGGCCACCGTCCGTCACTCAGGAGGCCGGCTCCGTCCAGGCGGACAGAAGGGCGGTGATCGTCCCGACCAACGCGGACAGGGAATAAGGCTTGCGCAGAACCACCAAGCGTCCCGGCTCTTCGTCCGGAAGATGTTCGCTGAACCCGGTGGTGACGACGATCGGCAGGTCGGGACGCCGCTGCCGGAGGATCCGGATCAGGGCCTCGCCGCTCATCGTCGGCATGCGCATGTCGGTGAGCAGGAGGTCGGCCGGATCAGCAGCGTCAGCCTCGATGGCTTGCAGCCCGTTGTGTGTGGTGGTGACCCGAAACCCTTCGGACTCCAGAACTTCGGCCACAACCACGGCAACCAGATCCTCGTCCTCGGCCAGCAGAACATGAAGGGGATAGGGCATGAACCACGCGGAATCGCATTTTCAATTGCTCACAAATACCCAAGTAAGCGGATAATAGGCAACAGAAAACGCTTTCTGCCTTCAGCAATAAAACGACGGCTCAGGCTAAGATATACACACCTGAGGCGTAACAATTGTACCCAATCCCTTAAGAAGGGAGTTGGCCCATATGCCTCTGGCCGTCCAATGAGGGCGCTCGAACACGTCGGCTGAGACAGCGGGGTCCAGCGATTGTAGAACATGCAGGAATGCAGCCACACACGGCAGCGCGAGGTGACCGCTAAAAGCCCCACCCACCGGAAAACCGTTCGGCCTTATCCTACGTATATGACACACACCGCGAACGCGGCGAACCTCCGCCCACACTGCCTGCCCCAGCATCACGCCATCATGGATCCCGACAAATCGACCCCCGCCCCTGGACCCGATGCCCTCCAGCCCCGCACCCGCAACCCTCTCGGCGCCGAGCCTCAGGCAACGACTCTGCTCAACCGCCTCCTTGCTGAAGCCCTCGACACCGAGCGCCACATCATGGCGTTGCTCAAAATCATCCTCTCCGACAGCACGGTCCAGGGCGTGTTTCCGAGCGCGGACGCCAGAGCAATCCACCGTACCCTTGCCAGCCATGCCGCAGAGGTGAACGGACCTGCCTGCCGCTTTCCGAACTGTGACTGTTCCCCCATGACCTGCCGGGCCGCCGAGCATCCAGCATGACCGATCATCCTGCCGACGACATCGACGAGTTCATGGCCGATCTCCGCGCCTGGACGTCAAGCACCCAGCGCTTCGCCCGAAAAATCCAGGCCCTGTCCCAGTTGCAGCGCTCACGCTCCGCGGAACTGCGGATCGAAGCGGAGGAAGCAGTCCAGCGGATCCAAAGCAGACGCTACACAGACCAGGACGTGCAGGATCTGGTGCAGGCCCTCCGCCGGCAGAGGGCAGGGTCCTCATCCCATCATGGTGACGGCTAACGCTGGTCCCCATGCGCTTCCCGTCGGGCCTCCAGCCATGCCCGCATCTTCCTGCATCGCTCCCGCGCCGCCACCGTCACGCTCTCACACCGCTCCAGCCGCGCCTTGGCGTCCGCCACCGCCTCGGCAGCCCGCCGCACCCGCCCCTGCGCCACCCGGAGCCGCCGGTCATCGGAGAAGTCGTCCATACCTCCACAACAGGCCTGACCCGGTCCCGTCGCGCTATCCTGCCCCGCGACCTGTCAAGCAGGGTTCGGGCGTTACGACAGGCCGGCCCCGCGGTTTGGCAAAACACGGGTGGAACAGCAATCATCCCACAATCCAGCAGAGGGCTTCTTGCCTCGCAAAACTCCTAAGTTTCGCGACAGGTAGATACCGGACACGATGTGTGACCTTCGACGATAAGTGGCGGCCTTTCTCCAGCGCTATGTGGCGCACACGACATTACTATCGGGCAAGGGTACGGTAGACGGTCGGGCGCG
>NZ_JAVDTO010000038.1:0-5445 GCF_031455875.1 Azospirillum sp. BE72
GACAAAACCAGCACCGCTGGCGCATCTCAGAAATGGCGGTTTTCCGTGGCTTGGTGCCTGAGTTGTCGATGCTTTGTCGATATTTTGTCAACGCGCTGGACACCTTGCTATCCCTGGGTTTTCCTCGAATCTGTCGATAGTCGAGGGGGGGTGCCGAGAGAAACCGGTTGTCGATATTACACGGTTGAATGCCGCGTTTTCATCGACTAAAATATCGACAGAATGATTTCCCAGGAGTTTCAAGGACATGGAGTCGAAGAAGAAGACCGTGTCAACGACCGGTTCCCGTCGTGGCCGCCCCAAGAAACCCGAGCGTGAGCCAGGGCAGTTGGAGTGGGATTTCGACAAGATCCTCACCACCATGAATCAAAACGAGGAAGCCGCCGCTACGCTCATGGCGATGCTGGCATCTCGCAGCCAAGGTGGCGACCAGTGGCGCGGCTTGATGGCGGTGCCGCCTGCATCGTTCATTGAGGCGGTGATCTCCGAGTTCCGCCAGAAGACGAACCTTCCACTGGAACTGCCGTTTTTCGTCACGTTCGCGTATGTGTCTGGCTATCTGCTGCGTCGTGGAACGCACCTCATGACCGAGGCTGGGCGGGTCGATCCGGACATCTGGCTTGTCCTGCTGGCTTCCTCTGGCGCAGGGAAAACGTTCGTTCAGAAACAGGTGCGAGACGCACTTGGCGACGTTGTTGCGGAGTCAGAGTTTCCCGGAACTGGCATCGTCTCATCCGCTCGTTTCGTTGAAAAACTGTCCGAGCATCCGCGGGGTGTGTGGGTTCGCGACGAGTTTGCGCAGTATCTCAAAGCGATCAGCGCTGATGCTGGCCCCCTTGCTGACATGAAAGATTATTTGTTGCGCCTCTACGACAACGACTCGTTGGAGCGCAGTTCGTTGAAGGGGACCGTCAAGGCGGAGAACCCGGCCCTCTCCATTTTGGGCCTTACGGTGCATGAAACTTTCAGTCAGCACGTCACCGCCGAGATGATGCTGGACGGATTTGCGCAGCGTTTCGCCTATATCATCGCACAGGCCGATCCGGCCCGTCATTTCACCGATTATCCAATCTGGAAAATCGACACATCGGTCTGGCAACGTCGCTGGCAAGAGATCGAAGAGAACATTCGCGACGTCTATTACGCGCCAGAGGAAACCGCAGGAGAGGCGTTCAGAGCATCGTTCAAAGCGCTCTACAACGAAGGGCTTCCGGAGTCATTCTATCGCCGCATCCTCTGGCGTGCGCACAAATATGCCCTGATCTATCACGTCCTGACTGGCGACCCTTCCGAGGAACTGACCGCTGTGGACTACGGCTGGGCGGCTCGCGCGCTGTCCCTCCATATCGACGACGCGGCAAAACTCATTGGCGATCATGGCCTTGGCGATCTGGAACGATTGATCCAGGCAGGTGAGCGTGTAGCACGGCGCGTCATGGTCGAGGAAAAGCGAGCGGTCAAGCCGCGTGACCTGATCCGTGGCATTTCGAACATCAGGAACGTAGCCCAAGCGGAATCCTTGCTGCGTGTCATGACCATGATGCGCCCGTCAGAAGAAGGTGCGTCATGATTTGACGCTTTACGTCAGTCTATACGTCGTCAACTAGTTTACATGACACGATGTAAACTAGTTGACGGACGATCAGTAAGTGTGTTGTATTGGCAACAGTCTATTCCAACGTAAATGGTTTCTTAAGATTTGGCTTTAATCGTTCTGAAAACAGTGTAGCCTTACAATCAGTCGCAGTGACGCCATACGATGAAAGGAATCCCCACATGGCGAGACGACCGAGTAAGGATCAAGACAGGTCCATGAACTTTCTCCTTCCCTTGTCTGACAAGGGAAAGTCGAAGATGATTTCGTGCCGTATTGACGAAGCGCTATACAACGCGTTTCAGGATGCTGCTGAACGTGCTGAGGGACGTGGGCTGGGTCGCCTGTCCATCACACACGTTGTCGAGCAGGCGATGCGCATGGCCATCTCCCAGGTCAACGGCAGTGCTACGCAGCAGGAGTTGCCGTTCGACGCTGCCACGGCTGATGAGCAGCAGGACGAGCAGCAGGACGACGAGCAAGAGCACCAGCCGGACGCAGTGCAAGAAAAGCCGAAGCGTTCCCGTAAGCCTCGCAAGACCGAAGAAGTTCAGTCAGAGCAGCAAGACAGCGAGTAAGACAACTCGCAGGTCAACGCGCTTTATTCCGCAAGCGCGGAGCGCGGAGCGGCGGGTGGGTGATTTGCCGATCCGCCGCTTTTTCTTCCTGCCGACATGAACCTTTAAGATCTAAACATAGATACTCATTATCGCACCTTTAGGGGTCGCTCCGCGCCCCCTAAAGGTGCCCATTCGCCCAGCATCCTGCTGGGAGTAGAAAAGAACGAAAGGAGTACACGCATGCCGTTTGTCGACTATGTGACGATCACACAGCAAATTCTGAATGAGGACGTTCCTGCCGTCGCGCACAGGGTGAAGATTGCCGCCGGCGAGGATGGCATCGACCCTGTCGGATTCGGGTGTGGCTACACCCGATACGGCGTCGAAATGATGATCCAGGTTGGCAAGATTTCGCCAGAACTGGCGGCGAGTTACCTGCGGGCGTTGGCTGACGCTGTGGCATCCGGTGGCGAATGGCCTGCCCTCCGCTTCATCTCCAATCAGGCGGGGGACGTTCTGTAATGAGCGCTATGAACCTCGGTTTGTGGCGTGCTGGCACTAGCGATGCGCAGTGCCTTGCAGCCCTGAACACGCTGCACGACAGCGTGTACAGCAGCGGCGAAAACCCGGACGTTGAATGGCTGATCAGCAAACTGAGCGAACTCTATTCCGTGCTGGAAATGGCCATCGCAAACCGAGCGCGCGCCGTTTCTCCGATCCTGTTGCACGCGCTCGGTCAATGGCAGGCCCTTCTAAACTCCAGTGATGCTGTCATCTGGCGCCACAACACGGTCATAGACAGCACGATCAACGGGATCCTCGGGGACATCGATTACCTGATCTGGCTGATCGCTTCCATTCCTCAGCCCAAGTAGCGCTCTGCACCCACCTGCCGCCGCGCGCTCCGCGCTTGCGGAATAAATGAGGCAGCCACCATGGCCGATTTTCCCTGTGTTCTACGTGTTGCACCGGTCAAGGAAGCGGCTATTCGTGGCGCTCATCTTCACCAGACACGTACTGGCGGCCCTGGAGCGTCGCCCAGTTTCGACACCAGCAGGCGGGGCTTGAACCGCACCTTGTACGGCACTGGCAACGTCCAGGCGGACGTTGCCGCCGTTCTGGGGCAATATAAGAAGGCGCACAAGGACGGCACGCCGTGTGCCGAAATGATCCTCACGGCAGATGACGAGTTCTTTAACAGCATCTCCCCAGGCTGGCGGAATGGTGTTTACACCGACCAATTTAAGGGCTGGGTGCGCACCAATGTTGAATGGTTGAAGCGCAAATATCCTGGCCTTGCGAGCGTAACCTTGCACATGGACGAGCACACGCCGCATCTCCACGTCATGGTGGTGCCGTTGTCCACGTATGAGCAGAGGTATAGACGCGGCTCTAAGACCGTGACGAAAGTTCATTACAACAAGGTCTTTGGCGACGATGCTGCGATAATTGCCGAGGCCCGTAAGACTAATAACAGCGAACTCACCAAGTTAGGGCGCTTGCAGACCGAATATGCAAATGTCATGCGCCCATTTGGACTTGTTCGCGGCGTTAAGAACAGCAGGGCGCATCACCGCACCGTCAAGCAGTACCATGATGCAGTGAACAAACCTCTTGCCGATCGTCCTGTAAAGCCCTCCATCCAGTTGCCGGAAAAGCCAGCGTTGTACGTAGCAATGAAAGCGGCCGGTATAGACACTGCGTATGACAAGGCTCTTGCAGAATTGGAGATGGAAACATCGCGCTACGAGTCAGACGTTGCGTCTTACCAAGTTCAACTGGAATCGAAAGCAAAGGAGTTTGACAGGATGAAAGACGAGAACAAGACATTGAAGCAGTCATTGCGCATCAAGGACGAACAGATAGCAAAACTGTCGGAAGAGTTGACGCTCAGTAAGGAAGTCATTGACCGGCTTCGCAAGTCGCCATTGCAAGGTGTTGCGCAGGCACTCGGTTATGACGGATTGCTGACAAACGAGAATGGCTCTCCTAAGTGGAAGGGTGCCATCGACATGGTCAAAGATGTTGGTGGCCTTGATTACAAGCAGGCCGTCGCATGGCTTTACCATGAGTTCGGCGCCAATGATGCTGTTCTGCTGTCAGCCAACGAAGCGGTTGCTGTGGCTCGTGAGCATGTGCAGGAGATTGAAGGCCGTAAAGAGCCTCGTCCATACACCAAGCAAGAGTATGCGATCCGTGCGGAACTGGCGAAGCAACTTGACGCTCTGAATGCTGATAAATATCGCGTTACGCTCATGCACCAAGATGCAGGTCGGTCTTACAATCTGGGCAAGGCACGCACCCCAGATACTGCCGAACGCTTCTTCAAGCGTGATGAATTGTTGGACATGGTTCCGAAACTCAACAACGAAAACTGGCGGCGCGAATATAACGTCTTCATTACGCCGTTCAGTGACCGCTACTGGTACGTCCTGATGGACGACATGACACCCGACAGCCTTGCAAAGATGAAAGCGGATGGTCATGCATTTTCTGTAATTCAAAAGACAAGCACGGCGTCTATACAAGGCGTTATGCTTCTGCCAAAGGATGCCGCTGACAAGGACGTTGGAAATGCGGTGTTTCGGACGCTGAACCTGGAGTATGGCGACCCGAATATCAGCGGATTCGTACACCCGTTCCGCGCCGTTGGCTTTCGCAACGTCAAGCCGAAGCACAGACTGTCGGATGGCCGCTTCCCTGTTGTGACGCTGCTTGAGGCAGCACACAGTGCCTGCAAGCGGCTTGCCGGCCTGGTTCGCGATGTGATGATGCAGACGGACCTTACAGCCGCCCAGGCGGTGCCCGAGGCGGTGCGCAAGCAGTCTATGCAACGCCTTGCAGATGTCCCGCCATCTGCGGCTCTGGACCCCACCATTGCCCGTGAAGCGGCGCAGTTTTACGGCTGGGTCGTGGAGCGCTACAAGGGCCATTCCGAGAAAGGGGCAGACCTTTCAACGGCTGATTTCATGCTTGCCAAACGCCTCCATGAGCGCGGCATTGCCGCCGACCAGATCAAGGCTGCGATCCTCCAGCACAGCCCCAATCTGCTGGGTCGACACCGTGACACCTCGTACCACGTGAACCGCATCCTGAGCCGCTTCCAGTCTCCCGAGCCTGCCGAACAAGAGACCGAACCGGACGTTGACCACACCCCGAAACCCTGAGTTGCTGTGTGTGGCGTTGACAAAATATCGACAAAACCAGCACCGCTGGCGCATCTCAGAAATGGCGGTTTTCCGTGGCTTGGTGCCTGAGTTGTCGATGCTTTGTCGATATTTTGTCAACGCG
>NZ_JAVDTO010000039.1:0-4342 GCF_031455875.1 Azospirillum sp. BE72
CAGCAATTGATCAACGGCTTGTCGCTTGGGGCGATTTACGGCCTGATCGCGATCGGCTACACGATGGTGTACGGCATCATCGGTATGATCAACTTCGCCCATGGCGAGATTTACATGATCGGCTCCTTCGTGGCGCTGATCACCTTCCTGGCCATCGGCGCGCTCGGCATCACCTGGGTGCCGTTGGCGCTGCTGGTCATGCTGCTCGCCTCCATGCTGTTCACCAGCGTCTATGGCTGGACGGTGGAGCGCATCGCCTACCGGCCCTTGCGCTCCTCGCCCCGGCTGGCGCCGCTGATCTCCGCCATCGGCATGTCGATCTTCCTGCAGAACTACATCCAGCTCCTCCAGGGCGCCCGCTCCAAGCCGCTGCAGCCCATCCTGCCCGGCAACCTCACCATGATGGACGGCGCCGTCTCCGTCAGCTACGTGCGCCTCGCCACCATCGTCATCACCCTGGTCCTCATGGTCGGCTTCACCATGCTGATCAACCGCACCTCGCTGGGACGCGCCCAGCGCGCCTGCGAGCAGGACAAGAAGATGGCGGGCCTGCTCGGCGTCAACGTCGACCGCGTCATCTCGCTGACCTTCGTCATGGGCGCCGCGCTCGCCGCCGTCGCCGGCATGATGGTGCTGCTGATCTATGGCGTCATCGACTTCTACATCGGCTTCCTGGCCGGCGTTAAGAGCTTCACCGCCGCCGTGCTCGGCGGGGTGGGCTCGCTGCCCGGCGCCATGCTCGGCGGCGTGGTCATCGGCCTGATCGAGGCCTTCTGGTCCGGCTATGTCGGCTCCGAATGGAAGGACGTCGCAACCTTCTCCATCCTCGTCCTCGTCCTGATCTTCCGGCCCACCGGCCTGCTCGGCCGGCCCGAGATCGAGAAGGTGTAAGCGCCATGACCATGCACTCCAACACCGTCTCGTCCGCCGCGGGCGGCACCGCGCGCGGCGTCGACTGGGCCGCCACGATCAAGGACGCCGGGCTCGCCGCCTTCGTCGCCTTGCTGCTGACCGTGCCGCTGGTCGGCCTGCGCACGGTGGACCGCCCCACCGGGCTCGGCATCGAAGCCCGGCCGGAGGAGGTCGTCGCCTCGCTGCTGCTGGTCTTCTTCGGCCGCCTCGGGCTCGGGCTGATCCGCCAGGGCATGGCGCTGCCGGTGCTGATCCTGGCGCTGATCTGCGCCGGTGTCGGGCTGCTGCTGCCGATGCCGACCCAGGTGCTGCGCCTGGTGCTGGTGCTGGGCGGCGGCGTCATCGCCATCCGCGCCGCCATGACGGTCGCCACCGGCCGCTCCAAGCTGTCCCAGGCCGACCGCGACAAGCGCATGGACCGCGTCGCCGCCAAGGTGCAGCACGCCAGCCGCTACATCGGCCCGGTCGCCGTCGCCTTCGCCGTCGTGCTGCCCTTCACCCCGCTGGCCGACCGCATGATCCTGGACATCGGCATCCTGCTGCTGACCTACATCATGCTGGGCTGGGGCCTGAACATCGTGGTGGGCCTCGCCGGCCTGCTCGACCTCGGCTATGTCGCCTTCTACGCGGTGGGCGCCTACAGCTACGCGCTGCTGGCGCATTACTTCGGGCTCAGCTTCTGGGTCTGCCTGCCGCTGGCGGGCGTGCTCGCCGCCATCTCCGGCGTGCTGCTGGGCTTCCCGGTGCTGCGGCTGCGCGGCGACTATTTCGCCATCGTGACCTTGGGCTTCGGCGAGATCATCCGCATCATCCTGGTCAACTGGTACCAGTTCACCGGCGGCCCCAACGGCATCTCCGGCATTCCGCGGCCGAGCTTCTTCGGCATCGCCGACTTCTCCCGCACGCCGGCCGAGGGCATGGCCGCCTTCCACGAGATGTTCGGGCTGGAATTCTCGCCGCTGCACCGCATCATCTTCCTCTACTACCTCATCCTGGCCTTGGCGCTGGTGGTGAACCTGTTCACGCTGCGGGTGCGCAAGCTGCCGCTGGGCCGGGCGTGGGAGGCCCTGCGCGAGGACGACATCGCCTGCGCGTCGCTCGGCATCAACCGCACCAACATGAAGCTGGCGGCTTTCGCGATCGCGGCGATGTTCGGCGGCTTCGCCGGCTCCTTCTTCGCCACGCGCCAGGGCTTCATCAGCCCGGAGAGCTTCACCTTCATCGAGTCGGCGATCATCCTGGCCATCGTGGTGCTGGGCGGCATGGGCAGCCAGATCGGCGTGGTGGTCGCCACCCTGTTGGTGATCGGCCTGCCGGAAGCGTTCCGCGAGCTTGCCGACTACCGCATGCTGGCGTTTGGCGCCGGCATGGTGGTGATCATGCTGTGGCGTCCGCGCGGCCTGCTGGCCCACCGCGACCCGACCATCCTCCTGCATGGGGGCAAGAAGCCGATCCCGGCGGGAGCCGCGAAATGAGCGCCGTCATGAGTGAAAAGCCCCTGCTGACCGTCGAACACCTGACCATGCGCTTCGGCGGTCTGGTGGCGAACAACGACGTGTCGTTCGAGGCGCGGGCGGGCGAGATCACCGCGCTGATCGGCCCGAACGGCGCCGGCAAGACGACGCTGTTCAACTGCGTCACCGGCTTCTACACCCCCACGGTGGGCCGGCTGACGCTGCGCCATCCCGGCGGCAAGGAGTTCCTGCTGGAGCGGATGCCGGGCTACCGCATCGCCCAGCTGGCCGGGGTGGCGCGCACCTTCCAGAACATCCGGCTGTTCAGCGGCATGAGCGTTCTGGAGAACCTGATCGTCGCCCAGCACAACAAGCTGATGCGCGCCTCGACCTTCGCCATCGGCGGCCTGCTGGGCTTCCCCAGCTACCGCAAGGCCGAGCATGAGGCGGTGGAGCTGGCGAAATACTGGCTGGAGCGGGTGCGGCTGACCGAGTTCGCCGACTGGGAGGCCGGCAACCTGCCCTATGGCGCCCAGCGCCGCCTGGAGATCGCGCGCGCCATGTGCACGGAGCCGGTGCTGCTGTGCCTGGACGAGCCGGCGGCCGGCCTGAACCCGCGCGAGTCGGCGGAGCTGGCCGAGATCCTGACCTTCATCCGCGACGTCCAGACCCCGCAGGGGCACCGCACGGGCGTGCTGCTGATCGAGCATGACATGAGCGTGGTGATGCGCATTTCCGACCATGTGGTGGTGCTGGACTATGGCCGGAAGATTTCCGACGGCGATCCGGAGCATGTGAAGAACGACCCGGCGGTGATCCGCGCCTATCTGGGCGAGGACGAGGACGAGGCGCTGCCGCCGGAGGTCGCCGCCGACCTGAACATGCCGCCCACCGCCGACCAGCACAAAGCGCAGAAGGGGGCCTGAGCCATGCTGAAGGTATCGGGCGTCCACACCTTCTACGGCGCCATCGAGGCGCTGAAGGGCATCGACATCGAGATCGGCGCCGGCGAGATCGTCTCGCTGATCGGCGCCAACGGCGCGGGCAAGTCGACGCTGCTGATGACGATCTGCGGCAGCCCGCGGGCGCGCCAGGGCCGGGTGTTCTTCGAGGGCGAGGACATCACCGACCTGCCCACCCACGAGATCGTGCGGCGCGGCATCGCGCAGTCTCCCGAAGGCCGGCGCATCTTCCCGCGGATGACGGTGCTGGAGAACCTGCAGATGGGCTCCATCGTCGCCCAGCCCGGCAGCTTCGAGCGCGAGCTTGAGCGGGTTCTGACGCTGTTCCCGCGTCTGAAGGAGCGCATCAACCAGCGCGCCGGCACGATGTCGGGTGGCGAGCAGCAGATGCTGGCGATCGGCCGCGCGCTGATGAGCCAGCCGCGCCTGCTGCTGCTGGACGAGCCGTCGCTGGGTCTGGCGCCGCTGATCGTGAAGCAGATCTTCCAGGTGATCCAGGAGATCAACCGGGAACAGAAGATGACGGTGTTCATGGTGGAGCAGAACGCGTTCCACGCGCTGAAGCTGGCGCACCGGGCCTATGTGATGGTGACGGGCAAGATCACGATGACGGGGACGGGGGCGCAGCTTCTGGCCGACCCGGAGGTGCGCGCGGCTTATCTGGAAGGGGGCCACTGAGATGGAAACGATCCTTGGCTCTTCGGTTCCGGTCTTCGTGTTCCTGACGGTTCTGGTGTTCGGCGGCTGCGGCGTGCTGACCGGCCAGACCCTGGCGGAGGGCTGGAAACCGGTGTCGAACGTTCTGGCCTATTCGCTTCTGCTGGGGCTGGGCGACCGCTTCCTCGCCTGGGGCCTGTTCGGCGAGCAGCTGCTGTCGCTGTGGGGCTTCATCGTCCACACCGTGGTGATCGGGCTGATTACGCTGACGGCGCACCGCATCGCCATCGCCCGGCGCATGGTCAACCAGTATCCGTGGCTCTATGAGACTGCCGGTCCGTTCGGCTGGCGAGAGCG
>NZ_JAVDTO010000040.1:0-4013 GCF_031455875.1 Azospirillum sp. BE72
CTCGTCCGTAAAGATGCGCCGTGTCGTCGTCATTCTTGACCTCTCCGCTCCATCTGGAGCTTAGCAGAGGTGTCCACTGATTCGGAGGAGGGTCAAAGTGGCGTCCCTTGAAGTCCGACACGGCTTGGCTCCCAACAGCGTCCAGCCATTCCGCCGCCTGCCGGCAAACTTTGCAACAGAGCCGATTTGTGAACCAACATTCATATTTCCGCAAAGCGGTGTTGTTGCGAAATGGTCGTGCTTGCGGTTCTTTTCTATACTGGCCTTGTCTCGGTTCGGCACAAAGACTCTCTGTTCCCATTGAAGGTTGGCGCCCCTGCAGGATCAGCACAGGGTGGGCGCTTGGGTGAAACGCTAGGCAAACGCATTTATGTCGTTGCGCCGACAGTTTGCTGCGGCTACATTAAATATGAGATATGACTCATTATTCATTTTTACGAGGCGGGATGCCACGATCCGCCGTTCATGGGAGGGGAAAGCGTCATGCACCGTCGTTCCGTCATTGGCCTAATCGAGACAGCCGCCCTAACAGCTACGATCGCCCTATCGACACTATGAACGGTTGCTGATGCTGACGGCGCGCCGCCACACCTCGGCCGGCATACTGACGGGCGGGCAGGAGCAGATGGTGATCCTGTCGGCGGCGCTGGCCCCGGTGATCGTCCAGCAGATCTTCAGCTTCATCGGGTCCATCTGCCGCGAGCGCCGTATCATCATCCTGCTGTGCGGGGAGGTGGTGCGCAGCGGCAGGGTGGCCGAGCTTACCGCCGACCCGGCGCTGTCGACCGCCTTTCCCAGCGGGTGAGCGGCCTCGGGCTTCAGACTGAGGAACAGACATGAGCCTTCACTCTTACGACGTCATCATCATCGGCGGTGGGCCGGGCGGTTACGTGGCAGCGATCCGTGCCGCCCAGTTGGGCCTGCACACCGCCGTTGTCGAGCGTGAAAATCTCGGCGGCATCTGCCTGAATTGGGGCTGCATCCCGACCAAGGCGCTGCTGCGCTCGGCCGAGGTGCTGCGCAACGCCAAGCATGCCAACGACTACGGCTTGGTTATCCAGAACCCAGGCTTCGACCTCGACAAGGTCGTCCAGCGCTCGCGCAAGGTCGCCAACCAGCTCAACAACGGCGTCAAGCACTTGCTAAAGAAGAACAAAGTCACCGTCATCGAGGGCGCCGCCAAGCTGGCCGGCAAGGGCCTCGTCGCCGTAACCAAGGGCGAGGCCCCGGTCGGCACCTTCGGCGCCAAGCACATCATCATCGCCACCGGCGCCCGCGCCCGCGCTCTGCCGGGGCTAGAGGAAGATGGAAAGCTGGTCTGGACCTACCGCAAGGCGATGACCCCGGACGTCACGCCGAAGTCGCTGCTGGTCATCGGCTCCGGCGCCATCGGTGTCGAGTTCGCCAGCTTCTACAACGAGCTGGGCGCCAAGGTGACGGTGGTCGAGGTGATGGACCGCATCCTTCCGGTAGAGGATGAGGAAATCTCGGCGATGGCGCGCAAGTCCTTCGAGAAGCAGGGCATGCGCATCATCACCGGCGGCAAGGCCGGCAACCTGCGCAAGAGCGCCGACAGCGTCACCGTCACGGTCGAGGCCGACGGCAAGATTGAGGACATCACGGTTGACCGCATCATCGTCGCCGCTGGCATCAGCCCGAACACCAAAAACCTGGGGCTGGAAGGTACCAAGGTGAAGCTGGAACGCGGTCACATCCAGACCAACGCGATGTGCGAGACCGACGAGCCTGGCGTCTACGCCATCGGCGACGTGACCGGCGCCCCCTGGCTTGCCCACAAGGCCAGTCACGAGGGCGTCATCGTCGCCGAGCACATCGCCGGCAAGTACCCGCACGGTCTGAACATCCTCGGCATCCCCGGCTGCACCTACTCGCACCCGCAGATCGCCTCGGTCGGGCTTACGGAGAAGAAAGCCAAGGAGAAGGGCTACGAGGTCAAGGTCGGCCGCTTCCCCTTCATCGGAAATGGCAAGGCCATCGCGCTCGGAGAGACCGAGGGTATGGTCAAGACGGTGTTCGACGCCAAGACTGGCGAACTGCTCGGCGCCCACATGATCGGCGCAGAGGTAACCGAGCTGATCCAGGGCTACACCGTCGCCAAGACCATTGAGACGACGGAGGCCGAACTGATGCATACCGTCTTCCCGCACCCGACCTTATCGGAAATGATGCATGAGTCGGTACTCGCCGCGGACAACCGCGCCATTCACATCTGAGACTCTCCCTGGCCGCACCTGAACGGAACAAGCCAATGAAGATCCTCGTGCCCGTGAAAAGGGTGATCGACTACAATGTGAAGATCCGCGTCAAGGCGGATGGCAGCGGCGTCGAGACCGCCAACGTGAAGATGAGCATGAACCCCTTCGACGAGATCGCCGTCGAAGAAGCCGTGCGCCTGAAGGAAGCCGGCACGGCGACCGAGATCGTCGTGGTCTCCGTCGGCCCGACCCAGGCCCAGGAGACCCTGCGCACCGCTCTCGCCATGGGTGCCGACCGCGCCATCCTGGTGCAGACCGACGTGACGACCGAGCCGCTCGCCGTCGCCAAGGTGCTGAAGGCCCTGGTCGAGAAGGAGGCCCCCGGCCTCCTCATCCTCGGCAAGCAGGCGATCGACGACGACTGCAACCAGACCGGCCAGATGCTGGCCGCGCTGCTCGGCTGGGGCCAGGGCACCTTCGCGTCGAAGGTGGTTGCCGGCGACGGCAAGGTCGCGGTGACGCGTGAGATCGACGGCGGTCTGGAGACGGTGGAGCTCAAGCTGCCGGCGGTGGTCACTGCCGACCTGCGTCTGAACGAGCCGCGCTATGCCTCGCTGCCGAACATCATGAAGGCGAAGAAGAAGCCGCTGGAGACCGTCGCCCCGGACGCGTTGGGCGTCGACGTCGCCCCGCGCCTGACCACGGTGAAGGTCACCGAGCCGGCGAAGCGTCAGGCCGGCATCAAGGTGCCGGACGTCGCCACGCTGGTCAACAAGCTCAAGAACGAGGCACGGGTGATCTAGAGGCGATGCGGGGGTTGCTGCGCAATCGTCGGAGTGCAACCACCAGAGCAAGAGGTTCGCGTGCAAAGCACACAGTCCGCCGTTTCGGGCTATGGGGCCGAAGCCCCTCGCCTCGATGAGTTCGTGGCGCCTCCCGCCCACTTGCGCACTCACGCCGCCGGCATTCTTCTCCGGTTCCTGAATGCGCAGGATGAATGGGCGCTGAGCCGCGCGGAGATCATAGCCGCGATCAATTCCCCGGCGTTCCGGCCGATCCTTGAACAAGAGGCGAGACTTAGCACGCTCGGCCTCGCGTCAGACTGAAAGCAGAGGTTTCCAGCATATCAATCCTGGTCCTTGCGGAGCACGACAATGCCCGCCTGAAATCGGCCACGCTGAACGCCGTGGCCGCCGCCGAAAAGATCGGCGGCGACATTCACGTCTTGGTCGCCGGCAAGGGCGCACAGGCTGCTGCCGATGCCGCCGCCAAACTCACGGGCGTCGCCAAGGTATTGCTCGCCGACGATGCGGGTTATGAGCACCAACTGCCGGAAGCGATGGCCGCGCTGATTGCCGAGACGGTGAAGAACGGTTACAGCCACGTGCTGGCTCCCGCCACCTCGGCCGGCAAGAACGTGCTGCCGCGCGCGGCAGCGCTGCTGGACATGCAGCCGATCTCGGACATCCTGTCGGTCGAAAGCGCCGACACCTTCACGCGGCCGATCTATGCCGGCAACGCCATCGCCACCGTGCAGTCGGCCGATGCGGTGAAGGTGGTCACCGTCCGCACCACCGCCTTCGAGGCCACCGCCGCCACCAACAGCGCCCCGGTCGAGAGCATCGCCGCCGTGGCCGATCCCGCCCTGTCGAGCTTCGTCTCGGCCGAACTGACCAAGTCGGAGCGTCCGGAGCTGACCTCGGCCCGCATCGTCATCTCCGGCGGGCGCGGTATGCAGTCGGGCGACAACTTCCCGATGCTGGAGGCTCTGGCCGACAAGCTGGGTGCCGCCGTGGG
>NZ_JAVDTO010000041.1:0-3415 GCF_031455875.1 Azospirillum sp. BE72
CGAGCGTTACATGGACAGTCAAGAGGGAACTGGAGGCGGCTGTCCGGATAGTCCACAGAGGGGCCCCGTGCGCCGCGAAGCGCTCCTCAAGCAGCTGGCGGAGCGGCGCACGGGGGGTTGCTGTGGACCCATCCGGTCAGCCGCCGGTCAGCCTTGAGGTGGCGGATCAATCGGCTCGCCCAACTCGCCGAGCAGCCCCTCGATCCTGGCCACAACGGCGCGGTGGCGGTCCACCTCCCGGGGCCATCCCCGGCAGCGCGCATCCTCGACCAAGGTCATCTCGACGTGCCGCCGCTCCCGTAGCCGGCCGGCGTAGGCCGGCGTTGTCACGAACCGCGCGCAGGTCAGGTAGAGGTCGCACTCGCACGGCCCCTCGGAGGGCAGCCGCAGGCAGTGTCCCAACTCCAGTTCGGTCTTCAGGAAGTTGAGCTTGAGCCAGTCCACGGCTTCATCCGACAGCCGGCCCGCGCGCAGCGCTTCGACACCGGGGCCGGCGATGACGGCGCCCGGGCCCAGCACGGACCGGTAATCGCGCAGAACCTCCGGGTCGCTGATCCGCGCATACACCATCGACATCGCGGGGCTCTGGTGGCCCAGGATGCTCATGATCGTGTGCAGGCGGGCCCCCTTCTCCGCCAGCTCAGTGCCGACGGTGTGCCGGAACCGGTGCGCCGACACGGTGCCTCGGCCTCGGGCATCGACCAGTCCGGCCTCACGGCAGGCAGCCTGCAAGGCCGTCTCGAACAAGTAGTGCAACGACAAACGCCGCCCGTTCATCACGAACAGGTAGCGCACGCCAAGGCCGGTGACCTCGTCGGTGCAGGGCCGATCCGGACGGCCATCCCGCAGCGCCTGCACCACCCGGATCGCCTCGGCCGCCTCGTCGTGCAGGGGCACAATGCGCTCACGCAACGTTTTGCCGGCCGGCAGCCGCAGCCGCGCTGTCCCGTCGGGGTAGCGGTCAAGGCAGTCAATGGCGAGGCGACGCACCTCCGCCCGCCGCGCGCCGGACCAGCGCGCCACGAGTAGGGCGGCGCGTTGATACACGCACGTCATGGACCGGATGGCCACCATGAGCCGCGCCAGCTCGTCGGCAGGGATGTACCGGGGGATGCGCTCCGCTGCCCGAGGATAGTCACGCCGGTCGACCAGTTGCCGGGGCGGAGCGCCCTCCCAGCCCCAGGCGGCCGTCTGCCGGCAAAACTGCGCCAGAGCGCCTGTCCGGTCGCGACGGGTGTTGGGCGCCAGAATGCGTCCCGTCGTTGGCCGGATCTCCGTCGCCATCCGGTGCATGAAGCCCTGCGCGTGGTCGCGGGTCACCGCGCCGAAGTCCTGCACCTCCGGCACGGTCTCCGCCAGATAATGCAGGAAATGCCGCATGCCGACGGACAGGTGATAGACTGTGGACGGGTTGTCGGTCAGCCGGCGCACCTCCAGCCAGCGCTCGACCAAGGCCAGCATGGCCGCTTGCGGCGGCGCGGGAGCCGCGTAGCCCGGCATCGCCTTGCGCGGCTCGGCTGCAGCCTGGCCGCGGTGGTAAAGGATCATTCGCAGTCGGCCGAGGTGGGTCACCCAGGCCTTGGCGGGCGACACCCGGAACCGCTCTGCGGAGCCCCAGAACTCGCCGACGTCCGGCCGAGCGCCGAATTCCCGGATGGCCGCCATCAGCGCATCCACATGGTCGTCCGAAACCGCGGCGGCCCCGCGGGCCCCGAAGCACAGGGCGATGCGCGCCATCGCCCAGGCTAAGCTGAGCTTGGCGCCGAACCGTTCCAGTCCGTGGGCAGCAGCCTCCGCCGCAAGCAATTCGATTCCCAGGTCGATCCCGAGCGACGCCGCCACTTGGACGGCCCGGAGGTCGCCGATGGCCAACAGCCAGGGCGGATCGAGCCGGATCCGATCCGTGAGTGCCAGATAGTACAGATAGCTGCGCGCCGCGTAGCTGTTGATGCGGACGGCGTCGCCCTGGTGCCGGGCCGGCAATCGGGCGACGCGCACCCCCATGGGCGCCGCGAACCAGTCCGCGAGATCCGGCCAAAACCGCTCGAACCGGCGTCGGATCGCGATGCGTTGGCGTTTGACCATGGGCGCCAGCGGCAGCCTGTGGATGTAAGCCACGTACTCGGCATCGTCACAGTGCCTCGGCGGAAAGACGGGGGCAACGCGATCACGGGCGTGCATCGCCGCCGCCGGAACGGGTCCGGCCCTCATGGGACCTCCCGATCAAGCCCGACGGCCCGGCGATACTCCGCGACGACGGCGGCATCGGACACCCGGGTGTAGATGCGCGTCGACACCGGTGAGGCATGTCCCAGCCGGCGCTGCAGCGCCAGTTCGCGCATCCCACCCTCCCACATGCGTGTGGCGTGTGTGTGGCGCAGCGCGTGCGGAGTGACCCAGGCCTCGCGGATGCCGGCGCGCGCTGCTGCCCGGGCGAAAAGCTTGGCCAGCGCCGCGTAGCTCAGCGGCTCCAGTCGGCGTCGGCCGTGGCCACCGACTAAGAACAGGTAGGGAGAGTCCGCCTCAACCGGCCTCTCAGACATCATGTAGTCGGCGACGGCGGCGAGGGTCTCCGGTTCGTGCAGGTCGACAACGCGCTCCGTGCGCGATTTCGGCCGCACACCCTTGGGGTGCTCGGTATCGTGCCGTATCACCACCCGGCGCCGGCCGTAGGCGACGTCCGCGACCCGCAGCGCCAACGCCTCGCCCGGGCGCAGGCCCCCGTCCAACATGAGCCTGACCAGGGCAAGGTCCCGCTTGCAGCGCAGGCAGCCGACCAGCGCCGCCACCTGCTCGGGCTCGAGCGGGCGGGGCAACCGGAGCGCCGTCCTCACCCGCATGCCGCGCCGGATCGGCGAGCGCCGCGCGATGCCATCCAGGAACGGCCGATGGCGGTCCGTCACCGGAACGGCGTTCTTGTGCTCCCCGCACGCCAGCGGGTTGGGGCCATCGAGACGCCCCGCGACGATGGCGAACTCGTAAAGCGAGGCCGCCGCAGCAAGCGCCCGGTTGATAGCCGCAGCAGACAGGCCCAGCACGCGATCACCACCCGCCGCAAGCAAGGACGGCTCGGCGCGCCGCCTTCGGCGAACCGCGACGCTGCGCAGATGGGCGAGCAGACCGATCGCATCGGGGGGCAGCATCCCGTTCCAGGGCAGACCCGAGGCTTCCAGGAAGGTCCAGAGGTGGCGCAGGTCGAAGGCGTAGGCGGCTACCGTGTTGGGTGAACAACCCCGGGCGAGCAGGTGGGCGAGGAAATCCTGGACGATCGGCACCGGCTCACCCGCTGCCGAGACCAAGCGATACCGCACCGACTGCCCCTCCGTGCGCTCGATCCTGGCCATAGACGCCCCCTGTGTCCGATGTCGTCACAAGAATGCTCGAAAGGCTCCTTGGAGCCAAATGTCCATATAAC
>NZ_JAVDTO010000042.1:0-3261 GCF_031455875.1 Azospirillum sp. BE72
GCTGCTTGAGGAGCGCTTCGCGGCGCACGGGGCCCCTCTGTGGACTATCCGGACAGCCGCCTCCAGTTCCCTCTTGACTGTCCATGTAACGCTCGCGCCTCCAGTGTCCGTGTAATGCTCCTCGATCTCCAAACCGCTCTGGTGATGGAGAAGGCCGTCGATGACGTGAGGTGCCTCGCTGGCGGTCGCCGCGATCACCTTGGTGTGGAAGGGGCCGTACTGATCGGAGACATGGGTGTAGAAGGCGATGCCCGGCTCGTTGCCGTGATGGGCGTTCACATCGCCGACGGCTTCGCCGCGACCGCCGGCGCGGTAGAATTGCCCGTCGGAGGATGACGTACGCCCGTCACCCCAGACGGCGGCCAATGGCAAGGCTCTGTGCGTGTCGATGATGCAGGCGAGCGCCACCATGTAGGTGTCGTCGCGGATGTGCCAGTCATGCATCCAAGCAAGTTGCCGCATGGATGCCCCTTGGCATGCTTCGGCCATCCGGGACAGCCCGAGGTTGATGCCGTCGGCCAGCACAGCGGTCAATGTTGCCGCCCTGTCGTCAGCGGGCCGGCCGCTCCGTTGGTGCGTGAAGCAGCCGGAGAAGTCGGTCCAGCCATCCACCTCCAGCAGAAGGTCGGTGATCTTGACCCGTGGCATGAGATCGTAAGCTCGGCGGCCAAGGTCTTCCGCCTCCGGTGGGGTCGTGTCCCGGATCGGCGTGACGCGGAGTTCGCCGTCGGACAGGTCGACGTCTTCAAGCAACCCCTGTTTGGCAAGGTCCGCCACGTCGGCAACGATCCGGTCGAGTTCCGCGCCTCTTTCAGCAAGGTGTCCGTCAGCGCTCCGTGGAACGGCAACGGGCAACGCCCCCTCCTCGTGAAGGATGTCGAAGGTTGGGCGCGGCATGAGGCAGCTCTCGAAATCCCGGTACTGGCGGCTCCCCTCCACCCAGACGTCGCCTGCCCGCAACCGGTCACGCAGTTCGGATAGCGCGCAGATTTCGTAGGCTCTCCGGTCGATGCCCTCCTTCTTGATGACGAAGGGGCGCCAGGAGCGTCGGATGAAGCCGGTCGGTGGCTTCTCGGGCAGAGTGCGGCGCCCGGCGGCGTACATGACGCGAATGGTGTCGAGCGCCCGCAACAACGGCGTCACCGAGGCACTGCCGAGAAAGCTGAAACGATTGAGGAGCGTGGGAGCGAAGGCCCGGACGGTGGCGTAGCGGCCAAGCATCTCGGTGCGCGGGTCGGCGATCTCCGGCTTCGCCAGGGCTTCGCTGTCGGTGACGCATTTCATGAAACGGAACCAGCCGACCCCCTGGTCGACGGCTTCGTAGGGATCGGTGCCAGCCTCCCGAGCGCCGATCACCGCCTTACACGCGGTCAGCAGCACCCGCAACTGGGTCTGGGTGTCCCGGACGGAGCGCAGGGTGTTTTCCGCCGTCCGGCGCTCGGCCTTCCGTGCCAGACTGCCGATCAGCTTGTCGAACATCGACAGGGTGACATCGGTCAGATCCATCTCCAGGCGAATCGCGGTGGCGGCGAGCACGGCACGCTGGCGCGACGTCGCCAGATCCTGAAGATGCTGCGGCGTCATCCGCAGGCCCTCGGCCGCGAGCCGCTCGAACGCGACCTCCGGCACGCGAGTGCGCAACGCCCGGTCGATGCCAAGCTCCTTCAAGGCGGAAAGGCGCTCAATGACCGCCAGCATGTTGCGGGCGGTGGGGGCTGCCGGCACCCGACGCAACCAAGCGAGCATTGTCGTTTCAGTGTCGGCCCGCAAGGTCAGCAATCGGTCGAGCGCTTCGGTTGTCCGCTGGTCGACACCATCGACAAGGGCACGATGCAGAACCCGTTCGGCCCGGCCGCGAGCCTGATGGAGCATCAGTTCCAGGATCGCCGCAGAAGGGATCAGGATACGACGGCGGCGGAACTCATCGATCAGGGTGGTCGCCAGAATGATCGGGTCCCGTGTAATCTGTGCCTTGGAGGTCAGCCAAGCAGCAAGGTCGCGAAAGAGGGTTCGATCAAAGGCGCGGTGACCGGTCCGTGCCATGATCGCGGCGACCTGCTCCCGCCGGTTCTGGTCACGTCGACTGTAGGCGATGAAATCGTCAGGTTCGGCGCCCACTTGGCGGGCAACGAACGCCAGCAGCGCGATGGGCGGGCGCTCGTCCGGCCCGGGAATGCGCCCGGGATGATGGAGATAGCAGAGCAGAATGGCACAGCCCAGGCGGGTGTGCGCCGTGCGGCGGAGGGTGACGATGTCGAGATCGTCCCTGCTGAGCGTATAGTGGCGCACCATCGCGCGTTCGTCGTCCGGCACCGCCAGGAGCCTTGCCCACTGGTCTTCGGTCAACAGCCGTCGACGCGCCATATTTCCAATCTCCCATTACCTCGTTTTCGGGAGAGAATAGTGATGCGGGTCCGAGGCTGTCACGGAGTGAGCTGTCCGAGACACCGCTTCCAATCTTTAGCGGCCCGGCAGCCGCGGAACAGCAAAATTGACAACGGGTCGATCAGGAACCGGAGACAGCAGTTTTGGGAGTTTGAAGCGCAAACGCCCGGTACAGCGTTGATGCATGGACATTGAGAATTTGGGCTGCCTCGCGGGGAGATCGCCCTTCATCGACCAAGCGCCGAGCGAGAGCGATCTGGTCAGCGGTCAATTTCGGCGGCCGGCCGAACCGTACGCCGCGCGCTCTGGCGGCTACGCGGCCAATGCCGGTCCGCTCGGCGATCAGAGAGCGCTCGAATTCGGCGATGCCGGCGAACACGGTCAGGATCATCCGGCCAGCCGGCGAGGTAGTGTCGGCCCAAGGCTCCGCGAGCGACCGGAGACCCGCACCGGCTTCGCGGAGCTGCTCCGCAATATCGAGAAGATTGCGGGTTGACCGGGCCAGCCTGTCGAGGCGCGTGACCGTCACAACGTCATCGGCCCGGAGTTGATCGATCAGCCGGGCAAGCTGTGGCCGGACGCGTTTTGCTCCGGAGACCTTCTCCTCATAGATTCGCTGACAGCCGGCCGCCTGTAGGGACGCCCGCTGCTGCGAAAGATCCTGGTCGTCAGTTGAGACGCGCGCATAGCCGATGAGCATGGAACACCCGTCGCTAAAATCATCGCAGAACTCTTTCCTTTTGCGATAGATTTTTGCAACATCAAAATCCCCAGGCATCGTTGTGACCTTCAGAGATAGGTGGCGGTCGTTCTCCAGCGCTATGTGGCACCGATGACGAGCGTACTCCGCGCGGCCTCGACCACATCGTCGGTGAT
>NZ_JAVDTO010000043.1:0-3118 GCF_031455875.1 Azospirillum sp. BE72
TGTGACCTTCAGAGATAGGTGGCGGTCGTTCTCCAGCGCTATGTGGCACCGATGACGAGCGTACTCCGCGCGGCCTCGACCACATCGTCGGTGATCACAGACAGGCCGTTGATCTTCAGGATGCGCCCGATCTGGACGAACAGGCGATGGAGCAGGCGGAAATTGCCGCCCGTGATCCGCGCGATTGACGCCATGGCCTGGGCATCGGTGAAGTCGGCCTCGTCGAGGGCAAGCCCGAGCTGCCGCCAGTGGCGGGTGAGCACGAAGGCGAGTTCGTCGCCCTTCAAAGGGCGGTAGTGATGAGCAAACCCGACGCGGCTGTAGAGCTGCGGGTAGCGCGCCAAGCGCTTCTCGATGCCGGGCATGCCAATGAGGATCACGCCGATGCCGGTTCTGTCGAACACGTCGCGCAGGTGCTCGAGCGCCGGGGTCGAGAGCCGCTCGGCCTCATCGACGATGAGCAACTCGGCGGGATTGGGGCTGAGTCCTGTGCGAATGAGGTCCTCGCGGTGCAGGTGCGCGTCGATGCAGACGCCCGCACGCGTGACCAGCGTGCCGATACTGTCGCGCAGCTCGCGAAACGGGCAGCAGACCGTGGGCGTGTAGACGACGGTCCGGGTGCCGGCGAGCGCCGCGTACACCTTGGCATCGGAAGGCTGGCGCGGCCCCCATTCGACGAGCAGGGGTTCGGCAACATCCCACTTCGCGTAGCGCCGCGCCGACAGGGTCTTGCCGACGCCGGCAGCGCCGAAGCAAAGGCCGATGTAGCGGTGCTTGCGCACGGCACCGGCGAACTCGGAAAAGCGCCGGTGTTCCTTCGTCGCGATGAACGCGCCGGCCCGATCGCCACCGGTCACGGATCATCCTCCTCGTAGAGACGCAGCCGCGGCCGGGCCGGTGACGCCGCCGGTCGCGGCGGTGGGACCGGCCTCGACGGCTGGTCGTGGTGGGGCAGGAAGTCGGCCACCTTTGCCACGCGCTCGTTGATTGCGGTGCGCAAGGACCGGCGATGAGCACGTCGGGCCGCCTGGATGTCCTTGAGCGTCACCACCTTCCCGGCGTGTTCCTCGCTCACCGCGCGGCAGAGAAAGCCGCCGCGGTGGAAGAGCCGGATCTCGGACAGGTCGCGGGGGTCGTAGCGGACGGTGACCGCCTCGCCAATAAAGCCTGCAAGCGTCGGGGCGACGTAGCGCAGTCCTTGGAAGCGGACGCCGTCACGCCGCACGCGGCGCGGCTCAGCATGCTGGATCAGCAGGAGGTCGAGGTCCTCGAGGCTGTCGGGAAGGCGGGGCAAAAAGCCCTCGCAACGCCACGCGTCGAGCGGTGTCTCACCGATCCCGCCGTGGATGCGGGCGTGGTAGGTGCCGGCGATGAAGGCACCGACCTCATGGTCGAGCCGCGCCAGCGACAGTGTCGGGGGCGATGCGGGCCTTCCCTTGACAAGATAGCCAGGCAGTTCGGGCAACAGCTCGGTATTGATTGTGCCGAACAGGCGCTCGACCTTGCCCCGCCCCTGTGGGCGGCCGACGGCAGAGTAGACGACCTGGAACCGCAGGTCCGCCGCCACCCGGTCAAGGTGCCGGCTGGTGAAATCGCTGCCGTGGTCGACGTAGAGGACGTCCGGCACGCCGCAGACCGGCCAAGCGGGGTCGGCCTTGCGCCAGATCGCATGGCGAAGCGCAAGGCAGGTGTTAAGCACGCAAGGCGCGCCGAGGAAGACCAAGTACCCGGCGACCGCGCGGGAGCGATCGTCGATGACGGTGGTGAGCCACGGCCGCGCCGGCTTCCCGCTTTCGTCGAGGATAAGGACGTCGAGCTGCGTGTGGTCGGCTTGCCAGAGTGCGTTGGGCGTCTCGGCGCGGTGCCGATGGATCAGCTCGTAACGGTTGCGGTAAGCGGCCGGCCCGTCGAGCGCGAGCGTCACCATCGTCGGGTCCAGGCTCGAGAGGATGGCGTGGACCGTGCCGTAGGACGGCGCACGCCATCCCTGCGCCGCGGCGACGTTACAGACCCGACGGTGGATGGTGGCGGCCGACAGTCGCGGCCGTTTCAACCCCAGGCCCTCGATCAACGTGACGAGGTCGTCGGGCGAGCGACGCGCACCGGCATCGCTGCGGCTACGACGCGCGAGGCTGGCCAGCCCGTCCCGGCGGTAACGGGCGAGCCAACGCTGCGCCGTTCGCAGCGGCACGCCGGCGTCGGCGGCCGCGCGCGCCAGGGGGACTCCATCCTCGAGATGCGGCCGCAAGGCGGCGAAGCGCGCCATCGCCTGCGCTTGGCCTTCCTCGGTCAGGGTCGCGAACGGGGCCGTCGTCTTCTCCCGAGCCATGGCCGCCTCCCGAAACCGGCGATCCCCGCCGTCCGCAAGGGGATCGCTCACCGGACGGTTCGCACCCTGCCGTCCATACCGTTCGGATCACGGATCTATCCGTCTCATTGAAATGGTCCGATGATCCTTTCATTGAAGGGACCCCTATCGTACGATTCGACCATGACCACGATCACCGTCGGCTATGCCCGCTGCTCGACCGACAAGCAGGACCTCGCCGCCCAGCGGGCAGCGCTCGAACGGCTCGGCGTGGCGCCCGAGCGCATTTACACCGACCATGGGCTGACCGGCACGAGCCGGGCCCGGCCAGGGCTCGACCAAGCGCTCGCCGCCGTGCGCGCCGGCGACACACTCGTGGTGCCGAAGCTGGACCGGCTGGCACGCTCGGTCCCCGACGCGCGCGCCATCGCTGATGATCTGGTCGCTCGTGGCGTCAAGCTTGCGCTCGGTTCGAGCGTCTACGACCCGGCCGACCCCATGGGAAAGATGTTCTTCAACATCCTCGCCACCTTCGCCGAATTCGAGGCCGACCTCATCCGCCTGCGTACGCGCGAGGGTATGGCGGTCGCTCGCGCCAGTGGCAAGCTCCGTGGCAAGAAGCCCAAGCTCTCCGACAAACAGCAGCGCGAATTGCGCCGCATGCGCGAGACCGGTGAGTACTCAATCAGTGATTTGGCCGAGCTGTTCTCGGTTTCGCGCCCGACCGTCTACCGTACCCTTGCCCGATAGTAATGTCGTGTGCGCCACATAGCGCTGGAGAAAGGCCGCCACTTATCGTCGAAGGTCACA
>NZ_JAVDTO010000044.1:0-1687 GCF_031455875.1 Azospirillum sp. BE72
TGTTGCGCCCGGTTAGAAGTGTCAGTGGTTGGCGCAAAGTAGGAATGTCATTGGGTCAGGCTTAGGCTTGGCGGTGTGGTTGGCCTTCTTCGGCATGTCTGGCATGGATGCGTTCGGGTTCGGCTCGGCGGCGCGGTCAAGCCCCGGAGCCGCTGTGCGGTGCGCCGCAGGCGCAGGGCTTGACGGCGACGACGATCGCCGAGCCATCATCCTGCTGCCAGACATGCCGGCTGCATCGGGGCTTTGCGGACAGGGGGCAAACAGCTGCGGTCAGTCTGCCGCGCAGGCACTGTCGGGTGGTCCGCCCTGCCGCTTGCGCCGCCCCGTCTTGTGGTAGCCATTCTTCTCGCTGCTGGTCTTCACCCGAGGTGGCGGCCGGCTCTCCTGCATCTCCTTTACCTGGGCCAGAACCGCACTCAGCCGCTTGTTCTCCACGACGTCGGCCTGGGCGACCCGCTGGTTCTTGTCGAAGGCCCGATAAGACAGCGCTACTCCCTTCCACCGCACCTCCAGACGGCCATCGGCGAAGGCGCAGGTGTCGACATACTGGCCAACCAGCCCCCGCGTCAGCTCCGTCTCTTCCAACATGATCAGCTTGCGCTCGTAGGACAGCGTCAGCTGCTGCCCGACATGGCGCTGTTCGCGCCAGCACAGCACCTGGCGCAGCCGATCCGGCGCGATGGTCAGCGGCCGGTGCAGATCATCCGGCCGGGCAGGGGGCAGGGCAAAACGGGCGTTGAAGCGGTCGACAAAGCCGGGCAGGAAGGCATTGCCCGCCTCGATGCCGCTAACGCCAGCCAGCCGCAACTCCTTCACCAGCCGGTCCTGCAGCGTCCGGTTCACCCGCTCGACCCGCCCTTTGGCCTGGCTGGAGTTGGCACACAGGATCTCGATATTCAACTCCGCCAAGGCCCGGCCGAACTGCGTCATACCCTGGCCGCCCTTCGCCTCGCGCTGTGAGACCCGGAACACCGAGTATTTGTCCGAATAGAAGGCCAGCGGCCGGCCATGGGCGTTCAGATAGCCCTCCAGCGCCTCGAAGTAGGAAAAGGCGCTCTCCGACCGGGCAAAACGAAGCTGCATCACCCGGCCCGTCGCATCGTCGATGAACACCAGAAGCGTGCAGGGATCGGCGCGGTCCTCGAACCAGCGGTGCGCGCTGCCGTCGATCTGGATCAACTCGCCGAACCGCTCGCGGCGCAGACGGGGAGGGTGGAACTGCCGGCGCTGCCGGCGTGACAGCCAAAGACCAGCCGCCGCCATCCACTGGCGCAACGTCTCGCGCGACACCGTCAGCCCATGCTTCTCCCGCAGCATTTCCGCCGCCAGGGTCGGGCCGAAATCGCCATACCGGCTGCGGACAAGCTCCAGCGCCCGCTCCCGCACCTCATCGCCAAGCCGCCGGTTCGATGGACGGCCGCGCCCCCGGTGAACCAGAGCGCCACCGCCACCGGCCTTGTAGCGCGCCAGAAGCCGCCACACCTGCCGCTCGCTCAACCCCAGAACCGACGCCGCCGATCCGACCCCGCGGCGACCGCTCAGCACCTCGCCGAGAACCTCGACGCGTTGCAAGTCCCGTTCGCTCATCGTTATCCAGCCCATCGCCAGCCTCCCAGCCGTCGAAAACCCGACAGAAGACTGACACTTCTATGTTGCGAGGGACTGACATTCTGACATTGCGCTTACA
>NZ_JAVDTO010000046.1:0-1435 GCF_031455875.1 Azospirillum sp. BE72
TTCCATCGCAACTGTAATGCTTCCGTAATGGGCCGTCAGACGTCAAGTCCCTCGCAGTGATTGTCACGTCGCCGGCTTCATGCTTCCGTCCGTGGTCAGCACGGTGGCTGCCACATCATGCCGTCAGAGAAAGGAAGCCAGCGGGACAATCTAAGGCGCGTGGTTCACTCCCGCAGGAGCTTCCACAGCACTACTCCCGTCCTCACTGGTTTCCGCGTCCCGGCGACGGGACCTCACCGGAGCAACACCTTCCGGCTCTGCTCCAAACCGTTGTCCTATCTTCTTACGCGGTTACCAGCGCCTCCTTGCCCCAGCGGAACTCGCTGCCATCCACCCACATGCGGTGCAGGACAGTGGCCAGCTTCCGCGCCAGAGCGACCTTGGCCCGCTTCACGCCACGCCGCTTGGCCACGTCCAGCGCCCAGCGCTTGAGCGTGGAGAACCGGGTGGTCCGGCTCAGCAGCACGTTGGCGGCCTCGTAGAGGGCAGTGCGCACCATCACGTCCCCCACCTTGCTCACCCCGCCGGTCACGTCGGTCTCGCCCGACTGGTACTTTTTGGGCGTCAGCCCGAAGTGCGCGCCCACCGCCTTGGACGAGGTGAAGCGGGCTGGATCATCGACTGTCGCCCTGAAGGTCACCGCCACCAGCGGCCCCACCCCAGGAACCGTCATCAACCGCCGACAGACCTCATCGGTGCGCACGATCGCCAGCATCTTGCGATGCAGGCGCATGAACTCGCTGTGCAGGCCTGCGCGTGCCGTCAGCATGGCACCGACGACCTCCTCCAACATCGCATGCCCCTCGATCAGTTCCTCCACCCGCGCCGCAAAGCGCCCTTTGCTGACCTCACCGACCTTCAGCCCGAAGCCGCGCAAGATGCCGCGGATGCTGAACTCCACATCGCGCAGCTTGCTCTGCAGAAGCTTACGGCCAACCAGCAGGGCGCGCACCTCCTGGGCATCGGCCGACTTGCGGTGCACCGACCGGAACCAGCCCATGCGCAGCAACTGGGCGATGCCGCGGGCGTCCTTGCGGTCGGTCTTCACCACCATCGCCGACAGCGCCGCCTTGACGTGGCGGGTCTCCAGCAGCACCGTCGCCAAGCCCGCCGCGCTCAGCCCGGCGTGCAGCCACTGCGACAAGGGTCCAGCCTCCAACCCAATGCGGACCACCGGAAAGCCAAGCTCGCCGAAGAAGCGCACCAGGGCGGCGGGCTCGCTTGCCACCTTGGCCTCCCGCACAATCTTGCCCGTCGCATCCACCACGCACACGCTGCTCTGTTCCAACGAGACGTCGATTCCGGCAAAGTGATCCATGGCTGTCCCCCTTGATGCTTGGGGCCGATCCGCTCGGACCCCGTTTCTCACACCATCACTGTGGGGACAGCCACCCGACCAAGCCAGAGCTTGGTGCAAGGCCCATTACCGCATCTA
>NZ_JAVDTO010000047.1:0-1402 GCF_031455875.1 Azospirillum sp. BE72
CAGACCACCAAGGTCGCCAACCAGATCATCGTCGCGCTCACCATCGAGGCGGTCGGCGAGGCCCTGCTGCTCGCCGCCAAGGCCGGCGCCGATCCGGCCAAGGTCCGTCAGGCCCTGATGGGCGGCTTCGCCAATTCCCGCATCCTCGAGGTCCATGGCGAGCGCATGGTCAAGCGGACCTTCGATCCCGGCTTCCGCATCGAGCTGCATCAGAAGGACCTCAACCTCGCGCTCGCCACCGCCCGCTCGCTCGGCGTCAGCCTGCCCAACACCGCCACCGCCCAGGAGCTGTTCAACGCCTGCGCCGCCAACGGCGGCAAGGCCTGGGACCATTCCGGCATGGTCCGCGCGCTCGAGATGCTCGCCAACTTCGAGATCGGCCAGAAAGTCTAAGGTAGGAGGCTCGTTCCATGTCGACCGTTCCGCGCGCCCTGCTGCGCCAGATGTTCGATGCCGCAATCGCCGCCGCCCAGCCGGCGCTGTGCGTGCCGGCCAACCTGCCCGAACTTCCCAAGGGGTCTCCCAAGGGCCGGCTGGTGGTGATCGGCGCCGGCAAGGCCTCGGCGGCGATGGCGCGGGCGGTCGAGGACCATTGGCCCGGAGCCCTCTCCGGGCTGGTGGTCACCCGCTACGGCTATGCCGTGCCGTGTGAGCGCATCGAGATTGTCGAGGCCGCCCACCCGGTGCCGGATGCCGCCGGTCTGGCCGCCGCCGGGCGCATCCGCGCCCTGGTCT
This sequence comes from Azospirillum sp. BE72, assembly GCF_031455875.1. Classification (NCBI taxonomy): domain Bacteria; kingdom Pseudomonadati; phylum Pseudomonadota; class Alphaproteobacteria; order Rhodospirillales; family Azospirillaceae; genus Azospirillum; species Azospirillum sp. BE72. Next base: position 736 of record NZ_JAVDTO010000047.1, read on the forward strand.
CCGGCCTCGGCGCGGACGATCTGGTGCTGTGCCTGATCTCCGGCGGCGGTTCAGCGCTGCTGGCGCTGCCGCTGGACGGCGTGACGCTGGCGGACAAGCAGGCGGTCAACCGCGCCCTGCTCGCCTCCGGCGCCACGATCGCCGAGATGAACTGCGTGCGCCGCCACCTGTCGGCGGTGAAGGGCGGGCGGCTCGCCGCCGCCTGCGCCCCGGCCCGGGTGCTGACGCTGCTGCTGTCCGACGTGCCCGGCGACAACCCGATGGACATCGCGTCGGGCCCCACCGTCGGCGATCCCACCAGCTGCGCCGACGCCCTCGCCATCCTCCGCCGCTACGGCATCACGGTGCCTCCCGCGCTGCGCGACGTGCTGGAAAGCGGGCGCGGCGAGAGCGTCAAGCCGGACGACCCGCGGCTGGCGGGCTGCGAGGCCCGCCTGATCGCCACGCCGCAGATGGCGCTGGAGGCCGCCGCAGCGGTAGGGCGCAAGGCCGGCTACCCGGTGCACATCCTGAGCGACCGCATCGAAGGCGAGGCGCGCGACGTCGGCACGGTGCTGGGCGGCATGGCATTGCAGGTGGCCGGCCGGGCGCAGCCCTTCACCGCGCCCTGCATCCTGCTGTCGGGCGGCGAGACCACGGTGACGGTGCGCGGCTCGGGCCGCGGCGG
>NZ_JAVDTO010000048.1:0-1267 GCF_031455875.1 Azospirillum sp. BE72
TGACCCTCCTCCGAATCAGTGGACACCTCTGCTAAGCTCCAGATGGAGCGGAGAGGTCAAGAATGACGACGACACGGCGCATCTTTACGGACGAGTTCAAGCAAGAGGCGGTGGCGCTGTTGGCCAGCAGCGGCCGCTCCCTTGCGCAGATCGCCCGTGAATTGGGAGTGCAGCCCTCGGTGTTACGGAAATGGCAGCGCCGCCTAACCGGGTCAGGGGGGCCGTCGATGCCCCCCGTCCAGCAAGCGGCGGCCCCCCTGATCACAGGCGCTGATCAAGCATCGGAAATCGCCCGTCTAAAACGCGAACTCGCCCGCGTCCAGATGGAACGGGATATATTAAAAAAAACTGTAGCCATCTTCTCGGAAGCACCGAGATGAGGTTCCGAATCATTGCAGACTGCTGCGACGAATACCCGGTTCGGGTGCTCTGCGATGCCATCGGCGTGTCGCCATCGGGCTATTATGCTTGGCGCACGCGACCGGAGAGCCCACGCAAAGCAGCGAACCGGCAGTTGCTCGATGACATCCGGCGCCTTCACGACGCGCATCGTCAACGCTACGGAGTTCCTCGCATTCATGCCGCCCTGCGGGCGAATGGGCACACCGCCAGTCGCGGGCGTGTCGAACGCCTCATGCGCCGCCACGGCCTGCGGGCGCAACGCGCCAAGGCTTATCGCGTCTGCACCACCGACAGCCGGCACGGTTTGCCGGTGGCGCCCAATCGGCTCAATCGCGACTTTGCCCCGGCGAAGCCGAACCAGACTTGGCTCACCGACATCACATACATCCCGACGGACGAGGGCTGGCTGTATCTCGCCGTCGTCCTGGATCTGTTCAGCCGCAAGGCCGTGGGCTGGGCAATGCGCGACCACATGCGCACCGAACTGCCGCTGGCGGCCCTGACCATGGCGGTCCAGCGGCAACGGCCCCAGCCCGGCCTCCTGCACCACTCGGATCGTGGTAGTCAATACGCCGCTGGGGATTACCGAAAAGCTTTGAAAAGCAATGGCATTGTGCAGTCAATGAGCCGCAAAGGCAACTGCTGGGATAACGCCCCGATGGAAAGTTTCTTCGGCAGTTTGAAAGCGGAACTCGTCCATGGCGCCCGCTATGCAACGCGCGACGCCGCTCGCAGAGATCTGTTCGCCTACATCGAAGGCTATTACAATCGCCAGCGACTGCACTCGGCTCTCGGCTACATCACCCCGGACCAGGCCGAGCTTCGAGCCGCTTAACCCGGTGTCCTTTCTGCCGGGGGAAGGTCA
>NZ_JAVDTO010000050.1:0-1073 GCF_031455875.1 Azospirillum sp. BE72
TAGAGCGTTCTCAGGTTGCCTGGAATCGCTGAGGGGGATTCCCTTTGCCGCCGTAGCATGATTCGCTGCTCCTGGATTTCCGGTCTGGGGGTTAGCGATGGCATGGCGTCAGGGACAGAGCTATTCGGACGATCTTCGGTCTCGGGTTCTGGCGGCGGTTGATGGCGGCATGGCCGTGCGCGCTGCCGCCTCGGTGTTCCAGGTCAGCATCTCCTACATCTACAAGGCGCTGATCCGACGCCGGACCACCGGCGAGACGGCGGCCAACCGGTCGCGCGGCCACCGCCCCCGCAAGCTGACGCCAGAGCAGGAGACCGCGCTTGCGGCCCATCTGCGGACACACTCGGATATGACGCTGGCGGCCATGCAGACGTGGCTGGAGAGCGAGCATGGCGTCCGGCTGAGCAGCGGCGCGCTGTGGACGGCCATAGATCGGCTTGGGCTGACGCTCAAAAAAAGACACTCAAGGCGAGCGAGCAGGACCGACCGGACGTCGCGGCCCGTCGACGGGTTTGGCGGGCGGCCCAGCCCTTCGTCGATGCCGACCGCCTCGTCTTTATCGACGAAACCGGCGCCTCCACGAAGATGACTCGGCTCTACGGCCGGGCGCCGCGCGGCCAGAGGCTGATTGCCTCGGCGCCTTTCGGGCACTGGAAGACCACGACCTTCGTGGCCGCGCTGAGACGTGACGGCCTGACCGCGCCGATGGTGCTCGACGGGCCGATGACCGGAGCGGCCTTCCTCGCCTACGTCCAGCAGGGGCTGATCCCAACCTTGCGGCACGGCGACATCGTCGTGCTCGACAATCTGCCCGCCCACAAGACCGCCGAGGTCCGCGCCGCCATCCAAGCGTCCGGCGCCCAACTCTTCCTGCTGCCGCCCTACAGCCCCGACCTCAATCCCATCGAGATGGCCTTCGCCAAGCTTAAGACCCTGCTGCGTCAAGCCAAAGAGCGAACAGTCGATGGCCTCTGGCGTCGTATCGGCCAACTCCTTGACCACTTCAAGCCGGACGAGTGCGCCAACTACTTCCGCGCCGCAGGGTATGGAGACTCATTCTGAAAATGCTCTAG
>NZ_JAVDTO010000051.1:0-1063 GCF_031455875.1 Azospirillum sp. BE72
CTGGTCCGCGTTCGCTCGCCACTACTAGCGGAGTCTCGGTTGATGTCCTTTCCTCCGGCTACTTAGATGTTTCAGTTCGCCGGGTTCGCTTCCCACACCTATGGATTCAGTGTGGGATACCGCTTGCGCGGTGGGTTTCCCCATTCGGAAATTCACGGATCAAAGCCTGCTCGCGGCTCCCCGTGACTTATCGCAACGTGCTACGTCCTTCATCGCCTCTCAGTGCCAAGGCATCCACCAGATGCCCTTCAGACGCTTGATCTCAACTCCAACGAAAACGCTTGCGCCACGCGCAGGAACAAGCCTGCTCGCGAACCAATCGACAGGATTGGCTGTTTCCGCCGTTCGATGCTACTCCCAGCCAGCTTTGACCTTGTGGGTCTGGGCCGGCCGAGGAGCGTCCTCGGTCACTTGCACTTCATCTTCACTTGTCCATGATCCCGTCCCGTTAGGGACACAGCAACGAGCGCTGCGCGCTCGTTGCTGTTCACGTTGCCGTGTTGTGGTTCCTTCCAACGGTCCTCGAAGCTGAGCGGCTCGCCTCTACCATCGACACCAGCAGTCCTTCCGGAAACTGGTGGAGGCAGACGGGATCGAACCGACGACCTCCTGCTTGCAAAGCAGGCGCTCTCCCAACTGAGCTATGCCCCCGATGGTCACGCCATCGCTAAACATGGTGGGCCAGGGAGGATTTGAACCTCCGACCTCACGCTTATCAAGCGCGCGCTCTAACCAACTGAGCTACTAGCCCGTCCGTGCTCCATCGCAGGAGCACGTCGAGAACCGTGAGAAGGGATGCGCCGGCGGCGGCAGAGAAGCGCCATTCGGACTTGAAGCGCCGGACCATTCAGGGTCGGCTTTCCTTAGAAAGGAGGTGATCCAGCCGCAGGTTCCCCTACGGCTACCTTGTTACGACTTCACCCCAGTCGCTGACCTTACCGTGGCCGGCTGTCTCCCTTGCGGGTTAACGCACCGTCTTCGGGTAAAGCCAACTCCCATGGTGTGACGGGCGGTGTGTACAAGGCCCGGGAACGTATTCACCGCGGCGTGCTGATCCGCGATT